>NZ_JRGL01000137.1 GCF_000764655.1 Aeromonas aquatica
ACCGCTCGCTGGAGCAAGGGCCCTACGTGCGCCAGTTCCACTACCGGGAGGCGGTGCGCCCGAGCGATGTGGAGCTCAAGGACTACAGCTTCAAGACCCCGGCCTATGGCCTGTCTCACAAGAAGTTGGGGGCCGAGCTTGAGCACCAGCGCGATACCTACCAGCACTTCGACTACCCGGGCCGCTACAAGCAGGATGGCAGCGGCAAGGCGTTTGCCCAACATCGACTCGATGCGCTGCGCAACGATGCGGTGACCGGCTTGGCTAAGTCCAACTGCGCGGCCCTGCTGCCGGGCCAGACCTTTGCCCTCACCGAGCACCCGAACGGCGGCTTGAACACCGACTGGCAAGTGGTGCGCATCAGCCACACCGGATTACAGCCCCAGGCGCTGGAGGAAGAGGGCGGCAGCGGCCCGACCGTCTACCACAACGAATTTGCGGTGGTGAAGGCGAGCACCAGCTGGCGCGCCCGCATCGGCAGCCCGGAAGCGCCCCACAAACCGATGGTGGACGGGCCGCAAATCGCCACCGTGGTGGGGCCGGAGGGGGAGGAGATTTACTGCGACGAGCACGGCCGGGTGAAGCTGCAGTTCCCCTGGGACAGATATGGCAGCTCCAACGACCAGAGCTCCTGCTGGGTGCGGGTGAGCCAGGGCTGGGCGGGGGGCCAGTACGGCATGCTGGCCATCCCGCGCATTGGTCATGAGGTCATCGTGAGCTTTTTGGAAGGGGACCCGGACCAGCCCATCGTGACCGGGCGCACCTTCCACGTCACCAACAGACCTCCCTACGAGTTGCCGGCCAACAAGACCCGCACCGTGCTGCGCACCGAGACCCATCAGGGGGAAGGTTTCAACGAGTTGCGCTTCGAAGACCAGGCGGGCCAGGAAGAGATCTATATCCACGGTCAGAAAGACCTGAACGTACTCATCGAGAATGATGCAGCCTGGCACATCAAGCATGACGAGCACAGGGACATCGACAATGAGCGGGTGACCCGCATCAAGGCCAATGACCACCTCACCGTGAACGGCGAGAAGCGGGACCAGATCAAGGGCGATTATTCGCTGACCGTGGATGCCAGTCTGCACCAAAAGCTGGGGCAGTCCCTGCTGGTGGAAGCGGCCAGTGAAGTGCACCACAAGGCGGGCATGAAGATAGTGATGGAGGCGGGAGCCGAGTTGACCCTGAAAGTGGGCGGCAGCTTCGTCAAGCTAGACCCGAGCGGTGTCACCCTTTCGGGCGGTTCCATCAAGATGAACTCCGGCGGCAGCCCGGGTTCTGGTTCTGGCTGGGGTGGCCAGATGCCGATCCAGCCCGGCGTGGTTGAAGTGGTGGCGCCGCCGCCAGCAACCTTGCCCGCCCCGGCCATTTTCAAGAGCATGGCGTCCATGGCTCCACTGGTTAAGCCCTGTCCTTTCGCCGAGGAAGGTTAATCATGGACTTTTATGAATGGCGGGCCAAGCACCAGGGAACCTTGTTTGTCATCGTAGATGGCGGTGCGGACAGCACATTGATACAACGCTTCTACGAACTGGGGAGCGGAGAAGCCTGCCCCCTGTTTGCTGGAACCCCTTTTGCTGAACAATCCGCACTAGGCCCCTGGTTGTTGCAAGAGCCCTCTGCCGAATTTGTGACCTTGTACCCAACTCTGAGCGGTTTTTATCTGATCAGTGATCAGCCAGCCGAGGAGGTTCGCCGCCACTGGCGAAGCTTGATAGAGGTTATCCACGAAGGAGAGGCTGTCTGGTTTCGTTTCTCTGACCATCGTATTTTCTTGCCGATGCTCACGACCATGACGCTTGACGAGCTCGATGCCGTTTTGGGTCCTTGTGCCGGATTGTGGGCCAATAACGATGGGTTTTCCCGCACACAGGGGGCCGAGTTTCATCCACCGAGACAGACCCCCTGGTTTCACATCCGACCTCATCACCTGACTGCGCTCTACGACGAGAGTCGACATGCCTATATCTTGCGGCGGCGGTTATGGCAGGCCATGACGGCTATGATGGAGCGTCATCCGAACCCTGAAGATGTGATTCTTCCCCTGCTTAAACGGGCCAATCAGGCAGGATTGCAAGATGACATTCGTGATGGTGTCGTGGCCGGGGCTCTCACTCTACAGGTGGGACTGCCGCTGGATAGCATCCAGGTACCCTTGGTATTGACGGAAGATGAGCTGGCGCAGATTGAAAACTGGTTGAACAAACATAACGACCTGACGGGAGCCCGCTGATGTTTTCCGATCCCCACTGCATACCCTGCGAACGCTATAACTGCTGGATAGAAGTAGACGTTCGCGATGAACATAATCGATCGTTTAAAGGCCTAAAGGCAACGCTGACGGATGAGGCTGGCAAGAGCAAGACAGTGACCTTGAAAGACGGCCCGACCCTGGTTGAGGGCTTTGCGGTCGGCTCGGTAACCGTCAAGCTGGAGACCCCATCCTGGCTCAAAGCGGCGCAATCCCGTGAGACGCTCAAAGAAGGGGACATCAGTGAGGTTCCTGCCTATACCGACAAGTTGCCGGGGCACTGCGATATCAAGCGCGAGCATATCAAGGTCACCTCCGGCGACCTCTGCCTTACCTACCCCGAGCAACCACTACCGGAAGGACATAAAGCCGGACAGGCACAACCGCCGCGCTTTATCACCAAACATTCCTATGTGATCGAGGTTAAGGGCTATCAAATCAATGTATTACGGATTGGAGTTTTCTTCGATGGTACCGGTAACAATACCCGTAATGCTCAGGCCGGGTTGCAAAAGGTAGAGCAGTGGTTGCTCGAGACCTGCTCCGATCCGCACCAGCGGGAGAAGGAACTGCGTGCTTGCCAGATGGGCCAAAGCCCGGTCGAAGGAAGTTCGGCCAATGATGTGACCAATGTGGGTAAGTTATTTGAGCAATATGACATCACAGCAGGTACTCTGGTGGCCCACAGTTATATCAGTGGTATTGGGACTCGAGATCCAATAGCAGGAGACAATGGCCTTGAATATCGTTCGGACGATACCCTGACTCAGGGATTGGATCTCGACGTTGGTGGGGAAGATACTTCCATTATTGGCAAAGTGACGTTAGCTTGCGAACTTAAGATTATTGAAAGTATCCAGCTTGATCTGGGGCGGGTATTGCCTGAGATCGACAGTATCGGTCGTATTGAGTTTGATGTGTTTGGTTTTAGCCGTGGCGCTGCCGCTGCCCGCCATTTTGTTAATACGATCGACCAGAAGGCCACTCACCCTTTGGCCAAGGCGATGGCCAATAATCCGGATATTCGACTGAAGGCTGGTTTTGATTGGGCTAGTCGGGATGATGTACGCTTTACCTTTGTCGGTCTGTTCGATACCGTGGTCTCCTCCTACAACTCCCGTGTCAACGTCAATCTTAAATCTGATTGCGCACAACGAGTAGTACATCTGACCGCGCAGGATGAAGTACGTAAACACTTTCCACTGTCACGTATCATTGAAGGTAGGGCTGAGAACGGTATACCGGCTCATTTTACTGAACTGGCACTACCTGGGGCTCACTCTGATATAGGGGGCGGTTATTACAGCCGCTGGAGCCTGGGTAATCCCAATAGCGATCCTGCACTGACGGAATGCATCGAACTGGAGCGTTTTATGAGTGTCGAAAGCGCCGATATACCGGAAAATGCGAGCCGTGCTTATTTGCAAGCAAAGGCCTATGCCGAAGAAAAGCGAGCCATGGGGTGGGTAGAGCGCATTAATCCCAATTTGCCCCGTGGCGTAGTCCCGTCGGTTGGGGCTATCAGCTTGAAGCCTTACTCTTTTAGACGTCCTGAGGGGAAGAATAGCTCTGGTCTCGGCAAGAAATCTGTCTATGTAGAAGTGTTGATGAATCGGGTGGTGGAGGGGGAATATTCTCGTATCCCGCTGCATATGATGGTAGAGGCAGGGCGTGCAGTGGGGGTGCCGTTTAAAGAGTGGAAACCTGAAGATCGGGTATTGCAACTTGAACCGCTCTCAATCAAAAGGCCAGAGGTTGACTTGAAAGCTCTGGATCGGCTTTGGGCACTATCCGCCATTAAACAAGCGCTAGCAGATAACTTGGCCCATAAATTATCAGCGAATATATACCGTGCCTTGCGCCGTGACTATTTGCATCATAGTGCCAGTAATCAAGGTATTGCCAACCCGGCTAACACCAATAGGTACGAGCCAACCATCAGTAAGGAGAGACGGGAACTGATAGGGAACAAGAAGTCATGATGTTAAAACGATTATTGATCTTGGGCAGCCTTTTTTGGTCGCTGGCAGTTTCTGCGGTAGAGCCCATCTATTGGGTTTATGGCACGGGTAGTAATATCGACAGTACTAAAAATACCAAGACAGAGTTTTATCGTGGTGGAAAGCAAGTGTACGCTGATCGTTTAGCTGGGGGTGGGGGCGGCGGTCTGTTAGCTGATCGCATTAAGGGACAGCGTTATTACTGGGCTGGTGGAGGTGGTCTCCCTACCGATGGGGTATCTGTGCCTGATAAAGCTGTGGTTGAGATGGTCTCGTTTCATGATCGTAAGCGCTATCGTATCAAAGTCGATTTGCCCGCTGACTTGGAACAACGGATAGGGCAACAGTTCATGGTCGATGGCAAGGTTGAGCGTCGTCATTGGCTCTACTTTGGATTAGCACCAGGTGGTTATTTTGAAGTGCTGTTGCAAGGATTCAAGATCCGACCTGATCAGTTGCTTGTTCGCGGTATTGCCGAAGAGGTGACCGACGACTGGTATGATAAAAAAGTCCCGGTAGCTCGCCAATATGGCATGGATGATTTCGACAAAAAATATGGCGAGCTATTCAAGCAATATCCTGTGCCGCTCGGCATGGATTGGGCCCCCATCATGGATGCCTACCGCGCCAAGCAGCCCAAAACAGATATAGAACCAGTCAACTAGTCTGTTGCATCCAGAATCTTCGCTTTTATGGCATCACCATGGGGCCAGCCACAGCATGGGCAATATCATCACCTCGCAATGCCCGCACGATTTCGAGGGCGAACTCGATGGCGCTGCCGGGGCCCTGACTGGTGATAAGCCGATGGGCCTCGTCCCTCACCACCCGCTCTGTGCTGAGTTGAGCGGGAGGGAGCTTGGACTGAAAGCCCGGGTGGCAGGTGACCCGCGCATCTCCCAGCAGATGATGGTGCTGCAGCACCACCACGGGGGCGGCGCAGAGGGCGGCGCGCCAGCGGCCAAGCAGAGCCTGCTCCTTGAGCAGGTCGATGGCGAGGGGGGTATCGCGGATCACCTCGCTGCCGGGCAGGCCGCCCGGCACGACGATGGCCTCGAAGTCACGGCTGGTCAGCTCGTCGATGTGGCAGTCGGCCACCAGCTGCACTCCGCGGGAGGCGCGGATCTGGCGCTGTCCCGCCGGGCAGCAGGAGGCGAGCACCACTTCGATGGAAGCCCGTACCAAGGTGTCGACGATGGCGACGGTCTCGATCTCTTCCGAGCCCGGGGCAACCAATACCAAAACGCTCATTGTGCACTCCTCGCTGTACGGGCTAGCCCTTGTCCGGGCTCGGCGCCTCTCTTATATCTGGATCCCGATACAGGCCCTGATTGACAGGCACCGTGATGGGGCCATTTGGTCGGATGGGTCAAACGGTGGCGATGACCCCATCCTCGCTTACATCCTTGGATTCAACTCTTCTCTCTGATGGCCTGATAGAGCCCCTGATTGACCGGCACCGCGATGCCGTGTCCGGCGGCGCGCGCCAGCAGGAAACCGGTGATGGCCTCGATCTCGGTCTCTCGGCCCAGATCCATGTCCTGATACATGGAAGAGTAATTGTCGGCGGTGAGCTCCACCACCATCATCACCCGGCGCAGCAGCTCATCGCTGCTGGTGGGCTGGCCCTCGGCTTGCATCACATCTGCGACTTCCACACAGACTTGCTGCAGGACATCGGCGAAGCGCGGGCCGGCCAAGTCGCCATTCTTGAGTTTATAGAGTGCCGTCAGCGGATTGATGGCGCAATTGATGGCGAGCTTCTGCCATTGACGGGTCAGGATCTGCTCATCCCAGCCGGCCTGACCGAGAGCAGTTGCGAGCTCGTCCACCAGGCCGGCGTGGGCCTTGGCTGCCTCGTTGACCGGGCCTAGCCAGGTCTCGCCCTTGCCGGTATGGCGAAACACGAAGTGACCGTTCTGCATGGCGCCGTGGCTGGTGACGCCAGCGATCACCGGGTTATGGGGGAACAGCTGTGCCACCTGCTCGGCGATGCCCATGCCATTGTGCAGCAGCACTATGGGGGTGTCTGTTGTCAGCTTGCCCACCAGCGGCGCCAGGGCGGGGACGACCTGATTGGCCTTGGTCATTACCAGTAGTCGCTTGATCTTGCCGGGTTGACTGACGAAGCCCCGTTCGATGGCGAGCAACTGGGTATGACCCTCGAGGGAGGTGAAGTCGATGCCGGGATGCAGGGTGGCGCGGTGCCGATCGCGCAGCAGAACGCGGGTCGGTTGATCGCTCAGGGTCAGCAGGGAAGCGAACACGCCACCCAAGGCACCGCAGCCCAGTAATGTCCATTGAGGAGAAGAGGGGTGTCGGCTTTTTTCAAGGTTGTTGTCGCGTGATCCGCTTGGCATGGAGAGACTCGATCAGGGTAGTGGTCGCAATCCGATCAACCGGCTACCTGGGATAAGTGAGATGTCGCTTGGCGGACACTATCGGGTCTCGCCATTCCTGTGCGCAGGGGATTCTAGCAGAGCAACCCCATCGAAATCAGCAAATTTGCCGGTTTTCTGGTAGATTTTCCCCCCTATAAGCGCAACTTGAGGAGCCCTGACATGCCGTCATTCGATATTGTCTCTGAAGTCAAAATGAACGAGGTGTTGAACGCCGTCGATAACGCCAATCGTGAACTGGCGACCCGTTTCGATTTTCGTGGTGTTGAAGCCAGCTTCGAATTGAACAAAGAAGAAGTCAAACTGGAGGCCGATGCCGATTTCCAGCTCAAGCAGATGGTCGAGATCCTGCGCGGAGCCCTGCTCAAGCGCAACATCGAAGGCAATTCCATCGACGTGGGTGACAGCGTTCACTCCGGCAAACGCTTCCACCTGAACGTCAAGTTCAAGCAGGGGATCGAGAAGGAGATCGCCAAGAAGTTGGTGAAGCTGATCAAGGACTCCAAGATCAAGGTGCAGGTCGCCATCCAGGGCGATGAGGTGCGTGTTACCGGCAAGAAGCGTGACGATCTGCAGGAGGCCATGGCGCTGGTGCGCGGGGCCGAGCTGGGTCAGCCGATGCAGTTCCAGAATTTCCGTGATTGATCGCTGGCGGGGAGGGTTCGGCCCTCCCCCTTGTTCAATGGCAAGACGTTCGATGGCAAGACCGTCGATGGTCGAGCCATAAAAAAACCGGAGCAGCTGCTCCGGTTTTTTGTGTCCGCGATACCCGTTCGATTAGAACTTGTAGGTAACGGAGAAGTAGTGACCGAAACCAGTGGTCTTCAGGCCGTAGGAGCCGTTCTGGATGCCATAGATGTCGTTGAAGTACTTCAGGCCGTAACCGACGGCGTAGCGGTCGGAGTGCCAGTACAGGCCGTTGAACATGGCGGTACCGTCGGTGGAGGTGTCCTTGGCATCAAACAGGTGATCCAGGTAACCCTGATACGCGATGAAGCTGCCGTTGGAGAAGGTGTAGAAAGGCTTGAACCAGTTCATGGAGAACTGATAGCCGTTCCAGCCCTGCTCGCCGCTGCCTTCGTTGACGTGACGGGCATACAGGTTCATGCCAACCTTGCCGAACCAAGGCACCTGTACGTCGGCACCCAGACCGGTCATGGCTTCAAACAGACCATCCGGACCACCCACGTTGATCAGGTTGGCGATGTACAGCTCTTGCACCGGGCCGAAGGAGAGATCTTTGCCGGTCATGCCGTCGATGGAGATACGCGGTGCAAACTTGATGAACAGGTTGTCCTGGTTGTGCTTGTCGTCGCTGTTGTTCTGGAAGATGTCGAAGACGTCGACGTAACCGTACAGATCGAAGATACCAGAGCGGCCACCAAACTCCATTTCGAAGTAGGTATCGTTGTAACCACCTTCAGACTCGCTGTAGGGCATCTGATCGATGGTGTGCATGACGTTGAACTGGAACCACTTGTAGTCGTTCTTGTGGATGTCGCCGCTGTAGTCGGCAGCGAAGGCCGGGGTGGCGGATGCAGCCAGCAGACCGGCAGCGATCAGAGTCTTGGTAAATTTGGCCATTTTATTGGTCTCTTGTGTGTTTAGTTGAGGTTTTCCGTAGCCTGCCCACAAGGAGCGGGAGGGATTCTAGCCAATTAATTTCAACGGATAAACAAGAGCCAGGGAACTTTGTCAGGATTTGTGAATCTAATCACCCCTCAAATCGCGCAAACGCTTGCTATTTGTTCGGTTGTGGTAACAAATGATTGTGCCGTTTGGAAACCATGATGATCAGCACCATCACCGGAATGCCGAGCAGGCTGGTGCCAATGAAGAAGCTGCTGTAGCCAAACTGCTCGACGAAGTGGCCGGAAAAACCCGCAAGCAATTTGGGCAGCAGCAGCATGATGGAGCTGAACAGCGCGTACTGAGTGGCCGAGAAGGCGACGTTGGTCAGGCTCGACAGATAGGTCACGAAGGCCGCCGTGGCGATCCCCGCGCTGAGGTTGTCCAGCGAGATGATCAGGGTCAGCAGCTCCAGATCGTGGCCAACCTGGTTGAGCAGGGCGAACAGCAGATTGGTGCTGGCGGTGAGCACGGCGCCGAGAAACAGGATGCGCAGGGTACCGAAGCGCATTACCAATACCCCCCCCAGGGCCGCCCCCACCAGCGTCATGATGACGCCATACACCTTGGTGATGGTGGCCACTTCCGTCTTGCTGAACTGCAAGTCCACATAGAAGCTGTTGGACATCACCCCCATCACCACATCCGAGATGCGATAGCAGGCGATGAGCCCGAGGATCAGCAGGGCGGAGCCGCCATGGCGGCGGAAGAAATCGGCAAAGGGACACCAGATCGCCTCATAGGTCCAGGCGCCCAGCCCGGCCAGGGTCTTGGGGCAGCCCCGCTCGAGCAGCAGCGCCTTGCGCTCCATTTGCTGCTCGTTCTGGCGATGGAGGTCGATATCCGGCTCGTGGCTGAGCAGTGTGGTGATGACGCCGAGGGACATGAGTCCCGCCATCAGCAGGTAGGTGAGCTGCCAGCCGCGGTAGTTATAACCGCTGTTGCTGCCAAGCCAGGCCGCCAGCGCCAGCGCGCCCGCCCCCGCCATGATCATGGCGAGCCGGTAACCCGTCATGTAGGAGGCCGCCATGGCCGCCTGCAGCCGCTCCGGTGCCGACTCGATGCGGTAGGCATCGATGACGATGTCCTGGGTGGCGGAGAAGAAGGCCACCAGCAGGGCGAACAGGGCGAGCTGGGCGAGCTGGGTCTTGGGATCGCAGTAGGCCATGCCCACCAGGGAGAGGGCGACCAGCAGTTGGGAGAGCAGCATCCAGCTGCGGCGGCGCCCCAGCAGGCGGGAGAGCAGCGGCAGCGGCAGCCGGTCGACCAGCGGCGACCACACCCATTTAAAGCCGTAGGCCAGCGCCACCCAGCTCATGTAGCCGATGTCGGTCAGGCTGACATCGGCCTCACGAAGCCAGAAGGAGAGGGTGCCAAACACCAGCAGCAGCGGCAGGCCGGAGGAGAAGCCCATGGCAAACAGGGTGAGCACTCGCCCCTCCAGATAGACGGCGAGGGCATCTCGCCAACTGGTAAGGCGGCTTGGCGGGCGGAGAGTGTTCAAATGCCTGACTCCTCTGGGAAAAGGGGGTCATTTTGTCAGGTTCGCGGGGGATAGCCAAGGCAAGCCGAGTACGGCCATCAGGATTTCAGGGGCGTGAGCCGATGCAATGAGGCGGGCAGGGGCCTTCCGCCGTGAGGAAGCTGGCGCAGGCCATCAGCTGCAAGCGCAGCCAGGCATGGGTGATGAGCTGTTGTTCGTCCCACTGATGCAGGCTGTGCAGCAGGTGCCAGAAGACGGCCTCCTGTGTGCTGGCCGGTTGCTTGTCGGGGATGTGAGGCAGAGTTTGCCAGTGGGAGAGGAGCTGCCAGCTCATATCTTCCAGCTGTCGATAGGGCATTTCCCGCGCCAGAAAGTGGCGAACCGCCCGGGCCAGCGGGATGGCGTGTTGGGCTATGTAGTCGCGATAGATCACCGGAGCCTCCTTCTTTCTCCTCTGGGTCATGCCCCGGAAATGGGGCAAGGCCAGAGTATAGAAAGGGGCGCCGGCGATCTTGGCAGGGATGCGGCGGAATGTGATCCGAACCCCGTTATTTGTCTGCCAGCAACACCACTTTTTTCAGGATGATGGGGCTGGTCGGCACGTCGTTGGCACGCAGGATGGAGCTGTAGCCCGTCTGTACCTGCGCCAGCTTGTCCAGCACCTCCATGCCCTGCACCACCTGGCCGAATACGGTGTAACCGGCGCCGGCATTGGCGTTGAGATTGTCGTTATCCACCAGGTTGAAGTAGAACTGGCGGGTGGCGCTGTCTACCGCCTGGGTGCGCGCCATGGCGATGCTGCCACGTTTGTTGGGCAGGCCGCCCCTGGACTCGTTCACCACGGGTTCGAAGGTCGGCAGTGGCTGGAATTGTTGATTGTATCCGCCCCCTTGCACCACGAAGTTCTGGATCACGCGGTGGAACAGACTGCCGTCATAGCTGCCATCCGCCACGTAACGCAGGAAGTTCTTCACCGTCTGCGGCGCCTGTTTGGGGGCCAGCTCGATCACGATGTTGCCGTGGTTGGTCTCCATCCTGACCTTGGGGCCAGCGAACGCCAGCGGGGCGATCAGCATGGCCAGTAACCAGAGTTTCTTCATCTATCTGTCCTCGCTCAGCTCGTTGGCTGGCCCTTGAGATAACCGCGCAGCGCCTCGTCTGCCATGATCTGCTGCAATAGACTGCCAAGCTGCTGGTTCAGGGTGGATTCCAGATCGGCCATGCTCGGCTCCCCCGGTTCTTCCTTGCTGGACGACATGTTGAACTGCTTGGTCAGCTTGTTGCCCTGGAAGTCGGCGATCACCTGCAGGCTGACCCTGGACTTGGTGACGTAGGTGAAGGTTTTCTCCTCCACGTTGACGGCGGCGGTGGAGATGGCCAGGGTCAGGTTGGTGGTGCCGCTGTTGCCTACTTCCAGCCCCTGGCTGCGCAGGCCTTCTGCCAGCTTCTCGGCCAGCAGGTTGTTGAGGGGCTGCTCACTGTTGACCAGCACGGCGGCCTTCTCTTTCTTCTTGATGGAGAAGACATAGGCGGCTTCACGCTTGTCCACCCCTTCCATGGTGATCCTGTTGCCGGAGTAGTACTGCTGGTTGGAGGGGATGACCTGCGGATTGAGCATGGCGGTCTCCGGCCAGTGAGTGGCACAACCACCCAGCATCAGGGCGGCCAGCAGCAAGAGTGACTTTTTCATCGTGGGTTTCCTTTAGCTTTATCTTTAGCGTTTGATGGCTTTCAAAATAACGAATTTGCTGTTCGACGCAACCACTTGTGCGTTGGCAAACAAGCGCTTGAGTTTGTTGTGATAGTCCAGATGGCGGTTGCCTACTATCCAGAGTTCCCCCCCCTGAGGCAACACCCTGTGCGCATCGGTGAACATCTGCCAGGCGATGTGATCCGTGATCGCCTGCAACTGATGGAAGGGGGGGTTGCAGAGGATCCGGTCCGCCGTCCCCACCGCCACGTCGTCGAGACAGTTGTTGACCATGAAGTGGGCGCGGGGCAGGGCATCCGGCAGATTGTGCTCGACGTTCAGCTGCGCCGAGGCGACCGCCATATAGGATTCATCGATGAAGGTCACCTCCACCTCGCTGTCCCGTGCCAGCAGTGCCAGCCCCAGCACGCCGTTGCCACAGCCGAGGTCTATCACCTTGCGCGCGCTATGGATCGGTAAATTATCCAGCATAAAGCGGGCGCCGATATCCAGGCTGGTGCGGGAGAAGACGTTGGCGTGGTTGTGGATGAGCATGTCGGTGCCCTCCAGCGGCCAGACCGTCGGGAAGGGGTTGTCCGGCGCCGGGCGCTCGGCCGCGTCGTCAATGATGCAATAAATGAGGCGCGCCTTCTTCCAGGCGAGCGAGGTTCTGGTCGCTCCCAGGTATTTCTCGAACAGCTTGAGGGTCGAGCTATGGATATCTTTTGCCTTACCGGCGGCCAGGATGCGGGTCGCCGGTGTCACCACCTGGCGCAGCGCCAGCAGCTGTTGTTCCAGCAACGCCTGGTATTTGGAGACCTTGATCACCACCAGCGCGGGGGCTGCGGGCAATGGCGCCAGCGCATCCTGCAGGGAGACCTGTGCGGGATCCAGCTCGTTCTCGATCAGATTGGCCAGGATGGCTCGCTCGCTGATATAGGAGTCGCTCACACAGATGGGCGCATGAGCGTGCAGGTAGGCGGCCAGGGCGCCGAAGCCATCGTTCATGATGATGACGGGGCCGTCCTGCTCGAGCGGCGCCTCTGCGAGCTCGTTGATCAGGTACTCGTCCGCCGCATCCCAGGCCTGCAGGGGATCCTGGCTCTGCCGCGGGTAACGATAGAGGGTCAGGCGACAATGGGCCGTGTCGAGCAGGGTTTGCATAAGAGAGAGTCCAACCTGTTGCGAAGAGAGGTGCCCACCGGGTGTTGCCTGGCGGACAGATAAAGTGGCGCTATTCTAGCGGCGGCAAAGAATTTCACCAGCCTGGTGCACCTCTGAACACCGCCCAATTTCCCACGGGGTTGATGTATCCGGCGCGCAACCCTGGCTACAATGGCCACATATCCATCGAGGGAGTTTTTACCGTGAGCATGCAACAACAGATCGAGGCCAAGCTGGCCGCCGCCTTGTCCCCCAGTCACCTTGAGGTGATCAACGAGAGCTACATGCACAGGGTGGAGCCGGGCTCCGAGAGCCACTTCAAGGTGATAGTGGTGAGTCAGGCATTCGAGGGTCAGCGCCTGCTGGGGCGTCATCGTCAGGTCAATGGAGTGCTGGCCGAAGAATTGGCTGGGGCTATCCATGCATTGGCGCTGCATACCTATACCGACGCTGAATGGCAGCAACGGGAACAGGCCCCCAAGACGCCGAGCTGTGTCAGCAAATCCCCCTTCGCCTGAGCTCCTTTACCTTTTAATTACTTAATCCTCGACCAGTTAACAAATTACCTACATTTCCAATTCCCAGATGCCTGGAAGTTGGAGAGAGCGGGCCTGGATGAGGATTATTTTTTCTAATCAATGGTTTCCTCTCCCTCAAAGTACCCCTATTGGGGTATTTGAGCGAAAAATCCTTTAAAACCACGGGTTACAACGACGGACCACAAATATTCATTAGAGGTTAATTTTGTGATAGCGCGGGGGTTTTCCCCATTTTGCGTGGCGACGAACTTGCCGAAGGTGGTAAACTCAAGCGCTTTTGAATGAACCTGTATGTTGCTGATTTGTTTGTTTTCCCGACAATTTGTCGCGACCTTGACGGGCTCATTCAACAACTCGTCGGGATCTGTTCCCGGCGCCAACCTGTCTTCCCTTAACGGTAGTGCAAGTGAGTATGATTACAATTAAAAGAGGACTGGACATCCCCGTGCTGGGTGCTCCGGAGCAAGTAATCTACGATGGCCCGGCCATCACCCGTGTTGCTACACTCGGCGAAGAGTTCGTGGGGATGCGTCCTACTATGTTCGTCAAAGTAGGTGATCGCGTCATTAAAGGTCAGGAGCTCTTCGAAGATAAGAAGAATCCCGGCGTTAAATTCACGGCCCCTGCCACCGGTGTGGTTTCTGAGATCAACCGTGGTGCCAAGCGTGTTCTGCAATCTGTTGTCATCGACATCGATGGCTCCGACGAGCAGGTAACCTTTGAACACTTTGCGTCTGCCGAGCTGGCACAGCTCGAGCGCAGCAAGGTGCAGGAGATCCTGGTCGCATCAGGTCAGTGGACCGCATTGCGTACCCGTCCATTCAGCAAGGTGCCGGCCGTGGGCTCTGCCCCACGTGCCATCTTCGTCACCGCCATGGACACCAACCCGCTGGCTGCCAATGCCGAGCTCATCATCAAGGAACAGGCCCAGGCCTTCCTCGATGGCCTGGCCGTGCTGAGCCGCCTGACCGATGGCAGCGTCCACGTCTGCAAGGGTGAAGGCAGTCTGCCGCACTCCAACCTGGCGCAAGTCAAGGAAGCCGTGTTTGTCGGCCCGCATCCCGCCGGTCTGCCTGGCACCCATATCCACTTCCTGGATCCGGTTGGCAGCAAGAAGGTGCAGTGGCACATCAACTATCAGGATGTGATCGCCTACGGCAAGCTGTTCACCACGGGTCAGATCTTCACCGAGAAGGTGATCGCCCTGGCCGGTCCGAACGTGGTCAAGCCACGCCTGCTGCGCACCCGCATGGGCGCCTGCATCAGCCAGCTGACCAACAACGAGCTGCGCGCGGATGAAAACCGTGTCATCTCCGGTTCCATCCTGAGTGGTGCCAAGGCCGAAGGGGTCCATGACTACCTGGGTCGTTACCACAATCAGGTGAGCGTGCTGGGCGAAGGCCGTGAGAAAGAGTTCCTGGGTTGGGTCAATCCCAGCGCCGACAAGTTCTCCATCACCCGTACCACCCTCTCTCATCTGATGAAGGGCAAACTCATCAACTTCACTACCACCACCAACGGTAGTGATCGCTCCATGGTGCCTATCGGCAACTATGAGCGCGTGATGCCGCTCGACATCCTGCCGACCCTGCTGCTGCGGGATCTGGTCTCCGGCGACACCGACAGCGCACAGTCGCTCGGCTGCCTGGAGCTGGATGAGGAAGATCTGGCGCTCTGTACCTTCGTCTGCCCCGGCAAGACAGAGTACGGCCCAGTCTTGCGTGAGTGCCTGGCCAAGATAGAACTGGAAGGTTAAGCGATGAGTTTCAAGCAACTTCTTGAAAATTTGGAACATCACTTCGAGCCGGGTGGCAAGTACGCCAAGTACTATGCCCTGTTCGAGGCGGCGTATACCCTGTTTTATACCCCCGGGTCCGTGACCCGCAATGCTGCCCACGTCCGTGATGCGATCGATCTGAAACGCATGATGATCATGGTGTGGCTGGCCGTGTTCCCGGCCATGTTCTGGGGCATGTTCAACGTCGGCAACCAGTCCATCGCCGCCATTGCCCATCTGGGCAGCGCGGCCGGTGCCGATACCTGGCAATACACCATCGCGACCCTGCTGGGTGCCTCGCTGGATCCGGCCGTGGCCGGCATCGGCAGCAAGATGCTGATCGGTGCGGCCCACTTCCTGCCCATCTACCTGACCGTGTTCCTGGTCGGTGGCTTCTGGGAAGTGCTGTTCGCCATGGTGCGCAAGCACGAGATCAACGAAGGCTTCTTCGTGACCTCCATCCTGTTCGCCCTGATAGTGCCGCCCGAGCTGCCCCTGTGGCAAGCCGCGCTCGGCATCACCTTCGGTGTGGTGCTGGCCAAGGAAGTGTTCGGTGGTACCGGCAAGAACTTCCTGAACCCGGCCCTGGCGGGTCGTGCGTTCCTGTTCTTCGCCTACCCCGGTCAGATCTCCGGCGATGCCGTCTGGGTGGCCGTTGACGGCTATTCAGGCGCGACCGCGCTGAGCCAGTGGGCCCAGGGCGGCCAGATGGCGCTGATCAACGGTGCCACCGGCGACGCCATCAGCTGGATGGATGCCTTCCTGGGGAACCTGCCGGGTTCCATCGGTGAAGTCTCCACCCTGATGATCCTCATAGGTGCGGCCATGATCGTCTACATGCGGATCGCCTCCTGGCGCATCATCGCCGGTGTGATGATCGGCATGGTGGCCACCTCACTGCTGTTCAACGTCATAGGTTCCGACACCAACCCCATGTTCAACATGCCGTGGCACTGGCATCTGGTGCTGGGCGGCTTCGCCTTTGGTATGGCTTTCATGGCGACCGATCCGGTCTCCGCCGCCTTTACCAACAAGGGCAAGTGGTGGTACGGCGCCCTCATCGGCGTCATGGTAGTGCTGATCCGGGTAGTGAACCCCGCGTTCCCGGAAGGCATGATGTTGGCCATTCTGTTTGCTAACCTGTTTGCCCCCTTGTTTGACCATTTCGTGGCGCAGGCGAACATCAAGCGGAGGATCGCACGTGGCGTTTAATAAAGACTCAACCATCGGCACCCTCACCGTGGTGACCGGTCTGTGTCTGGTCTGTTCCATCGTGGTCTCCGTGGCCGCCGTGGGGCTGCGCCCGGCTCAGCTGGAAAACAGGGCGCTGGACAAGCAAAGCAACATCCTGTCCGTTGCCGGTGTCGATGTCAGCTCCGTGGCCAAGCGTGATCTGGCCCAGCTGTATGGCAACAAGATTGAAGCGCGCCTGGTCGACCTGACCACAGGTGAGTTCGTTGACGGCGATGCCGACAACTTCGACACCAAGCTGGCGGCGAAGGATCCGGCCAAGAACATCCGTCTGGCCCCGGCCGACGACAAGGCTGGCCTGCGCCAGATCTCCAGGCTGGTGCCGGTGTTCTTCGCGAAGGATGCAGAGGGCAAGGTCGACAACATCATACTGCCGGTCTACGGCCAGGGTCTGTGGTCCACCATGTACGCCTTCGTGGCGGTCGCGGCCGATGGCCAGACCATCAAGGGCATCACCTACTATGACCACGGCGAAACACCGGGTCTGGGCGGCGAGATCGAGAATCCGGCCTGGCGTGAACTGTTCGTCGGCAAGAAGCTGTTCGATCAAGACGGTCAGCCCGCACTGCGAGTGATCAAGGGGCATGCTCCGGCTGGTTCCGAGCATGACATCGATGGCCTGTCCGGCGCGACCCTGACCGGCAATGGCGTACAGCACACGTTTGACTTCTGGATGGGACCCAAGGGCTTTGGTCCTTTCCTGGCCAAGGTTCGTGCAGGAGAAATCAACAATGGCTGACAAGAGCGAAATGAAAAAATTGCTGTTGACGCCTGTGCTCGGCAACAACCCCATCGCCTTGCAGGTGCTGGGTGTCTGTTCCGCGCTGGCCGTTACCAGCCAGATGAAGACGGCGTTCGTGATGACGCTGGCCGTTACCGCGGTCACCGCCTTCTCCAACCTGTTCATCTCCCTGATCCGCAATCAGATCCCGAACAGCGTGCGGATCATCGCCCAGATGGCGGTGATTGCCTCGCTGGTTATCGTGGTTGACCAGGTGCTCAAGGCCTATGCCTATGACATCTCCAAGCAACTGTCGGTGTTCGTGGGCCTGATCATCACCAACTGCATCGTGATGGGTCGTGCCGAAGCCTACGCCATGAAGAGCGCCCCGCTGCCCTCCTTCCTGGACGGTATCGGCAACGGTCTGGGTTACGGCGCCGTGCTGCTGGTCGTGGCCACCGTGCGTGAAATCCTGGGCTCCGGCACCTGGTTCGGTATCGAGCTGCTGCCGCTGGTGAACAATGGTGGCTGGTATGTGCCTAACGGCCTGCTGCTGCTGCCGCCGAGTGCATTCTTCATCATTGGTCTGATCATCTGGGGCGTTCGCACCAAGGATCCCAAGCAGGTGGAGGCAAAGGATTAAGGTATGGAACACTATCTGAGTCTGTTGATTCGTTCGATCTTCATCGAAAACCTGGCGCTCTCCTTCTTCCTGGGGATGTGTACCTTCCTGGCGGTGTCCAAGAAGGTCAAGACGGCCATGGGTCTGGGTATCGCCGTCATTGTGGTACAGACCGTGGCCGTGCCGGCCAACAACCTGATCTACAACTACGTCCTGAAAGATGGCGCCCTGGTGTCCGGCCTGGATCTGAGCTTCCTGAGCTTCATCACCTTCATCGGGGTGATCGCGGCGCTGGTGCAGATCCTGGAGATGGCGCTGGACAAGTATTTCCCTGCGCTCTACAACGCCCTGGGTATCTTCCTGCCGCTCATCACCGTGAACTGCGCCATCTTCGGTGGCGTCTCCTTCATGGTGCAGCGTGACTACAACTTCGTGGAGTCTGTGGTCTATGGCGTGGGCTCGGGTGCCGGTTGGATGCTGGCCATCGTGGCGATGGCAGGGATCCGCGAGAAGATGAAGTACTCCGATGTTCCGGAAGGCCTGCGTGGTCTGGGCATCACCTTCATCACCGCGGGTCTGATGGCGCTGGGCTTCATGTCCTTCTCTGGTATTTCCCTGTAATCGGAAAGGAAATATAGATGGAAATTATTCTGGGTGTGGTCATGTTCACCGTGATCCTGCTGGCCCTGGTAGCAGTCATTCTGTTCGCCAAGTCCAAGCTGGTGACCGCCGGTGACGTGACAATCAGCATCAACGGCGACCCGGCCAAGGCTGTCACCAGCCCGGCGGGTGGCAAGCTGCTCGGCGTGTTGGCCGGCAGCGGTATCTTCGTCTCCTCCGCCTGTGGCGGCGGTGGCTCCTGTGGTCAGTGCAAGGTGCGGGTGAAAGCCGGCGGCGGCGATATTCTGCCGACCGAGCTCGATCACATCAGCAAGGGCGAGGCCCGTCACGGCGAGCGTCTGGCCTGTCAGGTCACTGTGCGTGGCGACATGGACATCGAGCTGCCGGAAGAGATCTTCGGGGTGAAGAAGTGGGACTGTACCGTCATCTCCAATGACAACAAGGCCACCTTCATCAAGGAACTCAAGCTGCAGATCCCGGACGGCGAGAGCGTGCCGTTCCGCGCTGGTGGTTATATCCAGATCGAAGCCCCTGCACATCATGTGCACTACAAAAACTTCGATATTCCAGAGGAATATCGCGGGGATTGGGATCGCTTCAAGATCTTCGAACTGGAGTCCAAGGTGGACGAGCCGATCATTCGTGCTTACTCCATGGCCAACTATCCGGAAGAGTTCGGCATCATCATGCTGAACGTGCGGATCGCGACCCCGCCGCCCAGCAACTGGACCGCCCCTCCCGGTCAGATGTCTTCCTACATCTTCAACCTCAAGGCGGGTGACAAGGTGACCATCTCCGGTCCCTTCGGCGAGTTCTTCGCCAAGGATACCGACGCCGAGATGGTGTTCGTCGGCGGTGGTGCGGGCATGGCGCCGATGCGCTCCCACATCTTCGATCAGCTGCGTCGCCTGAAGACCAAGCGCAAGATGAGCTTCTGGTACGGTGCCCGTTCCAAGCGCGAGATGTTCTACGTCGAAGACTTCGATATGCTGGCCGCCGAGAACGACAACTTCCAGTGGCACGTCGCCCTGTCCGATCCGCAACCGGAAGACAACTGGGATGGCTACACCGGCTTCATCCACAACGTGTTGTTCGAGAACTATCTCAAGAACCACGAGGCGCCGGAAGATTGCGAGTTCTACATGTGTGGACCTCCCGTCATGAACGCTGCCGTCATCAACATGCTGAAAAACCTCGGTGTTGAAGACGAAAATATCCTCCTGGATGACTTTGGTGGTTAATCCATGCACAGTGTTGTAAAGACCTGGCTAGCCTTCGGGCTAGCCTTTTTCTTGACGGGGTGCGGTCAGGAAGCGGTCCAGCCCAAGCCGGAGATCCACATCACCGGCAGCACCATGGGAACCTACTACTCCATCAAGGTGGCGGATGACGCCGTCAAGGATGCTCCCAAGCTTCAGGCCGAGGTCGATGTCCTGCTGGAGCGGGTCAACGATCAGATGTCCACCTATCGCCCGGATTCCGAGCTGTCGCGTTTCAACCAGCACAAGGGCAGTACCCCGGTGGTGGTCTCCCGCGACACCGCGCGGGTGGTGACCGAGGCCATTCACATTGGCCGCGAGAGCCGCGGGGCGCTGGACGTCACCGTGGGCCCCCTGGTCAATCTGTGGGGCTTCGGGCCGGACGCCAAACCGACCAGGGTGCCGTCCGACGAGCTGATCAGCCAGACCCGTCAGAAGACGGGGCTGGGCAACCTGCACGTGATCACCTCGGCCGATGCCGACACCCTGCAGAAGGACATTCCGGATCTCTACGTGGATCTCTCCGCCATCGCCAAGGGCTTCGGGGTGGACAAGGTGGCCGAGTACCTGGAATCCCTGGGGTCGCGCAACTACCTGGTGGAGATCGGCGGTGAGCTGCGCATCAGTGGCGTCAACGGCAAGGGCCACCCCTGGCGCGTCGCCATCGAGAAGCCGACCGCCAACGCCGGCTCGGTGCAAGAGGTGATCCTGCCGGGGGCCAATGGCGTAGCCACCTCGGGTGAGTATCGCAACTACTACGAGATGGATGGCAAGCGCTTCTCCCACACCATAGATCCGCTGACGGGCAAGCCTATCCAGCATCGTATGGTGTCGGTGACCGTGATCCATCCCTCCTGCATGACCGCAGACGGCTTGGCGACCGTGTTCATGGTGATGGGGCCCGAGAAGAGCCTGGCCTATGCCAAGGAGCGGGGCATCGCGATCTTCACCATCACCAAGACGGACGAGGGATTCGAGGAAGCCTACTCGGATGCCTTCAAACCCTATTTAGTGAAAAAGTAAGGGCTCATGACATGCAGATTTTTCTGATTACCTTCGGGGTATTTCTGGCGGTGGTGGTGGCCATGGCCATCGGTTACATCTTCCAGAAGAAGACCATCTCCGGCTCCTGTGGCGGCCTGGGCACCATCGGGATCGAAAAGGAGTGTGATTGCCCTGAGCCCTGCGACAACCGCAAGAAGAAGATGGCCAAGGCCGAGGCCCGTCGCAAGATGCTGACCGAGAACCGCATCATCTGACTCTGCGCTGGTCACGGATGCCTGATGCAAGCGAGCCGACCCATGTGTTGAATCAAGGGTCGGCTCGCTTTTTTATGGCCTCAGTAGTCGTATTGCTGGCAGGACTTCTTGCGAAATTCGACCTTCCAGCGCGCCAGCTCCTCCTTGGTATTCAGCTCGTCCCCTTTCTTGATGGCTTTCTCCAGCAGCTCGATGCGTTTGAACAGCCAGCTGCATTCGGCGGTCGGATGATCCTTGGCCATGCCGAGCAGCGGTAGCAGGCAGAGCCCCAGCCAGATTGCCTTCATCTCTCTCCTCCTTGAGTCTCATAGTGACGGTGCCTTAGGAGTCTATGTGCAAGCCACACCCGCCGTGACTGGCAGAAATAGCAGGGCTGGGGTAGCATGGGGTCTTGACTGGTTATTCATACAGTAGTATTGCCGCCTCGTCATGACAGCGGCGGGTGCACCCAACCACGCGGCAGGCGCCGACAGCTCAACAGACTCTGGCATGCGCAAGATCATTCACATCGACATGGACTGCTTCTTCGCCGCGGTGGAGATGCGGGACAACCCGGCCCTGCGGGAGGTGCCGCTGGCCATCGGCGGTTCCTCGGACAGGCGCGGCGTCATCTCCACCTGCAACTACGTGGCGCGCCGCTTCGGGGTACGCTCCGCCATGCCGAGCGCCCTGGCCATGAAGCTCTGCCCGCCGCTGGTACTCATCCCCGGCCGGATGGCCGTCTACAAGGAGGTCTCACGCCAGCTGCGCGCCATCTTCCTGCGCTACACGGAGCTGGTGGAGCCGCTCTCCCTCGATGAGGCCTACCTCGACGTCACCGACAGCCCCCATTGCGGCGGCAGTGCCACTCTGATGGCGGCCGAGATCCGCGCCGCCATCGTCAGCGAGCTGGGGCTGACCGCCTCGGCCGGGGTGGCACCGAACAAGTTTCTGGCCAAGCTCGCCTCCGAACAGCGCAAGCCCGACGGCCTGTTCGTGATAACGCCGGGCGAGGTGGATGAGTTCGTGCGCCAACTGCCCCTCGGCAAGCTGCCCGGCATCGGCCGCAAGACCGCAGAGCGGCTGGAGTCCCAGGGGCTCTATTCCTGCGAGGATGCCAGGGCCATCAGCCGCGAAGAGTTGATCGCCCGCTTCGGCAAGCTGGGGGAGATGCTGACCGGACGTATCTGGGGACATGATGAGCAGCCGGTCCAGGCCGAGCGGGTGCGCAAGACTGTCGGGGTGGAGACCACGCTCGCCAGCGATGTGCTGGATGAAGATGCCTGCTGGCGGGTGCTGAGCCAGCTCATCCCCGAGCTGGAGTTGCGCTTCGCCCGGGCCTGTCCCGCCGAGGCGCTGATGGGGCAGGGGATCAAGCTGAAGTTTGCCGATTTTCAGCAGACCACCGTCTATCGACGGGGTGGCTATCAGGCCGGGTTGTTCCACGATCTGCTGCACGAGGGGTTACAACGGGCTCAAGGAAAACCCATTCGCCTGTTGGGTCTGGTGGTGGGCCTGCCCGGTGCCGGGGAAATCAACCAACTTAGTCTGGATCTCAGCTGATTTAGTTAAGTTTTTGTATCCGAAACCGATACAGATGATCACATCTGTAGACGTTAGGAAATCATGCATGAGTGCTCTCTCTGTTCAGGGACGGATCACCCTGATCGCCGGTTGTTGTCTCTTGGCCAGTGCCGGTGCACTGGTTGCCTCATCCCTCTTCAATGCGGCCCGCATGCAGGAGCAAGTGCGCACCTCCACCACCCTGGAGGCGCAGCACGCGGCAGAAAACTGGATGCAGGCCATGGGGGCCACCCAGGCGGCTCGGGTGACCAGCTACCTCGATGAAGCCTATTTCCGGGTCACCCTGCTGGCCGAGGGCATTCTGTTCCAGCGCAAGAATGCGGCCGACAACTTCGTCCACTCCGAGGCGCTGCGTGGCGCCGTGAACCAGCAGCTGCAGGATGCGGCGGAGTCGTCGGACAATCTGCTCGGGGTCTATGGCATCTTCGAACCGAACCAGCTCGACGGGGAGGACGAAAACTACCAGGGCTCGACGGCGCTCGGGGCCAACGACAAGGGGCGCTTCTCCAGCTACTGGGCCAGGGTCGATGGCAAGGTGACGCTGGAAGTCATGGACGAAGCGACGCTGGCCGACGACAAGCCGGCCGCCAACGGCGGCGCCAAGAACGACTGGTACAAGTGCAGCATTCGCACCGGCGCGCTCTGCCTGCTCGAGCCCTATCTCGACGAGGTCGGCACCCAGGAGGTTCTGATGACCTCGGTCACCGCCCCCCTGCTGGATCAGGGCAAGCTGCTCGGCATGGTCGGGGTCGATATCTCGCTGGCCAGGCTGCAGACCCTGGTGCTGGAGATGGACAAGGCTCTCTACGGCGGGCAAGGCAAGGTGCTGCTGCTCAGCCACGAGGGCCGGGTGGCCGGGGTCGAGGGGTTCAAGATCCCCCTTGGCAACACCCTGGGCCAGCAGGAGCAAGGGCTGGCGGCGGATCTGAATGGCTGGCTCGCGAAAGGGGAGCTGGTCGCCCGCTGGAGCCCCGACGGCGCTTTGCTGCAGACCTTCGTGCCGGTCAGCATGCGCGGCACCGATCACAAGTGGGGCATCTATATCGAGCTGCCCCGCGCCGTGGTGCTCGCCTCCGCCTTGCAGTTGCAGGGGGATCTCGAGGATCAGGCCCAGCGCAGCGTGGTGACGCAGCTGCTCATCGGCGGCGCCATCTCGTTGCTGGGGCTGCTCTGCATCTGGCTGATGGCGCAGCGCATCGTCGCGCCCATCCGTGCCATGGTGGCCCGCCTCAAGGACATCGCCAGCGGTGAGGGGGATCTGACCCAGCGCATCGTTCTGCAGCGGGACGACGAGATCGGCGAGCTGGCCAGGTGGTTCAACAACTTCCTGGACAAGCTGCAGTCCACCATCAGCCAGGTGATCGATACCGTGGCGGGCACCAGAGCCAGCGCCGTGCTGGCGGCGCACGGGGCCGAGCGCACCAGCGCCGGCATGCAGGCCCAATATCAGGAGGTGGACCTGGTGGCGACCGCGTTCGAGGAGCTCAGTGCCACCGCCCTGCAGGTCGCGGGCAACGCCAGCTCGGCGGTGAACGCAGCCAATCAGGCCGACACGGCGGCCCAGGAGGGCAAGTCCGTGGTGGCGGACACGCAAGCGGCCATGTCCCGACTGATGACGGTCATCAGCGATGCCAAGCCGGTGGTGGAGCGCCTGGCCGCCAACAGCGACAACATCAACGACATCCTCGCCGTCATTCAGGGCATCGCCGAGCAGACCAACCTGTTGGCGCTCAATGCGGCCATTGAGGCGGCGCGGGCCGGTGAGCAGGGGCGCGGCTTCGCGGTGGTGGCGGACGAGGTACGCAACCTGGCCGGTCGCACCCAGAATGCCATCGTCGAGATCCAGACCCTGATCGGCCAGCTGCAGTCGGGCACCGAGGCGGTGGTCAAGGCGATCATGACGGGCCACAGTCAGGCCGATGTGACGCTTACCAAAGTGGAGCTGTCGGTCAGCGTGCTGGAGCAGATCATCCATGCGGTGGCCACCATCCACCAGATGAACGAGCAGATCGCCCGGGCGGCCCAGGAGCAGAGCGGGGTGGCGGACGAGATCAACCGCAACGTCAGCAACATCCGCGATGTGAGCCACACCATCAGGGCCGAGGCGGCGACGTCCGCTGAAAACGGGCGCGAGTTGTCGCAGCTGGCGGACAAGCAGCAGCAACTGGTGGGACAGTTCAGGGTGTAGGGATGAGAAAAAAGGCGCCATCCAACCGGAGGCGCCAAACACATTCAGATGACAGACTGGGTTAAATCGGTCCGATTTAGCCCTTTCTTCCCGCAGAGGAAGAAACACAACACCACAATCTTTGCCGGCCCACTCACAAAAATCACATGTAAACCAACATGGAAGAAAAAGTGTGAGCCATATGGCAACGAATTGCGTGGCGAATTATGTTTATTCACTGGTCGGCCCGCAACCGACAATTTATAATGCGCACCATTAGAAAAACTCATCGTCGGCCGATCCCATGTCTCGTCGT
The DNA here is from genome assembly GCF_000764655.1 of Aeromonas aquatica. Classification (GTDB taxonomy): domain Bacteria; phylum Pseudomonadota; class Gammaproteobacteria; order Enterobacterales; family Aeromonadaceae; genus Aeromonas; species Aeromonas aquatica. The sequence goes on from NZ_JRGL01000137.1 coordinate 24,715, forward strand.
TTACCCCCGCTCAATGCACTGAAGGCCTTTGAAGCCGCGGCTCGTCACTTAAGCTTCACCCGGGCTGCGGAAGAGCTGTTCGTGACGCAGGCCGCCATCAGCCACCAGATCAAGGCGCTGGAAGAGTATCTCGGCATCAAGCTGTTTCGCCGCAAGAACCGCTCTCTGCTGTTGACCGAGGAGGGGCAGAGTTACTTCCTCGACATCAAGGACATCTTCGCCTCCATCTCGGAGGCGACCGACAAGCTGCTGGCGCGCAGCGCCAAGGGGGCGCTCACTGTCAGCCTGCAGCCGAGCTTTGCCATTCAGTGGCTGGTGCCCCGGCTGGTGAGGTTCAGCGAGCGTCATCCGGACATTGACGTGCGGATCAAGGCGGTGGATCTGGATGAGGGATCGCTGACCGACGACGTGGACGTGGCCATCTATTACGGCCGCGGCAATTGGCCGGGACTGCGCTGCGACAAGTTGCACACCGAATACCTGATCCCGGTCTGCGCCCCGCTGCTGCTGACGGGCCCCAAGCCGCTGCGCACGCCGGAGGACCTGACTCGTCACACCCTGCTGCACGACACCTCCCGCCGCGACTGGAAGGCCTGGTTCCGCCAGCTCGACATCGATGCGGCGAACGTCAATCAGGGGCCCATCTTCAGCCACTCGACCATGGTGATCCAGGCGGCGATCCACGGCCAGGGCGTCGCGCTCGGCCACAGTGTGCTGGCCCAGCCCGAGATCGAAGCGGGACGGCTCATCTGCCCGTTCGAGCAGGTGCTGGTCAGCAAGAACGCCTTCTATCTGGTGTGCCAGGAGCAGCAGTCCGATCAGGGCAAGATAGTGGCTTTCCGTGACTGGATGCTGGAGCTGGTGGAGCAGGAAGAGGCTCGTCGCCGGGCACGGCTCGCCGATGCATGAGGCCTGAGGGGCGGAAGCGATTGGGTGAGAGAGGACATCATGACTGAGGTGATAAGGGAGGGGGCGAGCGACGCCCCCGCTCGCATTCTGCTGGCCCACGGCGCCGGTGCTGGCATGGAACATGCCTTCCTCGCAGAACTGTCACGGCTGTTGGCGGGGCCGCAGATCGAGGTGGTGCGTTTCAACTTTCCTTACATGAGCAAGCGGGCCCTGGATGGCAAGCGCAGGCCGCCGGACCGGCAGCCGGTGTTGCTCGATCATTGGCGCGAGCGGGTGCGGGAATTTGCCCACCCCCGGCTGTTTGTGGCGGGCAAGTCCATGGGCGGGCGCATGGCCGCCGAGATCTGTGATGAGATGAATGCTGCAGGATTGCTCATTCTCGGGTATCCTTTCCACCCCCCGGCCAAGCCCGACAGCTGGCGGGGCGAGGTGCTCAAGCAAGTCAAGACGCCAACCCTGCTGTTGCAGGGGGAGCGCGACACCTTCGGTACCCGCGCCGAACTGGCCGATTTCCCCTTCTCACCCGCTGTATCGGTCCACTGGCTGACCGATGGCGATCATGGCTTCAAGCCACGAAAGGCGAGCGGCGTGAGCGAACAGGAGAATCTGCAGCAGGCGGCCGATCGGATGAGGGGTTTTATCGCCGAGGCCGGGGCCTGAGGGCCTTGGGCGAGACAACGAGGAGCTAAGGATGCAGATCCATCGAGATGTTCAGCGGCATTGGTTGGTGCTTGCCGGTTTCTTCGGCCTGACGGGCACCCTGCTGGGGGCCTACGGCGCCCATGGCTTGGCGGCGAGCGGCATCACGCCTGCGCTACTGGCGGCGTTCAATACCGCCGTGCAATATCAGTTTTTTCACGCACTGGCCCTGCTGGTGCTGGGTTGGTGCGGTGTGCGCGGCAAGGTTATCACCTTTGCCGGCACCGCCTTTGTGCTGGGGATCCTCGGGTTCTCCGGCAGTATTTATGCCATGGTGCTGTTCGGCAGCAAGGGGCTGGGGCTCATTACCCCAGCCGGTGGCCTCTGTTTTATGTTGGGATGGGCGGCTCTGATATGGGCTGGCTGTCGTCTTGGAGGAAAAAATGAATAATCTGCTGCTTTATTGCCGCCCCGGTTTTGAGAAAGAGGCGGCGGCAGAGATCACCGAGCGTGCCAGTAACATGCAGTGCTACGGCTTCGCCCGGGTCAAGGACGACAGCGGTTATGTGATTTTCGAGTTGTATGACGAGGAGCAGGCGGATCTGCTGGCCCGCAAGCTGCCGTTCAAGGAGCTGATCTTCATTCGCCAGATGCTGGTGGTGACCCATGAGCTGAAGGATCTGGATCTCTCCGATCGAATTTCCCCCATCCTGGAGGCGGCCGCCGGTTATACCATCTGCGGCGATCTGCGGGTGGAGACGGCCGACACCAACGAGGCGAAAGAGCTGTCGGCCTTCTGCCGCAAGTTCACCGTGCCGCTGCGCCAGGCGCTGCGCAGCAACGAGTTGCTGACCAAGAAGGAGACGCCGCACCGTCCGGTGTTCCACGCCTTCTTCATGGCCAACGATCACCTGCTGATCGGTTACTCCTATTCGTTCAACAACTCCGAATTCCACATGGGCATCCCGCGTCTGCGCTGCCCGGCGGACGCCCCGAGCCGCTCCAGCCTCAAGCTGGAAGAGGCCTTCTACGTATTCGTGCCACGGGAAGAGTGGGAACTGCGCCTCACCTCCGGCATGAAGGCGGTCGATCTGGGCGCTTGCCCGGGTGGCTGGACCTATCAGCTGGTGCGCCGCGGCATGATGGTGACCGCGGTGGACAACGGCTCCATGGCGCCCTCCCTGATGGAGACAGGCCAGGTCAGGCATATCCGCGATGATGGCTTCGTCTGGCGGCCCAGCAAGAAGAACATCTACTGGCTGGTGTGTGACATGGTGGAGAAGCCGGCGCGGGTGACCCACATGATCGCCGACTGGTTCCGCGAGAACGACTGCCAGGAGGCGATGTTCAACCTCAAGCTGCCGATGAAAAAGCGCTACGCCGAGGCGGTACACAATATCGAGGTGCTGCGTGGTCTGCTCAAGGAGATCGACAATGCGTTCGTGATCCAGGCCAAGCAGCTCTATCACGATCGCGAAGAGATCACGGTGCACGTCTACAACAAGTACTGGGTCTCCAAGCTGGAGCCCAAGGCGTAACTCGCAGAATAAAGCGTACGTCTACAGCAGTAGACCGGGTTTCCAAGCTGGAGCCCAGGGCGTAACTCGCAGAGTAAAGCGCACGTCTACAGCCGTAGACCGGGTCTCCAAGCTGGAGCCCAGGGCGTAATAGCAGGGTTATCCCGGCTGTTGTCGCGGCATCAAAAAACCGGACGGGTTAACCCAGTCCGGTTTTTTGCATTTCAGACGGTTTAGAAACGGTAATCGAAGGTGACCTTGGACTCGTCATTCGTGACCTTGAGTTCCACCTGCAGGGGAATGGTCCTGTCGGTCGGGTTGAACTGCATCTTGACCCCGTCGCCCCTCAGCTTGATCGCGGTGTTGATGCCGCCGGCGTTGAACTTGATCCTGGGTTTGTGCTGTTCGAAGGAGAGGCTGACGCTCTTCTCGGCGGTAATATTCAGTTTCTGGTAGGGGGTGATGCTGCGGGCGCCGTTGCTGTCGGTCATGATGTCCACCCCGAAGGAGAGTTGTTTGGGGGCTTTGAGCAGGTCGTTGGTATTGATATTGGATTGCCAGACCTGCTTGGCCGGTTGTGCGCTCTGGGGCGGGGGGGTCAACCAGGCATTGTCGATGGGCCTGTCCAATGCCATGGCAGCGCTGCTGAATACCAGCAAGATGAACGTAGCACGCATAGTGGATCTCCTTATCCTCCTTATGAACATAGTATTCATCTGACAGGGGGGGTAGGGGGATCCGATATAAAACAAAGGGAGCCTAAGCTCCCTTTTAAAATCATGATGTTAGCTGTGATTTACAGACGGTCTATGATGGCCTGGGTAAATTCGCTGGTGGAGGCGGTGCCCCCCAGATCCCGGGTGACCCGATCGCCGGATTCGATGGTCGCACGCACCGCCTCGCGGATGCGCTCGGCCTTGTCCTGCATCCCCAGGTATTCCAGCATCTGGATGGCGGCGAGGATCACCGAGGTGGGGTTGGCGATGTTCTTGCCAGCGATGTCAGGCGCCGAGCCGTGCACCGCTTCGAAGATAGCGGCCCCTTCACCTATGTTGGCGCCGGGCGCCATGCCCAGCCCGCCCACCAGACCGGCGCACAGATCCGAAAGGATGTCACCGAACAGGTTGGTGGTGACCATCACATCGAAGCGCTCCGGGTACATCACCAGGTTCATGCAGGCGGCATCGACGATCATCTCTTCGTTCTGGATGTCCGGATAGCGGGCTGCCACTTCCCGCGCCACTTCCAGGAACAGGCCCGAGGTGGACTTGAGGATGTTGGCCTTGTGGATGATGGTGACCTTCTTGCGCCCTTCCTGGCGTGCCAGCTCGAAGGCGAAGGTGACGATGCGCTCGGCGCCGTCACGGGTGATGATGCTCATCGCCTCGGCGCTCTGGTTGTCATCACTGCGCTTCTGACCCGCACCCGAGTACATGCCTTCGGTGTTTTCACGCACCGTGATGATGTCGATGTTGTCGTAACGGCTCTTGGTGCCCTTGAAGGAGATGACAGGGCGCACGTTGGCGTAGAGGTTGAACTTCTTGCGCAGGGAGACGTTGATGGAGGTGAAGCCGCCGCCGACCGGAGTGGTGAGCGGGCCTTTCAGGCTGACCTTGTTCTTCTCAATCAGGTCGAGGGTGCTTTGCGGCAACAGCTCGCCGTGCTTCTCCAGTGCGACCAGACCGGCATCGGCATAGTCGTAGTCAAAATCACAACCGACGTGCTTGAGGATCTGGATGGCGGATTCGATGATGCTGGGGCCGATGCCGTCGCCCGGAATGACGGTAATCTTTCTTTTTGACATGAGGCGTATCCACTTCTAGGGGACAGAGGGGGAGGATTCGGCGGTTTTATACCATTTTTGCACCACATTCTCCATGTTTCTTTACATGTTTCCCATTTATGTCAACAGAAAGATGCGCGCAGGATGTGGGTTATGCTGGCCGCCTCACTCGGCCCTGTCCGGCTGGGGTGGATAGCGGATCTCCCGCAAGTTGAAACCCAGGGGGATATCCCGTTGCAGCCGCACCAGCCGCTGGGCCAGCAGTGCCTCATCTCTGTGCTGGCGCAGCTTGAGCAGGGGCTTGGTGGCGTCCTCCTGCTCGCAGGCGCTCAGCAGGGCGGCCAGGGTGCCGTGCTGCAACAGCAGCGTTGTGGCCGTCTTGGGGCCAATTCCCGGCACCCCCTTGATGTTGGAGCCGCCGATGCCGGTCAGGGCCCAGAAATCCACCAGTTGAGCCGGGGTCACGCCATATTGCTGCTGGACGAAGGCCGCATCCAGCCAGCGTTTGTTGAAATGGTCCCGGATCTGGATCTGCGGGCAGAGGAGCTGACAGAACCCCTTGTCGGTGGAGATGATGGTGGCCCTGGCGTCGTGCTGGGCAATTCCACTGGCTAACGTGGCGATAAGATCGTCCGCCTCGTCGGTCTGGGAGAGCAGGGCGTCCACGCCGCACTCCCAGAAGGCATCCTGCAATTCGGCCAGCCCGTCGCGCAGCTCTTCTGGCATGGGGGTGCGTCCCTCCTTGTAGGCCGGGTAAACCTCCTTGCGCCAGCTGTGCACCTCCCCATCAAACACCGCGATGGCGTGGGTCGGCTCGCTGTTGGCCAGCAGCTTCTTGCAGGTGTTGATGAGGTTGGCGCGGGTGGCGATCAGCGCCTGAGCCGGGGTCAGCGCCTGCTGGACCTGGACCGCGTGCAGACGGCGGATGAGGTTGAGGGCATCGATGATAAGCAGCTGTGGCCTGGGGTTTTGCATGGAAGGGAGGGCTCCTGGCGGTCGGGACGGTCCATTGTAACAAGGGACGCGCGGCTTGCCGACAAAAGAGGAGGGGCCTCTTGGCCCCTCTCGTCATCATCTTCGGCTTGTGTTCCTGTGCCGCTGTTTATTTCACTATCTCGTAACAGGGGATGTACTGGGTGCCGGGCAGCTTCATCCGTTGCTGCTTGACGAAGCTCTCCAGCAGTCTGTCCATCAGGTGCATCAGCTCCTTGTCGCCGTGCAACTTGAACGGCCCCTTCTTCTCGATGGCGCGGATGCCCCCTTCCTTAACGTTGCCCGCGACTATGCCGGAGAAGGCGCGGCGCAGGTTGGCTGCCAGCAGCTGGGGCGGCTGGTTGCGGTGCAGATCCAGGCTGGCCATGCTGGCGTGATCCGGCTCGAACGGCAGCTGGAACTCCGGCTCTATCTTGAGGGACCAGTTGAAGGAGTAAGCATCCCCGACCGATTTGCGGTATTCGCGGATCTTGGGCATCGCCTCCTTCATGGCCCGGGCCACCTCCGGTGCATCGCCGATGATGATCCGGTAGAGGCGGGTGGCCGGTTCCCCCAGGGTGGCCTTGACGAAGTCGTCGATGGCGCGGAAGTAGTCGGCGCTCTCCTTGGGCCCGGTCAGGACGATGGGGATGGGTTGGCGTTCGTTGGCCGGGTGCATCATGATGCCGAGCAGATAGAGCAGCTCCTCGGCGGTGCCGACCCCACCCGGGAAGATGATGATGCCGTGACCCAGGCGCACGAAGGCCTCCAGTCGCTTCTCGATGTCCGGCAGTATCACCAGCTCGTTGACGATGGGGTTGGGGGGTTCGGCGGCGATGATGGAAGGCTCGGTCAGACCGATGTAGCGACCGTTGCGCACCCGTTGCTTGGCGTGGCCGACGGCCGCCCCCTTCATGGGGCCCTCCATGGCGCCCGGCCCGCAGCCGGTGCAGATGTTCAGCTCCCTCAGCCCAAGCTCACTGCCCACCGAGCGGGTGTACTGGTATTCGATCTCGTTGATGGAGTGGCCGCCCCAGCAGACGATCAGGTTAGGATCCGCCCCCGGCAGGATCGCCTTGGCGTTGCGCAAGATGGCGAACACCACGTTGGAGATGTGGGTGGAGCTGGTCAGGTTGACCAGACGGTTCGACTCCAGCTGGGTCGAGACGTAGAGGATGTCCCGCAACACGGAGAACAGGTGCTCCTGAATGCCACGGATGATCTCGCCATCGACGAAGGCGTGCTCGGGGGCGTTGAACAGCTCGAGTTTGACTCCGCGTTCGCGCCGGATCACATGAATGTCGAAGGATTTGAAGCGCTCCAGTATCTCCTTGGAGCTGTCGGTGTGACTGCCGGAGTTGAGCACCGCCAGCGAGCAGTTGCGAAACAGTTGATAGATATCGCTGGAGGCGGTCTGTTTGAGGCGGTCCACCTCGAGTTGAGACAGCAAGTCCATGCTGCCGACAGGATTGATGTGCGTAATCATAAGTTCCCCTTCACTCGTCTTGTTATCGTTGTGCTTTCCCTGGGGAGAAAACGGGATGCCGTGACATCCCTCGATTTCGATAGTAGAGGCAAGGGGTAGGGAAGGGGAATAGGGGGCGGGTGCGTTTGCGTGTTTTTTAGCCGTTGCTCAGGCCAGATTGACCTGATCCCGACCCAGGTGCTTGGAGCTGTAGAGTGCCTTGTCGGCGCGCTCAAACGCATCCGTGGTGTGGTCCCCCTCGCGAAACAGGGTGGCACCGATGGAGATGGTGATCTCGACCTTGGCATCCCGGAACCGGAACGGGATGCTCTTGATGGTCTGGCGCAGGTTCTCCAACGGCTTCTGGTACTTGTCCGGGTTGATGTTTGGCAGCAGCACCACGAACTCTTCACCGCCGAAGCGGGCGATAAAATCGGTGTCGCGCAGGGCGCTCTGCAGCGCCTTGGCGACCACCTTCAACGCCTTGTCGCCGGCCATGTGGCCGTAGTTGTCGTTGATGTTCTTGAAGTGATCGATGTCGATGATGGCCAGACAGAGAGGGGTGCTGTAACGCAGCCAGCGCTTGTATTCGAGCTCGAGCCGCTCGTCGAGCGCCGCCCGGTTGTGCACCTGGGTCAGGCTGTCGAGGAACAGCTTGTGCTTTTGAATGGTGAGCCGCTTCTTGTACTCGGCGGTCTCCTCCTTCATCAGCCGCAGCTTGGCCTCCATGTTGGACAGATGGGTTAGCAGGTGACGTTCACGGCCGGCCATGGCCTCCCTGTCCTGCTGCAGGCGGCGAATGGCGTCCACGTGGCTGCAGATGGTGTCTTTCAGAACGATGGAGGAGTCATGGGTGATCAGGGTGCGATCGATGGCCTCGAGCTCCCGTGTCAGCGCCTGGTCGCTGAGGTGGGTGGCATTTTGCAACGCCCGCCCCTCGTCGAGGGATTCGGTGAAGTTGAAATGGACGGCGGACAGACTCTCGTTGAGGGTGCTGAGGAAGGCCTGGGACGATTTGCGCTCCTCCCGGGTGCCCTCGATGATGAGTTCGATGATCTGCAGGCAGATCTCGGCCAGCAGCTGCGGCGTGATGCCGGTGAGCAACTGGCGGCGGATGTCCGCCAGGCTCTCGCCGACGGCGCCGGCGAAGTCGAGCTCGGTGATGAGTCGCTGCAATTCGTCGGCGATCTGGGCATGGGCCTTGACGTCAAACGAGGCGGCCACCTCCGACGGAGCCAGATCCGTGCCGGTCAGCCGGGGTGGTGGCTGGCTGAGCAGGGGCTGGGTCGGCAGCAGCTGGATCTTGATGGCCTGCTGGTAGAACTCCAGCAGACGGATCACCTTCTTCTGGTGATCGCCAATGCCATAGCCTTCGGGGCTGGCGAGAAACTCTTTGAGCGAGCGACGACTATCGTCCGGGAAGCCTTTGAGCGACTTGAGCTGCTTGCTGCCGAGTTCGATGGCGGCCCGGGTCAGGCCGATGGACTCTTCCAGCGCATTGCCGTGTTGCTGCAACAGCTTCTCGATGACGGCCAGATCCCCGTCGAGGGACGAGAGCGGAGGATTGCCATCGAGTTTCTGCTTGAGCTTGGCGAGGCGGCTGTCCAGCTCGCGGTCGTGACCACGGCAGGCCTGCATCAGCTTGCCGATAAACTGGACGCTACGGGTACGTTCAGCATCGGAGAACGTGGCCATGTCCTCGAGCTCCTGCTGTTTTTGCTGAAGGGATTCCCTGAGTCTTGCCAGTTGTCCTGTTACGGCAGCGATATCATTCATTGTTCAGGTCGCCCTGTTGTCATTATCGTTTTTGTGTCGTCCCGCAACAGTAAGCCAATGAAAGACCCCGTTGAGTACCTTTTATCACATGTTATCCGGCACTTTCGTCCGTGAAAGCACAAGCCAGTTAACCCATTGCTTTTCATGAGAAGAATTTACTTTTACCAGCCCCTTGTCAATTGCCATCAAGCAGCATTGCCACACATCGCCATTAAAAAACGCGGCTTGCTGGCAATCGATGGCGGCCAGCTCCAGCCAGACACTTTGGCGGTATTTTTCACTGAGTTGCATGGCCCCTGACAGCGCCAGGTAGCAGAGATCGAACAGGCCATGATGATCGAGCGCCATCGCCGCTTTCGGCAAGAAGGGGTGGCTGACGATGCCGAGGCTGATATGCCTGTCGAGGGGGTAATCGCAGGGGAAGGCGGCGAGGGTATCGAGCAGCTCCTGCGCCAGCTCATGCAACTGCGCCACGTGGCGTTGTGGCACCACATACAGCAGGTGTCCTTCACGCAGATCGTAGATGCGGCCATCTTGTGGAGTCAGCTGGTTGACGTAGTCGCCGAAGGCCTGCTCGATCTCGCGGCTGACCTGATAACCATGCCGTTCCAGGCTGTTGACCAGGAAAGGCACCCGAAATAGCAGATAGTGCAACTTGTCGTCAAATTCGCTGGTCGGGCTCTCGCTCAGATACCAGCGCTCGGATTGCTGCTGGCGTTTGGCCATCTCCCGCGGCCAGCGGCTCATCAGCCGCTGCCAGTTGGCCAGCCCGCTGCGCGGTTCGACCAGCACGGCTTCTTTCAGCTGCTTGGCATTGAGACGAGCGACCCGCAGCTTGAGCCAGAGCGTGAAGAACAGGTAGATGAAGAGGGCCAGCAACAGGCCGGTGCTGACGCTGGACCAGAGATAGCGATCCTGCTGGTGCTGGCTGATATCGAGCCGTTGCTCCAGCTCCTTGACCTGCTGTGTCCGCTCCACCTGGGCGTAGTTGTCACGGACAGTCTCCTGCTCCAGATCCAGCTGCTGTTGGCGCACCAGCTCGCTGCGCTGGTGGAAACTCTTGTAGCTGTCGAGGGCTTGTTTGATATAGCCCTTCTGCTCGTAGGCGATGGAGAGCAGGCGGAAGATCTCGAACTGGCGCCGGATGTCGCCAATCCGGTTCGCCAGGGTCAGGGCATTCTCCAACTGCAAAATGGCGATCCCCGCTTCCTGCTGCTTGAGATGCAGCTCCCCGAGCAGCAGCAGGGTGTCGATCAGCGACTCCTTGTCATCCCCCAGCTCGTTGGACTGGCGCGCGGCATTGAGGTAGTTGCGGGCCAGGGTCAGGTTGCCGGTCAGCAAGTAGGTCTTGCCAATCTCGTACTTGAGGTTGGCGATGCGGATGCGGTTGTTGCCCTCGTCGAGCAAGTCCAGGGCATTGAAGAAGTAGACCAGCGCCATGTTCATCTCGCCCTGATCACGGTTGAGGCGGGCGAGCACGATCAGCGCATCGCTGAGCAGGGAGGGATTGCCCAGCGCGTGGAAGTAGTTGGCCGCCTCATTGGCATATTGCAGCGCCTTCTGCGGCTCCTGCTCCTCCTGATAGAGGCTGACCATCTGGTTTGACAGCAGGCCGAGGAACAGCGGGTCTTGCAGGCCCCTGGCTTGCTGCTGGGCATCGATGTATTCGCCAAGGGCGAGCTGTGGCTGACCGAGGGCATGGTAGAGATCCCCCCCGACGGCACTGACCCAGGCCAGGGACAGGGGATTGTTGCCCTGCTCGGCCCACTTGTGACTCTCTGCCAGCTGGCGCTTGGCCGCCTCGAACTGTAGCCCCTCCATGCTGGCGTTGACGTGCAGCAGACGGCTGTATACCTGCAACTGGCTCTCTTTGAGGCTCGGGTTGGCCAGCAGCTTGTCCAGCTCGTCGAGCAGGATGGCACTGGCCCCGTGGGATCGCTCCTGCATGTTCCGGCTGCGGATCTTGAGGTAGAGGCCGTGGGCCTGCAGCTCGAACTGCTGCTCCTTCTCGGCCATGGCGATGCCCTGCTCGAGGGACTCCTGCGCCGCCTTGGATTGCCCCAGTTGCTGCAGGCACTCCCCCTTGAGCAGGTAGGCGCCGGTGGCCTGGGTGGCCGTGCCATAGCTCAGGATCGGCTCTCTGTAGCCATATTCCTGGCGGTTGCTGATGATTTGCTTGGGATTATTGGCGGTACGTTCGAGGAAGGCGGTGGCGATCTGGACACATCTGACGGGATCGGTCAGTACCAGGGTCTGTGCCTGCTGCAGATCGATAGACAACTGCTCCTTGGCCAGATCCAGATCCGGAGCCGACAGGGAGGACATCATCATTGCCAGAAAAAACAGTTGATTCATTGGATTAAGAACGCCACAGGAGTGCTGGCATGTTATCCAAGCCCACCCCTGCGCGTCCAGAGTTTACTCAATAGATTGGAAGGGCCGGGCCCACTGCCGTCAGCGGCGCACAGCGTTGGCCGACAGATTGGGCACTATGGCCAAGTGGGCGATGGCAATGGCGGCCAGACCCACGCTTGCCAACGGCGCCGGTGTTTACTGGCGGATCAGGCGCAGGTTGGCGGGAACCGGCTCCCAGTCGCTGCGGAAGGGGTTGATGTCCAGTCCACCGCGGCGGGTGTAGCGGGCATAGACGGTCAGCTCGCTTGGGCCGCAGAAGTGCTTGAGATCGATGAAGATCCGCTCGATGCACTGCTCGTGGAACTCGTTGTGCTGGCGGAACGAGATGAGGTAGCGCAGCAGTTTCTCCCGATCGAGGCGCGGGCCGCGATAGTGGATCACCAGGGAACCCCAGTCCGGCTGACTGGTGACCAGGCAGTTGGACTTGAGCAGGTGGCTGTGCAGCGTCTCTTCCACGACCTCGGGGCCCGCCGCCCCCCGCAGCAGGGTCTGGTCGAACTCGTAGTTGTCGACCTCGAGATCCTGCTCGTCGATACACTCCCCCGGCAGCGTCGCTATCTGGTGGGGGGCCTGGCTGAGGGTGAACAGGTTGACGCCGACCTCGGCCCCGGCACAGGCGCTCAGATCCTTGACCAACAGGGCCTGCACCGCCGCCAGCGAGTCGCAGCGGGTCTGGTTGAAGGAGTTGAGGTAGAGCTTGAATGACTTGGATTCGATGAGATTCGGGCTCTGCGCTGGTACCGACACCTCGCCAACCGCCACCATGGGCTTGCCCTTGGCGTTGAGCCAGGAGAGCTCGTACAGCGTCCAGACGTCACAACCCTGGAAAGGCAGCGCCTCGCCAAGGCCGAGATCGTCACGGTTCAGGCTGCGTGGCACGGGTTGCAGCAGCTCGGGGCTGTACTGGCTGATGTAGGCCGATTGCTGGCCCAGGCTCAGGCCCTGCAGCGCGCTGGCGCCGGCGTATCTCTCTTGTTTGCTCATTGCTTGTCTGCTCAGCTGTTTGATGGTGCAATAGCCGGATTTTGCGTTCGAACTTGCGGCTATTTTGGGCCGTTATTGTGGGGGATTTCGATGTCGGATCAAGTCTTGTCTGCCCTTGAGCAGTTTTTTTTACGCTGGCAGCGCGATGGCGAGGCGAGGCGAGGGCTGCCCCTGTGCGAGTGGGAACAGGGATGGCGCTCTCCCTGCGAGCTGGATGAGCCCAAGGAAGGCAAGGTGGCCTGGCGTCCTTACCAGCGCAGCGAGCCGGCGGATTTCGGCGCCATGGCCGATGCGCTGGAGTTGACGCTACACCCCGCCGCCCTTGCCCTGTTTGGCCACTGGTTCAGTCGCCCCATCCCCTGTTCGTACAAGGGGCTGCGCATCGAGCTCATCCTGCCGTGGAACGAGGCCGATCTGGACTTGCTCAGGGAGAACCTCATCGGCCACCTGCTGATGCTGCGCAAACTCAAGCGCTCGCCGTCGATCTTCATCGCCACCACCCGCAACGAGATGACGCTGATATCCCTCGACAACGAGAGCGGGCAAGTCTGGCTGGAATGGCTCGACTCCGGCCGTCGGCTGGTGCTGGCCCCTTCATTGCCCGCCTTCCTCGCACGGCTGGAAACCCTGCCTCAGTGAGACTCCAATAGCAGAAGGGCCTTGCCAGATGGCAAGGCCCTTCTTTTTTATATCGTCGTTCCATGGCCACGAGCGCTTTTATATCGCCGCTCGATGGCCGCGAACGCAGTGTCTCAATCCTTGAAATCCCAGGAGAGGTTGGAGACTAGCCTGCAGGGATCGCACTTGAAGTCGAAGATCTCGTGCTGCGGGGCCGCGAGCGCCCAGTCGCCACCACAGCCGGGGCAGGGGCGAGCCTGCTCCGCCGCCTTGCTCAGGCCGCCAACCCGATAGAGATAGTAGTAAGTCGGGATGCCGCTCACGGCTTCCAGCCGCTTGACCAGATCGCTGCCCCGGCGCTGCAGGCGGCTGCCCACCTCACCGATCTCGTGCAGCACGGCGTGTTCGGCGATGGAGCCGTTCATCTGCAACTGATCGCAGGCCTCCCAGTCCTCCTGCCACTTGATGATCTGCTTGTGATCGCCGTTGGCGACGGCGGGCAGCCGGTAGAGCGGGATGGGGGCGAAATGATCGCCACAGCGCAGGGGCGAACAACTGTGCAGGAAGCTGGTGTAGAGCAGCATCCAGCTCGGGCGCTCACCTGTGTGGCCGCAAGGATCCGTACTGTCGGAGAGCAGATCCATGCCCTGCAGGTGCAGCTTGGGCGCCAACAGGCCCGCCTGATGCAGGCCCTGCTCGGCCAGCGCGACCTGCTCGCTCTGATTGTCCGGGTGCAGGCTGTCTTGCTCGGGACAGACCACCCGGCTGATGAAATGGCCTTCCTGCATGCTGGTGGGAAATTCCCGCCCCAGGATCTGGCCCTGATAACGCAGCATGTCGAGGTAGTTGACTATGGCCCGCTCGGCCTCGCCAAGGGAGGTGTCGCGGTAACATTCAAAATGCAGTTCGAGGATATGCATGGCGGCGCGTCAGTCCGGCTGGCGCTGGAGCAGCAGGGCGGTCAGGCGATCCACCTTCTGCTCGAGCCTGTTGAGCTGCTCGCTCAGTTGCTGCAGGTTGACGGCATCGGCCGGTGTCTTGGTTGTGCTGGGCGTCGTGGCCGGGACTGGCTCGGTGGGCTGGGGCTGCTGTTTCCACTGGCTCAGCACCTTGAGCAGCTCGGCCATGGGCACGGGCTGGCTGAGGCGTGCCTTGACCATGGCGGTGGAGGGGGTGATCCCCTTGGCACTCAGTTCGTTGGCGATGCGGATGATCTCTTGGGCAGACATGAGGGGCTCCTGCGCAGATGCGACTGTCTTGCTGGGCCCCAGAGCTTACCCAAACCGCTTCTGTCTGGAAAGCGAGGGAAGGTGTGATTCAGTTGCAGTTGGCTTGACGCAGCAGCACATCCAGCTGGTCGATGGTTGCCGACCAGTCGGCGTCATTGCTGAGGGCATCTCGCAGGAAGCCAGCCTGGGCCGGGTTCCAGAACTCCGCCTCGGGCAGCAGGGTGTGAGAGTCCAAATGGTACTCATGGATGAAACGGTGCACGCTCGATGCGTCATTGGCCAGTCCCAGCTGGGCAAACAGGGCGGGCATGTCGTGGGTCAGCAATTCCATCTCGTCTCTCCTTGAAGGGGCTTTTCGAGAATTATAGTCAGCCTGATCCCTTTGCCCCCAAGGCTGAGCTAGGAGGGCAAGCGATGGGGCGGCAGCTCGACGCCGGCAACGTGGAACCCCTGCATGCAGAGCTGACCCTGATAGTGGCTCTCACCATCGCTTGAGAACTCGAACTGGTAATAGGTCAGCAGTCGCAAGGGGCGGTGCCCCAGCTCACGGTGGGTGCGGGCGAGGGAGAGCAGTTGCAGATCGTGGTGCTGGCAGTAACGTCGCATGTATTGCCAGGCGATTTCGGCCTGACGACGTTGCTGCCAGAAGGTCCCACCAATGAGGATCAGCAACAAGATTCCGAGCATTTCTCCCATCAACGGGCTCCTTCTGTGAGATGAGGGTCTGGGACGGTGGTTTGCGGTGGCTCATCGGGTCGAGGCGCCACCGTGTTCATTATGCCGACGCGAACAGCCGGCCGATGGCCTGACCGAGCGCGTCGCTGCGCTTGGGATCACGCAATCTCGCCAGCATATCATCGCGCAGGGCCGGCAGGGTCACCAGCTCGGCAAAGACCTGATTGAAGAACTGGCCGGGCTGCAGCGCCAGCTGCTCCAGGAACAGGCTGAGCAGCGTGGGTGACTTCAGATCGGGCCAGAGTCGGCCGGCGATGGCGAGCAGCAGGGCCGGGCTCGGCTGGGTTTGCAACAGGGTCAGCAGCTTGTTGGTGCGCAGGGCGTTGCCGTTGCAGGAGGCCAGCGCCCGGCACAGATAGGCCAGGGTCTCGGCATTGGGTTCACCACATTCCTGCTCCTTGCCGATGCGCTCGAGCAGCGCCCCCTGCAGCGCCGGGGGGAGGGGGGCGTTTTCCAGACTCTGGCACAGGGCATAGAGCGGGGCCTGGGGCAGCTTGGGCAGTGCCTTGCATACCAGCGCCAGATTGCGCTCGTCCTGCAGGCGTTCGGCCAAGTCGGCGAAGCCTTGCAATCCCAGGCTCTGCCAACCCTCTTCACCGGGCGCCGCCAGGTAGAGGCACAGGGCGTCGTAGTAGGCTGAGGGCGGCTGTTCCAGCTGGCGGGCCAGCTTGGCATGCAGGCTGGCCATCTTGGCCTCGGCCGGGCGGAAGGTGTAAGGATTGTCGGCCAGCCGCCCGGCCTTCTCCTCATCCAGCTCGCCGGTGAGCTTGTAGCCCAGGGTCTCTATCACCTGATCCATGAAGTGCTTGGGGCCGGCGCCCATCAGCAGGCCACGCTCATCGAGCGCAAACTTGAGGAACCAGAGGTAGTGCTTGGCATCGCTTGGCTGGAAGAAGTGCACGCCGAGCCAGGCATGCTGTTGCAGGGGCCAGGGGTAGGGCTCCTGCTGCTGCTCGATGCGCGTGAAGAGATCGCTGGCCAGCGGGCGTACCTGGCGACCCATGTCAAACAGCTGGAACTGGGTGTCGGCCTGGGTCAGGAATTCGGTCAAGGTGTTGATGTCAGACATGAGAGGGTCCGGCTAAGGGTGATGTCGGCGATTATAAGGGCGCGCCATCAGATAGCCAGCGATGAGGCCCGGGGGAGCACAAGTGACGGCGCCATGGCAGCCATCGGGGGGGCGGTGTATAGTAGCGCCCCTTTTTGACACGCAGTTTGATGAGCATGGCGGCGCCTGCCCGGCAGCGTGGGGCCTAACGATGAGAGAAGAGGACGAGATGAATCAATATTTGCTGGTAGCCAACCTGCTGGGTGAACTCACCGCCGAGTTGCAACGCCTCGATCGCTGGCAAACAGGCCATCCGGGCGCCGAGGCACTGGCAAGCGAGCTGCCCTTTTGCGTCGATACCCTGAGCTTCGATCAGTGGTTGCAGTTCGTGCTGATCCCGCGCATGGAACAGTTGGTGCTGCTGCAGGCCCCCTTGCCGACCAGCGTCTCTCTCTACCCCATGGCGAGCGAAGTCTATAAGGAAGAGCTGGCCGAGGTGGCGGGGTTGCTGCGACTCATCGCGCGCTTCGATCTGCTGCTCTCCGGCAAGATAGTGGCGCAATGATGCCGACGGCCCCCGATCGGCGCCGGATGGCGGAGAGAGCCGGCCCCTTGCGACGTCGCCGAAATAATATGCTGTATATTGGCAACGTGGTGGTGTAATTATGAAGTTAA
The DNA here is from genome assembly GCF_000764655.1 of Aeromonas aquatica. GTDB lineage: Bacteria > Pseudomonadota > Gammaproteobacteria > Enterobacterales > Aeromonadaceae > Aeromonas > Aeromonas aquatica. Next base: position 41,480 of record NZ_JRGL01000137.1, read on the forward strand.
CCTTGCTCTATCAGGATGACTGGCTGGTGGCGGTCAACAAACCGTCCGGTCTGCTGGTGCACCGCAGCTGGCTCGACAAGGCCGAGACCCGCTTCGCCATGCAGATGACCCGGGATCTCATCGGCGGTCGCCACGTCTACCCCGTGCACCGGCTCGATCGCCCCACCTCGGGGGTGCTGCTGTTTGCACTGGACCCGGCGGTGGCGCGCACCCTGACCGAGGCGTTTGCCGCCCGCCGGGTGCACAAGGAGTATCTGGCGCTGGTGCGTGGCTGGGCGCCCGAGCAGGGCCTCATCGACTATCCGCTCAAAGAGCAGCTGGACAAGATCGCCGATGCCATGAGCAACCCGGATCGCCCGGCCCAGGAAGCGGTGACGGCGTTTCGCCGCCTGCATCGGGTCGAGTTGCCCCATGCGGTCTCCAAGAAGCATCCCACCAGTCGCTACAGCCTGGTGAGGCTCTTCCCCAAGACCGGTCGCAAGCATCAGTTGCGTCGCCATCTCGATCACCTGTTCCACCCCATCGTCGGTGATACCACCCACGGTGATGGCCGTCATAACCGCTTCTTTCGCGAGCACTATGGCTGTGAGCGGCTGTTGCTGGTGGCCCACCGTTTAAGTTTCGAGCACCCGGTGCTCAAGGTGCCGATGCGGATCCAGGCTCCGCTCGGACCGGAGGTGTTGAGCCTGTTTGCCAAGTTGGGCTGGCCCGCCAGCGAGAGCGATTACGCGCTCTAGCCATCCCATCGTCTGTTTCCTCTGACCCGACTGTGGCATGCTGTAGGCCACGCCAGTCAGAGGAACAGGTTATGGCTCAAAGAGATACCCCACTAGCAAGCCCCCGTCTTCCCGCGATCGCAAGCCTGAGCATGTGGTCGCCCCAGCGCCGCCTTGGTTGCCTGAGGTGGCGCTGATGGCCGAGATAGATATCCTGGTCGGCACCGTCTACGGTTCGGCCATGCTGGTGGCCGAGACCTTGAGCCGCCACCTGCAGGGAAAAGGCCATGTCTGCCGGATCTTCGATGAGGCAGAGCTGGAAGACATCGACTCATCCCGCTTCTTGCTGCTGATCACGGCGACCACGGGGCAGGGGGACATCCCCCCCAACCTGCAATCCTTTGCCAGCGCCCTTGCCGATCGCGCCCCCTACATGAAGGGTTGGCGCTATGCCCTCATCGCCATGGGAGATAGCAGCTATGAGCATTTCTGCGGGGCAGGCCGCAGGCTCGATGAATTGCTGCAGGAACTGGCCGCCGAGCCTCTGGTAGAGCGTCTGGAGATAGACGCGACGGTGGAAGACGAGCCCGAAGTTGCGGCGCTTACCTGGCTTAGGCACTGGGAAAATACGCTGTAAATTTTTCATCCCGGTATTTCAAATTATCCCCCCTTGGCTTGCCAACGGGGGATAGTTATTTTTGGGCTCACGCAGCCTGATTTGGAAATATATCCTGCACTTTGTCAGGTTATTTTCTATGCGTAAAACACTCCCTCCAAGCCCGTTATTAATCGACGGTGCGACAAATCAGAAAATTAAAAGTTCCGCAGTGAAAGCGATTTCAGTCATGTTTTCGTCATGGAATAACCTGGTTGCCACTTAATCTCCATCGCAAATTAATGTCGGAAAGCCTTTTCATGGGTTTTTTATTTCTCATTAATGGGTAATGTTGGTTGATGATTGCGTGTTTTATTGGTTTTACATTCATGGAGTGCCCGTGCTGGCTGGGGCGGGCAATTTGTCGCCGTTTTGTGAATCAGCTCATGTTTGTCGCGAAATGAGCTACTTATAATCGACCTCGGTTATCACCCAAACGTTTTTACGGTGATAAGAACTTGAATATCAGGATCAGACTCCCAGCGGGAATAAGGAAAAATGAAAATGAAAGCAAAGTGGCTCCCGATCGCAGCAGCAGTAACCGCTGCCCTGGCTTCACAAGCCGCCTTCGCCGTTGATTTCCACGGCTACTTCCGTTCCGGTGTCGGTGTTTCCGGCGACGGTGACATGGTGAAATACAACGTCAACAAGGTTGGCCGTCTGGGTAACGAAAATGATACCTATGGCGAAGTGCAACTGGGTCAGGAAGTCTTCAACAAAGATGGCAAGACCTTCTATGTAGACTCCATGTTCGCCATGACTTCCAACGGTTCCAATGACTGGGAAGGCACAGGTACCGTCTGTAACTTTGACGCCAAACAGTGCAACGGTGACTCCGAGTTTGCGCTGCGTCAGTTCAACGTACAAGCCAAGGGCCTGCTGGGCTTCGCGCCGGAAGCTACCCTCTGGGCTGGTAAGCGTTACTATCAACGTCACGACATCCACATCTCTGACTTCTACTACTGGAACATCTCCGGTGCCGGTGCCGGTATCGAAGGCATCCAGGCCGGTCCTGGCAAGCTCTCCTTCGCTTGGGTTCGCAACGACCGTAGCGCTGCCGACGTATTCGGTCAGTACACCCAAACCAGCCCTGGCGTGTACCAGAAGAACGAAGATCTGAACGTCAACACCCTGGACGTGCGTTATGCCGGCATCCCGCTGTGGCAAGACGGCTCTCTGGAAGTGGGCGCCATGTATGCGCTGGTCAATGAGACCGAAGCCCAGAAAGATCTGAAAAACGACAACATGAAGAACGGCGTCATGCTGACCGCCGAACTGACCCAAGGCATCTTCGGTGGCTTCAACAAGACCGTGCTGCAGTACGGTACCGAAGGCTACTCCAAGACCATGGCCTTCTACGGTGATGGCTCCTGGTACGGTGCCGAAGCCAAATCCGGTGCCGATGGCTACCGCCTCATCAACTGGGGTGTCATCCCGATGGGTAACTCCTGGGAGATGGGTCACCAGTTGGTCTACGGGGTAGGCAACGAGATGTGGGATGGTCACGACGAGACTCAAACCTTCTCTGCCGTTATCCGCCCGATGTACAAGTGGGATGACTTCAACAAGACCATCTTCGAAGGTGGTGTGTTCAAGGACAAGACCAGCTATACCAGTGGCGGCAGCGACAAGGATGGTGGTTACAAGCTGACCCTGGCTCAAGCCTGGTCTGCCGGCTCCAGCTTCTGGGCCCGTCCGGAAATCCGTGTGTTCGCCTCCTATCTGGCTGACACCGAAGCCGATAGCACTGGTAGCAAGAACAGCTTCGAAGGCGGCACTTCCAATGACACCTGGCAAGTGGGTGTGCAAGCGGAAGCTTGGTGGTAAGCAGTATCTTCAGTTAAGTTAGTCACTGCCCCCTTATGGGGGCAGTTTTGTTTTGCTGGATTTGGCAACCGGGTTATGGAGATAAGAAGAATGAAACTGGTAAAGATGTCTATCGCGGCCGTGGTTACCGCGCTGTTGGCCGGCTGTTCCGGTAGCATGGTCGTGCCGATGCAAGAGCATGCCTCCATCCTGAGCAATGCCGACCAAGCCAAGCAGGCGCTCTCTCAGACTACGAGCTGCTGCAAGGGCTTCAACGAATTCAACTATGTCTCTCTGCCCGAAGGGGAGACGCTGCTTGCCATCGATGGCAAGCAGCCCAGCTACCAATTTGACGAGGGGATGAGCTACTTTGCTGCCTATCGTCTGCCCGTCAATACCGGCAACCTGGCTATCACTCTTGCCTCTCAAGTCAGCAAGACGGTGCTGATCCCCAAGGTGGTCATACTGGATGCCCAGTTCAAGGTGACCCGTGTACTGGGTGAATCTGTCTTCACCTACCAGCCGGCCTACCTGCTCGACAACGACAGGATTGAAGGCAAGGTGTTCGTCGATCGCAGCATGCCGGGCAACCCGGCCACCGAAACCTACATGGTGGTCTATGCCCCGGCCGATGAACTCGCTGGCAGCACCACCATATTGCACCCGGCCAAGGCGTTTGCCCGCGCGAATGGCACGGTGGAGCCGGATATCAAGGATCCCGTCATCCCGCACTCTCCCTGGGGTCTGGTCCAGATCAAGGTCGTCGACATGGCCAAGGGGCAGGGTCTGGAAGCCGTGTTCAAACCTGAATACTCCGACAAGGTGGAGATGAGTCAGGCCAAACCTGCTGCGACCGCCGTAGCCGCGACTGCCGCGACGACTTCGGTTGTCGCAGCCGCCCCCAGCAAACCGGCGCCGGCCATGCTGAGCGAGACCGAAGCCTTCTACAACAGCCAGATCGAGAAGGCAGTGAAGGCCGGGGATATCGACAAGGCGATGCAGCTGGTCAATGAAGCGGAGCGAGCCGGTTCGACCAAGGCGAAGTCGGTCTTTATTGATGCGGTGAAACGTTCACAGAAAAATTAAATAGCCGTATTTATATTGTCTAATATTTATTTGAGGCCTCCTTGTTGGAGGCCTTTTTAATCGGTAGACTAGGTTATAGAAAATAGCAATGCGTTACGTTATGTTACGATGAGTTTCCTTTGGTATTGTTGTGATTCTTTAAAATACAATGCGAAACAGCACTTCTTGTTTATTCGTAATAAGATGATGTTGAGAAATAATATCCGTTATCTGCGCAAATAAACCTCTTCTTATTATCTTGTGATCTCCCCTCCAAATTCATTATTCCCTTCTGCCTGATGGAAGAAATTCCAATACTGCTGGGTTATATTCAGCTGGTCAAAATAAGTAAACCCGGGTCGACTCGGCACAAAGCCGGATGATGAACGCTGTCATCTCTCAATTGCACCGAGCCGCTTACGGAAAATCCATTCAGGAGCGCACACATGTTAAAAAATGCTTTCGCTAATCTGCAAAAGGTCGGTAAGGCGCTGATGCTGCCAGTATCGGTCTTGCCCGTTGCAGGTATTCTGCTGGGGGTGGGTGCTGCCCACTTCAGCTGGTTGCCGGAAATTGTTTCCCAGTTGATGGAGCAAGCCGGTGGTTCCGTATTCGGTCAGATGGCCCTGCTGTTCGCCGTGGGCGTGGCCCTTGGCTTCACCAATAACGACGGTGTATCCGGTCTGTCTGCCATCGTAGGCTACGGCATCATGACCGCGACCTTGAGCGTGATGGCACCTGTGATGGGTGTGGAGAAGATCGATACCGGTGTACTGGGTGGTATCCTCGCCGGTGGTGTCGCCGCCTGGGCCTTCAACCGCTTCTACAAGATCCAGCTGCCAGAGTATCTGGGCTTCTTCGCCGGCAAACGCGCCGTGCCCATCATCACCGGCTTCGTTTCCATCGGTCTGGGTGTCATCCTGTCCGTGATCTGGCCGCCAGTGGGTGGCGCTATCGCCGCCTTCTCCGACTGGGCTGCCAACCAGAACCCGGTACTGGCCTTCGGTATCTACGGCGTGGTTGAACGCTCCCTGATCCCGTTCGGTCTGCACCACATCTGGAACGTCCCCTTCTTCTACCAGGCGGGTACCTGTGTCAACGGTGCCGGTGAAACCGTACACGGTATCATGACCTGCTTCCTGACGGCTGATGACGCTTCCCGCGCTGCCGGTAACGGCTTCGGTCAGCTGGCCGGTGGCTACCTGTTCAAGATGTTCGGTCTGCCTGCCGCTGCATTTGCCATCGCGCACTCTGCCAAGCCGGAAAACCGTGCCAAGATCGTCGGTATCATGGCCTCTGCCGCCCTGACCTCTTTCCTGACCGGTATCACCGAGCCTATCGAGTTCTCCTTCCTGTTCGTGGCCCCGGTACTGTACGCAATCCACGCCCTGCTGGCGGGTCTGGCCTATGTGCTGACCAACTCCCTGGGTATCGTACACGGTCACACCTTCTCCAACGGCTTCATCGACTTCGTGGTGCAATCACCCCGTGCCGATAACATGCTGCTGCTGGTGGGTCTGGGTCTGGTCTATGCCGTCCTCTACTACGTGGTCTTCACCGTGGTCATCCGTGCCATGAACCTGAAGACACCGGGTCGTGAAGACGAAACCCAAGAAGCGACTGCCACTCAGAGCAAGGACGAGATGTCTGCTGCCCTGGTCTCTGCCTTCGGTGGTAAAGATAACATCGCCTCCCTGGACGCCTGCATCACCCGCCTGCGTGTCGGTGTGAAGGACGTGGCCAAGGTTGACCAGGCTGGTCTGAAGAAGCTGGGCGCTGCCGGTGTGGTCGTGGCCGGTTCCGGCGTACAAGCCATCTTCGGTACCAAGTCCGACAACCTGAAAACCGAAATGGACATCTGGATGAAGAGCAACTGATAGTTGCCTGACATCGAGAGTTCCGAAAAGGGAGGCGCAAGCCTCCCTTTTTGCTGGGCGTCATCCGGGCCTGGCACCAGTGGTGGGAGATAATCCCGGCATTGATACTGTGTAGACATGGGCCCGGCAGGGCCTCAAGTCTCGCTGGAGACGGATAAATAAACTGCTTATGTTAAATGTAGTGGCGGGTTTCACTGCTTTTAGTGCTAAAAAAGGCGCCTGATGGCGCCTTTTTGCAATGAGGTGAGATCTACAACTTCTCCAGATCCCGCTCTATCTCGCTGATCTTGTTCTGTACCACCTTCTCCAGGTGGCGCAGGTCACGCAATATCTTCTGCTTGATGTCCGGGTCAGCCTGGACGTGCACGCCCTGAGTCAGGTTGTCCAGCTCATCCACCACGTACTTGAGGTTGGCGTTGATCTCGGTGACATCCTTGTACTCGTGGGTGCCCGAGTCGATCAGCATGGTCTTGCGCTGGCGCGGGTACTTGAACTTGACACTCTTGGCGAAGAATTCACCCTTCTGCTTCTTGAAGTAGATCTTGAGGATGTCGTGATTGGCTTCCTGGCGCAGGGTATAGCTGTCCACTGAGGTGGGTTCCTGGATCCCCAGGCTCTTCAGATTCTCGTACATCGGGCTTCCTCGGTTTGAAACGATCCTGACCCATCTATCTTAACCGAGTCACTGTGGCTTGCCTGTGACAGGGGCGCCAAAATCAAAAGGGGCCCAAAAGGCCCCTTGTTTTGTCCGCGCCTGTTGATGCGAGTGCTGGCATAGAAAAAGGCACCGTCAGGCGCCTTCTTTCATTCAGCCGCATCAGCTGCAGATGACTCGTCGATGGAGCGTAGCAGGGCATTGATGCCGACGGCTTGGGCCGCGGGTCCAGAGGGGCGGCCATAAAAAAGGCTCTGTCCCAATTACGTGTTGAAAGGCTAACCTTGAAGTAGGTCATCACCCTGAAGGCCACCATCATGGATACCCAAGCCTTTCAGCATCTACTGTCTCTCTTCCCACTGCTCA
>NZ_JRGL01000138.1 GCF_000764655.1 Aeromonas aquatica
CGTAATTGGGACATAGCCATAAAAAAGGAGGCCGAAGCCTCCTCTTGTCAGATCCTCTGTGCTTACAGCGCCTTGAGGATCGCCTCGACGCTGGCCTTGGCATCGCCAAACAGCATCTGGGTGTTCTCCTTGAAGAACAGCGGGTTCTGTACACCGGCGTAGCCAGTGTTCATGGAGCGCTTGAAGCCGATGACGTTCTGCGCCTTCCACACTTCCAGCACCGGCATGCCGGCGATGGGGCTGCCCGGATCTTCCATGGCGGCCGGGTTGACGGTGTCGTTGGCACCGATCACCAGCACCACGTCGGTGTCGTTGAAGTCCTCGTTGATCTCGTCCATTTCCAGCACGATATCGTAGGGGACCTTGGCTTCCGCCAGCAGCACGTTCATGTGACCCGGCAGACGGCCGGCCACCGGGTGGATGCCGAAGCGCACCTTGACGCCGCGCTCGCGCAGCTTGTGGGTGATCTCGGCCACCGGATACTGCGCCTGCGCCACCGCCATGCCGTAGCCCGGGGTGATGATGACGGAGCTGGCATTTTTCAGCATGTCAGCCACGTCTTCGGCGTTGGTCTCGCGGTATTCGCCCATCTCCTGGTCAGCCGTGGAGGCCACACCGTCGGAGCCGAAGCCACCGGCGATAACGGAGATAAAGGAGCGGTTCATCGCCTTGCACATGATGTAAGACAGAATCGCACCGGAGGAACCCACCAGGGCACCAACCACGATCAGCAGGTCGTTGGAGAGCATGAAGCCCGCCGCTGCCGCCGCCCAACCGGAGTAGGAGTTCAGCATGGAGACCACCACCGGCATGTCTGCGCCACCGATGGAGGCGACCAGATGCCAGCCGAACGCGAAGGCGATCAGAGTCATCAGCAGCAGTGCGAAGGTGGAGCCACCGGCGTTGACGAAGTGGATCATCAGCGCGAGGGAGACCACCACGGCCAGCAGGTTCAGCTTGTGGCGATGGGGCAGCATCAGCGGCTTGGAAGAAATCAAGCCACGCAGCTTGCCGAACGCGACGATGGAGCCGGTGAAGGTCACGGCACCGATAAAGACGCCGAGGAACACTTCCACCAGGTGGATGTTCAGCATGGCGCCGGTCAGGTGCTCGACCTGGACCACGCTGGCCGCCTGCTCGAACGCCGCCCGGGCCGCAGCCAGGGTCGCATCCAGGTTGGAACCGACGGAGACCACGACTTCAGCCGGAGCGGAGGGGTGCAGATCGATGAAGCTGTTGAAGCCCACCAGCACCGCCGCCATACCCACGAAGCTGTGCAGCACGGCCACCAGCTCGGGCATCTCTGTCATCTCGACCTTGAGTGCCAACCGCACGCCGATGGCGCCGCCGATGACCATGGCCAGGATGATCCAGTGCACACCACTGGTTTCCGGATTGAACACGGTCGCGAGCAGGGCGATGGCCATCCCCGCGATACCGAACAGGTTGCCATGTTTGGCCGTTTCTTGCTTCGACAGTCCCGCGAGACTGAGGATGAAGAGCACGGCGGCAACGATATAGGATGCTGTTACCAGTCCTTGAGACACGTTAAACCCCCTTAATCCTTACGGAACATCTTCAGCATGCGCTGAGTGACGGTGAAGCCACCGAAGATGTTGATACTGGCAATCAGCACGGCGATAAAGGCCAACACGGTGACCAGGGTCGACCCTTGCCCTATCTGCAGCAGCGCACCGACCACGATGATGCCGGAGATGGCATTGGTGACCGACATCAGCGGCGTGTGCAGGGAGTGAGAGACGTTCCACACCACGTAGTAACCGACCACACAAGACAGAATGAAGACCGTGAAGTGGGACAGGAACTCGGCAGGTGCCACCGCAGCCACCCAACCGAAGGCGGCGATGCCGAGGGCACCGAACACGAACTTCTTGTTGGAGGGTTTGGCCTCCTCCTTCTTCACGGCGGCAGGCTTGGCAGCCGGCTTCTGCGGTGCGGCGGAGACGGCGATGGGGGGTGGCGGGAAGGTCACGTCACCGGCCTGGATCACCGTCATGTTGCGCTGGACCACGTCCTCGAAGTCGATGGCGACCTGGCCGTCCTTCTCCTTGCACATCAGCTTCATCAGGTTGACCAGGTTGGTACCGTAGAGCTGGGAGGATTGGGCAGGCAGGCGACCCGGCAGGTCGGTGTAACCTATCACCTTGACGCCATTGGGCGTCACGAACAGCTCGGTCGGCACTGTGTATTCGCAGTTGCCGCCGGTGGCCGCCGCCAAGTCCACGATGACCGAACCCGGCTTCATGCTGTCCACCATCTCTTTGGTGATCAGCTTGGGAGCGGGACGACCCGGGATCAGGGCTGTGGTGATGATGATGTCCACTTCCTTGGCTTGCTGGGCAAACAGCGCCATCTCGGCCGCGATGAACTCATCGGACATGACCTTGGCATAACCATCGCTGGAGGCGCCATCTTCGCTGCCGAAGTCCAGCTTGAGGAATTCACCCCCCATGGATTCGATCTGCTCGGCCACTTCCAGACGGGTGTCGAAGGCACGCACTATGGCACCCAAGGAGCCAGCGGTACCTATGGCGGCCAGGCCGGCGACGCCGGCACCGATCACCAATACCTTGGCAGGGGGAACCTTGCCGGCGGCGGTGATCTGACCGGTGAAGAAGCGACCGAACTGGTGGGCAGCTTCGACCACGGCGCGATAGCCACCGATGTTCGCCATGGAGGAGAGGGCGTCGAGAGACTGGGCACGGGAGATCCGCGGCACCATGTCCATCGCCATCACATTGATGTTGCGCTCGGACAGTTTCTTGACCAGCTCGGGATTCTGGGCGGGCCAGATGAAGCTCACCAGAGTAGCACCATCCTTAATTTGTGCGATCTCGGCATCGGTCGGCGCGTTGACCTTGAAGATAAGGTCGGCTTGCCAGACGCTCGGCACCACGTTGGCACCGGCGGCCTCGAAGGCGGCATCATCAAAGCTGGCCAACAAGCCGGCACCGGCCTCGATGGCGACCTCGAAGCCGAGCTTTCTCAGCTGCTCGACGGTGGCCGGGGTCGCTGCGACCCGGGTCTCACCGGCGAGACTCTCTCTCGGTATTCCAATCTGCATGACTATTCCCTGATGGTTAATAAACAATCATTACCCAGTCTCTCATGTCTGAGCCGACAAGGCATGACCAAAGTGCAGGTCACGGGCCCTTTGTTATGAAAATCAGCAGGCTTTACCTCAACCTCCTGTCATGGCCAGGCCCCCGCTTTTCAGGCGCGAAGGTGATTAGTATCAAATTTTGGAGTTTTATTACAACCACGCCCCCCGCACCACGAGTACAGAATTCAGCCCATCTTGGCCCATGGTTTAAAAAAACAAACTAAATTAACGACTTATACCAGCAAAATACGCTGAAAAAAGTGATCCAACCAGTCAAAAAAAATGTTTTGCCGGCCCTCTATCTTAGCGTTTTTTGTTCTTACGAAATCTGCCGTTGGCACATCGGATGAGATGAAAGGGGGAAAAGTAACTGTTTTGTAACGGACAGGGGGCCAGGTCCCTGCCAAGCGGCAGGTCAGGCCCCCTTCATTCACACCCGGCTGGCACCGGGTGTCGCGTCTGGCGCCTTACCAGGCCGCCTCATAAATATGCCGGCTCTGCACCAGATCGATGTCACCGTGCTCGCCCAGGCTGGTCATGCCGTGCTCCGCCAGCTTGGCCACCAGGGTATCTATCTTGGCATCGGCCAGGCCATAGTCCCGCAGTCGGGTCTTGACGCCCATCCGCTCGAAGAAGTCGCGGGTGGCTTTGATGGCGCCGTCGATGCGTTCTTCTTCAGTGCCGCTGCGCAGGTCCCACACCCGCTCGGCGTATTGCAGCAGCTTGGCGCGCTTCTGCTCACGCTTGGCTTGCAGCAGGGCCGGCAACACCACCGCCAGGGTCTGGGCATGGTCGAGACCGTGCAGGGCGGTGAGCTCGTGGCCCAGCATGTGGGTTGCCCAGTCTTGCGGCACACCGGCACCGATCAGGCCGTTCAGGGCCAGGGTGGCGCTCCACATGATGTTGGCGCGCACGTCGTAGTTCTCCGGCTCCACCAGCGCCTTGGGGCCCTCCTCGGCCAGGGTCAGCAGCAGTCCTTCGGCGAAGCGATCCTGCACCTTGGCATTGACCGGGTAGGTGAGATACTGCTCCAGGGTGTGGATGAAGGCATCCACCACCCCGTTCGCCACCTGACGAGCCGGCAGGGTATAAGTGAGCACGGGATCCAGCACGGCGAAGCGCGGCATCACGAAGGGGGAGAAGAAGTGCTGCTTGTCGCCGCTGCTCTTGCGGGTGATGACGGCGCCCATGTTCATCTCGGAGCCGGTGGCCGGCAGGGTCAGCACGGCGCCCAGCGGAATGGCGGAGGCCACCTCGCCACCGACGGTTTCGAGGATGTGCCAGGGGTCTTTGGCCAGATCGTAGTGGGCGGCGGCGGCAATGAACTTGGTGCCATCCAGCACGGAGCCACCGCCGACGGCGAGCAGGAAGTCGACCTTCTCGGCGCGGGCCAGCTCGACCGCCCCCATCAGGGTCTCGTAGGTGGGGTTCGGCTCGATGCCGCCGAATTCGAACAGGCTCATGCCCGCCAGCTCGCTGCGGATCTGGGCCAGCAAGCCGCTGCGCACCACGCTGCCACCACCATAGGTGATCAGGATGCGGGCGTCGCTGGGAAGCTGTTCACGCAGCTGGGCCACCTGGCCCTTGCCAAACAGCACCTTGGTCGGGGTATGGAGAGTAAAGTTGTTCATCGACATTGCCTTCTTCTGATAGTCCGGCGGCCTGGCCGCAAAATGTTGATTGCATTTTTCTACAGACAACCTCTACCATCAAGGCAATATTCTGCAGATTGCTTGCCTATTTCTACAAATTATTGAATTTCACCCGGAGCGCACATGTCAAACCGCTACGCCGATCTCGCCGCCAGACTGACCCGCCACGTGCGCGAGCCCGGCATCACCCCCTCCCCGGTAGAGCAGGTGAGCCTCATCTACACCACAGAGCCCCACGGCCGCCTGCCGGTACTCTATCAGCCGCGGATGATAGTGATATTGCAGGGCCACAAGGTGGGCTACCTGGCGGATCGGGTGTTTCGCTACGATCCCAGCCACTACCTGCTGATGACGCTGCCGCTGCCGTGCGAGTGCGAGTGCTTCGCCTCCCCCGAGCAGCCCCTCATCGGCTTCACCCTCGAGATCAACGTCGCCACCCTGCAGGAGCTGCTGCTGGAGCTGGGGGACAGCCTGCCTGCCCCGCCGCCCCAGAAGAGCGGGGTACACTCCGTGCCCCTCTCGGAGGAGATGTTCTGCGCCGCCGAGCGGCTCATCGATCTGATGGACAAGCCCCAGCACGCCCGGGTACTGGGGCCGCAGACGGTGCGGGAGATGCTGTTCTATGCCCTGCACGAGGGGGGTGGCCCCGCGCTGCAGGCGCTGGCCAACCGCCACAACCACATGGGGCAGATTGCCCGGGTGCTGCGCCTCATCGAGCAGCGCTACGCCGATACCCTGACCATGGAAGAGCTGGCGCGGGAGGTGAACATGAGCGTCTCCGCCTTCCATCACCACTTCAAGGCGGTCACCGCCACCTCGCCGCTGCAGTACATCAAGTCGTTTCGGCTGCACAAGGCACGTATGATGATGCTGCACGATGGCATCAAGGCCGGCACGGCGGCGGCGCGGGTCGGCTACGAGAGCGGCTCCCAGTTCAGCCGGGAGTACAAGCGCTTCTTCGGCAGCACCCCCACCGATCAGGCCTCCCGCTTCCGGGATGGTCAGCTCAGCATCATGGAAGGCTAAAAGAGAGGATTCACCCATGCGTTCACTGCTTTGCCTGCTCACAGCCCTGCTGCTGACGGCCTGCACCGGCCTCGCCGACGGCATCCGCCCCGTCACCGGCTTCCAGCTCGACCGCTACCTCGGCACCTGGTACGAGGTAGCGCGTCTCGACCACAGCTTCGAGCGGGGGCTGGAGCGGGTGAGCGCCACCTACAGCCTGCGTGACGACGGCGGCGTCAAGGTGCTCAACCACGGCCTTCAACGCGATGGCCGCTGGCGCGAGGCCGAAGGCAAGGCCTACTTCGTGGGCAAGCCGGACGAGGCGCGGCTCAAGGTGAGCTTCTTTGGCCCCTTCTACGGCGGCTACAACGTCATCGATCTGGACCCCGACTACCAGCTCTCCCTGGTGACCAGCTACAACCACGACTATCTGTGGATCCTCTCCCGCTCCCCCCAGCCGCCCAAGGCCAAGGTGGATGCGCTGATCGCCAAGGCCCGGGGGCTGGGCTTTGCCACCGACCAGCTTATCTGGGTCAGCCAGGCTCCGGCCGGGAACACACCTTGAAGATCTTCCAGGCCACCCCGCCGGACATTCCCCGGGTCGCCCCCCTGTTCGTGCAATATCGGCAGTTTTATCACCTGCCTGCCGAGCCCGAGGCGGCCGAGGCCTTCCTGCAAGAGCGCTGCACCGGCGGGGAGTCCGTGCTCTTCGTGGCCCAGAGCGAGACGGGAGAGGTGCTGGGATTTGCCCACCTCTACCCCCTGTTCTGCTCCCTCGCCCTCAGGCGCAGCTGGCTGCTGCATGACCTGTTTGTGGCACCGAGTGCGCGCCAGCAAGGGGTCGCCCAGGCCTTGCTCGAACGGGCCGATCGGCTCGGATACGACACGGGCGCCGCCTTCCTGATGCTGAGCACCGCCACCGACAATCAGCGGGCCCAGGCCCTCTACGAGCGCCACGGCTATCGCCGGGATCTCGAGTTCTACAGCTATATCAAGCCGCTCTGAGGCCCTTTCACCTCCCGCAGGGGCCAGTGGCGGGGCATTATTCATACGGCGCATGGGCTTGCCCTATGCATTCATGGGATAAATAAAGGCGGCCTGAGCCGCCTTTTTCACGCCTGATCCCCTCGGGCTAGAGCCGGAAGCGCCCGATCTCCTGCTCCAGTCGCTCGGTCAGCGCCTTGAGCGCCACGGCCTGACTCGCCTCCTCCCGCGCCTGCTCCGCCAGCGTCTGGGAGACGTGGCGGATGTTCTCGGTGTTGCGGCTGATCTCGCCGGTGACCGAGGTCTGCTCCTCCGCCGCCGCCGCTATCTGGGTCGCCATGTCGCTGATGGCACCGATGGCCTCGTTGATCTGGCCGAGGCTCAGGTTCGCCGCCTGGGCATCCTCCACGCTGGTGCCCGCCAGCTGGCGGCTGCTCTCCATGCCGTTGACGGCGCGTCTGGTGGTCTGCTGCAGGGTCTCGATCATCTGCTGGATCTCGGCGGTAGAGTCGTGGGTGCGGCGCGACAGCACCCGCACCTCGTCCGCCACCACCGCGAAGCCGCGCCCCTGCTCCCCGGCCCGGCCCGCCTCGATGGCGGCGTTGAGCGCCAACAGGTTGGTCTGCTCGGCGATGCCGCTGATGGTGGCCAGGATGCCGCTGATCTTCTGGGCATGGGTGTCCAGCTCGTGGATGGTCTGGCTGGCATCGGCCACCTCATCGGCGAGACCCGTGATGCTGCGCTGACTCTGGCCGACCTGGGACTGACCGGCGACAGCCAGCCTGACCGCCTCCCCCGAGGTGGTGGCGGCAAACTCGGCGTTGCCGGCGATCTCCTGGGTGGCAGAGGCCATCTCGGTCACCGCGGTCGCCACCATGACGATCTCGTCCTGCTGCTGGCGCACTCTCTGGCTGCGGGCCTCAGCACCCTGCGCCTGGACCCGGGACTGGGCCGCCAGCTCGGCGGTGACGTCCCGCAGGCGGCTGACGATGCCGTGCAGCCTGGCCACGAACTGATTGAAACTCTGGGCCAGCTGGCCCACCTCGTCCCGGCTGCGGGTGGCGATCTGCACCGTGAGATCCCCCTCCCCGTGGGCGATATTGGCCAGCGCCTTCGACACCCGGCCAAGATCGGCGAACAGGTAGTTGAAGGTGGCGATGAGCAGGGCGCTGAACAGCAACAGCAGCACCAGGGTCAGCCCCACCAGCTGCCACAGCAGGCTGGCGAAGGGCGCCTCCAGCACGTCCTTGTACATCACCATGGCCAGCAACCAGTCGGTATCGGGCACCTGCTGCACCGACAGCAGCACCTCACGTCCCTCTATGGTGGCGGCATGCAGTTCCCCATCCCGACTCCAGCCGTCCAGGCTCGCACCCGAGAGGCCGGGATCCAGCTCGGCAACCTGCTTGAGGGCCAGCGCCTTCTGCGGGTGGCCGACGATGAGGCCGGAGCTGTCCAGCAGCATGGCGTAGCCCTCCCCCTGCACCTTCATGGCCAGCACCTCGTCGATGAGGGCGTCCAGGGAGAGATCCGCACCGGCGGTGCCGATCACCTGGCCCTGGTGCATCACCGGCTCCGCCAGGGTCACCACCAGTTGCTGCATGGTCACGCTGACGTAGGGGGCGGTGACGATCAGCTTGCCCGCCTTGACGGCATTCTGATACCAGGGACGCTGGCGCGGATCGTAGTTGGCGGTGTTGAGGGAGGGATCGTGACGGGTCATCACCCCCTCGGTTGAGCCAAAATAGGTGAGGCCGAAGCCGCCCGAGGTGCGGGTCTGCAACAGGTGTGGCACCAGGGTCGCCTCGGGATTGTCGGCGATGACGGCGGCCAGGGCATCGACCGCGTGTTTGCGATCCGCCATCCAGTTGCCGATGGCCACCGAGTTGGCGTGACCATAGTTGAGCGCCTCGCTCTGGATGGCGCTCAGGGTCCGTGATTTGAGGGTGTGGAAGGCGACTATGCCGAGCAGGGCCGCCATCAGCAGCACTACCCCCAGGCTGGTCGCCAGCAGCTTGCCGCGCAACGAGAGTGTCATGACTACAGATCCTTGTGGTGACATGAGGCTAGTTAGAGTCCCCATACTGACCAAGGCTATCGGCGCCATAGCCCCCTGACTTTAGTGAATCCGATTAATTTCATGCTCCCTGACAACAGGACGTGCTGCCAGTCACGAAAACGACGGAAACCTCGACTGCCACCACCATCGCAAGCCACCTCCACAGGCCGCATCCGTGATAGCTTGGGGACCGTCATCGTCATCGTCATCAAGGAGACTCCCATGCCCCGAAATATCGAGATCAAGGCCAGGATAGCGCGGGTCGATGCCCTGATCCCCAGGGTGGCCGCCATCGCCGATCAGGGTCCCGTCGAGATAGCCCAGGATGACACCTTCTTTCGCTGCGAGTCAGGCCGCCTCAAGCTGCGCACCCTGTCCCCCTCCGCCGGCCAGCTCATCTTCTACCGCCGTGCCGATCGGCAGGGTCCCAAGGAGAGCTTCTATCAGGTCACCCCGACGAGCGAGCCGGACAGCCTGCGGGAGACCCTCAGCCTGGCCTGTGGCCAGATAGGCCGGGTGCAGAAGACCCGCACCCTGTTTCTGGTCGGCAGAACCCGGGTTCACCTCGATCGGGTGCAGGGGCTGGGCTACTTCCTCGAGCTGGAGGTGGTGCTGGAGGATGAGGAACCGCTCGAGGCGGGGATACAGGAGGCCCATGACATCATGGCGCGCCTCGGGGTGGCGCCATCCCAGCTGATCGAAGGCGCCTATCTGGACCTGCTGGCCCAACAACAGAACGCGCGGTGAAACGAAGAGGCCGCCCTTGGGCGGCCTCTGTCTATGTCTGGCGGGTCTCTACTTCACCCTGGCCAGAGCGGTGTTGACCCGCAAGTTGGTGGCCTCCAGGCTCGGGGTCTGGCCATAGAAGTCGAACGCCAGCTCCACCCCCTTGCGGAACAGCAGGCAGTGGGTGGAGCCGCCGAAGTGGAACATGCCGAGCTGATCCCCCTTCTTAACCCTGTCCCCCGCCTTCACCGTGATGTCGCAGCTCGACACCTCCGCCATGCCCACCGGCACCACGCACATCAGGCCTATCTTGGGGTTGTCCGCCTCGATGAAGATCAGCGCCCGGGTCGCCACCGAGGTGAGGAAGGGTTGGGAGTTGTTGGGGGCGCTGGGATCGGCGCCGTCGGCGTCGAGGAAGCCCTCGAACTGGTTCTCCAGGTAGTAGGTGCCGTTGACCACCCTGACCTTGCGGATGGTACCGCTCACCGGGCTGTGCCAGCGGTGGTAGCTCAGGGCGCTGAGGAAGGCCTGGTAGACGGTGCCCCCCTCAAACTGGGAGGCGGTCTCGTCAAAGTCGAGCATGTTGTCGAGGGAATAAGGCTGACCCTTGAGCCAGAAGCGATCGCTGCGGCTCACCCCTGTCTTGACCTGCAGTGGCGCCGACTCGCAGGCGTTGACGATGACGCCGTCGTTCCCCTGCGCCGACACCGGCCGCACGCCGGGGCGGAAAGTGCGGGTGAAGAAGGCATCCCAGCAGCCAAATCCATAGTGGGGATCCGCCGGATCGCACTGGAAGATGGTCTCGAAACTGGTCGGCGTCGGATTGCTCCCCTCCCCCAGCGCCGCGCGGGCCACCTGCACCATCTCGGCCTGGGCCAGCTTGCCGAGCCAGGGCACGATCAGGGTCTCTGCATCCAGCCGGCTGACCGGCTCGGTCAGCACATAGCGGGAGGCCGGGCTTTGCAGGAACAGCGCCCAATGGCCGAGGATCTTCTTGAATTGCTGGTTGATCAAGGCGTTGGCAAAGAACAGGTAGCCGGAGCGGGTCGCCATGGGCCAGTCGAGCAGGGCATTGATGGGGAAGCCGATCAGGCCGGAAGGGGCGTGGGTGGGGATATCCTGATAGGCCTCGGGGGCCGTGGTCATGATGCCGTTGAGCAGCATCAGGAACTCGTCGAAGCTCTTCACCTCGATCTGACCGAGCGGCGTCAGGTGCTCGTGACGCCAGGCCTCCTCGAACATGGCGTCGGCCTGGGCGTGCAGGGCCGGATCGGCGTTGACCAGATCCCGGAGCTGGGCGATGGGCTGCACCAGTGGCCGCGGCTGTTGGGCGACGTATTTCTGCAGCCGCGCGATCCAGCGCCGGATATGGGCTTGGTCCTGCGGCACCCAGCCACCGGGACGGGACTTGTTCAAACGGGTTTCAACGGCCTTGTTCATGACTCATCTCCTCACTCTCGCTTCGCGCCCCCTCTCGGTCGGCGCTCCAGTGTCATGCGCGCCATGCAGCGGCACAGCCCATGTGATCTAGCACAAGGCGGCGGCTGGCTCGATTGCCAGAAACGACAGTGTGAAACGGCCAGGCAGCGACTAGCGCAGAGGGAGCACGACAACGCCTTGATGGACAAGGTATAACGAGCGAGGGCTGGCTAAGGGCCACCACCGGGGGGAGATTCGGGGAGAAAAAACCGGGGAGCGGAAATGCGAAAGGCCAGCTCAATGAGCTGGCCTTTCTGAAAATGGCAGGGGCGGCAGGACTCGAACCCGCAACCATCGGTTTTGGAGACCGCTGTTCTACCAATTGGAACTACGCCCCTGCAACAAACGAGGCGAATTATACAAAGCCGGGATCAAAGGTAAAGGCTTTTTTCTCAGTTTCGATGCGATCGAACAAATGGCGAGCAACTCGCGCCAATTTGCCCATCCTGGCCGGGTAACTCGCTGTATTTACAGCCTTGCCCGGGTAGGAAAGGCGCCCGAATGGGGGTAGGGTGGATGTTGGCAAGAGGAGGATGCTCATGCTCAATTACCGCCTACTTCAACAACTTGCGCCACTCAACTTCAGGGATGAGCGCAAAACCGAGTCTCTGCCCGATTATCTCGACCGGGTCGCCCCGCTGGTGCCTTTCATTCCCCAGAACGTACTGACCCAGTGGATTTACCGCCATTGGCGCGGTTTTGAGTCCAACTGGAGCTTTATCGACCTCGCCCGCCATCAATTCGAGCGCGAGGAGTGGCCTACGGCACGCATCCTGACCGAGATAGACTCCCGCCACATGGAGGTGATCGAGCGCTGGGGCGAGATGTTGCGCCACAATCGCTACGTGCGCCGCTCCTGGCTCGGCGAGGACATGCTGAGCCGGGGCACCTGGTCCGAGCCCATCATAGTGCTCGCCCCCGCCGCGGACGACTGCTACCCGGACGGGCGGCCACTGCCACAACCCTATTGCCTGCTGGAAGGGCACCACAGGCTAGGTTATCTGCGCAGCATGGCCGAAGATGGCTTGGCGCTGTCGGATCGGCACCAGCTGTGGGTTTGTCGGCCCATTCGCGACAGGTAAACGTTTTTACGGGCAAATCTTGCCTTTTAAATAAATTTTTGACAATTCGAAAAGCGACTCTATAATCTGTCCGGTTTTGAAAAAGGTCGGGACATGACGATGCAGTTTTTGAACAAGAAAACAGCCTTGCAGACGGGTGGAGCGCACCAGAGCGGCCCCGTTGTTTCCGGTTCCCGACCCACAGATCCCCAATTATTTTTAAAAAGAGCCCCTGTTTCAGGGGCTTTTTTTTGTGCCCGTGTCCCGTCCTGAATATGGTTTACACCTTTCCCCTCAATAAATGGAGACCCCGATGGGACAAGGTGTGAAACGGACACAGCGCGATTACTCGCTGACTTTTAAACTGGCGCTGGTCGAGCAGATTGAAAAAGGCGAGCTCACCTACAAACAGGCTCAGGCCCGTTATGGCATTCAGGGCCGCTCCACCGTTCTGGTATGGT
>NZ_JRGL01000139.1 GCF_000764655.1 Aeromonas aquatica
CTCTTACAAGTTACAGTTGGAGCTGGATAATCTGCCGGCCCGACTGGAACAGTTGGAAACCGAACTTGATGCCCTGCAGGCAGAGGTGAACGACCCCGGTTTCTTCTCCCTGCCGAGCGAGCAGACCCAGCTCAAGCTGGATGCATTGAATGCAGCAGAGGCTGCACTGGAACACGCCTTCTCCCGTTGGGAGGAGTTGGAAGCGTTGAAACATCAGGACTAAGGAAGTAGATGAAAAAGCAATTATCCATGCTGGCCATACTGGTCGGCGCCAGCCTCAATGCACAGGCGGCACAGAGCTCCTTTTTCACCATTGTCGATGCGTCTGACAAGGGATATGCCAGCGGGATCAGTGCCGATGGTAGCGGCCTCATCGGGATCAATACCAAAAACAACCTGGCCGAGTATTTCTCGACCGTGAGATCTGCCGACTTCCTGGTCGATCGTTTCAGTTTCGAACAGGGCTGCATGTTGTCTGACGACGTGTGCAACACTTTCTGGGACGAGGGTCCGACGCCGACCTACGCCTATCAGTGGCGCCGTGACTTCCTCGATGGCCTCGATCAGCGCAGCAATGTCGGTTATGTGGTGAGCACCGAGACCGATGGTCTGGTGACCAGCCTGGGGGACACCCCCGCCGACCGCGTGGGTTACAAGATGGCCGGCAAGTTGCGCACCGCCTTCGCCGTCATCAATGACGGTAATCCGGTCGAGCTCAAGGATAACACCAGCTCTCACAGCCTGAGCGTGCCGACGGCCATCAAGAAGTTGGATAACGGCCAGTATCTGGTGACGGGGACCGCCGCCAGCGGCCAGTATCGCCATAACGTCGGCGGTGATTTCTATAACTGGTGCTTCGCCGGCAATGACGATGAGTATGGCGATCTTCGTTACTGCCCGGGTGTCGATACCCAGGCCAGCTTCTGGCTGCTCAACGGCAACGGTGGCTTTAACAAGCTGATGCAGGCCCCTGACTATAGTCATCGGCGCGATGAGGTACTGCAGACTGCCTCGGCACTGGGTGCGGGCGAATACAAGGGCGCCTTGTACGGGGTGGGCTACAGCTCCACTGGTGAGGTGGGATCCGGCGACCTGGATGGCCGTAACCTGGCCAGCTTCTGGACCCTGGATCTGAACGCCGGCACAGTGAGCGCCACCCAGCGGATCCCGTTGCCGGAAGGGGAGCCAGGAAAAGACGATGAGAAGCTGCAGCACAGCTGGGCAGTGGGCCTCAACAAGAATGGTTATGTGATCGGTAATCAGCGCTGGAACCTCAATAAGGGCCAGAACCGGCCGACTGAGATGTTCTTATTCAATCTGGACGCGCCGACCACTGCGGCAGTCATCCCTATGCAAGACAGCCCGCTCAGTGGCTCAGGCTCAGAGGCTGCTGCCATCAACGATCACAACATGGTGGTTGGCTGGCGTGATTCCCGCCACCAGACTCAGCCAGTGGTCAATGGCACCAACCGTATGCAAGAGGCTTTCCTGCTGAACGCGGCGGCCCCGAATAACAACTGGTACCTCAATGACCTGATCTGTGGGCTGGATGACGCCGGGGCCAAGCAGTGTGCCCAGAATGGCTATTACTACCACATTGCCTACGCCAGCGGCATCAGTACCGACGGCACCATCTCGGCGACGGCCTATCGCTATGCCAGTGAGAGCGATCTGAACAATCGCGCCAACGCCACAGTGGTGGCCGTCAAGTTGAAACCGGCCGTGGCCGATTATCAAGGCAACACGCCAGCCAACTATGTCGTCAGCAACGCGCCGGTCAATAACCAGACTGGTCAGGATGGCGAAGGCGGCGGTGGCGGCGGCAGCCTGTTCTGGTTGACTCTGCTGGCCTTGCCTTTTGCCTGGCTGCGTCGTCACCCGCGATAAAATGAGGTGTCATTAAAAATTAATGCAGTTCAGTATCTTGTGTCACAGAGCCTGAATAGCATGGCATTTTTTGTTTGACCCTGTTCCCCCTCTGGGGTAAAGATGAAAGCGACCGGTGAAAACTTGGTCGCTTTTTTTGTTCCACGAAGAGGGTCGTAGATGATGAAGAGACAGAAACGGGACCGTCTGGAAAGAGCTCGCGCTCGTGGTTATCAGGCTGGCGTAGTCGGCAAACAGAAAGAAGCGTGTCCGTACCAATGCCTGGATGCCAGAGGGCACTGGCTTGGTGGTTGGCGCGACGCCATGGAAGGGCGAGGCTCAGGCCTTTTCATGAAGTAACCGATACTTCATCACTCATTGCAAAAGGAAAGGGGCCGTGTCGGCCCCTTTACGTTGTCCTGAAAGACGCAATGCCGGGCGGAGATCCACTCTTCATCCCTGCACCACCTCGTATCATGGCAAAAGAAAAGGGGCCTTTGGCCCCTTTTCTTGGTTCATACCCACCCGAATTCAGAAGGCAGTGGTGTCCTTGAACAGACCCACTTTCAGGTCGCTTGCGCTGTAGATGGGACGGCCATCCACCTCGACCACGCCATCGGCAATGCCCATCACCAGCTTGCGGTTGATGACACGCTTGAAGGTGATCTTGTAGGTGACCTTCTTGGCAGTCGGCAGGATCTGGCCGGTGAATTTCACTTCACCCACGCCCAGTGCCCGTCCCTTGCCCGGACCGCCTTTCCAGCCCAGGAAGAAGCCGACCAGTTGCCACATGGCATCGAGTCCCAGGCAGCCTGGCATGACGGGGTCTCCCGGGAAATGGCAGTCGAAGAACCAGA
The DNA here is from genome assembly GCF_000764655.1 of Aeromonas aquatica. GTDB lineage: Bacteria > Pseudomonadota > Gammaproteobacteria > Enterobacterales > Aeromonadaceae > Aeromonas > Aeromonas aquatica. The sequence goes on from NZ_JRGL01000139.1 coordinate 2,724, forward strand.
GATCCGGGGTGATGTCGAGCTCGGCCAGGATCTCGCCCTTGCCATGTTCACCACCGTTGTCATTGATCCTGACGATGCGATCCATCATCAACATGTTGGGGGCGGGCAGTTGGCTGTTCCCCTCACCAAATAACTCGCCACGGCTGCAGGCAAGCAGCTCTTCGCGGGTAAACGAATCTTTGCCTTGTTCACACAGGGAGAGGCGGGGATTAATGGTGTCGTTATCTAGGGTCACGCTGTTTATCCTTCATATGGGTCAAAGCCGGGCCAATTTAGCTTACAGTTGTTCGCTAAACAACTCCGATCTCTTCATTTACAAGCCGAACAGGCGGCCGAACAGGCTGCGCAGCAGTCCATTTTTGGGGCCTGAGCCATTGAGTTCATCCAGCCTTTCCTGGATCCGGCCAAACAGGGTATCCGGCATGTCCGGTTCACCCGCCACGCAGCCGGTCAGCAACTCGATGGCTTCTTCCACATGATCCACCGGGTGGATATGGAACTGACCGGCCTCGACGGCGGCAATCACCTCGTCGGACAGGTTGAGTTGCTGGGCGTTGGTGCCGGGCAGCAGTATGCCTTGCTTGCCGGTGATGCCGTGGATCTTGCACACCCGGAAGAAGCCTTCGATCTTCTCGTTCACACCGCCCACCGCCTGCACGTTGCCAAACTGATCGACAGCGCCGGTCACGGCGAAGTGCTGATAGATGGGTTGGCGGGCGAGGGCAGAGAGCAGGGCACAGAGACCGGTCAGGGAGGCGCTGTCCCCATCTATCTCGTGGTAGGACTGTTCGAATACCAGGTTGGCCGAGAGCGGCGAGGGGGTTTCGGCGCCAAATTTGTTGGAGAGATAGCCGTGGATGATCATCATCGCCTTGGCGTGAATGTGCCCGGCGAGCTCCGCTTTGCGCTCGATGTCCGCCACGTCACCATCTCCCAGGTGCACTGTCGCGGTCAGGCGCACGGGTTCACCGAAATCGTAGGGGTGACCGGCCACCTGTATGACCGACAGACCGTTGATCTGGCCGACTTCCTCACCATCGGTCTGCAGCAGGATCTGGCCGTCGATGACGCCCTGATCGGACTGCTCCACCAGATAGTTGAGGCGGTAATCCTGTTCCTCCAGGGCGAGCAGGATGTGCTCGTCGGTCACCTCAGACGCCTCCAGCTCCCGTGCCAGGCTATCGGCCATGCGCATGATGGCGCTGAGTTGCACCTCGGAGAGCGCGAGCCACTCCTGATGGTCGCACAGGCGGCTGGCATGACGACACAGGGCGAGGAGGGCGGCTGGCGTGAAGTCCAGCAGATTCCAGCGTTGACGCAGCCAGGCCAAGTATTGCAGGAAGGCCGGCAGATCCTCGTCAATCTCCACTTCGGACACCAGATCGGCCCGCAGGAAGATACGCTCGGACATGTCTCTGTCCAGCATCTGGAATTCGGCTACTTCGAGACGATCACCGACCAGAATCAGTTTCAACCGGATGGGCGTAGCCTCCGGGGTGAAGAAGGGGGTCAGGGTCTTGCCTTCCTGATAGGCATTCCAGTCCAGCTCGCCTTTTTGCATGGCATTCTTGAGCTTGAACCAGAGGTGGGGCTGATCCAGCAACTCATCGAGTTGCAAGATGAGGTAACCACCGTTGGCCTCACGCAGCAGGCCGGGTTCGAGTAGATGCTGGTTGGCGTAGACGGAGCCTTGCTCGGTCTGGTAATTGATGGAGCCGAACAGGGTGTCCCAGTTCAGGTCCCGGCCATAGATGACAGGGGCTTGCTGCTCTTCGTGATGGATCAGCAGGTTGATGAGCACGGGATGCTGGAATTCGAGCCCCTGAGCCACGTGCGCCGCCAGATCGGAGAGAAAATCCACGATCTTGGGGTCATTTTCCTGCTTGCGAATGATCCTGGTGACCAGACGTTCAGCATCCAGGTGATGACTCATCAGCTTGAGCAGCTCGCCAACCATCTCGCAAAACTCGAACCCGGTGCCGGGCTGCAGGCGCAACCAGATAGGTTTGAACGGGTTGTTGAGGTTTTCGGTGTAGCAGAGGTCGAACAGGTCACCATCCTTGCCATTGGAGGCGGCGATCAGCGTCTGGCAGACATTTTCATAATCTGCGCCAGGGAAACCATTGAGCAGCATGACTGGGCAGTCGCCATCAAAACTGGCCAGGCGCTTGATGCCAGAAATGGCTCTGGGTTGCAGGGCTGCGAAAGGGATGGGTTCGAGCTCGCTGAGCGTGGGAAACTGCTCAATCGTAAAAGCGGGTTTTAATTGTTCTGATGTTAATTCAGCCACTTAAGACATCCGGTCGGGGATAGGATCAATTGTTTCCATTATACACAGTTCGATTAGCGGGAACAGGAAACAAGCATTCGTAATTTAACATAATATACATTATGCGCAGTCAGGATTGGGGGTATACAAGGTCTGACGCAGAGCATCGATAGTGGCCGATTCCATCGACATAACTGACATCACACTAACAGAGATGCTGTTGATGATTTCCTCCCTGGGGCCTTTGCGCCAAGCATCGCTTTGGTAAAACTCATTCAAAGATTGCACCCGCTGTTCAGGGCCCCCAAATGCTCGAACCAAAAGATAACTGTCTGGGTCATGCTCAGACTGACCGTGAGTGACTACATCAATTCCTGCCGCCTGATGTAGAGGCACACTGATGTTTAGCATGACCTGATGAAAGCCATTGCCAGTACCTGGCTGTAATGTGTATTGGAGGAACTCTACTGTTTTCATTGAAAATTTTTCTCATAGTTCAAATGTCAGACACTGTACTAGCCTAATCGTGAGAGATGCCATCGTAAATTGCAAAGGGGCCAAAAGGCCCCTTGATTTTTAACGCCGATAACTGGATTTATCGGCATCAATGTAGGTATCAGATAGGACTGGATTCAAGTGCCAAGATGCCGACCTTAAAGGCCTCGTACTCATATCGCGTACCATTGTGCCAAACGCAGATCACGCGAGAATCGGATTGAACCTCATTGACCGTCATCAACGGGCCACCACTTTTCAAGCGCACGGTATCACCAACATTCATCTTAAATTCCTCACGATCGCGGAGCGACATGCTCCATACGGATATTGGGGGCGTTGTTCAAAAGCCAAGCCCCTGATGATAGTTTTTTCAACAAGTTAGAGATAACACCCCTGCCCCGTGGCTGAGTTGAGCATGTGAGGATTGAATTCCCCCCGTATTACCCCCCGGGGGGCTGCGCCTGGAAAAACCGTGCGGCGTAGTGGCGCTGCCCTCCCCTCAAGTCTGGAAAGCCTTAAAAGCCGGTTTTGCTGGGAAAGGGGGCGCTAGCTCCTGGGTTATATGGGCTGGATTTGCCGCGAGGTATGGACGGAAACCAGCAGAAGGGAATAGGAAAAGAGGCGTTCTCTACTTCAAACACATTCAACTTGCTTGAGTTCAAACAAAAATAACTGGGTGCTTTTGATATTGGGAGTGCAAAGCTGGTCACGCAGTTCGCTATTCAGGAAATAGGCTATTGCTTGTTTTGCGGTGGGTGTCTGGCTTGACACCATCTCAAACGGGATTTTTTGTAGTCCTGACGCGATCACTACTTGAAAAATGGGCATTGCAAATTCTTTTGATTGTCCAGTCAGTATTATCCTATGGTGATTTTCCTTCGGGGCCAACTCATCTTTGAATTCTGGGCTTCTTGCCCCGGCAACGAGACTTCTCCTGTTTCGCCGGTTGTGTTACCAGAATGGTCGACAACGCTTCATTCTTACTTCCATCGAGCATCATGCCAGCAGAAAACCGCCCCCCCACAGCAGCCCAGTCTTCATATGCCACTTGTAGACCGGGCGCCATTTTTCCAACCCATTTCCTCCTTTTAGAAGATGGCCCCAGATTGGCGGCCTATTGGGACAGCACCTTCAAACCGGTGAGAACGTTGAGTTGCTCTATACGGGTTTAGATGGCTGTCTGAACAGCGCCCTATTATGTGCGCTGATATGAGTGGAGGAGCGATCCTGGTGGTATCGTCGTCACTGCGGATCCGACCGATAAATAATGGTGCTTTTTATGATCTGTCCGGTTGATGGCGATTTCATTCATGTCCAGAAAGGTGATCGAGGGGCTTGTGGCTCGCACTCTCGTGGCGTTCGCTGTTGCCGGTGTGCAGATATTTGGAGGTGGTGTCGATGCTGTCGTGTCCCGCATCGGCCTGCACGTGGGACAGTGGTCGACCATTGAGGTTGATGTCGTGGGTGATGCCGGTGTGGCGGATGGAGTGTGGCGTCAGGTTGCGCATCTCGGCCGCGTCCTGGGCAAAGCCATCCAGCTCGGCCAACACGGCCGCCTGCTCAAGCACCGCCATGACCAGCTCGCGTAACTGGCGGATCCCGAGGTTGGCATTGAGCTCTCCCTGCTGCCGTCCATGGGCCGCCGCCTTGTGGCGCACGAAGAGGGGGGTCTGCTCATTCGGCGTTGGCAGTGGCGACAGCCCCAAGAAGGTACGGTAGCGTTTCAGAGCATCGAGCAAGGCTTGGGAAACAGCCACGGTGCGCCGCTTGCCGCCCTTGCTGCGAGGGATGTAATAGCCCCAGACACCTGTCTTGCCGTCGCGGCGGAACTGATCCATGACGGGGCTGAAACCGGGCCTGGCCGCTACTTCCGAGATCCGCAGATAACAGGCATACATCAGGCAGATGAGAAAACGGCTGCGCTCATGCTGGGCCGGGTGCTCGCTGGCGAGCTGCTCGGCGGCCTGCATCACATAGGACCACTGCAGTTCGGTGAAGGCCTGGGTCTGCTCATCGGTCTCCTGGTGGAGCGGCTTTTTCACTCTTTGCAACAAGAGCGCCGGGTTGCGGTCCATGTACTCTTCCTGGACGAGAAACTGGAAGAAGGCCGACAGGATGGCGAGTTTGGTCTTCATGGCCTGATCGCTCAGGCGGTAAGGCAGCTCAAGGCCCAGCTCCCGTTTGCCCAGAAAGGGTCGCCACTGGGGGTTGGGCAGCCGCTCTCCCCACTCCTTGTCGAGCACGAACTGGGCCACGTTTCGATAGGCGATCAGCGCCGGCGGTGGCGCCTGACAATAGTCGAGATAACGCATCATGATCCGCCTGGTGAGATCCTTCGGGCTGATGGCCATCTCGGCGAAGCTCCAATGCAGGAAGGTGGTCAGCTCGCTGCGATAGGTCTTGTAGTTGTTTTCACTGTGGCGCTGCTCCAGCAACCAGTCGACGGCCAGCTCATAGACGAGGCCCGCATCGGGTACGTCGCCCATGCTGAGGTTGGCCAGATATTGGTTGACTTGAGGGTTCCCCCCCTCCAGATGGAGCAGGCTATCGAATAGCGGCATGGCGGGCGGAAGTGGCAGATGGGTCATATGGGTGCTTGTGGTTATGGTTGTCTGAAGTGAGGGTGTTGATACAGCGAGATGGGGCATGTCATCAATGCACTTAGCTCGCTCAGGACGCACCCTTGGCTCAGTTTTTGAGTGCAGTGATGGATGAATATATTCACTTAATATGCAGTTTGGTTGGAAAAATCTCGGGGTAAATAGAAATTAAATTGGTTAATAATGCTGAAAGTTGAATATTAAAGGCAGGGTGACTGCACTTAGGCAGTCTCCCCCTCTTCTTTTCAGGCCACGCTCTTCAGGGATTTTCCTTTGGGTTTATCGCTATTTTCAGCATCAATCTTCTCCTCTTTGGGGCTTGTCCCCTGCCCTTTTCCGCCCCGCAGCAGGTTTTGCAGCAGATCCCGCTGCTCGGCCAGGTAGAAGGCCAGGCTCTCTTGCTGCTCGGACGTCAGTTCAACCGGTGCACCGGCCAGCAAGGTCATCAGCTCATCGGCGGTATCCAGCAGCTTGTCATAGGCATCCGCCTCTTTCTTGCTGGCAAAGGTCATCTTTTCCACTCCCCCACGCACCACAACATACTTGATCTCAACGGCCATACGGCGTCCTCCTCATGATAGTGACCACAATTATATGTACGTATATACAGTATTGCAAATAACAGCCAGGTAGCAGCTTCAGAGTCCGCAGCGGTATCCAGGTCCTCTTCACAGCAACGGCCTCATCTCAAGCGAGATGAGGCGCCGATTTTTCCGTCCACTGGGAGAAGCAATCGGGGTTTTCTTGGCGGCAGGCCGTGCCGGGCAAGACAGAGAACCGGTTTTAGGGTAAATTTTATCAATTCCTTCAACAGGTTGAATCGTATGTCGGATCCCCGCACCGTGATCGTCTGCCCGGCTTGCGACTTGCTGATCGAACGCAAGTTGCTGCCGCTGCGCCGTCACGCCCATTGTCCCCGTTGTCATCAGCATTTGTATGGACGCTACGCCTTTCGCCCTTCTCACCTGATGGCACTGACCCTCACCGGTTTGTTGTTGTTGCCTTCCGCCTTCTTCGAACCCCTGCTCTATGTGCGCCTGGCGGGCGTCAACACCGATGCCAACATGATGAAGGGCATAGTGTTGCTGGCGCGGGAGAACGAGCTGTTGGTCGCGGCGCTGGTATTGTGGTGCGGCGCACTGGCGCCGATGGGGCTGCTGCTCGGCATCTTTGCCCTCGCCTCCGGTCTCGCAAAGCGCTGGCACATCTTGCCCCTGACGCTGAAGGCGGTGGCCGTGTTTCGTCATTGGGCCATGCTGGAGGTCTATATCGCCAGCTTGCTGGTGTCCCTGTTCAAACTGGTCGATATCGCGGATGTGCGCTTTGGAGGGGGCTTTCTGAGCCTGAGCTGTTTGATGCTGCTCACTCTCGCCCTGTTGATCCTGTTCGATCCCGCCCCCTACTGGGAGCAGGTCCCCATGGAGGAGCCCAATCATGATCAGCGCCCGTGAACAGGGGCTGTGCGGTTGTCACACCTGTGGCCTGCTGGTGCGCTATCAAGCAGGCACCGTCTGTCCTCGCTGTCACAGCAAATTGCAGATGCGCATCCCCCGCTCCCTCGCCAGCTCCTGGGGCTTGCTGGCGCTGGCGACCTTCATGCTGCTGCCGGCGAACCTGCTGCCCATCACCCATTTTTACACCAAGGGGCTGCTGCAATCCGATACCATTTTTAGCGGCATCATCTCGCTCTATAACAGCCACATGTCCGGCATCGCCACCATAGTGTTCCTGGCGAGCATAGTGGTGCCGGTCGGCAAGATACTGGGGCTGGGCTGGATCTGCTGGCAGTTGCAACGGGCCAAGCCGGTGCGGCGCAGGCGTCAGCTCATCATGTATCGCATCATCGATTTCATCGGTCGCTGGTCCATGTTGGACCTGTTCGTCATCTCGTTGATGATGGCCCTGGTGGATCGCGGCGTGCTGCTCAACGTGCTGGCGGGGCCGGGTGCGACCGCCTTCGGTTGCGTGGTGCTGCTCACCATGATGTCGGCCCGCATGCTGGATACCCGGCTATTGTGGGACAAAGAGGCCCGCTGATGGTGCCTCGCTCTGTTGGTTTTCATTTGCACATTCATTGTCTAAGGAGTCGATATGATCGGGGCTGAACCCGTCATCGAGAAGCGCCGCTGGCTGTCGCCGGTCTGGTTGTTGCCTGTCATCGCCCTCTTGCTGGCCGGTGGCTTTATCTATCAGCAGGTGGCAACCCGTGGCCAGCTCATCCGTATCAACTTTGCCCAGGGCAACGGTATCTTGCCGGGCAAGACCCAGCTGCGCTACCAGGGGGTGGCCATAGGGGTGGTACAGGAGCTGGCACTGGCGGCGGATGGTCGCAAGATAGCTGTGCTGGTGAAGGTCGACAGCCGCGCCCGTCCGCTCATTCGCAAGGGCTCCGACTTCTGGCTGGTGAGCCCCAAGGCGTCCCTGACGGAGATCTCCGGCCTCGATACCCTGGTTTCCGGCAACTACATCAACCTGCAGCCGGGACGGGAGAACAGGCCGCTGGAGGAGGAGTTCGATGCAGTCGATGGCCCTCCCCCCGGTTATCAGGCCCAGGGGCGCACCCTGCATCTGACCGCCGACTCGCTGGGATCGGTCGGCATCGGCGCCAAGATCTATTTCCGTGGCATCGAAGTGGGCAGCGTCATCAACACTCGTCTGGGTGAGGATAACCAGAATGTGATCCTGGATCTGGTGATAGAGCCGCGCTTCGAGCACCTCATCAAGGCCGATACCCGCTTCTGGAACATCAGCGGCATCAAGGGCTCCTTCAGCCTGGCCGGCGTCAGCGTCGAAGCGGGCAGCCTCGCCTCCATACTGAGCGGCGGCATCGCCTTTGACTCTCCCAAGGACTCCCCGTTACCGGAGAAGGGACAGACCTTCACTCTCTACAAGGGGCTGGCCGAGGCGGCGCGGGGTGAGCGCATCAATATCCAGGCGGGCGCCCTGCCCATCAAGGAAGGGATGCCGATCCTCTATGAAGGCATCGAGATTGGCCGGGTTGATCCCATTCGCCTGACCGAACAGGGCCGGTTCGTCACGGCACTGATCAATCCGGAGCAGGCGTTTCGAGTGACCGGCAAGAGCCGCCTCGTCTGGGAGACGGTGTCACTCTCCCCGACCGGACTCAAACATGCGGATCGTCTGCTGGCCGGGCCCGCCATCCGGCTCGATTATGTGGCGGGCGACCGGGTGAGGACCATGATGCTGACGGATCAGGCGCAGCCTGGTGGCATCAAGCTGACCCTGCAGGCGGATGATCTCGCCGGGGTGAGCGAAGGGGCCCCGCTGTTGTTCAAGGGATTGCAGATTGGCCAGGTGGGACAGCTGACGCTCGATGCCAGCGGCAACGCGAGCATCGAGTTGCAGGTGAGCGAGGCGTATCGCCCCCTGCTGACGCGGGCCCGCTTCTATCGGGCTGCACCGCTGCAGATTGCCGCCGACCTGAGCGGTATCAAGGTGGAGTCCAGCCCGGCGAGTGCCTGGCTGGCGGGCGGGATCAAGCTGGTCCAGGTGCCGAGCGGCGAGCGCATTGACCGCCTTTACCCCAGCCAGGAACTGGCCTTGCTTGGCAGTCGCAATGCCAAACCACAACCCTGGGTCTTGCGCGCCGAGCAGGCCGATGGCATCGGCATCGGCTCTCCCGTGCTCTATCTGGGGTTGGAGGCAGGCTCGGTCAAGGCGCTCAAGGCGGATGCCCGCGGCGTCGAGATCACGCTGGAGATTAACGCCATCTATGCGCCCCTGCTCAAGCAACAGCCCCAGTTCTGGAAGAAGGCGGCCATCGATGGCAAGATCCGGCTGGATGGGATCCAGGTCAAGATGGGTAACCTCGCCACCTTGCTGCGCGGGGCCATCGAGTTTGACCAACTTGGCACCAACCGCAGCAGTCATCAGCTGTTCGACAACAAGGAGCAAGCCAAGATCCGGGTGCGCAGCCTGACGCTGACCGCCGATAGCAATCCCGGGCTCGGCGTCGGCAGCCCCATCCGCTACCGAGGGGTCGATATCGGCAAGGTGGAGCAGGTCGAGCTGGATCCGTCCCTCGGTCAGGTGAGCTTCAAGGCCGAGCTGGACGAGCAGTACGCAGCTCGTTTCCTGCAGACCGGTGCCCGCTTTACCCTGGTGCAGGCCAAGCTCGGCCTCGGCGGTGTCGCCCACCTCGACACCCTGATCAAGGGGGCCTTCATCGAGGCCAGCCCGGGTCAAGGTGCAGGGCGGGAGCGCTTCCCTCTGAGTCAGAGTGGCCCCATCGGGCTGGCGCTCACCCTCAAGAGCCCCTCGGTCAGCGGCATCAGCGTCGGCAGCCCTCTGCTGTTTCGCAAGTTGATGGTCGGCAGCGTCACCAGGGTAGCGCTGGCCCGGGATGGCAGCGAGGTGCTGATCGATGTAAGCATCGACGCAGAATATGCCCACCTGGTGCGGGCCAACAGCCGCTTCTGGAATGTCTCCGGCGTCAAGGCGGATATCGGCCTGACCGGCGGCACCATAGAGGTGGAAACCGTGCAGAGTCTGCTGACCGGCGGCATCGCCTTCAACACCCCGGAGCGGGAGATGGGGCCGACCGTCAAGGCGGGCCACAGCTATCTGCTCCATGGCAAGGCGGAGAAGGAGTGGCTGGAGTGGAGCCCCCGCATCCAGCCCTGAGTCCCTTGGCTCACATAGATAAACCGGCCTTGTGGCCGGTTTTTTATAGGCTGGCGCGCATCACATCGTGAAAGCTCCCTGAGGAAAACGGCCGGTATGTGGTAAGATATCGCCCCTATTTTGGGTCTGCGAGATTGCACAGTGCACGACAACACCTACCTTCCCGATCACTTCCTGCGCCATATTGCGGCCATCATGCCGGCCAACCTTTCCATGGATGAGTTTGTGGCGAGTTGTCGGCGACCGCTTAGGCGCAGCATCCGGGTCAACACCCTCAAGATTGCGGTGCCTGACTTTGTGGCGAAGATGCAGCCACTGGGCTGGCAGCTTGAGCCCGTGCCCTGGTGCGAAACCGGGTTCTGGCTGACTCGCGAGGATGAGAGCGTGCCCCTTGGCAACACTGCCGAGCACCTCTGCGGGCTCTTCTACATCCAGGAGGCCAGCTCCATGCTGCCGGTGGCGGCGCTGTTTGCGAGCGACAAGGTCAAGCGGGACGGTATGCTGCTGGATGCGGCGGCGGCGCCGGGCTCCAAGACCACTCAGATCGCCGCGCTGATGGATAATCAGGGCATGCTGGTTGCCAATGAATACTCCAGCAGCCGGCTCAAGGTACTCAGCGCCAACATTCAGCGCTGCGGTGTGACCAATGTGGGCATGACCCACTTCGATGCCAAGGTGTTCGGCCAGTGGTTGCCCGAGACTTTCGATGCCATCCTGCTCGATGCCCCCTGCTCGGGGGAAGGCACGGTGCGCAAGGATGAAGACGCCCTGCGCAACTGGAGCATAGAGAGCATCGATGAGATTGCCGCCGTGCAGCAGGGGCTGCTGGAAAGCGCCTTTCATGCCTTGAAACCGGGCGGCGTGCTGGTCTATTCCACCTGCACCTTGAGCGCCCAGGAGAATCAGGACGTCTGCCAGTCACTGCTGGACAAGTTCGGCGATGCCCTGAGTTTCGACTCGCTGGCGGACTTGTTCCCTGGCGCCGGGCAGGCCTGCACCGAGGAAGGCTATTTGCACGTCTGGCCCCAGATCTTCGACAGCGAAGGCTTCTTCGTCGCGCGGTTGCGCAAGCACCACTCGGTGGCCAATACCATGTTCAAGCCGGGTAAACTCGGCAAGTTCCCCTTCTCCCCGTTGCCGGCCAAAGAGGCCGAGCCCATGCTGGCTGAGATTGAGGTGGCCTTCGGCCTGATCCCGCAGGGGCAGTTGTTTGGTCGCAACGACGAGATCTGGCTGTTCCCCACGCTATTTGAGCAGGTACAGGGCAAGCTGCGCTTCGATCGCATCGGCATCAAGCTGGCGGAAACCTTCAAGAAGGGTTATCGGCTGACCCACGAATGGGCACTGGCCTATGGTGGCCTGGCCACCCGGGGGTGCGTCGAGCTGGATGTCGCCAATGCGCGGGAATTCATGATGGGACGGGATGTCTGGCCTGAGCTGGAGTCTGGCTCGGGCGAGGTGATAGTCCGCTATCAGGGATATCCGCTGGGGATGGGAAAATGGGTCGGCAGCCGCATCAAGAATGCCCTGCCCCGTGAGCTGGTGCGCGACAACAACCTGTTCAACAGTTGAGCTGATCCCATGAGGCGGTGGTCACATCGAGGGCGCCGCTGCATGGGTCGGGTGCCTTATCGTCCTCTGCCCAACACCTGTTCGAGTCTGAAAAACCTCCACTCTGGTTGAACTTTTAGTCAGATCTTGAAATGCCTCGCGCCTTGTCTAAGCTTAGGGTTATCTGCACACCGGTTAGCGCACGGCTCTGCAAGGAGCCAATTCCCCTATGCCAGGTACAAGGAATTCGTACCTGGCTTTTTTTATGCCTGCTCGTCGATGAGCTCGGCACTCTCTGTCTCAGGCAGACGTGCAGGCACCAGCTCATGGCGATAGAGCAAGTCGATCGCCTGCTCGATGAGCGAGGCCTGACTGTCTTCCAGATGCTGGCCGAGTTCATGAAGTCGCTCGGCGTGACGATTGCTGATCCAGCACTGCAACCGGCTGTGGGTTTCCTGCTTGCGCTTCACGTGTTGACGTTGTCGCTCGGCGTTGTCTTGTGCATCCGAGTGCTTGGTTATTTCCTGGTTTTCCTGGCTCATATGACCGTGCTTTTCTCGATTAATGCAGATGTTATCTCTCACTGTGAATTCTTCTTCGAGGAAGTGCCCTACTCCCTCACCGGATCGGGTAAGGGAAAAAGAACAACAAAACAATGAGATGGTATTTAACATAAAAAATATGGTGACGCGGTTATCTTAAAGCAGCCCATCCAGCGCATGATCGGAGAACTTGTGCGCGTCGTCGAAGTACTCCTGCAGGGTACGCATGTCTTTGTGCCGTGTCACCTCGATGATCTTGTTCATGGGTTTGCCGGCGGTGACGGCCGAGGTGATGAAACCTCGACGCAGGCTGTGGCCACTGACATAGAGATCGTCGATGACCTGGCCGGTGCGCCGCTTGATCATCAGGTTGATGCCCTGAGGTCCTAGTGGCTCAGGCATGAGTTGACCCCAGCGGTTCATGCGGCGAAACAGCGGCCCCTCGCCGATCCGGCTCTTCTTGAGCCAGTTGGCCAGCGCCGACACCGGGCAATACTGTTTGCCGGGGATGAGTGCAATTTCGGTCTCGTGGAGCTGATGTTTGCTCGGCTTGAGGCGAAGCCTTATCCCCTGACCCACAAAATCGAGATCGCTCACCTCGATACGGGCGGCTTCCGAACGGCGCAAGGCACCGCTGAACATCAGCAGCAGCAGGGTATGATCCCGCAGTCCCGCCAGAGTTGAAGTATCGATGTCGTCGAGCACCCGAATGAGCGGCTGCAGGGTCAGGGCCCCCGTCTTGCGTTTTCGATTATCGCCGAGCCGCACTATGCCGCGCATCATCTCCTTGATCTCCGCATGTTCGGTCGGCATGGGATGAATGCCCTTCTGCTTGAAGGCATAACGAATGCCGGCGAGTCGCCGCACCAGGGTCGCGGGTTTACGCGGCTCGCCATTGCGCAGCTCCCCCTTCCCCTCTTGCTTGTCCAGCCATACCCAGTCGGCAAGGATGCCATCGGCCTGATCCGCCAGGAAATTCATGATGTCGTGATGGGTAGTTTGCAGCGGATCCAGCTGCTGCAGCTGGCACCAGTAGACGAAGATACGGGTATCTGCCTCATAGGCATTGAGGGTGGAGTCCGCCTTGGCACTGCGCAAGAAGCGCCTGGCGCGGCTATTGAGCTGAGGATCGAACACCGCCTGCAATGACTGGTGAGCGGGGTTTTGAATGGTTGGATAGGCCACTTAAGTTGATGATTCTATGCGAAGTTTCGGAAGATCTTACAGGATCTTTCAGATCCATCAAGTATCGATAATGAATATTATCGATACTTATAAAGTCTTGGTTTTAACCCCCTTGGCATCCGCAATACAACCTCAGCATTGTCTGTTCTATTACACCAATAATCAGGATCAGAGCTGCTATGATCCATCGGAAAGTTAGAGATAACGACCTTTGTTTTTAGAGTTCGCATGGTAAGTTATGCTGATAATAAGAAATAAAAAGGCCCCATTTCCAGGGGCCTTGTTGGTCATCTTTTTGCCAGCTTGAACAGCTCGAAGAAGTTGTGGCTGGTGGCCTCGGCCAATGCCGCCAGCGGCATCTGACGAAGGTCAGCGATGAACTGGGCCACGTTTCGCACGAAGGCCGGCTCGTTCTCCCTGCCCCGGTATGGAATGGGGGCGAGATAAGGAGAGTCGGTTTCGACCAGCAGCCGCTCGAGGGGCAGCGCCTTGACCACGGCCTGCAAGGCAGTGGCATTCTTGAAGGTGGCGATGCCGGAGATGGAAATATAGAAACCCATCGCCATGGCGGCCTCCGCCATCTCGAGGGATTCGGTGAAGCAATGCAGCACACCACCCACTTTATCTGCCGCCTCTTCGCGCATGATCTGCAGGGTATCCTGCTGAGCATCCCGGGTATGGATGATCAGGGGTTTGTTCAGCGCCCGCGCCACCCGGATATGTTCGCGGAAGGAGGCTTGCTGCACCTCTTTGTTTTCCGGCGAGTAGAAGTAATCCAGGCCTGTCTCGCCGATGGCAACGACACGGGGATCGGCTGCCTGAGTCAGCAGCAGCACGGCATCCACACCAGGATCCTGATTAAGCGGGTGTACCCCGCAGGAGGCAAATACCTGGGGGTAAGGGGCGATCGCCGCCATCATGGTCGGGAACTGTGCCTGGGTCACACTCACGCACAAAAAATATCCCACATTCTGCGCCGCCGCCTTGGCCAGCACTGCCGCCATGTCGGTTTGCTTGCTGCCATAGCTGAGGCGATCGAGGTGGCAATGGGAATCAACGAGTAACATACATAACCTTGCTTGTTTGCTTCTTAATCGATCTCACAACCAGCGATTAAGCCAGTTCATCAGATGAATGGTGGGGTTGGAGAGCTGGCCCGGCTGGCAGGCCACCTTCAGGGCGACGAGCTGCTGCTCCGCCTCCAGCAATTTTTCACTGGAGTGACGCTCGGCCAGCTGCTGGCTGAGGGCCGTCAGATCCGGCATCGCCAATTGGTGGTGACCACAACCGGCCTGGGTCTTGAGGGCATCGCATAAAAACAGTTGCAACCAGTGCAGCCGTACCTGGCTGTCTTCTCCCAGTTGAGCGCAGACGCTGGCCGCACGAGTCGGGGTCTGTGACAAGGAGACGAAGCTCTCCAGCAGGGTCCGGCGCGCGCCATCTTGCTGATCTTCCAGATAACGAAGCACCCGCAGCGGCGCCCCCTGGCAGATCCGCACCTGGGCCTGAGTGGCCTGATGACCCTGTTCACTCAGCCAGCGCAGTGTCTCCCCCTCCGCCGGCAGCTGACAGACATGCTTGTGACAACGGCTGAGAATGGTGGGCAGCAGGCGGGAAACCCTGGAGGCGATCAGCAGCAACAGACTGTCGCCGGCCGGCTCTTCCAGGGTTTTCAGCAAGGCGTTGGCGGCGGACTCGGTCATGCGCTCCGCATCCGGAATGATCACCACCTTGCCGCGACCGAGCTGGGCCGTGCTCTGCAGGCGAGTGCAGATCTCGCGGATGGCCTCGACCCCTATGGTCTTGCTGTCGGCACCGAGGGTACCGAGATCCGGATGGTGTCCCTTGTCCAGCAACTGACAGGAGTGACACTGACCGCAGGGTTCACCTCTCACCGGCTGCTGACAAAGATGCAACCGCGCCAGCCGCTCGGCCAACTGCTCCTTGCCAAGACCGGGATCGCCGAGCAGCAGCCAGGCGTGGCCGAGGCGACCACGTTGGGCACTTTGGCTTAAGTTTTGCCAGTCCGGGATCAGCCAGGGATACATGAGGACTCGTTCGCCAGGTAGTGGCCGAGGGCCGCCTCGATGGCGGCCTTGACTTGCTCAGGCGTTTGCCCGGCATCGATCACCTTGATGGAGTCGTCTGCTGCCGCGAGTTCCAGATAACGGGCGCGGGTGCGCACGAAGAAACCGAGCTGCTCCAGCTCGATGCGATCCAGCTCGCCGCGATGACGGGCACGCTGCAAACCGATGGCAGGATCGATGTCGAGATAGAGCGTCAGATCCGGCTTGAAGTCACCGAGCACCGCCTGCTTGATAGCGCCGATGAGCGTGGCGTCGATGCCGCGACCGCCGCCCTGATAGGCCTGGGAGGAGAGATCGTGCCTGTCCCCCACCACCCAGCAACCCTCTGCCAAGGCGGGCTTGATCCGGGTCTCGACCAGCTGTACCCGGGAGGCATACATCAGCAGCAGTTCGGCCTCGATGGTGAGGCGCTCATCGTGGACTTCTTTGACGATGGCGCGCATCCGTTCGGCCAGGGGGGTGCCACCCGGTTCACGGGTACACTCGATCCGCTCGATGCCGTGGGCATGCAGGTAGTCGGTGACGTACCGCACCGCAGAGCTCTTCCCCGCGCCTTCCAATCCTTCAATTACGATAAATTTTGACATTAGGGTTTCTTCAATATGAATTCGCGAACCGCTCTATTGTGTTCATCGAGGGTCTTGGAGAAGTAGTGGGCCCCGCCCCCCTTGGCGACAAAGTAGAGATAGTCGGTCGGCTTGGGGTTGAGCGCCGCCTCGATGGAGGCCTTGCCCGGCATCGCGATGGGGGTCGGCGGCAAGCCATCGATCACATAGGTGTTGTAGGGGTTCACATCGGTCAGATCGCTGCGGCGGATGTTGCCATCGTACCTGTCTTTGACCCCGTAAATAACGGTGGGATCGGTCTGTAGCTTCATGCCAAGGCGCAGGCGATTGACGAACACCGAGGCGATCTGCGCCCGCTCATCCGGCTGGCCGGTTTCTTTTTCGATGATAGAGGCCATGATCAGCGCCTCGTAAGGGCTCTTGTAAGGCAGGTTGGCCTGACGCTTTTCCCAGCTCTCCTGCAGGAAGGCCTTCATGTCTTGATAGGCACGGCGCAAGATGGAAATATCGCTGGCATGAGTAGTGTAAGCATAAGTCTCTGGCAGGAACCAGCCTTCCAGCTTGCCGTTGTCGATACCCAGCTCCTGGGCCAGATCGGCTTCGCTCTGCTCCACCGTCAGCCGCTCCAGATAGGGAGCCCCTTCGATCTGCTTGCGCCAATCCTCGAAGCGGGAACCCTCGACGAAGGTGAGGCTGAAATGAAACTCCTTGCCAGAGGCGAACAGGGAGAGGGTCTCCTTGAGCGGAGCCCCTTCCTTGATTTCATAGGTACCGGACTTGATGGCCACCAGTTCGGGATGGCCTCGCAACCAGAGACGCACCGCCCAGGGACTGGTGTCCCCCTCCCCCAGCTCGGCAATCAGGCGCGCTGCGTGGGCGCCTTTCTCGACGGTGAAGAGGCGCGTCGGCCCCTTGTTGGTGAGGGTCTCCACCTCTTGCCATTTGTAATATACATAGCCCCCGGCGACGGCAACCGACAGGGCAGCCCCCGCGAGCAGGGTGTAAAGCCGATTAAACTTCAATGACCAAACGCTCCTGTAAACGACGGCTCAATACCGGATTGGGATAGGCCTGATCGCCGATGCGGATCAGCGGCACTATGCCCATCAGGGTATTGGTCAGCCATACTTCCTCGGCCTGCCACAGTGACTCCAGCGGAGCCTCCACGACACGCAGTTCAATGCCCATGTGTTTAAGCATCATCATCACACGCCTGCGCATGATGCCGTCGACCCCCCCGCGGGAGAGATCCGGTGTGAACACCGTTTTACCACGACGCCAAAACAGATTTGCGCTGACTCCTTCTACCAGAAATCCACGGCTGTTCAATACTATACCTTCGACTCCACCCCGTGCGGCAAGTTCGCTTTTCAATAAAACTTGCTCCAGCCGCCCCAGGGTCTTGAGCCCCGCCAACATGGGGGCGTCACCGAGTTGTTGCTGGCAGACCAGCGCCGCGATGCCATCCTGCTGCCAGCCCTGGTAATGGCCCGGGTAATCCCCCAGGGAGACGATGCGGGTCGGTGAGTGACAATCGGCGCCATCATAGCCCCGGCCACCGCTACCACGGGTCAACACGACCTTCACGACAGCCTGCGTCTGCCCTGTCGCCAATTGCGCCACCTCAGTGGCCAGCTTGTCCCAGGGTAATTCCGCGAAACCGAGTCTGGCGCTGGCATGTTGCAGACGAGACAGATGGGCCGGCCACCAGACAACCTGCCCCTGTTTCACCAGCATGGTGGTGAAATGGCCGTCGCCATATGCCAGGCCACGATCCTTGGCGGATAAGGCTTCTGTTGGCACTCCATTGATCAACATGCGTGTCCCTTTGATAAAAAAGGCCCGATACCAGGGTATCGGGCCCGATTCTTTGCTGAGAAAGCCGCCCAGAGCGAATTATACGCGCTTGAAGATCAGGGAGCCATTGGTGCCGCCGAAACCAAACGAATTGGACAGGGCATACTCAAACTGACCGGCTTTGGCCACATGAGGCACCAGATCCAGATCGCACTCCTCGTCCGGATTGTCCAGGTTGATGGTCGGTGGGACCATCTGGTCGCGCAGCGCCAGCACTGTAATGATCGCCTCGATGGCACCAGCGGCACCCAACAGGTGGCCGGTCATCGACTTGGTGGAGCTGATCATCAGCGACTTGGCATGCTCACCAAACACCTGCTTCATGCCGCGCAACTCGGCCACATCACCCAGCGGGGTGGAAGTGCCATGGGCATTGATGTAACCGATCTGCTCGGGAGCGATGCCGGCATCCTTGATGGCGTTCTTCATGGCACGAGCACCGCCATTCCCGTCAGAGGGAGGCGCCGTCATGTGATAGGCATCACCGCTCATGCCAAAGCCGACCAGTTCGGCATAAATCTTGGCACCGCGCGCCTTGGCGTGTTCGTACTCTTCAAGCACCAGCACCCCGGCACCATCGCCCAGCACGAAGCCGTCGCGATCCTTGTCCCAAGGGCGACTCGCCTTCTGGGGCTCGTCGTTACGGGTAGAGAGTGCCTTGGCCGCCGCGAAGCCACCCATCCCCATGGGAGTGGAAGCCTTCTCTGTGCCGCCGGCAACCATCACGTCCGCATCACCGTAGGCGATCATGCGACCGGCCATGCCGATGGCGTGGGTGCCGGTGGTGCAGGCGGTGGTCACTGCGATGTTCGGACCTTGCATTCCCTTCATGATGGAGAGATGCCCGGACACCATATTGATGATGGTGGATGGCACGAAGAAGGGGCTCAGCTTACGCGGGCCACCATTGACGAGGCTGCTGTGGTTCTGCTCGATGAGCCCCAGGCCGCCGATGCCGGAGCCGATGGCCACGCCAACCCGCTCTGCGTTCTCTTCGTTGATGACGAGGCCGGAATCATCCAGCGCCAGCACACCCGCCGCCACGCCGTACTGGATGAAGAGATCCATCTTGCGGGCTTCTTTGCGGTTGATGCCGTATTGTTCGGGATCGAACCCTTTGACCAGGCCTGCGAAACGGGTCGCATACTCACTGGCATCAAAATGGTCGATGAGGGAAATACCGCTCTGCCCGTTGAGCAGGGCTTGCCAGCTGGATTCGGCAGTGTTACCCACCGGGGAAAGCATCCCCAGGCCGGTCACCACGACTCTGCGTTTTGACACTGAGGTAGTCTCCGAGAGGTGTTTTGAGAGGGAGTAAACATAAAAGAAGCGGCCCTTGGGCCGCTTCTTTCAGAACAGGAACTTATTCCTGATTAGCGGTGATGTAGTCGATAGCCGCTTGAACAGTGGTGATCTTCTCGGCTTCTTCATCAGGAATTTCGGTATCGAATTCTTCTTCCAGCGCCATTACCAGTTCAACGGTATCCAAAGAGTCAGCGCCCAGGTCGTCGACGAAGGAGGCAGCGTTCTTAACGTCTTCCTCTTTAACACCCAGTTGTTCGATGATGATTTTCTTTACGCGTTCTTCGATGTTGCTCATGACCTGAATTTTCCTTTAAAAATACGCTATTGCGTCTGGTTGGGGTAGTTTATTCAATTGACTGGAGTTTGCAAGTAGCTTGCCGCTGGTCAAACCACGAAATGTGCCAAACTTCGGCGTACTATCGCAAATTTGAACAGATCTCACGACAAATTGATTACACCATGTACATCCCGCCATTAACATGCAGGGTTTCACCGGTGATATAAGCGGCGTCATCAGACGCCAAGAATACCACAGCGGCGGCAATTTCTTTCGGATCGCCCAAACGACCGGCAGGCACCTGATTCATGATGCCGGTGCGCTGTTCTTCATTGAGCGCCTTGGTCATGTCGGTCTCGATGAAACCGGGGGCCACCGCGTTCACCGTGATGCCACGGGATGCCACTTCACGGGCCAATGACTTGGTAAAGCCCACCAGGCCCGCCTTGGCGGCAGCATAGTTGACCTGACCGGCGTTGCCCATGGTACCGACCACGGAGCCGATGCTGATGATGCGGCCATGGCGCTTCTTCATCATGGCACGCAACACCGGCTTGCTCAGACGGTACAGGGAGGTGAGATTGGTGTCGATGATCTCGTTCCACTCGTCATCTTTCATCCGCATCAACAGGTTGTCGCGGGTGATACCGGCGTTGTTGATGAGGATGTCGATGTCGCCGAAGCGCGCCTTGATGGCGGCAAAGACGGTTTCGATGGATTCCTGGCTGGTCACGTTCAGTGCCATGCCGCAGCCCTGCTCGCCCAGGTAGGCGCTGATGGCCTCGGCGCCGTTTTCGCTGGTCGCGGTACCCACTACCTTGGCGCCACGGGCCGCAAAGGTTTCGGCAATCGCACGACCGATGCCACGACTGGCACCGGTGACCAACACAACCTTATCGGTAAAACTCATGACTCGCTCCTGTTACTTGGACTGGGCCAGCGCCTGCTCGAAAGAGGCAGCATCGTTGGCGTGAACACCTTCCACGCGTGCATCGATGCGCTTGGCCAACCCGGTCAATACCTTGCCCGGTCCCATCTCGATCTCGAGGGTGATGCCGTCATTTGCCATCCGCTCGACCGTTTCGGTCCAACGGACCGGGCTGAACAACTGACGCACCAGGGCTTGTTTGATGGCGGCCGGATCCTGTTCACAGGATACGTCCACATTATTGATGACTGCGATGCTTGGAACCTTGATCTCGATCCCATCCAGCGCGGCGGCCAATTTTTCGGCGGCCGGTTTCATCAGGGCACAGTGCGATGGCACCGACACGGGGAGTGGCAGCGCACGCTTAGCGCCGGACTCCTTCATCAGTACGTTGGCACGCTCGACCGCTTCCTTGTGACCGGCGATGACCACCTGCCCCGGGGAGTTGAAGTTGACCGGAGAGACCACCTGACCTTGCGCTGCCTTCTCGCAGTTGGCGGCGATGGAGTCGTTGTCCAGACCGATAATAGCGGCCATGGCACCGGTGCCTTCCGGCACGGCTTCCTGCATGGCGAGGCCCCGCAGCTCAACCAGCTTGACTGCATCGGCAAAGTTGAGCGCGCCGCTGCACACAAGGGCGGAATATTCACCCAGGCTGTGACCTGCCATGACGGCGGGAGTCGCCCCACCCTGCTGTTGCCACAAGCGCCACAGAGCGACGGAGGCGGTCAGCAGCGCAGGCTGGGTGCGCCAGGTCTTGTTCAGATCCTCGGCCGGGCCTTGCATGACCAGGGCCAGCAAATCGTAACCCAGCACCTGGCTCGCCTCGGCGAAGGTCTCTTTAATCACGGCGTGTTGCTCGGCCAGTTCGGCCAGCATGCCGACACTCTGGGAGCCTTGTCCCGGGAAGGCAATGGCAAATCGGGTCATCATTGATTCCTTTAAGGTAAGACGAAATCGACAAGCGGGCGCCCGAGACGGATATCAAGGGCGCGACTTGATATCAGAGGCGCACCAGCGCCGAACCCCAGGCGAAACCGCCGCCGAAGGCTTCCAGCAACACTAGCTGGCCCGGCTTGATACGGCCATCACGTACCCCTTCATCGAAGGCGATGGGTACGGAGGCGGCGGAGGTATTACCGTGACGATCCAGGGTCAGGATCACCTTGTCCAACCCCATGCCAAGTTTCTTGGCGGTGGCGTTGATGATGCGGAAGTTGGCCTGGTGCGGCACCAGCCAATCGAGCTCGCTTGGCTCGATGTTGGCGGCGGCAAGGGTTTCGGTCACGATCTCGCTCAGGCGCGTCACCGCGACCTTGAACACATCGTTGCCCTTCATATACATGTAGGCTTCGAGCTCGGCACCCGGCATGCCACGGTGTGGCTGCGGCAGCTTGAGCAGTTCCCCATAGCGACCATCGGCATGCAGATGGGTAGAGATGATGCCTGGTGCCTCACTCGCCCCGATCACCACGGCCCCGGCCCCGTCACCGAAGATGATGATGGTGCCACGATCCTTGGGATCGCACATGCGCGACAAGACGTCCGCGCCCACAACCAGCACATGACGAGCTGCGCCGGATTTGACGAACTGATCGGCGATGGCCAGCGCGTAGGTGAAACCGGCGCAGGCAGCGGCCACGTCGAAGGCCGGGATCCCCGGCACCCCGAGCATCCCCTGTAATTCACAGGCGGCAGCCGGGAAGGCGTTTTCGGCACTGGTGGTGGCCAGCACTATCATGTCCAGATCAGCCGCAGTCAGACCCGCCGCCTCCAGCGCCCGCAAGGCCGCCTGATGAGACAGGGTGGCGACGGTCTCGTCGGCCCCTGCGATGCGACGTTCACGGATCCCGGTACGTTCCACGATCCATTCGTTACTGGTTTCGACCATCTGCTCGAGATCGGCATTGGTACGCACCGCACTCGGCAGGTAACTGCCAGTACCCAGAATTTTGCTATGCATAGAGTTCTTATAAGTCCCTGTCGGAAAAGACAGATTCAAGGCGATCCGCTATTTGCAATGGAAGTTGATGCTTGGCCTCCTGTGCGGCCAGCAGGATCGCATGACACAGAGCGTGCCGTTCGGCCCGCCCATGGCTTTTTACCACAATGCCGCGCAATCCTAACAGACTTGCGCCATTATACTGGTCGGGGTTCAGGTAAGAAAAACGCCGTTTGAACATAAATCCGGCGAGTCGACCAAGAAAGCTGCGCTTTTTACGGGGATAGCCGGCCAATTCGGCCATCATCCGCACCACACCCTCGGCGGTTTTGAGCGCCACATTGCCGACGAAACCGTCACAGACGATCACATCGGTTTCACCGCTGAAGATCCTGTCTCCTTCGATGAAGCCGACGAAGTTGAGTGCGGGGCACTGGCGTAGCAGCTCCGCGCTGTGGCGTACCAGATCGTTCCCCTTGATCTCCTCCTCCCCCACGTTGAGCAAGGCGACCCGGGGAGACGCTATCCCCTCCACCTTCTCGGCCACCACGGATCCCATCACCGCAAATTGCAGCAGGGTGTCGGCATCGCAGCTCACGTTTGCGCCCAGATCCAGCATCACGGTGCGTTTGCCGCCCAAGGTGGGCAGCGCCTTGATGAGCGCGGGTCTGTCGACGCCGGGCAAGGACTTGAGCACGCACTTGGCCATGGCCATCAGGGCACCTGTATTGCCGGCGCTGACGCAAGCATCGGCCTCACCGGCCTTGACCAGGTTC
>NZ_JRGL01000014.1 GCF_000764655.1 Aeromonas aquatica
TCCCTCTCTTCGCACCATGATTCTGACATGTTAAAACAGAGCAATGCGCCCAACCGCATTTAAAAACCAGATGGGAAAAACAGTGTGCGAAGGTGGCGGAATTGGTAGACGCGCTAGCTTCAGGTGTTAGTGTCCCACGGATGTGAGGGTTCGAGTCCCTCTCTTCGCACCATCTATTATGCAAAAGGCCCATAACGCGAGTTATGGGCCTTTTGTTTTTGCCTGCGTCATGGCTATGCTCTTGATAACGCTACGCCACCACAGGGACGACCCCATGATCCTGGATACCGACATTCACAACTTCTATGAACAACTGGTGCTCAAGGAGATAGAAAAACAGGGATTGGGGCAGACGCTGACGTCCCATCAGCTGGCCGATCTCTGCTGCCTGACCCTGAACCAGCTCCCCTCCCACTACATCCGCCACAACGTCGACATGATCTATTTCACCAGCGACGCCCAGCGCACCGAGATGGAACAGAAGGTGATCGAATCACTGCGCCTGGCCCACGACAAGATTCAAGCAGTCCCCTCTCGCTGACGACAGCCCGCTCACTACAGCCAGCTCTGCTGCCAGAGCAGGGCCACCACCCCCGTCATGCCGGCGACGGGCAGCAGGATCAGCGCCGGTCTCAGCCGGGGTTCCAGCATGACCCAGGCCGCCAGCAGAAAACCCAGGCTCCACACCCCGTACGCCTTGTCCTGACCCCAGCCCAGCACCGCCAGCAAGCCCGCCAACAGCAGGCACCTCACTATCCAGATCATGGTGAACATCCCTTTCGCATCATTCGATAACGATTATCATTTGTATTTTAGCATAGTGCTATCGGACTTTTCTATCGGAGTCGAATGTCTCATCGGGGCAAACAGGGCACTCAAAAATGGGTCATGAGATCAACTAATTTGTAATTTTATCAATCAAAACTGCATTTTTGCTAAATGTGTTGGGATTTTAGACCCTGAGTTTGTGGTAGATTGCGGCCTCTTTTTGGGTTGCCCCCTCGGGATACATGTATCCACAGGACGAGAGGGAGCGACCTTGGCGAGCAAGAGTTTAGGAAGTATCTATGCAAAACCAACATAACCACATTCGACTGCCTAACATGCCACAGGTGTTTGCCTGCCTGGCCATTTTCCTGGCCCTGGCCTTCTCCTTCACCAGCGTGCTCGACTTGCCAATCCAGTTGGCACTGTTCATCGCCTGGTTCGTCATCATGGGACTCGGCATCCGGCTCGGCCATGATTACAAATCCCTGGAGCAGGCCGCCGTCGACGGTGTCGCCAAGGGCATGGGCGCCATCCTGATACTGGTCTCCGTCGGAGCCCTGGTCGGCACCTGGATCGCAGGCGGCATAGTCCCCAGCATCATCTACTTCGGGCTCAAGGTGATACACCCGTCCATCTTTCTGCTGGCGACCCTGATCATCTGCTCCCTCACCTCCCTTGCCACCGGCACCTCCTGGGGCTCGGCGGCCACCGCCGGCATCGCCATGATGGGCATAGGCCACAGCCTGGGCGTGCCTGCGCCACTGGTGGCGGGCGCCGTGCTCTCCGGTGTCTACTTCGGTGACAAGCTCTCCCCGCTCTCCGACTCCGTGGTACTGGCCTCCACCATGTCCAACGTCGACGTGGTGGAGCACATCAAGGGCATGCTGCCCATCAGCCTGTTCTCCTATGTCATCACGGCGGCCCTGTTCACCCTGGTCGGCATGCAGTACTCGGGCAACGTCAGCCTGGAGCAGGTCAACCTGGTGATGGAAGCGCTCGACAAGCAGTTCAACATCACCCCGCTGGCCATAGTGCCCGTGATACTGGTGCTGGGTCTGCTGGCCAACCGCAAGCCCGCCTTCCCGGTGATCAGCTTCGGCGCCCTGCTCGGCCTCGTCTGGGCCATCGCCTTCCAGGACATGGATCCGGTCAAGGCCATGCACTCCGCCTACAGCCCGTTCGCCATCACCTCGGGGGTCGACTTCATCGACAACATCCTGGGCCGCGGCGGCATGGAGTCCATGCTGGGCTCGGTGGCGGTCATCATCTTCGGGCTGGGCTTCGGTGGCCTGCTGGAGAAGGTCGGCATCCTGGCGGTGATCGCCAGTGCCTTCGAGAAGCGCATCAACAGCGTCGGCAGCCTGACCAGCCACACCATAGCCACCGCCTTCCTGGCCAACGTGTTCGGCTCGGCCATGTATGTGTCGCTGATCCTGACCCCCAAGATCATGGCCAAGAACTACGACCGGCTGGGGCTGGAGCGCAAGAACCTCTCCCGCAACGCCGAGTTCGGTGGCACCCTCACCTGCGGCATGGTGCCCTGGAGCGACAACGGCATCTTCATGGCCGGGGTGCTGGGGGTGGCAACCCTGGATTACCTGCCCTACATGTGGCTCAGCTTCACCTGCATCCTGGTGACCATCACCCTCGCCTACCTGGGCAAGGCGGTGAACCGGATCCCGGTGATCGAGGCGGCCAGCTCTCGCTAAGCATTCAAAAACAATGACAAAGGCGCCTGCGGGCGCCTTTTGTTTGGACGGGATTCGAGGTTAAGCTGGCAGCCAACCTCGTCGCTCGTGGCAGGATGCCCAGATGAACTTTACCTTTCGCCAGATCCGCTATTTCGTGGCCGTGGCCGACAGCTTCTCGGTGAGCCGCGCCGCCGCCGAGCTGCACATCTCCCAGTCGGCAGTCACCAGCGCCATCCGCGAGCTGGAGACCGAGCTCGGCGCCGCCCTGTTCGAGCGCAACCCCCGTGGCGTCAGCCTCACCGCCCAGGGTCACCAGTTCCTGCTCCATGCCAGACGCATCCTGGGCGCCATGACGGAGGCGGGCCAGTCCCTCAAGGCGGTGGCACAGCAGGATCAGGGCCAACTCACCATAGGGGTGACCACGCTGGTGGCCGGTTACTACCTGTCGGAGGCGCTCGGCCGCTTCCGGCGCGCCTTCCCGGCGGTGCGCATCGAGGTGAAGGAGGACGAGCAGCCGTTTCTCGAGCATCAGATCGTCAACGGCGAGGTGGATGTGGGGATCCTGATGACCAACCGCACCATCCGTCAGGAGGCGTTCGATACCGAGCTGCTGACCCGCTCGCCGCTGCGGCTCTGGCTCGCCGCCAACCACCCCCTCTGCGCCGAATCAACCCTCTCCCTCAAGGCGCTGAGCGAGGAGCCCATGATCTCCCTCACCGCCGATCAGCTGGATCAGATCATCGGCTCTGGCCTGCGCCGCTACGGCATCCAGCCCCGCATAGTGCTGCGCACCGCCTCGGTGGAGGCGGTGCGCAGCCTGGTGGCCAGCCAGTTAGGCGCCGCTCTGCTGCCGGACTTCGCCTACCGCCCCTGGTCGCTGGAACAGGAGCGGGTCGAGGCCCGCGCCATCAAGGAGCCCATCCCCGCCATAGACATCGGCCTGGTGTGGCGGCGCGGCTCACACCTGAGTTGGACCGCCCGTGAATTCATCGACATAGTGCGGGATCAGAGCCGGCTGCGGGCCCGCCAGACGGCCTCCCGCTAGGAGCATCCCCCCGAACGCCACGAAAATTCAGATTCATCTGCACTCGATATCGATTTAGTAGATACCTGGGCGATTAAAAATTGAAATTCTCATTACTGCTCGCTTCTCCTACGCTCATGACTGGTTAACAGGATGTTAATGCCATCGTGGCATCGCCATGGTTCAAGTTGATGCAAGGAGAGCAAGATGAAACTGACCCCCCTGACCCTGGCCCTGATCCCGGCGCTGCTGGCAGGCCAGACCCAGGCCGCCCCGACCGAACTCGGCAAGGGTGAAGGCCAGCTCAACATCGTGGCCTGGGCCGGCTATGTCGAGCGCGGCGAGACCGACAAGAACTACGACTGGGTCACCGGCTTCGAGAAGGAGACCGGCTGCAAGGTCAGCGTCAAGACGGCCGCCACCTCGGACGAGATGGTGGCCCTGATGAACGAGGGGGGCTTCGATCTGGTGACCGCCTCCGGCGACGCCAGCCTGCGCCTCATCGCCGGCGGCAAGGTGCAAGCGCTCAACCTGGCGCTCATCCCGAGCTATGGCAAGATAGATCCCCGCCTGCAGAGCGCCCCCTGGCACACGGTGGAAGGCAAGCACTACGGCGTGCCCTACCAGTGGGGCGGCAACATCCTGATGTACAACACCAAGGTGTTCCCCAAGGCGCCAGACTCCTGGAGCCTGGTGTTCGAGGAGCAGACCCTGCCGGACGGCAAGTCCAACAAGGGTCGGGTGCAGGCGTTCGACGGCCCCATCCACATCGCCGATGCCGCCCTCTATCTGATGACCCACCAGCCGGCGTTGGGGATCAAGGACCCCTACGAGCTGAACGAGGATCAGTACAAGGCCTCCCTCGAGCTGCTGCGCAAGCAGCGTCAGCTGGTCGGCCGCTACTGGCACGACGCCTTCGTCCAGATCGATGACTTCAAGAACGAGGGGGTGGTCGCCTCGGACTCCTGGCCGTTCCAGGCCAACACCCTGATCGCCGACAAGCAGCCCATCGCCACCACTGTACCCAAGGAAGGGGTCACCGGCTGGGCCGACACCAGCATGGTGCACAGCGAGGCCAAGAACCTGACCTGTGCCTACCAGTGGCTGGAACACTCCCTCAACAACAAGCTGCAGGGAGATCTCGCCTCCTGGTTCGGCTCTGTGCCCGTGGTACCCGCCGCCTGCGAGGGCAACGCCCTGCTGGGGGCCGGGGGCTGCAAGACCAACGGTATAGACAACTTCGATCGGGTGCACTTCTGGCGTACCCCGGTATCCCAGTGCAAGAGCCAGGGTACCTGCGTCCCCTACTACCGCTGGGTGTCTGACTATATCGCCATCCTCGGTGGTCGCTGATGCAGATTGAGCGAGGCGGCATCCATCGGTACCCCTGTGCCAGCAGCGGGACACCTGCGTGTCCTCTGCGCTATCGCTGGGTGTCTGACTATATCGCCATCCTGGGCGGTCGCTGAGTCCCGCCGAGACAACGCCGTTGTGGGCCGGGTGGAGACCCGGCCCTGTTCGATGACAAGGATGTACCATGACAGCCGTACAATTTGACCGGGTCAGCCGCCACTACGGCGAGGTGAAGGCGGTCGACGACATCTCCTTCCAGATCCCCTCCGGTGAATTCTTTACCCTGCTGGGCCCAAGCGGTTCCGGCAAGACCACCTGCCTGCGGATGATCGCCGGCTTCGAATACCCGAGCACGGGGGAGATCCGCCTGTTCGGCGAGCCCTGCTCCCGGGTGCCGCCCTACGATCGCAACCTCAACACCGTCTTCCAGGATTACGCCCTCTTCCCCAACATGGATGTGCGCGACAACATCGGTTACGGCCTGATGATCAGGGGCGTGCCCAAGGCGGAGCGCCATCGCAAGGTGGACGAGATGCTGGAGCTGGTGCGCCTGCCCGGCGTCGGCAACCGCAGGCCGGGCCAGCTCTCAGGCGGTCAGCGCCAGCGCATCGCCATCGCCCGTGCCCTCATCAATCAGCCGCGCATCCTGCTGCTGGACGAGCCGCTGGGGGCGCTGGATCTCAAGCTGCGCGAGCAGATGCAGCTCGAGCTCAAGGCGCTGCAGCGCCAGCTCGGCATCACCTTCATCTTCGTCACCCACGATCAGCAGGAGGCGCTCTCCATGAGCGACCGCATCTGCATCTTCAGCCAGGGCAGGATCGAGCAGATCGCCGCCCCGGATCAGGTCTACGACGCCCCCGCCACCCCCTTCGTCGCCCGCTTCGTCGGCACCGTCAACCTGTTCGAGGGGGAGCAGGCCAGGCGGCTGTGCGGCGACAGTCAGCAGATGATGGTGCGCCCGGAGCGGATCCGGCTGAGCGAGGCCGGCAGCCCCGGCTGGTCCGGCGAGATCCGTGAGGTGGAATACCTGGGTGCCTTCGTGCGCTATAGAGTCGACCTGGGGGAGCAGCTCGAGATCATCGTCAATCACCCCAACGAGGGGCAGGCCCGCCTGGCCCGTGGCGCCCAAGTCAGCCTCAGCTGGCCGGAGCAGGCGATCCATCGCCTGAGCACCGCCGAAACGGGGGCTCAATCATGAGCCTCCCCCACAGTGCGAGCCTGACCATGAGCCACGCCACCACCCACACCAGACTCCGCCCGTTGCGGCGCCTCTCCACCCTGCTGTACGGCCGCCCCGGCCTGCTGCTGGGGATACTGCTCGGCCCACCCCTGCTCTGGCTCGGCATCATCTATGTGGGCTCCCTGCTGATGCTGCTCTCCAACGCCTTCTTCGGGCTGGACGAGTTCAGCGGCCAGGTGCGCCACGAGCTGGGGCTGCAAAACTTCGTCGCCCTGCTGCGGGCAGAAAACCTGGACGTCATCGCCCGCACCGCCGGCATGTCGCTTGCCGTAACCCTGGCCTGCGCCCTGCTCGGCTTTCCCATCGCCTACTACATGGCGCGCTACACCAGCGGCAAGACCCGTGCCCTGTTCTATCTCGGCATCATGCTGCCGCTCTGGTCCAGCTACCTGGTGCGGGTCTATGCCTGGAAGCTGATCCTGGCCAAGGAGGGGGTCATCAGCTGGCTGGCGGACAGCCTGGGGCTGGACTGGCTGCTGGACGGCATCCTCTCCCTGCCCATGATCGGCGGCCCCTCCCTGTCGTTCTCGCGGCTCGGCACCTTCATCGTGTTCGTCTACGTCTGGCTGCCCTTCATGATCCTGCCGATCCAGGCGGCGGTGGAGCGGATCCCGCGCTCCCTGCTGGAGGCGAGCAGCGATCTCGGCGCCACCCCGGCGCAGACCTTTCGCACCCTGATCCTGCCACTGGCATTGCCGGGCGTGGTGGCGGGTTCCATCTTCACCTTCTCCCTGACGCTCGGGGACTACATCATCCCCGGCATCATAGGCAACTCAACCATGTACATAGGGCAGGTGGTCTACATGCAGCAGGGCACGGCGGGCAACCTGCCGTTCGCCGCCGCCTTCTCGCTGGTGCCTATCCTGATCATCGCCATCTACCTCACCATCGCCAAGCGCTTGGGAGCCTTCGATGCACTCTGATACTGACCTCTCGCTCGCTGCTTGCACGCGGGTGCCCAGCCTGATCATCACTATCCGCCTGACGACCGTAAAACGGCTGGGAGCCTTCGATGCGCTCTAATCCCTCTATGAATCAGGATCAGGGTCAGCGCCCCTCCGGCCTGCTCAAGTACGCCGCCATCGGCGGGCTGCTGTTCCTGCATATCCCCATCCTGTTCATCTTCCTCTACGCCTTTACCAGCGAGAGCAAGAGCTACCAGTTTCCGCCACCCGGGCTGACCCTGAAATGGTTCGAGGTGACGCTGAACAGACCCGATGTGTGGCGCGCCATCCAGCTGTCGCTGGAGGTGGCGGGGCTCGCGACCCTGGCGGCCATGGTGCTCGGCACCCTGGCGGCGGGGGCCATAGCCCGCAGCCGTTTCTTCGGCCAGGAGGCGGTATCGCTGCTGCTGGTGCTGCCCATCGCCCTGCCCGGCATAGTCACCGGCATAGCGCTGCGCTCCGCCTACGGCCTGCTGGAGATCCCGTTCAGCTTCTGGACCATCGTCATCGGCCACGCCACCTTCTGCGTGGTGGTGGTCTACAACAATGCGCTGGCGCGTTTTCGCCGCACCAACCAGTCGCTGATCGAGGCCTCGATGGACCTCGGCGCCGACGGCTTCCAGACCCTGCGTTATGTGATCCTGCCCAATCTCGCCACCGCCCTGCTAGCGGGGGGCATGCTGGCGTTCGCGCTGAGCTTTGACGAGGTGATAGTCACCACCTTCACCGCGGGCCAGCAGACCACGCTGCCCATCTGGATGTATCAGGAGCTGATCCGCCCCCGCGATCGGCCGGTCACCAACGTGGTGGCCCTCATCATAGTGGCCTTCACCACTATCCCCATTCTGCTTGCCTACTACCTCACCCGCGACGGCCAGGACGTCGCCGGCAGTGGCAAATAATGACTCAACGCCTGTGCAAGGATGCAACATGAAGCTCTCTACCCAACTCTTGATCGACGGCCAGTTTGTCACCGGTGACGGCCAGGCCGAGCCCATCCTCAACCCGGCCACCGGTGAGCTGCTCGCCTCGGTGCCCGAAGCCTCGTTCGAGCAGGTCAGCCGGGCGGTGAACGGTGCCCAACGCGCCTTCGCCCAGTGGAGCCGCACCACCCCGGCCCAACGCAGCAACCTGCTGCTGCGCCTCGCCGACGCCATAGAGCGTCACGCCGAGGAGTTCGCGGCGCTCGAATCCCTCAACTGCGGCAAGCCCTATCTGGCGGTGCTCAATGACGAGCTACCGGCGGTGGTGGACTGCTTCCGCTTCTTCGCCGGGGCGGCTCGCTGCCTGCAAGGGCCGCTGGCCGGGGAATACATCGAGGGGCACACCAGCATGATCCGCCGGGATCCCATCGGCGTGGTGGGCAGCATAGCGCCCTGGAACTACCCGTTGATGATGGCCGCCTGGAAGATGGCGCCGGTACTCGCCGCCGGCAATACCGTGGTGCTCAAACCCTCGGAGCAGACCCCGCTCACCGCCCTGCGCCTGGCCGAGCTCGCCAGCGAGATCTTCCCGCGCGGCGTCATCAACGTCATCTGTGGCCGGGGCGAGAGCGTGGGGGCGCCGCTGGTGGAGCACCCGCTGGTGCGCATGGTGTCGCTCACCGGCGATATCGCCACCGGCCAGAAGATCCTGCAGAGTGCCGCCCGCACCATGAAGCGAACCCACCTGGAGCTGGGGGGTAAGGCGCCTGTCATCATCTTCGACGACGCGGACCTGGAGGCCGTGGTGGCGGGCATTCGCACCTTTGGTTTCTACAACGCCGGTCAGGACTGCACCGCCGCCTGCCGCATCTACGCCCAGGGCAAGATCTACGACAAGTTCGTCGCCGCCATGACCGAGGCCGTGGCCTCCATCAAGGTGGGCAGCCAGCGCGAGGAAGGGGTGGAGATGGGGCCACTCATCTCGGACAGGCAGCGCAACAGAGTCGCCAGCTTCGTGGAGCGGGCGGTGAGTAGCGGCCATGTTGAGGTCACGGCCGGCGGCAAGATCCGCCCCGGCAATGGCTTCTTCTTCGAGCCGACCCTGATCGTCGGTGCCCGCCAGGAGGATGAGATAGTGCGGCGCGAGGTGTTCGGCCCCGTGGTCTCGGTGACCCGCTTCAACGACGCCGAGCAGGTGGTACAGTGGGCCAACGACTCGGACTATGGCCTCGCCTCCTCGGTCTGGACCCGGGATCTCGGCCTCGCCAGCAAGGTGGCCAGCCACCTGCAATATGGCTGCACCTGGATCAACACCCACTTCATGCTCTGCTCAGAGATGCCCCACGGCGGCATGAAGATGTCCGGCTACGGCAAGGATCTCTCCCTCTACGCGCTGGAGGATTACACTGTGCCGCGCCACATCATGGTCAAGCTCTGACAAACGACAAGGCTGGCCCCGGGGCCAGCCTTGTTGCATGGATCCGCATTCCCATCCTACCCTCGGCACGACATCCCCCAGACACAACCTCCGTTCCTTATGACAGTCGCCATAACCAGTGATGATCCAGGATCAGCAGTCCGAACAGCAGCATCAGGTGGTAGATGGAGAAGCGGAAGGTACGCATCGCCTGACCGGGCCGCTCCGAGTACTTCAGCAACCAACCATGCCAGCAGAACAACAGGTTCAGCGCCAGGCTGCCGATCAGGTAGAGCAGGCCCGACATGCCGATCAGGTAGGGCAGCAGGCAGATCAGGCTCAGGATCAACAGGTAGAACAGGATCGCCGTCTTGGTGAACTCTATGCCGTGGGTGACCGGCAACATGGGAATGTTGGCACCGGCATACTCATCGCGCCTGTGGATCGCCAGCGACCAGAAGTGGGGCGGCGTCCAGGCGAAGACGATCATCACCAGCAGCCAGGGCTCGGCCGAGAGCTGCCCTGTGATGCTGGTCCAGCCCAGCAGAGGCGGCATGGCCCCCGCCAGCCCGCCGATGACGATGTTCTGCGGCGTGGCCCGCTTCAGCAACAGGGTGTAAACCACCGCGTAACCAAACAGGCTGGCCAGGGTCAGCCAGGCGGTCAGCGGGTTCACTCCCCAATAGAGCAGGACAAAGCCCAGCAGGGCCAGCCAGAGTGCAAAGGTCATCGCCTGCCGCGACCCGATCCGCCCTCTGGCGACCGGGCGCCAGCGCGTCCTGCGCATCTGGGCGTCGATGCCGCGATCCAGGGTATGGTTCATGGCCGCCGCCGCAGCCGCCAATAACCCGATTCCCACCAGGCCCAGCATCATGCGATCCAGCGAGGCGACCGTCGGCTCGGCCAGCAGCATGCCGACCCAGGCCGTCAGCAGCAGCAAGGCCACCACCCTGGGCTTGGTCAGCTGGTAATAATCCCGCAGCAGCCGGGGGTCGATGACGCGTGCCAAGGGCTTGCTGTTCATGTCTGGCTCCTGATCGCCTCAGGCGACAGCGAAGGGGAAAGCAGGGGGCGGGAGATCCGCCCACGGGCCAGCACACAACACACCAGCAGGTGCGCCGCCACCAGGTTGTGCGCGAGGGCGTTGGCCAGCGGCAGGGCCAGGTGGACGTTCGCCAGCCCCAAGGCAATTTGCACCAGCAGCAGGGCCAGCAAGAGCCCCCCCAGGAAGCGCAACGGGGCCCCCTGACGGATCAGGGCGAGGGCAAAGCCCCCCACCAGCATGGCGGTGGCAAGGGCCCCCAGACGATGGGCGATATGGATGGTCTGGCGCGCCTCCTTGCTCAGCACCCCGAACTCATAGCTGGCATGACCCAGCGGCAGGTGGAAGGCGGCCTGCCAATCCAGCTGCTGCTGCCAGCCCGCCTGGCAGACCGGCAGATCGACACAGGCCATGGCGGCATAGTTGGCCGAGGTCCAGCCCCCCAGCGCTATCTGCACCAGCAGCACGCCGCAGGCCAGATTGCCCAGCCAGGGCAGGCCCTGCCCGTAGAGGACGGGGCGGCTCTCGCTCGTCAACTCCATCCGATAGAGCCACAGCAGGGTCAGCAGCGCGAATCCCCCCAGCAGGTGGCTCATCACCACCAGAGGATGGAGCGACAACGTCACCGTCCACATGCCCAGCGCCGCCTGCCCGATCACCAGCAGGAGCAAGCCGCCGGCGATATGGCGCAGGCGCGGCCGGCTGCGCCAGCTCAACACGAACAGGGCCGTGATGAGGCAACCCAGAGCCCCGGCAAAATAGCGGTGCACCATCTCGCTGCGCGCCTTGTGGGGTTCCAGCGGACTGTCCGGGTAGAGCATGGCGGCCTGCTCGGCATGGGCCGACCGCGGGATGGCCAGGGAGCCGTAGCAACCGGGCCAGTCCGGGCAGGCCAGCCCCGCATCGGTGAGCCGGGTATAGGCGCCGAGCAGTATGACCAGCATCGCCAGGAGAATGGCGGCCGACACCAGCATCTTCTGCACTCTCATTGCACACCTCGCTGATACTTGAGCCGCTGTAGCAGAGCTGACAGAACGATGGTGGAGGATGCCAGCCTCTGTTTTATGTTCATTCGATGCCTCTCTGATACTTGAGCAGTTGCTGCAGATCCGACAGCACGCCCTTGCCAAACAGCGGCCACTCGGTCGTGCTGGCCGGCACCTCATAGCGCAGTATGGCCAACCCCTGCGGGTCGACCAGCATCAAATTCCCCGCTTGTATCTCGGCGCGGGTCTCGAGTCTGGGCTCGGCGGTCAGTTGCACCAGCGCCAGCTTGTCCAGGTTGCGGCCAAGGGCGCTCCGGATCCGCTGCATCAAGACCGGCACCTGCCGGCATTCGGCCTCACAGCGCACGGCCTCCAGGTACACCAGTCGCCATTTGACCTGACTCGAGGGAAGCGGTTGCAACAGATAGATGTCCCGGCTCAGCCACTGCCCCTTGCTGCGGGTACCGGGCTCATACCAGCCCTGGCGCAGGATCAGCGCCGCCAACAACACCGGCAGCAGGATCACCAGCGCAAAGAGGGCAGGCACCTTCCATCTTGACCATCTGTTCATGGGGACAACCTCCTTGTCAGCACCAGCCCGCCCACCAGCATCACCAGCGCCAGTCCGAGCCACTGCAGCGCATACGCCCTGTGCTTCTCCGGCGGCATGACATTCTGTTGGTAGTGATAGAGGAACGGGGAACCCTTCTGATAAAACACGGCATCGACGAGCTGCGAGCCCAGGATCTGGCTCAGGGCGTCCACCCTGATGGATTGCAGCCGGTTCGGATAGGGGCCAGCCTCGATGTTCTGACCCAGCAAGATGCCACCGGGCCGGATACGCAGCAGGCCCTCGAGTTCGAGGGTGGGGGGAATCGCCGGCTGTGGCAGCCGTTGCCGCTCGGCAGGGGCCGGCAGCCAGCCCAGATTGACCAACAGCAGGGGAGAGTGGGCATCGGCACGCACCGGGATGATCACGTCATAGCCGACTTGCTGCTCAACCAGCTGGTTGTCCAGCAGCCACACATAGGGAGCGACCCACGCCACCCTCCCCCGCAGTGGCATCCCATCGAGGCGCTCAGGATAACGCCAGTCGAGTTCCGCCAGCGTCAGGGGAGCGGCAAACTGCATTGTGGCCACGTGCCCTAGCCAGGCCTCCTTCTCGGCCGCCCGCTGCCATTGCCAGAGGGCCAGCTTGCACAAACAGGCCGACACAACCAGAGTGAATATCAGAACAAACCAGCGCCTGTGATGGAACGGTCGCTGCTTATGCCATGTCGCCATGTCGCGCATCTTGTGGAGGGCCCTAACATGTTGATCAAGATAGTGCTGGTGCTCATGTTGCTGCTCATCATCGGGCAGCTGTTTCACGCCCTCTGGCTGATGCTGAGTACCGGCCAGGCCGGGCAGAAAATGTCGGCCCCACTGGGTCGCCGCGTGCTGCTCTCCCTGCTGGTGGTCGTCATCCTGCTGCTCTCGCTGGCGATGGGCTGGCTGGAGCCCAATCCTCGCCCCTATTAAGCCTCATAGCAGGTAGACAAATACGAAGAGGCAGAGCCAGACCACGTCAACGAAGTGCCAGTACCAGGCGGCGGCCTGGAAGGCGAAGTGACGCTCGGCGGTGAAGTGATCCTTCAGCACTATCCGCAGCCAGATGATCAGCAGGAACACAGTCCCCAGGGTGACATGCAGGCCGTGGAACCCGGTCAGTATGAAGAAGGTATTGCCGTAGATGCCGGAGTCAAACTTCAGGCCCAGCTCCCGGTATGCATGAATGTATTCATAACCTTGCAGCCACAGGAAGCTCAGCCCGAGCAATACGGTACCGAGCAACATCCACTTGAGTCGACTGCGTTTGCCATTCTCCAATCCCATATGTGCGAACAGCAGGGTGACGGAGGAGCTGAGCAGGATCAGGGTGTTGACGAGGGGGATCCCATGCCAGGGCATGGCCTGGGTCGTGGTGCCTCCCGGCGTCTTGAGCATGGGCCAGTGCGCCGAGAAATCCGGCCACAGCAGCTGGGCCGTCATCGCCTTGTTGCCTGCCCCATCCAGCCAGGGCATGGCGAGCTGGCGGGCATAAAACAGCACCCCGAAAAATGCCAGGAAGAACATCACCTCGGAGAAGATGAACCAGACCATGCCCTGTCGGAAGGAGCGATCCATCTGGGCGCTGTACAACCCTGTCATGGACTCGTGGATGATGTGGCGAAACCAGCCAAACAGCATGTATACCAGCAGGGCAACACCCGCCGTCATCAGATAGGGGCCCACGCCGGCTTGCTTGCTCGCGATTTCATTGACCAGATGGCCCGCCCCGAAGGCCAGGAGGAACAGCGCCATGGCACCTATGATCGGCCAGCGACTCTGCTCAGGAACATAATAATGCTGGTTCACCTTGGCCATGATTATTTCCTCTGTGCGAGCGCCGGGGCCGGCTTGGACTGAGTGATGTCATAGAGCGAATAGGAGAGCGTGATGGTGTTGATATCTTCGGGCAGGGCCGGATCTATATAGAACTTGAGCGGCATCGACTTGCTCTCCCCCGCCTGCAACTCCTGACGGTTAAAGCAGAAACATTCCACCTTCTTCAAATAGGCCGCGGCGGGACCGGGGGAGACCGAGGGCACCGCCTGACCGATCATGGTGCGGTCGGTCGGATTGAACACCCGATAGTTGACCTGCATCATCTCGCCCGGTCGCACCGATAGCCGCTTCGTCTCCTCGCTGAATTGCCAGGGCATCTGGGTGTCTGCATGGGCCAGAAACTCGACCTGAACGGTGCGTTTGGTGTCGATCACCGCACGCTCGGCCGAGGCTGGCTGGGCGGCTGTCTTGCCATTGAGGCCGGTGATCCGGCAAAAGACGTCGTAGAGCGGCACCAAGGCAAAGGCAAAACCGAACATAACGATGATCACCAGCGCCAGTTTCCTGAGCAGGGGACCGTGATTCACTTGTGTCATATGGCCTCCCTACTGCACTTCTGGTGGGGTCTTGAAACTGTGGTAAGGCGGGGGAGAGGGCAAGGTCCACTCTAGCCCTTCCGCCCCCTCCCACACCTGGGCTGTGGCCGGCTTGCCCCCCCTGATACATCTGATCACCCCCCAGACGAAGAGCAGCTGCGACAGCCCGAAGGCAAAACCACCTATGCTGATAAACATATTGAAATCAGCGAATTGCAACGCATAGTCGGGGATCCGGCGGGGCATGCCCGCCAGCCCGACGAAGTGCATGGGGAAGAACAGCATGTTGACCGAGATCAGCGAGCACCAGAAGTGCCACTGCCCCAGCCGCTCGTCATACATGTGCCCCGTCCACTTCGGCAACCAGTAATAAGCCGCGGCCAGGATCGAAAAGACGGCGCCGGTGACCAGCACATAATGGAAATGGGCCACGACAAAATAGGTGTCGTGATATTGGAAATCGGCCGGGATCATGGCCAGCATCAACCCCGAGAAGCCCCCTATGGTGAACAGGGTAATGAAGGCGATGGCAAACAGCATGGGGGTCTCGAACGTCAGGGAACCCCGCCACATGGTGGCAACCCAGTTAAATACCTTCACCCCGGTCGGCACCGCGATCAGCATGGTGGCGTACATGAAGAACAGTTCGGCGACCACCGGCAGCCCAGTCGTAAACATGTGGTGAGCCCAGACCATGAAGGACAGCAACGCTATGCTGCTGGTGG
The DNA here is from genome assembly GCF_000764655.1 of Aeromonas aquatica. Lineage (GTDB taxonomy): Bacteria > Pseudomonadota > Gammaproteobacteria > Enterobacterales > Aeromonadaceae > Aeromonas > Aeromonas aquatica. The sequence continues at coordinate 15,077 of NZ_JRGL01000014.1, forward strand.
CATAGACCATGGAGCGATAGCCAAACAGTTTCTTGCGGGAGAAGGTGGGAATGATGCTGGATACTATGCCAAAGGCCGGCAGTATCATGATGTACACCTCCGGATGGCCAAAGAACCAGAATATGTGCTGGAACATCACCGGATCCCCTCCTCCGGCCGCATCGAAGAAGCTGGTACCAAAATACTTGTCCGTCAGCACCATGGTCACCGCCGCCGCCAGTACCGGCATGACCGCAATGAGCAGGAAGGCCGTGATCAGCCAGGTCCAGACAAACAACGGCATCTTCATCCAGCCCATGCCCGGCGCCCGCAGATTGAAGATGGTGACGATGACGTTGATGGCCCCCATGATGGATGAGATCCCCATGATATGGATGGCGAAGACGAACAGCGCCGTGCTGTTGCCGCTGTATTTGGTCGACAAGGGGGCATAGAAGGTCCAGCCCGAACTGGGGCCGCCGCCCTCCATGAACAGGCTCGACAGCAGGATCAGGAAGGCAAACGGCAGGATCCAGAAACTCCAGTTGTTCATCCGGGGCAGCGCCATGTCCGGCGCCCCGATCATCATGGGGATCAACCAGTTGGCCAGGCCGGTGAAGGCCGGCATCACGGCACCAAAGACCATGATGAGGCCGTGTACCGTGGTCATCTGATTGAAGAACAGCGGCTCGACCAGTTGCAGCCCAGGCTGGAACAGCTCGGCCCGGATCACCATGGCCATGGTGCCGCCGGTGAAGAACATGGCCAGGGCGAAGAGCAGGTAGAGGGTGCCGATATCTTTGTGGTTCGTGGTATAGAGCCAGCGCCTCAGCCCCGATGCCGGCCGGTGGGAGTGGTCTGCGTGCAGGGTATCCGTGATTCCATCACTCATGCCGGCTCCTCACTTGTCATTTTTCAGAAGGGACTGCACATCGGCAGCCTGAATGAGGTCACCGGTATTGTTGCCCCAGGCATTGCGTTCATAGGTCACCACGGCGGCAAGCTCCTGGACCGTGAGCTGCTTGCCGAAGGGTTGCATCGCCGTCCCGCTCTTGCCATGCAGGACCAGGTTCAGGTGCTGGGCCCGGTTATCAGCCAAGGTGGTGATCTTGCTGCCCTTCAGCGCGGGGAAGATGCCAGGCAAGCCGGTACCCGCGGGCTGATGGCAGGCGGCGCAGTGACCCAGGAATACCTTCTCCCCCAGCTCCATGGCCTGTGGCAGGGTCATGGTTTGACTGGCCAGGTCTTGCTGCTGGGCCTTGGCGGCAGCCTGATCATCTGCAGTCTTGGCAATCCAGCCATCAAACTCTTCGGCCGATTTTGCCACCACCACTATGGGCATGAAGCCATGATCCTTGCCGCATAGCTCAGCACACTGCCCCCGATAGGTACCGGGTCTATCTATCCTGGTCCAGGACTCATTGATGTAGCCCGGGTTGGCATCCTTCTTCACCGCGAAGGCAGGCACCCACCAGGAATGAATGACATCATCCGAGGTCATCAGGAATCTGATTTTCTTGCCGACGGGCAATACCAGAGGGCGATCGACCTCCAGCAAATAGGTGGCGCTCTTGGGCTGTTCACCCGAGATCTGTTTCTTGCTGGTTGCCAACAGGGAATAAAACTCCACCGGGTGCTCGAGATATTTGTAATGCCACTTCCATTGAGATCCTGTGATGAGCACGGTCAAGTCGGCCTTGGAGGTATCTTCCATCGTCAACAGGGTCGAGGTGGCCGGGGCGGCCATCGCCACCAATATCAGCACGGGGATGGCGGTCCATAGCAATTCGATGCGGGTACTCTCATGGAATTGGGCGGCCTTGGCGCCACGGGATTTCCGATGATGGATAATGGACCAGAGCATGGCCCCGAACACGAGCAGCCCGATCAGACAGCAGATATAGAAGATGGTCATGTGCAGGTCATAGACCCGCTGACTGATAGCGGTAGCCCCGCGCGTCATGTTGAATGTTATTTCGCTGGCGGAAACATTGCCGCCAGCGAGACATATCAGCCATGCACCATGGTTAATTGCATTTTTTCCCACATGGCACTCCCTGTGCACGCTAGAAAAGATGGTGAGCATTCACCGCTGACATAACTAACCATCTGAAAATAATGCATTTATTAAAATCACTTTCACAATCAAGTATTAGTCCATATTCCGAAAAAGCCAAAATAAGGCCGATTAAGATGGACTTATCAGAGCGGCTTTCATCGAATCTTACGGTGAGCCGATCTCCAGAAGAGTGGCAGATAAACAAGGGGCGCATGGCGCCCCTTGTTTATCTATGCTGACTCACCATGACGGTTTGCCGACCCAGGCCGTCCCCTTCTGCCTCAGCCCCTGTCCTCGCCCCCGTCCAGCAACCGGGCCAGCAAGGTCCTCAGGGACTTGATCAGGGCAGGCTTGCCCGCCAGTTTCAGCGCCCTGGCCAGCTCGGCCCAGGGGGCATATTGCCAGATGCTGGCGATCAGCAGCCGGCGCTCGCCGGGCTCCAGCTCATCCAGTGCGGCCACCCGGGCAGCCAGCCAGCGTTGCAGGCTGGACTGGCACAGCTCGAACGGCTTGTGATGATGGGCAAAGCACATCAGCTCCTGGTACTCAAACTCATCCGGATCGGCCACATCGGTGACCATATCCCCGCTCAGACATTGCCAGATCAGCTCGGTATCCAGCCCCCTGAGCTCTCCCGCCAGCAGGGTCGGCAGCTGGCGCACAAAGCGCCGTCGCCATTCTGCCAGCTCCGGTTCCAGCGCCGTTTTCAGCGGCTTGAGCAGCAGGGCCGCATGGCTGCCGCTGGCCGCGTCCCGTTGCAGGCCGATGCGCAACACCCTCAGCCCCGCCTTGCGCCAGAAGGGCAACAAGTCGGGGCTGGCGGAAAAGGCGGAGCCCAGATAATCGAGCCCCAGTGCGCGGTAGTGGGCCTCCAGCTTGCCCAGCAGCAAGGAGCCCAGCCCGTGGCGATGCAGCAGCGGATGGATGGCGATGCGCATCACCCTGGCATAGCTGCACTCGCCCGCCGTGGTGAACCCGGCGTGGGCGAGCAGGGACTGGGGCAACAAATGACCCCGGGGTCGTCGCCGCCCGGCCCAGATATCGCTGGCCAGCGCCGGCGCTATGTTGCCTTCCCGTGCCACCAGCGCGACCCCGAGCAGGCTCTGCTCTTGCTCCAGCAGGTGGATGTCGAGATCCGGGCTCTCCAGCAGGGATCTGAGATCGCTCGGGCTGGTCTGGTAGTGGGCCAGCACCAACAGGCCGAACACCTGATCGAGCAGCGCCTCATCCTCCGCCAGCTTGTCTTGCCCGATCTGCCGCCAACCTGGCGCCGTCGGTGGTGGTGGGGGCAGGACCTCGGCATTGAGGCCGAGCAGGCGAAATACCAGTGGCTCCAGCGGATCGTGCTGGCTCCAACGAATGGGTTCGGCCAGGTGCAGTTCGTGCCAGTCCGGGGTCTGCCGATCCAGTACCCGTTTGAAACGCAGATGAAAGCCGCGCCCGGTACCCTCATAGCCGTGCTCCGTGGTCGCGAAGACGATGCGGCTGTGGCGAGCCAGCATGGCCTCAAGCAGAGGGGTCGGGATGGCTGCCGCCTCGTCCACCAGCAGCAGCGCCGGCTGAAGATCCCCCTGCTCCAGCCGGTCCGGTGATACATAGCTCAGCCCAGCCAGCCGCTCCGGCGTGCTCGCCAGCGCCTCGGCGGCATGGGCAAACAGGGTCGCCACTGTGGCCTGGGACGGGGCCGTCACCACTATCTGCAGGGCGGGATCCTGACGCAGCAAGTCGGCGGCGGCGAGACCAAGCAGGGCGCTCTTGCCGCGGCCACGGTCGGCGCTGAGCACCAGCGGGCGGCCACGATGACCATGCAACACCTTGTGGATCGCGGGCAGGGCATGAGCCTGATCGGCACTGAGTGGCCGGCCGGGTCCCAGGGGTTGCCAGGGTTCCACCCCGGTCAGCGGGCTCAGGGAGAGCGCAGGATCCCCCGCCAGCAACCGCACCAGCCGGGCGATAAAGCCGTGGCCCGCCCGATCAACGTCCTCCGGCTGGGCCACCAGCCGCAGCCGGTCCGGATCAGGATAAGTGGGCCACTGCGCCCGGGGCGGTGTCAGCAGCAACAGCAGACCACCGGCGCGCAGCGTGCCGGCCAAGGCGCCGAAGGCATCGGGATGAAAGCCGCTGAATGCGTTTAGCACGAGCGTGTCACACTCCTGGCCCAGCCGCTGCAACGCCTTGGCGGCCGGCAAGGGGGCGTACTGCTCAGGCCCCTCCCCCAGCCAGAAGACAGCCTCCCCGAGCAGGGGCTCAGCCCGGGCGATGCAATCCGCCTCCACCCCTTCCAGCCAGATCAGACGCCGCTCGCCACCATGGGCGAGCGCCAGGCGCAGGGTGCTCGACTCGGCGGGGGTCATGAGGCGCCGTGGTCGCCGGATTTGACGCGGGGCTCGAACATGCGCACCCCCATCTGATCGATGAAGGTATGCGCCTTCTGCACCATGAAACGCTCGGCATCGGCCGGGCTCGCGAACAGATCGGAGCGGATGAAGCGGTGGGTCTGCAGGGCGCCATCCACTTCCTTGGTGATGCGGCCCGCCAGCCGGTATTGCCCCCCTTCCGCCATGGGTTCGGGGTAGATGAGATAACCGGCGTATTCGGTCGGGGTCACCTCGATAACAGGTGTCGGCTGGCCTTTGAACAGGGTGCTGAACAGTTTCTTGAGCATAATAGTCTCCTCTCTGATGGGAGCATTGTCCCCAAGGGGTGAGTGGCTGGCAAGCGGGTGAGCTTATTCCTAATCGTTATTTGCATTGCGAACGGTTCTCATTTAGATTTCATCTCAATCCAGCATGAGGTCAGAATTATGTACGTGTGTTTGTGCCGCGGCATCACAGATACCCAGATCCGCAAGGCGGTACAGGCAGGCAAGACCGAGTTCCGTCAACTGAAACAGTCGCTGCAAGTGGGTGCCCAGTGCGGCAAGTGTGTACGAATGACCATGGAGGTCATCGCCGCCGAACTCGACAAGGTGGAATCGGATCAGGCGCCGCTCTATTACGAAGTGGCCTGATACCGCGATTTGATTTTCTACGCAGATCCCTCACGGGATCCCCGCACCCTCAGGCGAGCGAAATCGTCGGCCCTCTTATGGTCATCTTTCTGGACTAAGCTCTAGTGATCGATGCCTCAGGCTCACATAGCCGCAGGCACGAACATAAGGAGTAATGTCGATGAAAGGAGATCCCAAGATCATTGCCCACCTCAACAAGGTGCTGGCCAATGAGCTGGTTGCCATCAACCAATACTTCCTGCATGCCCGTATCTACGATGACTGGGGCCTCAAGAGGCTCGGGCACAAGGAATACCATGAGTCCATCGATGAGATGAAACATGCCGACGAACTGGTCAAGCGGGTGCTGTTTCTGGAAGGACTGCCCAACTTGCAGGATCTGGGCAAGTTGCGCATCGGTGAGACGGTAGAGGAGATGCTGCGTTGCGATCTTTCGTTGGAAATGGATGCCATTCCCGACCTGAAAGTGGCCATCACCTATGCCGAATCCGTCCATGATTACGTCAGCCGTGACCTGTTCCAGGAGATCCTGGAAGACGAGGAAGAACACGTGGACTGGCTGGAAACCCAGCTCGATCTCATCGAACGCATCGGTCTGGAAAACTATCAGCAATCCCAGCTGCACTCGGCATCATCCTGAATAGTTATGCCGTGAGACACTCGCTTCCCAACCCGCTCCGGCGGGTTTTTTCATCTTTGAACGCATAGCTTTTCATCAGGCTTATCCATATGAAATTCAACGCTATTTTTGTTAAGTGAGTCGCAAAAGGCGGCGGTCTGACGGTGCACTATTGGAGCCCCTTAATGGGACTCATAATAACAAGGCATTAAAGGACTAAACCATGCACTTCTCACTCGACAAGGTGGCGCTGGGTTGCGCCATCGCCTTCTCCCTCACCGCCTGCAACGACAACAGCTCCAATGCCCCGGCGGATCCCGCCGCCACCAAGGCGGCCCTGATGCAAACCATGGACGATGCCCTGCGCGAGAGCCTGGCGCTGGATCCCTATGGCTTTGCCATCGACGAGCAGACCCTCGCCAAACGCAAGGCGCTCGACGGGTCGCTGCTCAAGCGGCTGGATGCCATGGACTCGAACGTACTGAGCGAGCGGGATCGGCTGTTCTACGACATGATCCGCTGGGATCTGCAGATCAACCTGGCCGGCTACGAGCTGCCCCAATCCCAGATCCCCATCCATCACTTCCGCAACCGGGTGGTGGATCTGGCCGATGAGGTCGGCGCAGCCCCCGCCAACGGCAGGGCCGCCCGCACCGTCAGCAGCGGCTTCGACTATTTCGAGCAGAGCTCGGCAGATAGGGTGGCACCGGGCGATGCAGCCTGACGGCGGGATCTCGACCGCACGGCCACGGCACCTGCGCCGGCCATTCAGGCACGGGCGTCGACGGCACCCCTCGTCTGGTATCAGGAGCATCTGACCTGGCTCAAGGCCTATGACGCCTATCTGGCCGAGGTGAAGTACCAGTTCGAACTGGGCAGCGCCCAGGGCAATACCTTGCCGGATGAGCTGGTGGACCGACTGCTGGCCCAGCTGAACAGCAAGCTGGATGGCGAGGCGATCGCCGGCGCCTACCTCGGCTGGCAACAGTTGCCCGGCGAGGCTGACGAGGCGCTGCGCACCGACTACAAGGCCGTGCTGGACAGCATCAACGACCGCTATCTGGCGCTGCGAGACTATCTGGATTATCGGCATGGCGGTGCCTATGCGGTGCGTCTCGGCAGCGGCGAGTGCGATGACGGCTTCTGCGGCATGACGGACGGTCGCGACTGGTACCGCTGGCTGCTGAAGAAACACAGCACCACCAACATGACGCCGGAGGAGGTGCATGAGCTGGGGCTGAGCGAGGTGGATCGGATCTTCGGCGCCATGGTCAAGGTGTGCCACACCGTCGGCCAGTGCGACAGCGAGGAGGTGGCCAAGAGCAAGCAGAGCGGCCAGATCTACGCCTTCTTCCGCTATCTGAACGAGCCGGGCTTCTTCTACCAGAATCCGCTGTCGGCCTGGTCTGCCAGCCTCAATCCGGGCAACGCGGCCGGGGCTGCACTGAGCGAACCTCAGCAACAGGCGCTGGCCGAGCATGAGCGGGCGCTGCGGGAGTACAACGCCTTCAAGAGCAAGGCGGCGCTGGTGCTGCCGGACTTCTTCGATGCCGAGCGCACCATTCCCAAGCTGGACTACGAGGTGGTGCCCGTCGCCTACGGGGATGCGCCCTACGGCGGGGTCGCCTGGTATCAGGACGGCAATCCCCAGACCGGGCGCAAGGGGCAGTTCTTCCTCAACACCTTCTACCCCTATGGCCTGCAGAGCTGGAACATCAGCACCCTGCTGGCCCACGAGGGCGCGCCGGGCCACCACTTCCAGATCACCATAGCCCAGGAGCTGGCGGCCAAGGATCCCGACTTCCCGCAGTACGTGGCGAACGCCTCCTACACCGCCTATGCGGAAGGCTGGGCGCTCTACACCGAATACCTGGCGGATCACGACATGGGGCTCTATCAGGGCCGTGGCCTCTACGACCCCGCAGTGGGAGATGCCAAGGTGGAGGGCTCGCCTGCGTTCAACAACCAGTTGCAGTACTTCGGGCGCCTCAACGAGGAGATGCTCAGGGCCATGCGGCTGGTGGTGGATACCGGCATTCACTGGTATGGCTGGAGCCACGACAGGGCCGTCGGCTACATGCAGGAGAACTCGGCGCTGGGGGCGGGAGACATCAGCTCGGAGGTGCCGCGCTACATGGCCTACACCGGCCAAGCCACCTCCTACAAGGCGGGTCAGCTGGCCCTGATCCGGATGCGGGAATCCGCCGAGCAGGCCCTGAGCGGCAGTTTCGATCTCAAGGCCTTCCACCACCAGGTGCTGGAATACGGCATGCTGCCCATCTCGGTGCTGGAGCAGAAGAACCGGCAGTGGATAGAAGAGTCGAAGTGATCACAGATACGGCGCCCGGCAAGGCAGCGGGCGCCGCTTTCGATTAGGATACGACTCAATTTCCTTCACATTGCTACGGAAGACTTCCATGGAACTGATTGCACGTGAGATGGCCCCCCACAAGCGGGTTGCCCTGGTGGCTCACGACAACATGAAAACCCCCTTGCTGAACTGGGTGCTGCGCCGCAAGGAGGAGCTCAAGCTCCACCACCTCTATGCGACCGGCACCACGGGCACCCTGCTCGGCAAACAGGCACAGTTGCCCATCACCTGCCTGTTCTCCGGCCCCATGGGCGGCGACCAGCAGCTCGGCGCCCTGATCGCCGAGGGCAAGATCGACGTGATGATCTTCTTCTGGGATCCCCTCAATGCCGCGGCCCACGATCCGGATGTGAAGGCGCTGTTGCGTCTGGCGGCGGTGTGGAACATCCCGGTCGCCACCAACGAGGCGACCGCAGACTTCATCATGGACAGCCCGCACATGCAGCGCGCCTTCAGCATACAGGTGCCGGACTACGCCGGTTACCTCAAGGCACGCACCGAGTAACCAGCGCCAGACAGCAAAGAGCCGGACACATAGTCCGGCTCTGTTTATTTCAGGATGACGACAGGCTTAGCGCTGCAGGCTCTTCTGGGCGAACTTGGGCCTGGCGTTCATGATCTGCTCCACCTGCTCGTCGCTCATCTTGCCACGGGAGAGCCCCAACACCTTGTAGGTGAGCAGCGGCCGCGCCGGCAGGGCGATCATCAGGGCGCGGATCTGGTTCTCGTCCTCTTTCTCACGCACCGGCTTGCCGTAGGCATAGGTCAGCACCCCGGCATCCATCAGGTTTTTGACGGCGGGCTCGGTGATCGGCAAGTTTATGACGCTTTTACGCTGCAGCACGAACTCGCGCAGCACCGCCTTCTCGTTGAAATCGAGGAAGCCGATCATCTGGGCCAGCAGCCCCTGCTGACGGCGGGACTGCCACTCGTCACAGGCCCACTCCCAGGCGATCAGGAAACCCTGGCTGCAGAAGTAGGAGATGGCGATCAGCATGCCAACCCCGAGCCAGGCGGCATGTACCGTGGCCCACTGGCTGACGGCCCCCTTCATCAGGCCGGCCGGAAACAGCAAGATGATGCTGCAGCAGAGCAGCAACCAGACCATGAGCCAGTTGAGGCGGTTCAGCTGATAGAAATGTTGGATCCACCGTTTCATCGTTCATCCTTCCCAGAGCATTGTGGACAGTACTCAGCTGATAGCAATCGCTGTGCCAATGCGCAGCTAAGGTGGGCAAGGAAACAGACCGGGCGTTACATCCCCTTACAACTTGTTGATCCCATTATTATTAATTTCCCTTGTGAGACGGCCACCGGGTTGGTAAAAAACCTGCACTGTCATTGGGGAGTAGCAACCCGCCCGTGATCCGGGCAGGGCTCATGTCAACATTCTTGGATCTGCCGATCCATGGCATGAGCGGCGATAGCATCTATCGCTCTGCAAGACCTTTGGCCTCGATATGCTAGCCAGCCAGGCGAGCCGTATCGGGTCCATCGGTTGTTCTGCTCGCCTGGCGGTTGCCCATCATGCCGATCACCCTGCTGTTGTTCCTGCTCTCCGCCGTCACCATCTATCTCGCCTGCGAATATTTCGTCAACGGCATCGAGTGGACCGGTCATCACCTCAAATTATCCCAGAGCGCCACCGGCTCCCTGCTTGCCGCCCTCGGCACGGCGTTGCCGGAGTGCATCGTCACCCTGAGCGCCCTGCTGATGGGGGATACCTCTGCTCAGCAACAGATCGGGATAGGCGCCGCCCTCGGCGGTCCGCTGGTGCTCTCCACCCTGGGTTATGCCGCCGTCGGCCTGACCCTGCTGCTCTGCCTGAACCCTGACCAGAGGGTCATAGATAACGAGGTACAACGCGCCATAGGCCGGGATCAACGCTGGTTTGCCGGCATCTTCCTGGTGGCGGTGGCGCTCGGCATGGTGACCCTCACCGGCAAGGCCTGGCTGGCGCCGCTGTTCGTGCTGATCTATCTGGTCTATGTGCGGCGTGAGCTGAGGCAGACCGACAGCCATGAGGTCTCGTTGCCGGACCCCCTCAAGCTGGATCCCGGGGCCAGGATCCCGGCGCGGGGCAAGGTGTGGCTGCAGACCCTGGGGGCACTGCTGGTGGTGACGCTGGCGGCTCAACTCTTTGTTCATCAGCTGGAGAGCATGGGCGAACTGCTCGGCCTCTCCCCCGCCTTGGCGGCCCTGTTGCTGAGTCCGGTGGCGACCGAGATGCCGGAGCTGATGAACGTGCTGATCTGGGTGCGCCAGGGCAAGAACCGGCTGGCGCTGGCCAACATCTCCGGCGCCATGATGATCCAGGGCACCATTCCCAAGGCATTCTGCCTGCTGTTCACCCCCTGGTTGCTGGACAGCACCATGCTGGTCTCCTCGCTGGTGACCCTGCTGGCGGTGGTGCTGCTGTGGTGGGGCTTTCGCCGGGGGAGGATGACGGCGGCCAGGCTGGCCTGGGTGGGGCTTATCTATCTCGCTTTCTGTGGCTGGCTGTGGGTGAGCTGAGGGCACGGCTTGCCCACGAGAAAGGGCAGGATGAAATCCTGCCCTTGTTTATTTTCATGGGGTTATGTCAGCCGGGTTGAGCCCCGGGATCAGAACTGCTGGAACCAGCGCTGGATCTGGGCCGGATCCTTGCTCTGGGTCAGGGAGAGCATCAGCAGGATGCGCGCCTTCTGCGGGTTCAGGGTGCCGGCGGCCACGAAGCCGTACTTGGCGTCATCGATCTCGGCATCCAGGGTGGTGGCGCCGGTCGGCACGCGGGCGGAACGCACCACCCGGATGCCATCCTTGCTCGCCTTGGCCAGGGTATCGAACAGGGTGTGGTAGAGGTTGCCGTTGCCCACGCCGGCGCTGACGATGCCGTCAAACTTGGCATCCACCATGGCTTTGGCGGGCAGATCGGTGGCGTTGGCGTAGTTGTAGACGATGCCCACCTGCGGCAGCTTGTCGAGCTTGCTCACGTCGAACGGGGTCTTGCTGGTGTGCAGGCGGGCCGGGCTGCGCTGGTAGTCGATCTTGCCGTTGTGGATGTAACCGAGCGGGCCGAAGTTGGGGGCGGCAAAGGTCTGCACTCCTGTGGTGTTGGTCTTGGTGACGTCACGGGCGTCCAGCACGGTGTCGTTCATGGCCACCATGACGCCACGGCCCTTGGAGTCGGGATCGGAGGCGGTGACCACGGCGTTGTACAGATTGAGCGGGCCGTCGGCGCTCATGGCGGTGGAGGGGCGCATGGCGCCGACCAGCACCACCGGCTTGTCGCTCTTGACGGTGAGGTTGAGGAAGTAGGCGGTCTCCTCCATGGTGTCGGTGCCGTGGGTGATGACGATGCCATCCACGTCATCCTTGGCCAGCAGCTCATTCACCCGTTTGGCCAGCTTGAGCCACACCTCGTCGTTCATATCCTGGGAGCCAATCTTGACCACCTGCTCCCCCTGCACCTCGGCCACGTTCTTCATCTCAGGCACGGCGGCAATCAGGGTCTCGATGGCCACCTTGCCGGCCTCGTAGTTGGACTGGGTCGCAGACTGACCCGCCCCGGCGATGGTGCCGCCGGTCGCCAGGATGTGCACGCTGGGCAGCGCCATCGCCAGGGGGGAGAGGGTCAGGCCGAGTACGGTGGCGAGCAGGGTCTTGCGGATAGGGAGGGTCATGCTGCAATCCTTCTGGATGGTTGATTGCAGCATTTTTATTCTTTTTAAACCGAATTTAAGTGATCACTCTCACCATTAAAAACAAGTAAACAGAATATTAGTCTGTTTTTTACCTCTATGGTGTTAGTTCACTCTACCGAGAAGCCCTTGGCCTCGATCAGGGCGACGATCTCGGCCTTGCTCAGCTCGCTCTCGACCACGGCCTTGCGGCTATCGAAATCGACACTGGCCTGGGTGACGGCGCTCTGGGCCAGCAGCGCCTTCTGCAGGCTGGCGGCGCAGCCACCACAAGACATGCCGGATACGGTGAGTTCGATAGTCATGATTGCTCTCCTCTCTGTGGGTGTGATCTCAGCCTAAAGCTGCCGCCAGCGGCAAGGTCAAGCCTCAACGCGCCACCACGGATTCACGCACTATGAGGCGACCGTGAAACTTCAGCTGCTCATCGGCAGGAAGCAGGCTCTGGGCCAGCTGCGCCTGCAGCAGACGCACGCACTCCTGCGCCAACCGCTCGCTCGGGTATTCGATGCAGGTGAGCGGCGGCGTCAGCTGATCCGCCAGCGGGGATCCCTCCAGGCTGATGACGGAGACATCCTGAGGGATGTTGAGATTGAACTCCCGCAGCAGCCGCATGGCCTCGGCGGCCAGGGTATCGTGCTGAACCACCAGCGCGGTGAAAGGCAGATAGCGGTTGAGCAGGCCGAGCAGGGCCTGCTGGTTGCCGGTGCCATCGATCACCAGCTGACCGTTGTAGGGCAGCGACTGCTGCTGCAGCGCCTGCTGATAACCCTGAATGGCATGCTTCCCGGCCGGAGAGTGTTTGTCGTCGAGCATCAACACCAGCTGGCGGTGCCCCTTGCCGAGCAGGAAACGACAGGCGCTCTCGGTGGCGAAGGTCAGGTCATAGCAGAGATTGAGATTGTCCGAGTCGCTGACGCCATCGAGCTGGATCAGCCTGTCATCCGCCTGCAGCGCCTGCTTGGCGCCGATCACCAGCACCCCATCGCAGCGCCCTCCCAGCAACTCGTCGACCGCTTGCTGCTGTTGGGCCAGCCCTTCGGCGAAACGCACCAGCATGCTCTTGCCGGCCCCGGTGAGGAAGCCGTCGATCAGGGGCAGCATGCTGGCAAGGTGTCCCCCCAGCTGGGGAGAGAGGATGACGCCGATGCAATCGGTCGCCTGGGTGGCGAGGGAGCGGGCGGTCGCATTGGGACGAAAATTCAGCTGCTCCGCCGCCTGCAGCACGGCCAGCCGGCTCTCCTCACGCACTCCGCGCGAGCCGCTCAGGACGCGGGAAACGGTGGCTTTGGATACATTCGCGAGACGCGATACGTCGGTAATATTGGCCATGGCTTCATCAACGGTAACCGGTTAACAGGTTTCCATCCTAGCACAAGCCGATGCCGGCCGGTAAGGGTTGCCTCGTTGCGCCGACGGAAAAGGGGAGCCCGGGCTCCCCTCTGTCATGCAGGCTTGCAACTCAGAAGAAGTACTTGAAGCGCACGCGGCCACCGTAACGGTCGATATTGTCCACCTCGCTGCTGTCAACATTCAGCTGCGACCAGTAGGCCCCCAGATAGATGTCGAAGTTGTCCAGATCCAGCACGCTCGGGATCTTGTAGGAGGCGTAGACGGTGTTGATGCTGTGTTTGCCGATCATCTTGCTGAAATCGGCGTTGTTGTTGCTCAGGTTGGCGTTGGTGATGTCGTTGATGGCGTAGATGTAGCCCAGACCGGCATTGTGCCAGATGAGGTTGGCGCCGAGGGTGGTATCGGTTTCATCTTCGGCATCCATGCGGGCCGCGTTGGCGTTGATGACCAGGGCATCCTGGGTCCAACTGGTGGTGATGCCGTAGCCCATGCGATCGGACACGGAGACATCGTCACTGGTCACGATGGCGTCGTTGATCACGTTGCCCTCGGCCCCCAGCGCGACCTTCAGGTTCTCTCCCTTCCAGGCGACGACCGGACGCACCATGATGGAGTCTTTGGCCTTGGTCAGCGCATAGCCATGGTACTGCTGACCGGCGAACAGGTTGGTGCGATCCCCGATCAGGCTGGAGAGCTCCAGATACCAGTTGCCGGTCTCCTTGTTCAGCAGCAGCTGACCCCCCTTGCCCGCCCGGCCGCGCCCTTCCTTCAGCATGTAGACGTAACCGTTGCCGTCGGAGTAGAGATCGTTGGCACTGTCCCCTGAATGCTCGACGAAGATGTCCTGACCCAGCGGGAACATGTCGTAGGCCTCGAAGCGACCGACCTTCATGCCCCAGTTGCTGCGCTGACCGAAGCCCAGATAAGCATCATCGGCACCGGCGCCGCCGTTGGTGCCTATGGTGGGCTGGATCTGGATCTGGCCGTAGCGACCATCCTCCAGCTCCCGCACTCCCTGGAAGTTCAGCAGCAGGCGACCGTCCTCGTCCCAGCGGTCGCTGCGGGTCTCGCTGGTCTGACCCAGCACGTTGCCACGGGTGGTGTTGGAGGCATTGAGGTTGATCTCCGCATCGCCCCCCAGGCTCAGGCGCCCAAAGTCCGTGTTGGTCTCCACCACGGCATTGGCCATGAAAGGAGTGCTCAGGGCCAGGATGGCGATCAGCTGGGCGGACAGGTTCGTCAGTTTCATTATTATCATTCCTTGAGTTTTATGATTTTGATATATAAGCGTTTATTTATTTGTCTCTCCGAAGAGAGGGCAAATTCGGGCATGCCTTTTCCCCATCGCAGGGCAATGTGAGACCAGGAACATGGGGGGTGCGGGTGGGCGGGGCCCTGCCCGCGTGCTAACTCAGGGCGGGCATCGACGCCTTTCCCTTCGGCCGGGGATCAGAGGGCCCATGTCGCGACTCCTTCGCTGCAGCTAGGCAACCAGGCGGCGCCCCGCACCCCGCTGCTGTCCCCATAGCGGGCGGGCAGCAGTCGGGTGATGCAGCGATCCGAGAACAGATAAGGCTCCAGCGCCGCTGGCAGCTCCCGATAGAGGGCATCGAGGTTGGAGAGACCGCCGCCAAACACGATGACATCCGGATCCAGCACGTTGATCAGGCTGGCCACGCTGCGGCCGAGGGCGCCGATGAAGTGCCTGTAGTGGGTGTGGGCCTCGGGGTTGCCCAGCGCCGCCGCCGCCATGATCTCCGGGGTGCTCATGCTCACCCCATGGGCCTGGTTGAAGCGGGCGCTGAAACCGGTACCGGAGACGAACCGTTCTATGCAGTTGTGGCGGCCGCAGTAACAGGGTTGAGCCGGGCCATCCAGGGCCGGATCGTAGCCGGGCAAAGGGTTGTGACCCCACTCCCCGGTGATGGCGTTGGGGCCGACCATGAGCTGGCGGTTGACCACCAGCCCCCCGCCGCAGCCGGTGCCGAGTATGATGCCGAACACCAGTCGCCCTGCCTCACCGGCCCCGTCGACGGCCTCCGACAGGGTGAAGCAGTCGGCGTCATTGGCGATGGCAACCGGCTGACCCAGCGCCCGCATCAGATCGCCCTCGAGATCCTGACCGTTGAGAAACAGGCAGTTGGCATTCTTGATGCGACCGGTCTGCGGGCTGACCGCCCCGGGCAATCCGATGCCGATGCTGAAGGGTCGATCCAGCTCCTGGCGTATGCCCTCCACCAGCTGGGTGATGGCGGCCAGGAAGTCGGCGTAACCCGTGGTCGGGGTCGGGATGCGCTTGCGCAGCAGGCTGACGCCTTCATCATCGAGCAGTTGTGCCTCTATCTTGGTGCCCCCGATGTCGAGTCCGAGTCGCAACATGATGGTGTCCCTCAGGCGGCCAGCTTGCGGTGCAGCTCGATGAGCTCGGTGACCAGCTCCCGGGCGAGCATGGCGGTCATCAGGTGATCCTGGGCGTGTACCAGGATCAGCTTGACCGGGATCTTGCCCTCCCCCTCATCCGCCTCGATCAGCCGGGTCTGCACGGCATGGGCGGCATTGGCGGCCTCGGCGGCCTGGCGCAGCAGATCGTCGGCCTCGGCAAACTGGCCGACTCTGGCCTGGCGCAGCGCCTCGAAGCAGAGGCTGCGGCTCATGCCGGCGTTGATGATGAGACCCATGACTGTCTCTTCCAGATCGAACATACACACTCCTTGGTGATGGCGCCGGCCCTGGGCCGGCGCGCGCTCTATACGGGTCTGACGGAATAATCAGTCGAAGCCATTCTCGCGGGCTGCGGTGGCGAACCACTGACCGCTCTTCTTGATGCGCCGGGTCTGGCTCTCCAGCTCCAGCTCGACGAAGCCGTAGCGATTCTTGTAGGCATTGCTCCAGGACCAGTTGTCGATGAAGGTCCAGAGGTGATAGCCCCGGCACTGGCAGCCCTCTTCCAGCGCCTTGTGCAGCCAGATGAGGTGATCCCGGATGAAGCCGATACGGTAGTCATCCTGGATCTGGCCATCCTCGCCCTTGAACCTGGCCTCCCCCTCGACCCCCATGCCGTTCTCCGAGATGTAGCTCGGGATGTTGCCGTAGTGGTCGCGCAGGTTGGTGAGGATGTCGTAGACCCCCTGCTCGTAGATCTCCCAGCCCCGGTGCGGGTTCATCTTGCGGCCCGGCATCTCGTAGTAATCGAAGAACCACTCCGGCATGAAGGGGCTGGCGGGGTTGACCGCGTTGCTGCGCGCCTTGATCCGGCGCGGCTGGTAGTAGTTGACCCCCAGCAGGTCGATCTTGCCGGCCGCCAGCAGGGCCTTGTCCCCCGGCTCGCAGGCCGGCAACTGGTCATACTCCTCGAGCAGCGCCACCAGCTCGGCCGGGTATTCCCCCTTGACCGCCGGATCCAGGAAGCTGCGGTTGAACATCAGATCGGCGATGTTGGCCGCCTTCAGATCCGCCGGATGTTGCGAGCGCGGATAGGAGGGGGTCAGGTTCAGGATGATGCCGATCTGGCCATCCTGGCCGAGCAGGCGGTAACGCTGCACCGCCGTGGCGTGCGCCAGCATGGTGTGGTAGGCCACGGTGGCGGCGCGGCGAAAATCCACCACGTTCGGATAGTGGAAGTCGTAGAGGTAGCCCCCCTCCACCGGCACGATCGGCTCGTTGAAGGTGAACCAGTGCTTGACCTTGTGACCGAACAACTTGAAGCAGGTCTCGGCGAACGCGGCGTAGGCGGCGACCACTTCCCGGCTCTCCCAGCCACCCAGCTCCTGCATGCTCATGGGCATGTCGAAGTGGAACAGGCAGATGAAGGGCTCTACTCCTGCTGCCACCAGCTCATCGATCATGGCGTCATAGAAGGCGACGGCCTCCGGGTTCGGCTCTCCCCGTCCCGCCGGGATCAGCCGCGACCAGGCGATGGAGGTGCGGAAACTGTTGTGGCCGAGCTGGCGCAGCAGGCGGATGTCGTCGCGAAAATGCTGGTAGAAACCGGACGTCTGCGCCGGCCCAATCTGCTGGTGGAAGCGATTGGGGGACTGCTCGAACCAGTGATCCCAGATGGTGGGCGCCTTGCCCCCTTGCTGGCTGGCGCCTTCCGCCTGGGCGGCGGACGAGGCACTGCCCCACCAGAACTGTTCAGGAAAACGGTATTGCATCTGTTGTTACTCCAGGCTTGAAAAGAGAGGCCGCCAGGCGGCCCCGGCAGACAATCAACGGCTGGTGGCAGCCGCCAGCGGACGCGCTTCCACGCGGTCGGCTTGCTCTTCCTGTTTGAGCAGGGTGCGCTCATAGGCTTTCAGGAAGGGGTAGTACATGGCCGCGGCGGAGCACATGCACAGCAGGCTCAGCACCATGGGGCTGATGGCCCAGTTGGCGGCCCAGGAGGCACCGATGGGCCCAGGCGTGGTCCAGGGGGTGAGGGACACCACCCGCTCCACCAGGCCGAAGTCCAGGGCAAACCAGGCCAGAGTGGCGTTGATCATGGGCACCAGGATGAAGGGCAGGAAGAAGACCGGGTTCATGACGATGGGGGCACCGAACAGGATAGGTTCGTTGATGTTGAACAGGCCCGGCACCACGCCCATCTTGCCGATGGATCTCAGGTGCGCCGCCTTGCTACGCAGCAGCAGGAAGGCCAGCGGCAGGGTGGAGCCGACGCCACCGATCAGCAGGTAGTGATCCCAGAAACCCTGCAGGAAGATGTGGGGCAGTGCCTCACCCGCCGCCATTGCGGCCTGGTTGTTGGCCAGGTTGGCCATCCAGAACGGATTCATGATGCCGGTGACGATCAGGGCACCGTGGATCCCGGCGAACCAGAGCACCTGGCACACCAGTACCGCCAGCAGCATGGCAGGCAGGGAATCGGACGCAGCCACCAGCGGCTTGACCAGAGACATGATGGCTTCCGGCAAGATCATGCCGGTGGTGTTTTCCAGCAACAGGTTGAGGGGATGCAGGGTCAGGATGATCACCAGCACCGGGATCAGCACCTCGAAGGAGCGGGCGACGCCGGTCGGCACCTGGGGCGGCAGCTTGATGGTGATGTTGTTGCGCTTGAGGAAGGCGTAGACCTCGGCCGCATAGATGGCGGTGATCAGGGCCGTGAAGATCCCCTGGCCGGAGAAGTACTGCATGGAGATGGCACCATCCTTGACCGGCGCGGCCACCAGCATGAAGGACATCAGGCAGAGCAGACCGGTGGTGACCGGATCCAGCCCGTTCTGGCGGGCCAGGCTGGCCCCGATCCCCACCGAGATGAACAGGGTCATCAGCCCCATGCTCAGCTGGAACGGCAACAGCAGCTGGGGTTGATAGGTGGCCGAGAAGTCGAGCCAGGCGCGGGCGAAGCCCCACTGGGTCTGGGGTGAGAAGGGGGGAAAGATGAACACCAGCATGAAGCTGCCGACGATCATGAAGGGCAAGGCGGCGATGAAGCCATCACGGATTGCCTGCACATATTTTTGCTGGCCAATCCGCCCGGCCAGCGGGCTGACCCGGTTTTCTATGGTACTGACAAAGCGTTCGTAAAGGGTGTTCATGAAGGTTTCCTTGTGACTTTCACTGGTTGGA
This sequence comes from Aeromonas aquatica, assembly GCF_000764655.1. Lineage (GTDB taxonomy): Bacteria > Pseudomonadota > Gammaproteobacteria > Enterobacterales > Aeromonadaceae > Aeromonas > Aeromonas aquatica. The sequence goes on from NZ_JRGL01000014.1 coordinate 33,716, forward strand.
GTCTGCTCATCAGCCGATCAGGGTGAGGGCGTGGTCGAGGACCTTGTCACCCCGTTGCATGCCGTAATCCATCATGTTGATGGTGTCGACCGGTACGCCGTGGGCTGCTGCCCGCTGCTGCAATTCGGCCTGCATGTATTTGACCTGGGGCCCCAGCAGCACGACCTGGTAGTGCGGCATCTGCAGATCGAACTCAGCCGCCCCGAAGGCCTGTATCTCTGCGCTCAATCCCCGCTTGTCCGCTTCCTCTTTCATCTTCTTGACCAGCAGACTGGTGGACATGCCAGAGGAGCAGCACAACATGATCTTTTTCATTTCCCGATTCTCCAGGGGTTCGTAACGGACGGGGCATTCTTGATCGAACGGATTTAAATTGGAAACCGGTTTCCACAATTCATCCATTGATGTGTGAGCGGGATCGGTAATTTCCGGTCAAGAGCGGCTGGAAGTGTGAGCGAAGTAATGAAATGGCAAAATGGTCGCGGATATTACGGAAACGGAGCAGCAAAATCGTCAGAATGGAGCCAAAGCCCCGGGATGACAGGGGATGAAAAGCGAAAAAGGACGGAAAATAGAGTGATGAACCTGCAATGGATGGCAATGCTGGTCGGCATGATTGAGCAGCGCATGGTACCGTTTGCCAATTGGCTGACCCGCAGTCGCCATGTGCTCTCGTTACGGGATGGTTTTCAGTTGGCCATGCCCTTCGTCATCGTCGGCAGCCTGCTGGTACCCATACTGTTTCCCCCCATATCTCCCGATACCCCGCACGCCTTCGGGCAGTGGCTGCACTGGCTGGCGCGGGAGCTGCACCCTTTTTTGTTTCCGGTCTATTCACACACCCTGGGGCTGGTGGCGCTGATCATCGCCTTTGGCTCGGCCTCCAGCCTCGCCAAGGCCTATGAGATGCCGGAGCGGCTGTGCGGCCTGGGGGGCTGCATGGCGTTTCTGATGCTGATCGACTTCCGGTCGCTGCAACCCGGGGTGTTTGGCTATCTAGGGGGGGCCGGGATCTTCACGGCCCTGCTGATGGCGTTCTATTCGGTGGAGGTGACCCGCTTCTTCTATCGTCGTGGCTGGTATATCAAGATGCCGGAGGAGGTGCCGGTGATGACGAGGCGGGGCTTTCAGCTGATAGTGCCGCTGCTGTTCACCATGCTCTCGCTGAGCCTGCTGCGACTCTGGCTGCAACAGCAGTTCGGGATCAGTCTGCCGGATTTCATGGCCTCCCTGTTCCGGCCCCTGATAGTGGGGGCCGATACCCTGCCCGCCCTGCTGATCACCCTGCTGATCGCCCACCTGCTCTGGTTCATGGGGATCCACGGCGCCCTGATAGTGACCGGTCTGCTGTCCCCCTTCTGGATGGCCGGGGTGAGTGCCAACCAGGCGGCGCTGATGGCGGGGGAGCCCCTGCCCCACATCTTCCTGCAGGGATTCTGGGACTATTACCTGCTGATCGGGGGCATTGGAACCACGCTGCCGCTGGTGTTTATGGCCATGCGCAGCCGCTGCCACTCCATCCAGTCGGTGGGCAAACTGGGCTTCATTCCCTCCATGTTCAACATCAACGAGCCCCTGCTGTTCGGCTTCCCCATCATAATGAACCCGCTGTTTTTCCTGCCCTTTATCGGCGTGCCGCTGATCAATGCGGTGATCGCCTGGCAGCTGACCCAGTGGGGTTTCCTCGACAGGTTCATCGCCCTGCTGCCCTGGTCCATGCCCTCTCCCCTCGGCGCCGCCTGGGCGGCGAACGGCAGCTGGAACAACGGCCTGATGAGCCTGGTCTGCATCCTCAACGGCTATGTGCTCTACCGCCCCTTCTTCCTGGCCCACGAGAAGATGGTGCTGGAGCAGGAGCGCGAGCGGCTGGGCTGAAGAACTATCCCATCAGCCCGAGATAGTTCATCAGCGCGGCCCCCAGGCTGGTGCTCACCAGCGAGCCGAGGGTGGTAGTGGCGATGATGTTCGCAGCCAGCACGCTGTCGCCGCCCATGGCGCGGGTCATCACATAGCTGGCGGCCGCCGTCGGGGTGGAGCTGATGAGAAACAGAATGCCGAGGGCCTGGGTGCTGAAACCGAGCGCCCAGGCTCCCGTCACCAGCAACACGGGGATGCAGAACAGCCGGTTCGCGGTGGCCCAGCCGGTCAGGGTGGCACCGCCTCGCAGGGCCTTGAGATTGAGGCTGGCCCCGGTGCAGAGCAGGGCCAGTGGCAGCGTCATGTTGGCGAAATAGTTGCCGGTGTTGATGACCAGCTTAGGCAGCTCTATGCCAAGCAGACCGAACGGCAGCGCCGAGAGGATGGCGATGATGAGGGGGTTTTTGACGATCCCCTTCAGGATGGGCCTGATCCCCCGCCCGCCCCCCAGGCTGCGGGTGAGGGTGATGACGGCGAGAATGTTGTAGAGCACTGTCACTGCCCCCACCAGCAGGGCCGCGGCACCGATCCCCTCGGGTCCATAGGCGTTTTGCACATAGGCCAGCCCCATGATCCCCATGTTGCCGCGAAAACTGCCCTGCACGAAGATGCCGCGCAGTTTCTGCTCGCTGATGAAACGGGCCGCCAGCAGCTCGAGTACCAAAAAACCCGCCAAAGTGCCCAGCAGGCCGTAGAGGATGAGCCAGGGGCTCGGCATGGTGGAGAAATCGGTGCGCACCATGCTGAGGAACAGCAGGGCCGGCAGGGTGACCTGGAACACCAGGCGGGAGGCGGATTCGACGAAGCTGTCCGGCAACAGGCCCAGGCGCTTGAGCCAGATCCCGAGCAGCAGCACCATGCAGATGGGGCCCGTGATGGAGAGGGAGAAGTGCAGACTTGCCAACAGATCCATGATGCGCGTCCTGTGCGAAGCGAGCGGCAGGCCGCCAGCCGGAATGAAGAGGCCATTCTAGCGTCATGGGCTTGTATTCACAGGGGTTAATCACAACAATGTGGTCAATTCCCTGCCTGAGCACCCGATATGGAAAAGAAACTGACCATCCTCGACATCGCCCGCCTCTCGGGCGTCGGCAAGTCGACCGTCTCCCGGGTGCTCAATCAGGATCCCAAGGTCAAGTCCCAGACCCGGGAGCGGGTGGAGCAGATCATTGCCGAGCACGGTTTCGTGCCGAGCAAGTCGGCACGGGCCATGCGCAGCCAGAGCCAGCAGGTGGTGGGCATCATCGTCTCCCGACTCGACTCCAGCTCGGAGAACCAGGCGGTGCGCGGCATGCTGGAGACCCTCTACCGCCATGGCTACGACGCCGTGCTGATGGAGAGCAAGTTTTCCCCCGCCAAGGTGAGCGAACACCTGGCCGTGCTGGAGCGGCGCGGGGTGGACGGCATCATACTGTTCGCCTTCAACGATCTCGATTACGCCACCATGGCCCCCTGCAAGGAGAAGCTGGTGCTGATGGCGCGGGAGCATCCGGGCTTCTCCTCGGTCTGCTTCGATGACGCCGGCGCCGTGCATACCATGCTGGCCCAGTTGGAGAAGCGCGGCGCCAGCGATATCGCCTATTTGGGGGTCGATACCTCGGATCTCACCACCGGCCAGCGCCGGCTCGATGCCTATCTGGCCCATTGCGCAGAGCGGGGACTGAGGGCGCGCACGGCGCTGGGGGATCTCAGCCTGCAGAGCGGCTATCGGCTGGCGGCCGAGCTGCTCACCCCAAGCACCCAGGCGCTGGTCTGTGCCAGCGATACCCTCGCCATGGGCGCGGCCAAATACCTGCAAGAACAAGGGCGCAGCGAGGTGTTGGTGACCGGCCTTGGCAACAACCCCCTGTTGACCTTCCTCTTCCCCAACGCCCTCAGCCTGGATCTCGGCTACAAGGGCGCGGGTGAACAGGCCGCCCGCCAGCTGCTCGGCCAGATCGAGCAAAACCGATCGCCGCAGGCCACCATAGCCCCCTGTCAGCTGCTGTGAGCCCCATCACTGCGCATTGAGCAAAATTCACCCGTTTTGTGATGTTCACCACGAAATGGGAACGTTCCCATTTTGATCGGGAAGAATTGGTAGCATGCTAAATAGGAACTATACCAAGAACACTCGGGTCGGCAGATTGGCCCTGCAGGGTGATGCATACCAAACTCACTGGAGTCACAGAGGGAAGACTCATGTCCAAGATCAACGCACAACATCTGGCCCAACTTATCGACAAGATCGGTGGCAAGGAGAACATCGCGACCGTCAGCCACTGCCTGACCCGGCTGCGCTTCGTGCTCAATGACCCGGCCAAGGCAGACCCCAAGGCCATCGAGGCCATACCGGCGGTGAAGGGAAGCTTCACCCAGGGCGGCCAGTTCCAGGTGGTCATCGGCAACGAGGTCGATCAGTGGTACAAGGCGCTCACCGAGGAGATCGGTGTCAGCGGTGCGAGCAAAGATGCCGCCAAGCAGGCCGCCCGCAAGAACATGAACCCGCTGGAGCGCGCCATCTCCCACATGGCGGAGATCTTCGTCCCGCTGCTGCCCGCCATCATCACCGGTGGTCTGCTCCTGGGTTTCCGTAACGTCATCGGCGACATCAAGATGTTCGATGATGGTACCCACACCCTCGTCGAGATCAGCCAATTCTGGGCGGGAGTTCACTCCTTCCTCTGGCTGATCGGTGAGGCCATCTTCCACTTCCTGCCGGTCGGCGTCTGCTGGTCTACCGTGAAGAAGATGGGCGGTTCCGAGATCCTGGGGATAGTGCTGGGGATCACCCTGGTGTCGCCGCAGTTGATGAATGCTTATGGCATCGGCGGCGCCGTACCCGATGTCTGGGACTTCGGGCTCTTTACCATCCAGAAGGTGGGTTACCAGGCTCAGGTCATTCCCTCCATCCTCGCGGGTGTGGTGCTGGCCTGGCTCGAAACCAACCTCAGACGCATCATCCCGGCCTATCTCTACATGGTCATAGTGCCGTTTGTTGCCCTCATAGTGACCGTCATCCTGGCTCACACCCTGATTGGCCCGTTCGGTCGCTGGATTGGTGAAGGCGTGGGTTATGCAGCCAGAGCCGCCATGACCGGCGATTTCGCCCCCATTGGTTCCGCTATCTTCGGCTTCTTCTACGCGCCCCTGGTCATCACCGGCATCCACCACACGACGAATGCCGTGGATCTGCAGTTGATGAAGGACATCGGTGGCACCCCGATCTGGCCGCTGATCGCACTGTCCAACATCGCCCAGGCGTCTGCCGTGCTCGGCATCATCCTGATCAGCCGCAAGGAGAACGAGCGCGAGATCTCCATCCCGGCCGCCATCTCCGCCTATCTCGGCGTGACCGAGCCGGCCATGTACGGCGTCAACCTCAAGTACAAGTTCCCCATGCTGTGCGCCATGATCGGCTCGAGCTGTGCGGCCCTCATCTGTGGCTTCGCCCATGTCATGTCAAACGGTATCGGGGTGGGTGGCCTGCCGGGCATCCTCACCATCAAGCCGGAATTCTGGGGCATCTACTCCATCGCCATGCTGGTGGCCATCGTCGTGCCCATGGTGCTGACCCTGGTGCTCTACAAGCGTCAACAGGCCGCTGGCAAGCTGGAGCTGACCGCCGCCTGACAGTTCCAAAAGTACTTAGGCGGAGCCCAGGCTCCGCTCTTTTTATTGGCCTTGTTCAACCCAAGGCCTGTTTCAACAAGATGAGCGACCCGACCATGAAACAGACCCCCTGGTGGCAGAGCGCCGTGATTTACCAGATCTACCCCAAAAGCTTTCAGGACTCCGGCGCCCGTGGCACCGGCGATCTCAAGGGGATCATGGCCCGCCTCGACTATCTCAAGACCCTGGGGGTCGATGCCCTCTGGCTGACCCCAGTGTATGTGTCCCCCCAGGTGGACAACGGCTACGACATCGCCGACTACCTGGCCATCGATCCCGCCTACGGCACCATGGCCGATTTCGAGGCGCTGCTGGCGGCCGCCCACGAGCGCGGCATCCGCATCGTGATGGACATAGTCGTCAACCACACCTCCACCGAGCACGCCTGGTTCCAGTCCGCCCTCGGGGATAAAAACAGCCCCTACCGCGACTACTACATCTGGAAGGATCCGGTGGATGGCGGTGTGCCGAACAACTGGATCTCCAAATTCGGCGGCAGCGCCTGGGAACTGGATACCGCGACCGGCCAGTACTATCTGCATCTGTTCGCCCGCGAACAGGCGGATCTGAACTGGGAGAACCCGGCGGTGCGGGCAGAAGTGAAGCAGGTGGTCCACTTCTGGGCGAAGAAGGGCGTCGACGGTTTCCGCCTCGACGTCATCAACCTCATCTCCAAGGATCAGCGCTTCCCGAACGATGACAGGGGCGATGGCCGCCGTTTCTATACCGACGGGCCCCGCATCCACGAGTTCCTGCAGGACATCAGCCGCGACGTGTTCGCCCCGGTGGGTGCCATGACGGTGGGGGAGATGTCCTCCACCTCGCTGGAAAACTGCCAGCGCTATGGCGCTCTCGATGGCTCCGAGCTCTCCATGGTGTTCAACTTTCATCACCTCAAGGTCGACTACCCGAACGGCGACAAGTGGACCAAGGCACCGTTTGATTTCCTCGAGCTCAAGCGCATCTTCGACCACTGGCAGAGCGGCATGCACAGCAAGGCCTGGTCCGCGCTGTTCTGGTGCAACCACGATCAGCCGCGCATCGTCTCCCGCTTCGGTGACGAGGGCGAGCACAGGGTTGTTGCCGCCAAGATGCTGGCCAGCACGCTGCACGGCCTGCAAGGCACCCCCTACATCTATCAGGGGGAAGAGATCGGCATGACCAACCCGGGCTATGGCAGCATCGACGACTACCAGGATGTGGAGAGCCGCAACATCTTCGCCATCAAACAGCGCGAGGGCATGAGCGAGGCCGAGATCCTCGCCATCCTGGCCGCCAAGTCGCGGGACAACTCCCGCACTCCCATGCAGTGGAGTGCGGCCCCCAACGCCGGGTTCACGACAGGCACCCCCTGGCTCAAGCCTGCCGCCAACTACCCGGCGATCAATGCCGAGGCGGCGCTGGCCGACCCGAACTCGGTGTTCTGGCACTATCGGGATTTGATTCGCCTGCGCAAGGATTACCCCATTTTCACGCAAGGGGATTATCAGGAGCTGCTGGCGGGGCATGAGCAGATCTGGGCCTATGCCCGCCGTGCCGACGGTCAGACCCTGCTGGTAGTGAGCAACGTCTACGGCGAGAAAGTGGACTTTGCCCTGCCCGCCGGCATGCAGGCAGGTAAGGGACGCCTGTTGCTTGGCAACTACCCGGACGGCCCGGCCCAACCGCGCTCTTGCATATTGCGTCCCTACGAATCCCTGATCTGGTTGGTGGAATAGATGACTGAAGCAACGACAAACGCAGCGACCCGCCAGCAGAGCGCCACGGCGCAGAAGAAAGAGCGCGGGGTCGAGTGGCACAAGATGGTGGCGGGCCAGCCCTATGACGCGGCCGATCCCGAGCTCAGGGCGGCGCGGGAGCGCTGCCGCTCCCTCTACCACAGCTTCAACACCCAGTGGCAGGAGAAGCCAGAGCGCGATGCCCTGCTGCGAGAATTGCTTGGCAGCCGTGGCACCTGCTGCGCCATCAACCCGCCCTTCTTCTGCGACTACGGCGCCAACATCCATCTGGGGGAAAACTTCTACGCCAACGTCAACTGCACCATCCTCGACGTGTGCGAGGTGCATATCGGCGACAATGTGCTGCTGGCGCCCGGGGTGCAGATCTACACCGCCGCCCACCCGGTGGCGGTGGTCCCGCGCGTGGCCGGGGTCGAGTTTGGCCAGCCGGTGCGCATCGGCAACAACGTCTGGATTGGCGGCAGCACCGTCATCTGCCCGGGCGTCACCATAGGGGATAACAGCGTGATCGGCGCAGGCTCTGTGGTGACCAGGGACATTCCGGCCAACGTGGTCGCCGTCGGCAACCCCTGCAAGGTCCTGCGACCCATGACCGCCGAGGAACTGGCGGGCACGCAATAGATTAATCAACCATAAAATGGTGAAATACAGGAATAAAAGAAGGCGCCATCGAGGCGCCTTTGTTGTTTCTGCTAATCAGTCCGAATGGAGCAGGGATCCCGGCGGCCTAGGTAAACACCGGGCCAAAACCCGAGCCCCACAAGACGGCCGTGGTCGCCAGCACGCAGACCAGCAGCACCAGGCCGACCGTGACCACAGAGCTCGCATAGATGAAGCCCTGCTCCTTGGGGATGTGCATCAGGATAGGCACACCTATATAGAGCAGATAGACCGAATAGCTGAGCCCGATGAGGCCGATGATCATCACGAACCAGAGGTGCGGGAAGAAAGCGGAGAAGCCGACCATGAACAGCGGGGTCGAGGTATAGGCCGCGAGCTCCAGCGCCGTCGTGTAGCTGGGATCCGAGCCGAAGGTATGACCCATCCAGTGCACCAGATAAGAGAGGGCGAACACGCCGACGATGAGGGCGAGATACATGGCCACCGACAACACGAAGGCGCTGTTGGCGGTCAGGGTGATGGGCTCGCCGACGCCAATGCTCCAGCCGATATGCACGGCGGAGTAGTAGGCACAGACGGATGGGATAAGGGCCACGATCAGGATATGAGTCAGACTGTTTCTAAAACTGTCGTGTCTCTCGTCTATGGTATGCCATTCGGTGTGAGGATGGGCATACAATCCCCATAAGTGATTTAATATCATAGCGTTATTCCTTCTCAGCTTGAATTGTGGATCTTCCTGTACCGCTCTCGCTCCTCTGTCTGTTCTCTTTTGTCTGTTCTCTTGCATCGCCCGGCAGGCCATCCATCGCCCCTGGCTGATAGCTTTAAATAAAGTCGCACCAGACCCCATGCGTCAAGGAAGGGTGTGGGAAGCGCAGAAACAACAAAGCCCGGCAGGCCGGGCTTTGGAACTATTGTCGTACGCCGGGCTTCCCCCCATGGTGGAACCAAACGTCCATTATCTTCTCCTACCTTCGCCGGCTCAGGGCTATGCCCCACCCGCCTCAGGGCCGGCGCCTTGCGGACACCAGCAGAGTCGGCGTGCTCATCAATACTGCTTGGTCTTTGAGGCAAAGCCCGCCAGGAAGAGACCGGTCAGGAACATGCCGCAAAACGCTTCGATGGCCGACAACAGTTGAAGTGGCGACGAGGTCTGGGAGATATCCCCATAGCCGAGCGTCACGAAGGTCACGATGCTGAAGTAGAGGGAGCGACCGAGATGGCCATGGGTGACCGACTCCGGCGTCAGAAAATAGGTCAGGGTCGCCAGCATGATCACCAGCATCGACAGCAGCAGGCTTCTGATCGGCCGCTCGCCAAAGCCCCAGGTGATGAAGCTGATGAACTTGGAGCCACACTTGAGATAGCACAGCAGGGAGAGCACGCCTTTTCGCAAGATGCCGCCCCGCAGCCAGCGCTCCTTGAACAGCTCCCGCGGGCTCGCCAGCGACTTCATCTCATGCAGCTTCTCTTTGTAGTAACACTCACCGGCATCGACGGTATCCCCCACGCTGGAGAAGATGCGCTTGGCGTTGCGGTACAGCTTGCTGGCTTCACTGTGATCGATCCGGCCATTCTCGTTATAGACGACCTGTACCTTGTCCAGATTGGTGTGCTCCATGGTGGCATCGAAGCTCTTGGCACTCACATTGAAGTTCTGCAGCACCGCCCGGGAGGAGTGAAATCGTATCTCCTCGCACTCTATGGTGAAGTCCTGGAACACCCCGTCTTCCAGCGCCAGCTCCCGCTTCTTGGCCCAGGCCCTGTGATCCCACAGCAGGGAATCGAACAGATCCAGACCAATCACACCGCCGTTTATCCGCACGCCCTTGGCCGAGCAGTGCCACAGATAGACCTTGGAGTTGTTGATGGCGCCATCCAGGGAGAGTTCGTCGAGGCAGGTGAAATCGAGCAGGCGGCCGGAGATGATGGGGCTCTTGAGCTCGATGCCACCGATATTGAGCAGGCGGTGCTTGCCGAGCACCTGCGCCTCTCCCTTGTTGTTTTCGGAGACTGACAACAGGCTCTGCACCCGCTTGGCGGCTTCCTTCCCATACTTGCCGGTCAGCCACATGAGGTAAGGCTCGAAGCGCGATTCGGAGCGGATAAGGCCGCTCTTGCGCAGGGACTCCAGCGCACTTGAGGCGGTCTCGTACAACCTTGTCTTGTCATCGCTCATGTAGACGCAGAGGCTGAGCACGCAACGTGAACTGATGAAGCGAGCGATCCCTATCTGGAAGATCACCTGCCTGTCGACTTTTTGCTCGGCCATCCAGTCGTCGAAATGGGGCAACGAAGTCACCAGCAGCTCCCAGATATGCGGGTAGTCATTCTCCCGGCGCCACGCATTGAACTGCTCGGGGGAAAGCTGCCAAAGCTCGGTTGCATTCATACATTACCTCGATAGCAAATAGGTCCTGCCAGGCATGGTCAAAGAGAGGGTCATGGTGCTGAAAGCCTTGGCCTGTTTGGCTGGCCTGATGCAGGGGAAACGGTACTGTGGACGTCCGTCACGCCACCATACTAGGCGAGAAGCATAAGCTAAGTCACTGACAGGGAATATATAAAAGGGAGAACAGCGACTGTTTGGCGCCGAAAGGGCAGAGAATGAACACCAGATGACCAGGGCCAAAACCTCCGGTCGTTTGGGTAACCCAGCCCAGGCAAGTACCATTCCAGCCCCTGTACCAGACCCGGATCGGAAAGGCGAAAAAGCAAGAGGGGATGCCATGGCATCCCCTCTTTGCATCATCTGAACAGAGTCAGATTATTGCTGCACTTCCTGTACGCCAGAGACGCGGACTTCGACACGACGATCCGGGGACAGGCAGGAGACCAGCTGATCCTTGGCAGTGATGCCATCGCACTGGCTACCGGTCACCGGGTTGGCTTCGCCACGACCTTCGATGGAGATCTTGCTGGCAGCCAGACCCTTGCTCACCAGGAAGTCGGCGACGGTGCGAGCACGCGCCTCGGACAGTTGCTGGTTGTAAGCCTCAGAACCGATGCGATCGGTGTAACCGACGACGACAGCGCTGCCATCTTTGGGCTGGAATTCAACGATTTGCTGATACATTCCGTTCAGGGCTTCAACCCCTTCCGGCTTCAGATCCGCCTTGCCAAAGGCAAACAGCACGTCGGAGTTCAGGGCAAAGTTCTTCTCAACAACCACAGGAGCCGGGGCTTCTTCAACAACCGGAGCGGCAACCGGGGCCACGTAGGAGGTGCGGAACGGGTGGTATACCGCTTCCAGGGTAGCAACGCTCTGGTCGCCTTCGTACTGCATACCGGTGTCGCTGGTCAGATCGGCCACGTCCCACATGTAGCGGTAGCGCGCCTGCAGATCCCAAGCATCGTTCAGCTTGTAGGTCAAACCCACACCTGCCATCGGGGATACGCGGGAATCGCTTACGCCCAGACCATGGGTATGACCCCAGTAGGCGCCGGCTTCACCGAACAGGGAGAAATCTTCACCCAGCGGCAGACGAGCGATACCGGACAGGGTGCCACCCTGGCTCTCGTAAGCGTTGTTGTTGATACCACTATTGGTGTTGCCACGACCGGCGTACTGATAACCCAGTTCGGCACCGAAAGTTTCGTTGAAGTTGTAACCCATGAACAGATTACCGGCAAACGCGTCTTCGGTACCGCTCTCTACGCCTTCGATCTTGTTCAGGCCGTTGAAGTGAGTCGCACCGATACCGGCACCGAAATAGATGTCGTCGGCAGCCTGAGCCGCGGTGCTTGCCAGTGCCAGTGCAATCCAAACAGGTTTCAGTCTTAAGTTCATCGTTATAGCCTCGTCGATAGCATTGTGGGCATCTCGCCCTTGTTATGAATGGCCGTCATTCTATAGGCGAAATCATGTACGGGAGCTTAAGCAAAGAACTATTTTCCATTCATTTTACTGTTGTTTTTTCATGCATTTCTCTGCTTCGAACAAGCAAACGTTTTTGCTCGATAGTGGGCTTCTTATGCTCTGCCATATTGATGGTGGCAACTGCGTGAATAGCCATCTGATATTCGCCCCAATAAAAAGGACCCTTGTCTTGCGGCCAGGGTCCTTTTTATGACACCTCCTGCTGGATTGAAACCCGTGATATACGGATTAACGGCCCGCCGTGCTGCCGACTGAACCAAGGAGGAGACATACCATTAATACTGAATTCCCGGGACACCATCATCCCGGTAGCTATTCCAGAGTCCATTGCCCGATTCGATCCCCAACCCATCTTCCCGTCCCCTCTCGGGATTGCTGCCCCCGGCTGCGCGCGCTAAGCTCGCGTATTCACAGGCCCGCATTCGAAGCAGCAGCCATGAACCAGCTCATTACCTATATCAAGGCCATTCATCAACAGCCGGTGCCAATCACCATCACCCGCCAGCAGCGTGAGCAATATAACGAGAACGATGAGAGCGGCACCCTGATCCGGCACCAGCAAACGACCTATTGGTTTGCCAATGGGGTCATCATCTCTCGCCAGACCGAGCAGGACGATGCCCCTTCCCGGCAACTGTGTGCCGAATGCTGGATCAGCTATCGGGTCATCACCAGCCCGATGCCCATCACACCGCCACGCAAGCTGTTCCACAACCCCTGTCAGGAGAGGTTCTGGCTCAAGATACAGGGCATCACTCCGGCGACCTGACGGCACCCGATAGAAGCACAACAGAGGATGGCCGGAAGATCTTGCCCGACCGGTGAGGCGTCGGCTTTCGATGCTGGTATTCAGCAAAAAGAGACCTGTTCCGGGGCTCGGCGAGCACTTGAACGGCAATGACGGCAATGAATATTGCCTGGTCTTTGACATATATCCCGCGAGTAAGAGCACAGTCAGAAACATGCCACTGAACGCCTCGACAGCCGACAGCTGCCACCGGGGATGGGGCAGGATATATCGCCATCACGCCCGATAGACTGGTATCCGGATCACATGACAGTGAAAAACAGACAAAGAAAAAGCCCAGCTTTGCAGCTGGGCTTTTATATTGGCTCCTCCTACTGGACTTGAACCAGTGACATACGGATTAACAGTCCGCCGTTCTACCGACTGAACTAAGGAGGAATTGTACTTCGGAGACCAGATATCGCTATCTCATCATCCTTTATTTGGTGCCCAGAGACGGAATCGAACCGCCGACACGGGGATTTTCAATCCCCTGCTCTACCGACTGAGCTATCTGGGCTAATGGTGCCGGCTACCGGAATCGAACTGGTGACCTACTGATTACAAGTCAGTTGCTCTACCTACTGAGCTAAGCCGGCACACTTTAACCTACTGTGCATGAACAAACTTTTATTTCATGGCACCAAAACTTGGTGCCCAGAGACGGAATCGAACCGCCGACACGGGGATTTTCAATCCCCTGCTCTACCGACTGAGCTATCTGGGCGTGGGCGCTATTAAACGGATTTTAAGGCAGGTGGTCAACGGGAAATTTTACTTTTCGTCTCGTTCGTCTCTTTTTTGCGCAGCATCACTCATTTTGGGCACTTCCGTCGCAGAAGCCGCCCTCCGCCGGCCCCAGACCCGGGACTCTTCCCCCTTCAGCAAGCGGGTAATGTTCTCGTGATGGCGGATCAGAATGAGGCAGGAGAGCAACGACACCGGCAGGGTGTATTCCGGCTTGAGCAGATAGGTGAAGAGTGGCGTCAGCAGCACGGTAACGATGGAGGCCAGCGACGAATAGCCGCTCACCAGCAGCACCAGCAACCAGGTCGCGATCACCGCGCCCCCCATGGCGAAGCCGATGGGCAGCATGGTGCCGAGCGCCGTGGCGACGCCCTTGCCGCCCCGGAAGTGGAAGAAGAGGGGATACATGTGACCGAGGCAGGCGGCCACCCCGATGAAGCCGAGGTAAACGGGTTTGATCTGCAAAAACCAGGCGAGATAGACGGGGGCCATGCCCTTGAGCACGTCAAGCAGCAGGACGATCAGCGCCGCCATCCGGCCACCGAGGCGCAGCACATTGGTCGCCCCCGGATTGTGGGAGCCGTGGTCACGGGGATCCGGCAGGCCCGTGATGCGGGAAACCAGCACGGCACTGGACAGCGAGCCGCCCAGATAGGCCAGAATAATCATCAAAATCGTCAGGGCCGTCATCTTGGTCGTTTTTACCACGATATGAATGGGGTATGATGCGGGCCACATTCTCCGGCTTGGGATTGCCCGAAAACGTGTCACCCAACCCGGTTGCCAGCGGCAATCTGCTTGCCAGACCTGCATCCCTGCGCTGTGTTAACAGCCCATCAAGAGTAAAGAAGAAGTACTGTCATGGACAAGGTGTTTATTCGCGGACTCGAGGTTTTGACCACCATAGGGGTATATGAGTGGGAGAAAGGCATTCGCCAGAAGCTCTGTTTCGATCTCGAGATGGGCTTTGACAACCGCCCCGCCGCCGCAACCGACGATATCAATCTGGCGCTGGATTACGCCACTCTCTCACGCAAGATCTGTGATCACGCAGCCAGTACCATAGTCGAGCTGGTCGAGACCATGGCCGAACAGGTCGCGGCCCTGGTGCTGGCCGACGAGCGAGTGCAATGGGTCAGGGTGGTGCTGACCAAGCCGGGCGCCGTGCCCAACGCCGCCGGTGTCGGCGTCGAGATCCTGCGTCATCGCACGCCGGTCGCGAGCGCCCAGTGATGGGCATTCATACCCACGGTGGCTGGGTCTCGGAGGTAATGGCATGATCCGCATCTACATCAGCCTGGGATCCAATATCGAGCGGGAGCGCCACATCCGGGCCGGGCTCGATGCCCTGCAGGCCGAATTCGGCGAGCTTGAGGTCTCCCGGGTGTTCGAGAGCGAGGCGGTGGGCTTTGCCGGCCGCCCCTTCTACAACCTGGTGGTGGGCGCCGACACGACGCTGCCGCTCTCGACCCTGTGCCAACGGCTGCGGGCCATGGAGTTCGCCCACGGCCGTGAGCCGGATGCCAAGAAGTTCGCCCCGCGCACCCTGGACCTGGATCTGCTGCTCTACGGGGATCTGGTCTGCGAGCGCCCGGTCGCCCTGCCCCGTGGCGAGATCCTCAGCAACGCCTTCGTGCTCTGGCCGCTGGCGGAGCTGGCGCCTGAGCTTCGCCATCCCACCGATGGCCGCACCCTGGGCGAGCTGTGGCGGTGTTATGACAAGGCCTCCCAGCAGCTTTGCCCCATACCCTTCCAGTGGAAAGCCTGCGAGTTGCAGCATCATTGATCGACGAGGGCCCACAGGGGCCCTCGTTGTTTATCTGCCGTCCGCTTATCCGCCATCAGAAATGGTGATTGGGCCCGAGTCAACGCGGCTGGCAATATGGGCCTGACACAGGAGAGCACAATGCCACTCGATACCATCCACGACTTCAACTGCCGGCTGCTGGCCGAGCTGCCCCACCAGCGTTATCAACACGAACCCATTCTGGATTACGCCACCGACGAGAAGGTCAAGGCCCGCCTCGGCTGGCAGGCCGAGTTCAGCAAGACCCTGTTTCTCAGGTTCAAGGATGGCCGCTTCGCCCTGCTGCTGACCCACAGGGACGGGCGGCTGGACAACAAGGCGGTCAAGGCCAGCCTCGGCGCCAAACCCTCCATCTGCACTCCCGAGGAGATGCAGGCCGAGATTGGCTGCCTGCCGGGCGCCGTCTGCCCCTTCCTCCCCCGCGCCGACATACCGCTGCTGGTGGACCCTGCCCTGCTGGCGCATGCGGCCTTCACCTGGACGCCGGGCCACCCGGAGCAGACCTTCCTGCTGAGCACCGCTCATCTGGCCGAGGTGCTGGCGCAACTGCCCTGCCAGGTCAGCTACCTGCCGGGCGCACAGCCCTGATCGGCAGACTGCCCTTGTCCTGCCTGACCCGAGTCGAGGAGCCTAGGCGTTCCTCTTATCCTGCTTGGCCAACTGGGCGAAGATCAGCGCCGCCAGCATGGACATCAGTCCGATGCACAGGTAGGTGAGGTGGAAACCGCCGAGCCAGCGCTCGCTCTCCTCCATCGGCTGACCGGCGGAGAAGAGCCCGAGCAGGCTGGCGGCGATGGCCACCCCCAGGCTCATGGAGAGCTGCATCACCACCGACAGCAGGCCGTTACCGCTGCTGGCATGCTCCGAGCTCAGATCCTGCAAGGTGAGGGTATTCATGGCGGAGAATTGCAGGGAGTTGATGGCGCCAAATACCGCCAGCCAGACCAGCAGCACTCCGTGGGGCACCTGGTTGTCGATGAAGTAGAAGCTGGCGATCATGACCCCCAGCGCCAGGGTATTGCCGATCAGGATGCGGCGATAGCCGATGCGCGGGATCAGCTTGTTCACCAGCGTCTTGGTCAGCATGGCGCCGATCACGGTCGGGATCATGGTCATCCCCGCCTTGCTCGGGGAGAAGCCCAGCCCCAGCTGCAGGAATAGCGGAGTCAGGAAGGGCATGGCGCCGCTGCCGAGGCGCGCAAACAGGTTGCCCCAGATGCCGATGGCGAAGGTCGAGGTCTTGAACAGGGCCAGACTGAACAGGGGTTGCTCGGCATTGGCGGCATAGAGCCAGTAGCTCGCCATGGCGGCGAGACCGAACAAGACGGCAAACAAGGCCCAGCCAGTCGATATACTATGCTCTCCCAACCCCTGCAAACCGACGGACACCAACACCATACCGGCACTGAATAGCACGAAACCCTGCCAGTCGAACTTGGCGGTGTGTTGTCGCAGGTCCGGCATGAAACTCCAGCTGGCGATGAAACCGATCAAACCCACCGGCAGGTTGATGAGAAATACCCAGTGCCAGCTCGCCACCTCCACCAGCCAGCCCCCGAGTGCCGGACCGAGCAGCGGCCCCAGCAGGCCCGGGATGGTGACAAACGACATCACCCGCAGCAGGTCGTGCTTGCTGTAGACCCGTAGCACGGCGAGCCGTCCGACAGGCATCAGCAGTGCACCGCCCACCCCTTGCAGCACCCGGGCGACCACCAGCATGGGCAGGGTGCTGGCGGCGGCGCAGGCCAGGGACCCCAGAGTGAACAGCAGGATCGCGGCCAGATAGATGCGGCGGGTGCCGAATCTGTCCGCCAGCCAGCCGGAGGCCGGGATCAGCAGCGCCACCGTCAGCATGTAGGCGATGACCACCGACTGCATCTGCAGCGGGCTCTCTCCCAGCGCCGCCGCCATGCTGGGCAGTGCGGTGTTGAGTATGGTGCCATCGAGGGTCTGCATGAAGAAGCCGACCGCGGTCAGCAAGGGCAGCCACTTGCGCTGGGCCGGGGTAACCATCGGTGAACTATCGGACATAAGCAACCACCTCCTCTTGACCTAAAAAGAGACCCGCATCAGAGCGGGTCATATCAGGATATCAGGCATCCGGCTGGCCGAGCATGGCCCTGAGCTGTTCTTCCAGACTGGGCTCGGGGGCCTTGAGGGTCTCGAGGAACAGGGACTCTATCCCGCTTCTATCCTGGCACTTGACGATAAACACCAGCCGGGACTGGGCCTTGCCCTCGGGCCACTCCCCCAGGGCCTGCAACGGATAGAGCTGGCCGTGCACCCCGTGGATCACCACGGGCTGGCTCTCGCCCTCCAGCTGCAAGATCCCCTTGAGGCGCAGCAGGGCGTCGCCATACTGCCCCTGCACCGCATCGATGGCGGCCAGCAGACGGGACGGCTTGAGCGGCTCGCCGATGCGCAGGGAGAAGCTCTCTATGTTGCCATGCTCGAAATGAGTCGGTGCGGCCGTGCCCACCTTGGCGGCAAACGGCTGCATCTTCGGCTGCATGGGAGATGCCAGCCCCTGCCGGGGTGACTCGGTGCGCAGCCAGGCCAGCAGCTGGCGCAGGTCGCGCCCCGCCGCCTCGTTGTAGGCGCCGAGCTTCTCCAGCACGGAGGGTGAGAGCACGCCGTTGCTGACCCGCTCGATGGGGGCCGCCGGATTGAGGGTTGCCAGCTGGCTTTCGACCCGCATCAGGGTCTCTTCCTCCACCAGGTCCCCCTTGCTCACCACCAACAGATCCGCCAGCGCCACCTGTTTCACCGCTTCATACTGAGCCGCCAGCTGCTGCTCGATATGGCCGGCGTCCACCACTGTCACTGTGCCGTCGAAGCGGTAACGCTGGGCGATGAAGCCCTCTTCCTTCAGGGTGAACAGCACGGGGGCGGGATCTGCGAGTCCTGTGGTCTCGATGATGAGTCGTTTAAAAGGCTTAATTTTCCGCTGGATGGCCTTCATAAAGAGCCCCTGCAGCGCCTCCACCAGGGAGCCCTGCACCGAGCAGCAGATGCAGCCGGAATCGAGCAGCACCACCTGCTCGTCCACCTGTTGCACCAGGTGATGATCCAGCCCCACAGAGCCGAACTCGTTGATCAGCACGGCGCACTCGCCGAGCTCTGGCTGCTTGACCCAGTGGTTGAGCAAGGTGGTCTTGCCGCTGCCGAGGAAGCCGGTCAGCAGGGTCACGGGGATTCTGGTGTCTTGTGGGTCTGTCATGTCACATCCTTAGCGCCTGTCGTCATGGGGCTTGAAGAGGCTGTCTCTTCCCCTCCTCCCCAACCCTTCTCCCACCAGGGGAGAAGGGAGCAAAAAATATCGCCCCTTTCCAAGGGGCCATCCTCACCGGTTGGCGAACAGCTCGCCGAGCCAGCGGTTTTCGAAGCGGCCATGGGGATCGAGTTCGCGCTTCAAGGCCAGGAAGTCGTGCCAGCGCGGCAGCAGGGCCGGGAAGTCGTAGAGATCCATCGCCAGGTGCTTGCCAAAATGCGGCGTACCGCCGAGCGGCACCAGCAGTTGCTGCAGCTCGCGCATCTGCTCCATGGAGCCGCCCACGAAGGTGCCGTCCGCAGCCAGATAGACCAGGAACCCTATCCAGCACACCGACTTGCCATAGGCGGCGCTAAGCCAGGCCTCGGAGGGGCCGGTGCAGCGCAATATGAAGGGGTAATGCAGCGCTCCCGGGTTGCGCTCCTGCCAGTGCTGCAGGATCTCGAGCGCCTCCTGCATCCGCTCGAGGGGCACAGCCACCTCGCAGTTGATCTGGGGCGCCGGTATCCCCTTGCAGAGGATCTGGTAGACGTTGCCCACCAGGTCAGAGGCGTCCTTGAAGCGGCGCACCGTCTCGAAGTGCTCGCCGCGGCGCGCCTCGTCCTTGGTGTCCCGCGCCATCTTCTGCAGGGTGGCGTCTATGGTGTCATTGAGAGCGGCGTTCATGGCGCTGCCAACGTCCTCCTCCAGCAGCAGTGGCTCGCTGCCCCCGTCGCGGTAGCGGACCACCTCCTCCTCGGAGGCGGGATCCACCAGCCAGATGTGGCTCTCGCTGGTCCAGGCGAACCACCAGCTCTTCACGAAGCCGTGTTCGCGGTTGAGCCGCTCGTTGTGTTCCAGCAGGAAGGGGTAGTCGGTGGTGAACTTGGTGCAGCGCATGATGCGGTTTGGCACAGTGCGAAGGCGCACGTCGAGCAGCACGCCGAGCATGCCCATGCCCATCACGAAGGCGCCGAAGCGCGGATCGGTGCGATCCACTTCAATGATGTCCCCATTGGCCAGCATCACCGTCAGGGCTTCCACCGCATCGCACAAGGAGGACTGGTGCAGCCCCTGACCGTGGGTGCCGGTGCTGAGCGCGCCCCCCAGGGTCTGGATGCCGATGACGCCGGGGGACGCGGGCAGCATCCTATCCATGGCGATAAGATCCCCATAGACGGTATCGAGGGGCGTGCCCGCCTGGTAGGTGACGGTATCGGCGGTTTTCGCCAGCTGGCCGCGCAGATGGTGCAAATCCACCAGCAGCGCCTGACTGCCCTCGGCATAGACGCTGTGAATGGGTTCGAAGGAGAGGCCGGAGCCGATCAGCCGCAGCTTGCGCGCCGGGTACTCCCGCAGCAGCGCCTGCAGCTCGTCGCGATTCTTCGGACGCCACACCTGATCCAGGGCGCCGAGGGGGTTGGTCCTGGACCAGTTGAACAGCACCTCCCGATTGCCAATCGCCTTGATGCTGTGAAATGCCTGGAACCTGACCGTCATACCGCGCCTCATCTGACTTCAAAATGAGCGGCAATTCTACCGAAAAGCGAGCGCCAAGGCATGAAAAACAAGCCCCTACAGTCGAGGGTAGATAAGGGGGACCAGCCCCCTTCCCCTCAGCGTGATTGCTGGGTCAGTGCCAGCAGCATGCCGAATCCCACCAGCAGACCGCCAAAGATCCGGTCGATCCAGTGGCGCACCGCCAGCAGACGAGCCCGCACCGACTCGCTGGAGAAGAAGAGCGCCACCGCGCTGAACCAGAGGGCATGGGCCAGCACTATGAAGGCGCCATAGCCGAGCTGGACCGCCAGCGGCGTCTGCGGCTGCACTACCTGCATGAAGAGGCTGACGATGAAGATGGTGGTCTTGGGGTTGAGCACATTGGTCAGAAACCCGGTGCGCAGTGCCCCCAGGCTGGAGAGGGCTGGCTGACTGGCCATCGCCTCACCGGTCGCGGGCTGGGCCCGCAGCATCTTGATGCCGAGGAAGATGAGGTAGGCCGCCCCCGCCAGCTTGATGAGGTTGAACAGCCAGAGGGACTGCTGGATCAAGAGGCCCACCCCCAGCAGGGTGTAGCTCACGTGGATGCAGACCCCGGCCGCTATGCCGAGCGCCGTCAGCACGCCGGTGCGACGGGAGAGCAGCAGGCTGTTGCGCGACACCATGGCAAAATCGGGGCCCGGGCTGATGACGGCAAAGAAGGTAATGGCGACTACGGCTAACAATTCGGTCATGAAAATAGTCCTGATCACATGGGATATCGGCTATTTTATTTCGCATTAATCCCAATGAAGAACGATAACTTCTGACATGAACGGTGAGAAAAATTCACAGAAAAGCCTGTCGCTGCCCTCCCTCACGGCCCTGCGCTGCTTCGAGGTGGCGGCCCGCACCGAGCACTTCGGTCGCGCCGCCGACGAGCTGCACCTCACCCATGGCGCCATCAGCCGGGCGGTGCGCCTGCTGGAGGAAGATCTGGGCGTCAGGCTGTTCGAGCGGCGCCAGCGCCGGGTCTTCCTGACCGAGGCGGGCGACCGGCTCTATCAGGCGGTCAGGGAGGGGCTGGGGCAGATCCGGGAGTCGGCCCAGGCGCTGCGCCAACGGAGCCGCCCCCAGTCGCTGGTGCTCTCCTGCGAGCCCACCCTGCTGATGCGCTGGCTGATCCCGCGCTGGCCCGCCTTTCAGGCCCTGCACCCCGAGCTGGACGTCCACCTGATGGCAGGAGGCGGCGCCCTCAGCTTTGGCAGCGGCATCGATCTCGCCATCCGGCGCAATGACTTCAACTGGCCCGAGGATCTGCACAGCCAGCTGCTGTTCGAGGAGCTGACCGGGCCGGTCTGCCAGCCGGGCAAGGTGGCGCAGTTTTTCGAGCCGCGAGGGGTAGAATCCGCCCTGCGTCCCTCGGCCCCCCGCCTGCACACCAAGACGCGCCCGGATGCCTGGTCACGCTGGCAGGAGAATGCAGGGCAACCCCTGAATGACGAGGCGCCGACCCAGACCTTCGAACACTTCTACTTCAGCCTGCAGGCGGCGGTGGCGGGCCTTGGCGTCGCCATAGGCCCCTGCCGGCTGGTGTGTGACGACCTGGAGGCTGGGCTCTTGGCTGCTCCGCTCGGCTTCGTTCCTGATGGCACCGGCTACCACCTGCTCGCCCCCGCCAGACCCGAGCCCGGCAGCGCCCACGAGAAACTGGCGAACTGGTTGCACAGCCTGAGCTGAGCGCTCACTGCACCTCCCCGCACGGCGGTGTTGGCCTCGGGGGCTCACGACAGCCAGCCGTGACCTGGCTCAGGTGGCCCGAAAGGCACTGCCACTCTGTTGCGCCGCCAGCAGCAAGGCATCCACCAGGACGCGCACCTTGAGCGGCATGTGCTGGCTCCTGGCCGACAGCGCGGATGCCGTGGCCGTGCAGCACGCCATACGCCAGAGCGTCACCCGCTTCGGGCGGCTGGACATTCTCGTCAACAACGCCGGGGTGCTGGTATGGGGCCACCTTGAGGAGCTGACCCTGGATGAGCTGGATCGCACCCTGGCGGTCAACATCCGCAGCGTCTTCGTGGCCTGTCAGGAGGCGGCTCATCACATGGGCAAGGGGGGGCGCATCATCAACATCGGCAGCACCAATGCCGATCGCATCCCCATGGCGGGCGGGTCCGTCTACACCATGAGCAAGTCGGCCCTGGTCGGCCTGACCAAAGGCATGGCACGGGATCTGGGCCCGCGGGGCATCACGGTCAACAACGTGCAGCCAGGCCCGGTCGATACCGACATGAACCCGGCTGACGGGGAATCGGCGGAGCAGCTCAAGGGGATGATGGCGCTGGCCCGCTACGGCAAGGATGACGAAATCGCCAGCTTCGTCGCCTACCTGGCGGGGCCTGAAGCAGGCTATGTCACAGGCGCCAGTCTGACCATAGATGGCGGCTTCTCCGCCTGACTTTCCCTCTGACCTCAGATACAAAAGCCCCGGCACTCGCCGGGGCTTGCTCATCAGGGGCACCACTGCCGCACACTCGTGATGCGGCTTGCGTGGCAGCTCCGCTTCAGGCTGGTTCAGGCTGTTCCTCTTTGGCCTCAATCACTGGCGAGGCCGCCTGCGCCAACTGCTCGTCGCAGAATTGCCGGACGGGCACGGGACGGCCGAACAGGTAGCCCTGCAGATAGGTCACCTTGCCCTTGAGATACTCCGCCTGCTCGCGGGTCTCGACCCCTTCGGCCACCAGCGCCAGGCCGAGACGGTGGCCCAGATCGATCACGTTGTCGACTATGTGCTCGGAGAGGGACTCGGTACCGATACGACGAATGAAGGACTGATCGATCTTGAGGTAGTCCACATGGAACTGCTGCAGATAGACCAGGCTGGAGTGGCCGGTGCCGAAATCATCCATGGCCAGCTTGACCTCCATCTCGTTCAACGCCTGGAACAGCGAGAGGGTATGGGGATCCGCCACCAGCAGCTCCCGCTCGGTCAACTCCAGCACCAGCGTCACCTTGCCCGGTGCGAAGCGGGCGAGGAAGCTGCGGCACTCCTCCAGCAGGCTGTCGTCACGGCAATGGGCCGCACTGATGTTGAAGCTGATGTGGAAGCCATCGGGCAACTGCGCCTGGCTTGCGACCAGCTGCTGCCCCACCCTCCCCATGATGAGGCTGGTCATGGGCACTATCAGGCCGCAGGCCTCCGCCTGGGGAATGAAGAGATCCGGCCGGATCAGCCCCACGTCAGGATGCTGCCAGCGCATCAGCACCTCGACCCCCATGATGCGTTCGCTGCCGCTCTCCACCAGGGGTTGCAGGTAGGGGACGAACTCTTTGGCTCGCAGGGCCCGGGCCAGCTCGCTGGTCGGGGAGCGGGGGCGCCCCAGCAGCCACCACATGAGCACGGCAACACCGGCACTGAAGGCAAACAGCAGCCAGATCCCGAAGCCATGATGCCGCCACAGCCCCATCAGGGTGGGAGCAGAGGAGTAGCCCGCATAGATGGAGAGAGGATAGCCAGCAGCCTGGAGCTCGACATGCTCCTGACTCGCCAGGGAAGGCGTGGCGGCGAAGAAGTGGCCCTCCTCGTCGAGCCAGCCATCGCCCACCCTGAGCATGAGGGGCATGGCTCCCTGGTTGAGGCTCAGCATGAAGTTGAGGTAATCCCCATCGATCAGGGTCATCACGGCCCCTTGCACAGTGCCGGTGCGCACCGAGAGGATGGGATGATGCCGCCGCACCTCGTTCCCTTCCATCAGGCGCAACTGGCCCTGGCTGTACAGCTCGGCGGTATAGGGGATCCGACGCCGGCCAAACTGGGAGGTACAGTAGACGCTGTCCCCCTGGCTCAGGTTGACCGAACGCACGAAGGGCACCATGGCGACCAGGGATCTGAGGGTCGGCAGCGCAGTGGCGCAGGGCTTGCCCAGAAATGGCAAGGCCTGGCGATTGGCTGCCTGGGCATGAGACAGCATGGTTTCCATCAGCGCCAGGGTATGGCTCGCCGCCTGATGGGACTCCCACTGCAGATCGACCCGATAGCGAACGAGCATGGCCCAGTTGCCGAGCAGCATGGGCAGCGCGAACATCAGCAAGGTGATCAGCAGTCTTGGCCTGGGTCTGGCCGTGTCGGCCGCGGAGCAATAACGCATGGCGGATCCCGTTCGTAAAGGGTCGCCATCTTAGCAACCCAAGCTGAACCCAGGCCTAACCGGTCAAATAACGAGCAGCCACACTGCGGGACTCAGGCGGAGGTGGCGTGGCTGGCAACCAGCTGGCCATCCGCCTCCCCTGCCGTCAACCCCTGGCAGAACTGACGCAGCGGCTGAGGGCACCCAAACAGGTAGCCCTGCAGATAGTGCACCCCCTTGCTCCAGAGATAGTCGGCCTGCACCTCTGTCTCGACCCCTTCCGCCACCAGCGTCAGTCCGAGCCGGGTGCCCAGATCGATGACGTTGTCGACTATGTGTTCGGAGAGGGACTCGGTGCCGATGCGCCCGATGAAGGAGCGGTCGATCTTGAGGTAATCCACATGAAACTGCTGCAGGTAGGTCAGGCTGGAGTGGCCGGTGCCAAAATCATCGATCGCCAGCTTCACCCCCATCTCGTCCAGTCGTTTGAACAGCGCCAGGGTATGCGCATTCGCCACCAGCAGCTCACGCTCGGTCAGCTCCAGTACCAGCACGACCCGTCCCGGGGAGAAGTGATCCAAGAAGCTGCGACACTCGTCCAGCAGGGAGAGATCCAGGCAATGAACGGCGCTGATATTGAAGCTGATGTGGAACCCTGCCGGCAGTCGATCCTGGCAACTGCTCAGTCTCAGGGCCACCGCCTGCATCAGCACGCTGGTCATGGGGACTATCATCCCGCACTCTTCCGCCTGGGGAATAAACAGGTCGGGGCGGATCAGGCCGGAACTGGGATGTTGCCAGCGCATCAGCACCTCGGCGCCCATCACCTTGCCACTGCGGCTGGCTATCAACGGTTGCAGATAGGGCACGAACTCCTTCGCCCGCAACGCGCGCTTCAGCTCCCCTTCCATGGATCGCGGCCGCCCCAGCAGCCACCACACCAGCAGGGCGATGCACAAGGAAAAGACCAGCAGCATCATGATGGTGAGGTGCCGGACCTGCCACAGCGCCCCCCATACGGAAGGGAGTTCGAAACCCGCATAGACGGATAATGGATAGTGCTCGGACTGGACCTTACGTACGCCCAGGCTCGGCAGTCTGGGATAACCCTCCACCAGGCGTCCCTGTTCGTCCAGCCAGGCATTGCCCACACGAAGCTGCGCCTCCCCCGAGACGGGGGCACTCAGGGCCAGCATGACCTTCAGGTATTCGCTGTCGATGGTGCTGAGGGCGGCGCCATCCTGCGACGCGGTCCGCAGCGCCAGCACAGGGTGATGGGCTCTGATCTGATTGCCTGGCAGCAGGCGCAGGAAGCTGTCGCTGTAAGACTCGACATCGTCCTCCCAGTGCACATCCCCGAGCAGCGAGTTGCAGTACACCCCTCGATGGTTGATGAGGCTGGTGCTGCGGACGAAGGGCGTCAAGGTGACCCGCTTGCGCAGGGCCAGGAACGACGCCTTGCAGGGTTGCTTGATCAACGGCTCCACGCTGATGTTGGTCCCTTCCGCATGATGCAACATGCCTTCCATCAACCGGACCGCCTTGGTGGCGGCGAGCTCCGCCTCGTTGTCCAGCGTGCGCAGATAGTTGCTGTGCAACTCCCACATCCCCACCGACACGGGCAGCATGAACACCAGCAGGGCGCACAGCAGACGCCAGCAAGGGCGAGCGGCATCGAATCCGAATAAAAACATAGTGTGACCACGCAAATGAGAAAAACGAGTGGGACTCACGAAGCCGGTATCCATGGAGGTGGAGTGCCCGGGCGACAGAGGCACGGCCAGAAAACGGGGCATCATACTGTGCCCCTTTAGCCCCTTTCACGAGCCAGATCAGTTTTTACTCAATGAGGCGAGGAAATACCCGACCAGCACACAACCGCCGGGTGGTCGCCACAAAAAAGCCCCGGCAGGGGCCGGGGCTCGTTCTCAGACAGGCGGCGCCATACTGGCGCCCATCCTTATACCGCTTGCTGCAAAATCACCGCATCGGCCTTCTGGGTGTAGGAGGCGATCTCGTTGAAGTTCAGGTAGCGATAGGTATCGGCAGCGGTCGCATCCAGGGTCTTGGCGTACTGCAGGTATTCCGCCACGGTCGGGATCTTGCCGGTGATGGCGGCAACAGCAGCCAGCTCGGCAGAGGCCAGGTAGACGTTGGCGCCCTTGCCCAGACGGTTCGGGAAGTTACGGGTGGAGGTGGAGACAACTGAGGCGCCTTCCGCGACCCGTGCCTGGTTACCCATGCAGAGGGAACAGCCCGGTATTTCGATACGGGCACCGACCCGGCCGAAGATGCCGTAGTAACCCTCTTCGGTCAGCTGATCCTTGTCCATCTTGGTGGGCGGGGCTATCCACATGCGGGTCGGCAGCTCGCCCTGGTACTTCTCGAGCAGCTTGCCGGCGGCGCGGAAGTGGCCGATGTTGGTCATGCAGGAACCGATGAACACCTCATCGATCTTGGCACCAGCCACCTCGGAGAGCAAACGGGCATCGTCCGGATCGTTCGGCGCACAGAGGATCGGCTCCTTGATGTCGGCCAGATCGATCTCGATGATCTCGGCATACTCGGCGTCCTTGTCCGCTTCCATCAGCACCGGCTTCGCCAGCCACTCTTCCATGGCCTTGATGCGGCGGGTGATGGTGCGCACGTCGCCGTAGCCTTCGGACAGCATCCATTTCAGCATGACGATGTTGGACTTGAGGTACTCGGTGATCGGCGCCTGATCCAGCTTGATGGTGCAACCGGCGGCGCTGCGCTCGGCGCTGGCATCGGCCAGCTCGAATGCCTGCTCTACCTTCAGAGTCGGCAGACCTTCGATCTCGAGGATGCGGCCGGAGAAGATGTTCTTCTTGCCCGCTTTCTCGACGGTCAGCAGCCCCTTCTGGATGGCGGCATGGGGAATGGCATGGACCAGGTCACGCAGGGTGATGCCCGGTTGCAGCTCGCCCTTGAAGCGCACCAGCACGGATTCCGGCATGTCCAGCGGCATCACGCCGGTGGCGGCAGCGAAAGCCACCAGACCAGAGCCCGCCGGGAAGGAGATGCCGATGGGGAAACGGGTGTGAGAGTCACCACCTGTGCCGACGGTATCCGGCAGCAGCATGCGGTTCAGCCAGGAGTGGATGACGCCGTCACCCGGACGCAGGGAGACGCCACCGCGGTTCATGATGAAGTCCGGCAGGGTGTGGTGAGTCTGCACGTCGATGGGCTTCGGGTAGGCGGCGGTGTGGCAGAAGGACTGCATGGTCAGGTCGGCGGAGAAGCCGAGACAGGCCAGGTCTTTGAGCTCATCGCGGGTCATGGGGCCCGTGGTGTCCTGGGAACCGACCGTAGTCATGCGGGGCTCGCAGTAGGTGCCGGGACGGATGCCCTGCACGCCGCAGGCCTTGCCCACCATCTTCTGGGCCAGGGTGTAACCCTTGCCGGTGTCGGCCACAGGCACAGGGCGACGGAACACGGTGGAGAACGGCAGAGCCAGCGCCTCGCGCGCCTTGTCGGTCAGGCCGCGGCCGATGATCAGCGGGATACGGCCACCGGCGCGCACCTCGTCGATCAGCACCTCGGTCTTGAGTTCAAACTGGGCCAGCACCTGCTCGGTGCCATGCTTGCAGATCTTGCCGGCATAGGGGTAGATGTCGATCACATCCCCCATCTCCAGCTTGGAGACATCCACTTCGATGGGCAGGGCGCCGGCATCTTCCATGGTGTTGAAGAAGATGGGGGCAATCTTGCCACCCAGGCAGACACCGCCGGCGCGCTTGTTCGGCACATGGGGGATGTCGTCACCCATGAACCAGAGCACCGAGTTGGTGGCGGATTTGCGGGAAGAGCCGGTACCGACCACGTCACCGACGTAAGCCAGCGGGAAGCCGGTCTGCTTGAGCGCTTCGATGGCCTTGACGGGGCCTATCACGCCATCCTTGTCCGGGGTGATGCCGGGACGGGCGTTCTTCAGCATGGCCAGGGCATGCAACGGAATGTCGGGACGGGACCAGGCATCCGGCGCGGGCGACAGGTCATCGGTGTTGGTCTCACCGGTCACCTTGAACACGGTGACGGTGATCTTCTCGGCAAGGGCCGGGCGGTTCAGGAACCACTCGGCATCGGCCCAGGATTGCATCACCCGCTTGGCGTGGGCATTGCCCGCCTTGGCTTTCTCTTCCACATCGTGGAAGGAGTCGAACATCAGCAGGGTGTGGGAGAGGCCCTTGGCAGCAAGAGGGGCCAGTTCTGCATGATCCAGCAAGTCGATCAGCGGTTGGATGTTGTAGCCACCCTGCATGGTGCCGAGCAGCTCGACGGCTTCGGCCGCACTCAGGATGGGCGAGTGAGCCTCACCCTTGGCGATGGCGGTGAGGAAACCGGCCTTCACATAGGCCGCTTCGTCCACACCGGGAGGAATACGGGAAGAGAGCAGTTCTTTCAGGAAATCTTGTTCACCGGCGGGCGGGTTCTTGATCAGTTCAACCAGGGCGGCGACTTGCTCTGCATCCAGAGGTTTGGCAACTACGCCCTCGGCAGCACGTTCTGCGACGTGTTTACGGTAGGTTTCAAGCACGACTAATTCCTCTTTGGTCTTTTTTTGGGTTCGCCCAAGCTCGCGGCGATCGTCCTTGCGGGACACCCGTAGGGTGCCCCCCACTATATAAGTTTTAACGACTAATTAAAATCCAAGGCCTGTATGCTTATCCGCCAAATAAATCTAACCAACTAAAGTTACTGATGTTTTTGCTGCGAACAAAAAACACACCATTGATGAGTTAACAAAAAATCAGCATTTAAACCTTATTCGAAGGTGGTGCCCAACTGCAGATAGAACATGTCATGGCCCCCCTCCGCCATGCCGTAGCCGAGGAAGATGGGACCGAGGAAACTCTCCACCCCCACATAGACGGAGCCGGCGGTGAAGGAGCTCTCGACGCTGATATCCTCGCCGCTATCCCAGACCCCCCCCTGCTCCAGAGAGCCACCGAGGAACAGCGGAGCCTTGACCGCCCCGAAGTCGTTGTCCGCCACCCGGTAGATGTAACGCAGGCCACCGAACAGGCTGTAGCGCCCGCTCAACTGGTAGTGCTGGAAACCGGACAACCGGAACAGCCCGCCCAGATCCTGTACGAACAGCGGCACGTCCTCCTGCGAGGTGGAGCCGCCCCCCTCCAGCATCAGGTTGACGCTGTGGCGTCCCCATGACCAGGGCTTGATCATCACCAGGTGGTAGTTGAGCCCCTCGGTGTTCTCGGTCGGTTCATTGGTCGGCTCTAGCCTGATATGGGAGTAGCCTCCCTTGATATCCCAGTAGATGCCCTCATAGGGGAAGTAGCGACTGTCGAGGGTGTCGTGCTCGAAGCGCACATAGGGGCCCCAGGCGGAAGCGTCCGCATCCGCATCGGACAGGTTCTGGATATCGACGCTGCCCACCTTGCCCTCCAGCCCGAGGGATAACCGGCTCCAGGGCTGACGGTTCCAGCCGATGGCGAGATCCATGCTGGTAAAGCTGTACTCCGAATCCAGATAACGCACACCGGAGGAAAGCACATCTTCTTCCGGGAAGAAGACCCGGCGCTGGGTCTTGTCATAGGCCAGGCTCGCCTCGCCGAAATAGGTCTGGGAGGGCTCGAGCGGCGTATAGAAGTCGGTCTTGAGGTGCTTGGCGGTACCGAGCGATGCCTCGGTCAGCCACTCCCCTCCCCAGTCATTGACGTTGGTGAGGGTATAGGACATGCCGACGTTGTAGTTGGAACTGTTCTCGAAATCATCGGAGAAGCCGAGCTGGAAGTTGAGGTAGCCAGGCCCCCAGTTCTTCTCGCTGGCATTGACCACCAGCACGTTCTCGCCATCGCGCTCCACCACCTCGTAGGTGATGCGATCGAAGGACTCCAGCGCATAGAGGCGGCGGATCCCCGCCTCCAGGCTCTCATAGGTCTGCACCTTGTCGGGTCGCACCTTGAGCATGGCGCGCACTGTGTCGTCGGAGAGGCGCGACTTGTTGATGATCTCCACCTTGTCGATGTAGTAGGCCGGCTGGCCGCTGCGCTCGGCACGGCGGCTCAGCTTCTGGTTACGGTAGTCGGCATAACGCTCAGGGGAGAGAGACAGCACATCCAGCTGGCTGGAGGCACGCATGGCCACCTGCTCCCCTATCTTGATCCCCTCCGGCATGAGCGCAAAGTCGGCGATGCCCATGTTGCCAAACTCCGGGCTGAGCAGCACGTCTTTAGGCCCCATCAGGGCTTTCTGCTGCTCGGTGCCGACCTGGGTCATGTAGGTGGTGAGCTGGTCTATCATGGCCAGCCCCGACTTGAGAGACTCCCGGGTGCGCAGCTTGGCGCTGATGTCCACCGCGATGACGATGTCGGCCCCCATCGCCTTGGCCACGTCCACCGGCATGTTGTTGACCGTGCCGCCGTCGGCCAGGATGTGCCCCTCCCAATCCACTGGCTTGAGGGCGCCGGGAATGGACATGGAGGCCTGCATCGCCTTGGCGAGGCTGCCGTGATCCAGCACGAAGGGGGTCACCGTCTCCATGTTGGTGGCCATGGCGCGGTAGGGAATGGGCAGGTTATCGAAGCTCTTTTGCACCGGCAGGTTGGAGGTGGCATGGCGCAGCAGGCTGGCCATGGACTGGCCCTGGAAGAAGCCATCCGGCAGTTGGGCCTGATCGCCGTTGACGCCGATGTCGGTGCGCAGCTGGTACTTCTCGCTCTGCTGCTTCTTGCGCAAGGAGAGCTCGTCACGACCGACCTTGTCCTGGTAGCCCTTGTTCCAGTCGATGGAGAGGGTCATGCGCTCCACCTCCTCGGCACTGAGCCCCATGGCATACATGCCCGCCACATAGGAGCCCATGCTGGTGCCCACCACGATGTCGACCGGGATCCGCTTCTCCTCCAGCACCTTGAGCACCCCGATATGGGCCGCCCCCTTGGCGCCGCCGCCACTCAGTACCAGCGCAATCCTGGGGCGGTCCATCTTGGCACCATCCCCGTGCGCCTTGGCAGCGTCGGGAGTCTGGGCCGCCGCCATCAATGGCAAGGCTGCCAGCAGGAGCATTAGCAGGTGGGTCCATCCCCGATGAAAGATGCGCATATGAGTGTCCATTGATCCAGTGCGAGCCGAGTGAGCGATGCCGCCGGCCGAGTGTTACCTACTATAAGTTGAGGAACTGTAACCGCAACTCCTTGTGCTGGCGAGATTTCATCGCCTTTCAGCCGACCGCAGGCCCGAAGCAAGCAGGGCGCCAATCCAGTCCCAGCCTGATGTGAGCGCAAACGTTAATCGACAATAAACGCCATCCCCACCTCAAGAGCGTCATCCGGCGGCCGCTAATATGAGCTCAACCTTAGGCCCACACCCGAGTCACCCTATGTTCGCAAGCCTGACACTCAAACAGAAAATTCTGGCCACCGTCATCCTGGCCGTGGCGCTCTCCTGTCTGCTGGTGGGCTACTTCAGCCAGCGATCGGCCCAGCAACTGATCGAGACCCGCATGTTCGAACAGGAGCTGCCGAACCTGACCCAGCGTATCGGCAAGGAGATCGAGAAGGATCTCACCTCGGTCGCCGGCGCCGCCAAACAGCTGGCCAACGATCGCTTCGTGCTGGACTGGGTCGCCCGTGGCATGCCCAAGGAGCAGGAGTCCATCCTCATTGAACAACTCAAGGACATGACCGCCCAGTATGGCCTGGTTACCGCCTCCTTCGCCGACAGGCAAAGCGCCGCCTATTACAACCAGGATGGCTTCCTGCGCGTCCTGAATCATGACCAGGACAACTGGTTCTACGACTACACCAAGAGCCCGCAGGATCTGATGCTCAGCATCTTCCGCGAGACCAACGGCGAGGTGAAGCTGTTCGTCAACTTCCAGCAGCTCGACGGCCGCGGTCTGGCGGGGCTCGCCAAGTCCCTCGACAGCATGGTCAGCATGCTCGCCAACTTCCGCATCGGCGACAGCGGCTTCGTGTTCATGACAGACGGCAGCGGCAAAGTGAAACTGCACCCGGACGCCGCCCGCATCGACAGAGACAGCCTGGCCCAACTGGCAGGCCCGGGCGCCAGCGGTCTGCTGACCAGGCAGCCGTTCGCCGCGACCCACGCCGAGATCGACGGCCAGCCGGTGGTGCTGGCCACCAGCTATATCCCGCTGCTCGACTGGTATCTGGTGGCCCAGGTGCCGGAGGCCGAGATCTACGCCGAGTTGGATAGGGCCCGCCTGCACATCCTGCTGGTGAGCCTTGCCATCGCCGTCGGCATGGGGCTGCTCGGGGTGCTGCTGGCTGGCTCCGTCAGCCGCCCGCTCAACGATCTGGCCCGTCTGTTCCGGGAGCTCGGCAGCGGCGACGGGGATCTGACCCAGCGCCTCAAGGTGGAAGGACGGGACGAGCTGAGCCAGGTCGCCACCGGCTTCAATAACTTCGTCGCCAAGATCCACGGCTCCATCGAGCAGGTGGCCAGCAACTCTCGCCAACTCGCCGCCACCGCCAACGAGGTGGCCAGCAAGGCCCAGCTGACCCAGCACAACTGTACCGCCCAGCGGGATCGTACCGTGCAGGTCGCCACCGCCATCCACGAGATGGGGGCCACCGTCGGCGAGATCGCTGGCAATGCGTCCCTGGCCGCCGATGTGGCCAAGCAGGCCAACGAGCAGGCCGATGCCGGCGCCCTGGTGGTCGCCAAGGCTCGCCACGGCATCGTCGGGCTGTCCGACGAGATAGAGCAGGTCTCCGGCGTCATCGAATCCCTGGCCAACCAGACCGACTCCATCGGCAGCATACTCGACACCATCCGCAGTATCTCGGAGCAGACCAATCTGCTGGCGCTGAACGCCGCCATCGAGGCCGCCCGCGCCGGTGAACAGGGCCGTGGCTTCGCGGTGGTGGCCGACGAGGTGCGCAACCTCGCCAGCCGCTCCGCCGCCTCCACCGCCGAGATCCAGGGCATGATCAACCGGCTGCAGGAGCAGAGCGCCCGCGCCGTCAGCGCCATGACCCAGGGCCGCACTCAGAGTCTGGCGGTGGTGGCCCAGGCCGACGAGGCGGATGCCGCCCTCGGCCAGATCACCGGCCACATCACCCAGATCAGCGACATGAACATCCAGGTCGCCACCGCCACCGAGGAGCAGTCCAGCGTGGTGGGCGAGATCAACCGCAACGTGGAAGACATCAACCAGCTCACCATGGAGACCGCCGACATCGCCCACCAGCTGACCGAGTCCAGCCGCAGCCTGCAGCAGCTCTCCGGCGAGCTCGACAAGCTGGTCGGCAACTTCCGGTTGTAAGCCGCTCGAATGCAACAAGGGGACGCCATGCGTCCCCTTGTCATTTCCGGGCAAAAGCGAGTACCCGCTTGGAGGCTAGCCGCCCTTCTTGCGGTGATACATCTGCTTGTCCGCCTGTTGCAGCAACAGCTCCAGCTCGGGGGGCAACGCCGGATCGTAGTGGGCCACCCCGGTAGAGCAGGTCAGCCGATAGGGTTTGCCCGCCTCCCGGTTGAAGCTCGCCAGCGCCTCATCGAAGCGGACCAGCACCCGTGACACCAGCTCGGGCCCGATGCCGGGCAGCAGCACCACGAACTCATCGCCCCCCAGCCGGGCAAAGATATCGGCGTTGCGAAACACCCTAGATAGCAGTACCGCCATCTGACGTAGGGCGTCGTCCCCCGCCTCATGTCCCAGGGTATCGTTGATCTCCTTGAAGCGGTTGAGATCGAGGAACAACAGGCTCGCCTCCCGTCCCTGCCGATGGGAGAGCTGCAGGCATTTCTGCCCCAGCATGATGAAGCCGCGGCGATTGGTGATGCCGGTCAGCTCGTCCAGAATGGCCAGCTGAATGGCCGCCAGCTCGTGCTCCACCATGCCCGCCAGATCCGTCAACAGGGACCGCTCACGCGCGTCCAGCTGGCGCGGCTGACGGTCGATGAGGCAGAGGGTGCCCACCTTGTAGCCACCGGCGATATGCAGAGGGCTGCCGGCATAGAAACGGATGTGGGGAGCCCCCAGCACCAGCGGATTGTCGGCGAAGCGCGGATCCCGGGCCGCATCCTCCACCACGAAGATCTCCTCGCCGAGGATGGCATGACCGCAGAAGGAGATGTCACGGGGGGTCTCCTGCGCATCCAGGCCACAGCGAGACTTGAACCACTGCCGCTCCTCATCCACCAGGGAGATGAGCGAGATGGGGACCTCAAACATGTTGCGCGCCATCCGGGTGATGCGGTCGAACCGCTCTTCAGCGGAGCTGTCCAGAATGGCGAGACGCCGCAAGGCATCGAGGCGCTGTCGTTCGTAATCGGGTATGGCAGGTGCTTGCATGGGGAGATCGTCGTTTGATTTGGCAGGTCTCAGCATAGCAAGAGGCCTCGAACAAATCTCTTTTCTCATGGATGTCTAGTCCTGAAATA
>NZ_JRGL01000140.1 GCF_000764655.1 Aeromonas aquatica
AGACGACGCTGGCGCAAGGTGAGCAGTGGGAAGAGAGACAGCAGGTGTTGAAAGGCTTGAGTATCCATGATGGTGGCCTTCAGGGGGATGACCTATTTCAAGGTTAGCCTTTCAACACGTAATTGGGACAGCGCCTTTTCAAAGGGGACGCGGGCTGGTAAAACGGTCGTCTTTCCATAAAACAAACAGATGAGAGGGTGGAGATGGACAATCCGATCCGTGTGGCCGTGATGGGCTGTAATGGTCGTATGGGCAAGGTGCTGCTGGAAGCCATCACCAACGCCGAGGGCGTGGTGGTCGGGGCGGCGCTGGAGCGACCGGGCTCTGCCGTGATAGGTCTGGATGCTGGCGAACTCAACGGCCTCGGCAAGCTGGGGGTGCTCATCAGCGACAGCCTGGACAAGGTGCGCGATGAGTTCGACCTCATCATCGATTTCACCCGTCCCGAGGTGACCCTGGCAAACCTGGCGTTCGCCCTGGCCCACGGCAAGCAGATGGTGATCGGCACCACCGGCTTTGACGACGCGGGCAAGGCCGCGCTGCATCAGGCCGCCAGCCAGATCGGCATCGTCTTCGCCTCCAACTACTCGGTCGGCGTCAACTTGGTGTTCAAGCTGCTGGAGCAGGCCGCCAAGGTGATGGGGGACTACACCGACATCGAGATCATCGAGGGGCACCACAGACACAAGGTGGACGCACCGTCCGGTACCGCCCTCTCCATGGGGGAGGTGGTGGCCAAGACGCTGGGACGGGATCTGAAAGAGTGTGCCGTCTATGGCCGTGAGGGGATCACCGGCGAGCGGGATCGCAACACCATCGGCTTTGCCACCATTCGCGCCGGTGATCTGGTGGGGGAGCACACCGTCATGTTCGCCGATATAGGCGAGCGGGTGGAGATCAGCCACAAGGCCTCCAGCCGTCTCACCTTCGCCAATGGCGCCGTGCGGGCGGGCAAGTGGCTCAGGAGCCAAGCCGCCGGACTCTACGACATGCAGGATGTGCTCAACCTGAAGTAAGGGTCCGGGCGTGCTACGCGCGAGATCTTGCCAAACCCCGGTGCGCCGGGGTTTTTTGTACCTTTTTGTATAAATGATGGTTACACATCGTTTTTTCTTCGAATAAGCCTAAATCCCACCTTTATCAAATTCCCTTCCCGCCCTCATTGCGCAGATGTCATCAAAGGGTAACGGGATAGGGTCTCAATCTCCCCTGCATCCGCATTTTTTTACATGACGCAAAAAGACTAAAAATTCAAAAACAGAAAAACGTTTTCTATTTTTATCAGCCACTCTTCTGCCATAAAATGGCCTGTTTAATGTCAGGTTAGTTTTTTTTAAAAATCACAATGTATTGTTTTATATGAATTAAATATTGGTTTTTGTACGTTGAGTGGCACAGGTAGCCGCTTTTGCAGCAGGTTTTGGCTTTTCTTTTGTGGGAGGGGGTTGCAAAGCAATAAAGTGCATAGATAATGGGTAATATTGCTTTTTTATTGAATTTAGATGCATTTAAAACGAGAAAAGACGTTGAAATGCGATCGTTTTTAAGTAGAATGCGCCCAATTTGCCAGAAATCTGCCGGGTTTGAGCCCTGTTTCAAACAGCGTCCGGACCCGCAACACCCAGGTAAATTGCTGAATTTAAAGCTAAATAACTGGAGGTTGTCTTGAATCACACTGCATTGCTAGTGCTGGAAGATGGAACTGTGTTCAAAGGCGTGTCGATAGGCGCCGAGGGATGTTCCGTTGGTGAAGTGGTTTTCAACACGTCGATGACGGGCTATCAGGAAATCCTCACCGATCCCTCATATTCCCGTCAGATAGTCACCCTCACTTATCCTCATATAGGCAACACCGGCACCAACAGCGAAGATGAAGAGTCCAATCAAATCCACGCACAGGGATTGATCATCCGGGACCTTCCGATACTTGCCTCCAATTTCCGCAGTCAGCAATCCCTCTCCGATTACCTCAAGTCTCACAACATCGTTGGCATCGCCGACATCGACACCCGCAAACTGACCCGCATCCTGCGCGAGAAGGGTGCCCAGGCCGGTTGCATCCTGGCCGGCAAGCAGGCTGATGAGGCCTTCGCCCTCGAGCAGGCGCGCGCCTTCCCCGGTCTCAAGGGGATGGATCTGGCCAAGGAAGTGACGGTTGCCGAGGCCTACGCCTGGACCGAAGGCAGCTGGCAGCTCGGCAAGGGGCACATCACCCCGGCGGCCGATGAGCTCAAATACCACGTGGTGGCCTACGATTTTGGCGTCAAGCGCAACATTTTGCGCATGCTGGTGGACCGTGGCTGCCGCCTGACAGTGGTGCCGGCCAAGACCCCGGCCGCCGAGGTGCTGGCGATGAATCCGGATGGCATCTTCCTCTCCAACGGCCCCGGTGATCCCGAGCCCTGCGACTACGCCATCGAGGCCATCAAGGCCTTCCTCAATACCAACACCCCGGTGTTCGGTATCTGCCTGGGTCACCAGCTGCTGGGTCTGGCCTCCGGTGCCAAGACGATGAAGATGAAGTTCGGCCACCACGGTGCCAACCACCCGGTGAAGAGCCTGGATGACAACACCGTGATGATCACCGCCCAGAACCACGGTTTCGCGGTCGATGAGCACAATCTGCCGGATTGCCTGCGCGCCACTCACGTCTCCCTGTTCGACGGGTCGCTGCAAGGCATCCACCGCACCGACCGTCCGGCCTTCAGCTTCCAGGGTCACCCCGAGGCGAGCCCGGGCCCGCACGACTGTGCCGGTCTGTTCGACCACTTTATTGAATTGATCAAGCAGTATCGCGCCTAAGAGGAAAAGAGAGAGACCATGCCAAAACGTAACGACCTACAGAGCATTCTGATCCTCGGCGCCGGCCCCATCGTCATCGGTCAGGCCTGCGAATTCGACTACTCCGGCGCCCAGGCCTGCAAGGCCCTGCGCGAGGAGGGTTACCGTGTCATCCTGGTGAACTCCAACCCGGCCACCATCATGACCGACCCCGAGATGGCCGATGCCACCTACATCGAGCCCATCACCTGGGAAGTGGTCCGCGAGATCATCAAGAAAGAGCGTCCGGATGCCGTGCTGCCCACCATGGGTGGCCAGACCGCGCTGAACTGCGCGTTGGATCTGGAAAAACACGGCGTGCTGGCCGAGTTCGGTGTCGAGATGATAGGTGCCACCGCCGACGCCATCGACAAGGCCGAAGATCGCCGCCGCTTCGACATCGCCATGAAGAGCATCGGTCTGGAGTGCCCGCGCGCCGGCATCGCCCACAACATGGAAGAGGCCTGGGGCGTGCAGCAGATGGTCGGCTTCCCCTGCATCATACGTCCCTCCTTCACCATGGGTGGCTCCGGTGGCGGCATCGCCTACAACACCGAAGAGTTCGTCGAGATCTGCGAGCGTGGTCTGGATCTCTCGCCGACCAAGGAGCTGCTCATCGATGAGTCGCTGATCGGCTGGAAAGAGTACGAGATGGAAGTGGTGCGGGATCGCAACGACAACTGCATCATCGTCTGCACCATCGAAAACTTCGACCCCATGGGCATCCACACCGGTGACTCCATCACGGTCGCGCCAGCCCAGACGCTGACCGACAAGGAGTTCCAGATCATGCGCAACGCCTCCATGGCGATACTGCGCGAGATCGGGGTCGAGACCGGTGGCTCCAACGTCCAGTTCGGTATCAACCCGAAAGATGGCCGCATGGTCATCATCGAGATGAACCCGCGGGTGTCCCGCTCCTCCGCGCTGGCCTCCAAGGCGACCGGTTTCCCCATCGCCAAGATCGCCGCCAAGCTCGCCATCGGTTACACCCTGGACGAGCTGATGAACGACATCACCGGCGGTCGCACCCCGGCCTCCTTCGAGCCGGCCATCGACTACGTGGTCACCAAGGTGCCGCGCTTCAACTTCGAGAAGTTTGCCGGCGCCAACGACCGTCTCACCACCCAGATGAAATCGGTCGGTGAAGTGATGGCCATAGGCCGCAACTTCCAGGAGTCCCTGCACAAGGCGCTGCGCAGCCTCGAGACCGGCAAGACCGGCTTCGACCCCATGGTCGACCTCAATGCCCCTGACTCCCTGACCCGCATCCGTCACGAGCTGCAGGATGCCGGCTGCGACCGGATCTGGTACATCGCCGATGCGTTCCGCGCCGGTCTCTCCATGGACGGCATCTTCAAGCTGACCAAGATTGACCCCTGGTTCCTGGTGCAGATAGAAGATCTCATCAAGCTGGAAGAGCAGGTGAAAGAGCGCGGCATGGCCGGGCTCGATGCCGACTTCCTGCGCGCCTTGAAGCGCAAGGGCTTCGCCGACGCACGGCTGGCCAAGATCCTCGGCGTGGCCGAGGGCGAGGTGCGCAAGTTGCGTGCCCGCCACAACATCTTCCCTATCTACAAGCGGGTCGATACCTGCGCGGCCGAGTTCGCCACCAACACCGCCTACATGTACTCCAGCTATGACGAGGAGTGCGAGGCGGCCCCGACCAATCGTGACAAGATCATGATCATCGGCGGCGGCCCGAACCGTATCGGTCAGGGCATAGAGTTCGACTACTGCTGCGTGCACGCGGCGCTGGCCCTGCGCGAGGACGGTTACGAGACCATCATGGTCAACTGCAACCCGGAGACCGTCTCCACCGACTACGACACCTCCGACCGCCTCTACTTCGAGCCGGTGACCCTGGAAGACGTGCTGGAAATCGTGCGCATCGAGAAGCCCAAGGGCGTCATCGTGCAGTACGGTGGCCAGACCCCGCTCAAGCTTGCACGGGCATTGGAAGCGAACGGCGTGCCTGTCATCGGTACCAGCCCGGATGCCATCGACCGCGCCGAAGACCGCGAGCGTTTCCAGTCCGCCGTCGAGCGCCTCGGCCTCAAGCAGCCGGAAAACGGCACTGTCACCAACCTGGAACAGGCGGTACTGACTGCCGAGCGGATCACCTACCCGCTGGTGGTGCGTCCCTCCTACGTGCTGGGTGGCCGCGCCATGGAGATCGTCTATGACGAGACCGACCTGCGTCGCTACTTCGCCGAGGCAGTGAGCGTCTCCAACGAATCGCCTGTGCTGCTTGACCGTTTCCTGGATGACGCCACCGAGGTGGACGTGGATGCCATCTGCGACGGCGTCGATGTGGTCATCGGCGGCATCATGGAGCACATCGAGCAGGCCGGTATTCACTCCGGTGACTCCGGTTGCTCCCTGCCGCCCTATACCTTGTCCAAGAAAATTCAGGACGAGATGCGCGAGCAGGTACGCAAGCTCGCGCTGGAGCTCGGTGTGGTGGGCCTGATGAACGTGCAGTTCGCGGTCAAGGAAAACGACATCTACCTCATCGAGGTGAACCCGCGTGCCGCCCGTACCGTGCCCTTCGTCTCCAAGGCGACAGGGGCGCCGCTGGCCAAGATCGCCGCCCGCGTCATGGCTGGTCAGTCCCTGCAATCCCAGGGCTTTACCACCGAGATCATTCCGCCCTACTACTCGGTGAAAGAGGTGGTACTGCCCTTCGCCAAGTTCCCGGGGGTGGATCCGTTGCTGGGGCCAGAGATGCGCTCCACCGGTGAGGTGATGGGGGTGGGCAGCAGCTTCGCCGAGGCCTATGCCAAGGCCCAGCTGGGTGCCAGCAATGCTGTGCCGAAGGAGGGCCGCGCCCTGCTGTCCGTGCGTCACAGTGACAAGGCGCAGGTCGTTGATCTCGCCGCCAAGTTGCTGGAGCTGGGCTATGAGCTGGATGCCACCCACGGCACCGCCGTCGCCCTGGGCGAGGCGAGCATCAACCCGCGCCTGGTCAACAAGGTGCACGAGGGCCGCCCGCACATCCTGGACCGCATCAAGAACGGCGAGTACACCTACATAGTCAACACCGCCGAAGGGCGGGTGGCGATTCAGGACTCCAAGCAGCTGCGCCGTGCGGCCTTGCAGCACAAGGTGGCTTATACCACCACCCTGAATGAGGCGTTCGCCACCTGCATGGCCATCAGCGTCGATGCCACCGCCAACGTGAACTCGGTGCAGGAGTTGCACCAGAAGGTGAAAAACCGCTAAGAGTGCACAACGAGCACTGGGGTACGGTCCCTAGTCCTTGATGTGAACCATAAAAAACCCCGCCAGTGATGGCGGGGTTTTTGTTTTTTGGCTGGGCTGGCCAGCCCTCTGGCATGGAGGCTGAGGTGAGCAGGGGAGAGGAGATATCGTTTCGAGAGGGAGATATACACCCTTTTTGGCTGGCAATAGTGACAATGATTGCGTATTTTTGGCTTTCGCGCGCAATTTTTGCAATCGCTCACTCGGCCCGCCTCTATATACTGGTTTCTCATCACATAAGGTCGTCTGCGCCTGCAACAGCGGGGTGCGAGGATCAGGGCCAGTTGCTTACCCGGCAGCGCAGGCCGGCACCTCTTATCAAGAGGGGCCACAGGAAACCGGTTGTGGGGTTACCACCCACGCAACCGTCAGGGCCAGCGTTACCGCGCCAGCCCGCTTCCCCCTCCTTACCCCGGCTGCTTGCCTGCCCAGTCGCGTCGTTGCTCACCTTCATCGCCCGCAACGGCGCCGCGCCTCAAGGACATCAGCCAAGGGAATCTGAATATGAGCTTCGATCATCGCAAATACCGCCCCGCTCCCGTCATCGCATTGGCGGACCGTCAATGGCCCAACCAGGTGATGACACGGGCGCCGCTCTGGTGCGCCGTGGACCTGCGGGACGGCAACCAGGCGCTGGTCGAGCCCATGACGGTGGCCCAGAAGCTGCAGATGTGGGCGCTGATGGTCCATGTCGGCTTCAAGCACATCGAGGTCGGATTCCCGGCCGCCTCCCAGCCTGATTTTGACTTCGTGCGTGAGCTTATCGAGCGGGATCTTATCCCGGAGGACGTCACCATCCAGGTGCTGGTGCAGGCCCGGGAAGATCTGATCGTCCGCACCTTCGAGTCCCTCAAGGGGGCGAAACGCGCCATCGTTCACGTCTACAACTCGGTCAACCCGACCCAGCGCAACTATGTGTTCAACACCGGGCGCGAGGGGGTCAAGGCCATCGCCGTGCAGGGGGCGCGCTGGGTGCGGGAATACGCGGCCAAGAATCCCGGCACCGAGTGGAGCTTCCAGTATTCCCCCGAGAGTTTCAGCAGCACAGAGGTGGAGTTCGCGGTGGAGGTGTGTGACGCGGTGATCGACGAGTGGCGGTCCGCCGCCCGCCCCATGATCCTCAACCTCCCCGCCACCGTCGAGGTGAGCACCCCCAACGTGTTCGCGGATCAGGTGGAGTGGTTCTGCCGCCACCTCAAGGCGCGCCCCGAGGTGAGCATCTCCATCCACACCCATAACGATCGGGGCTGCGGCGTGGCCGCCGCCGAGCTGGCGGTGCTGGCGGGGGCCGACCGCATCGAGGGGACTCTGCTTGGCAACGGCGAGCGCACCGGCAACATGGACATAGTCACCATGGCCATGAACCTCTATAGCCAGGGGATAGACCCAGAGCTGGACCTGTCTGACATGGACGCCATCGTCGCCACCGTCGGTGCCTGCACCCAGATTGCCCTGCACCCGCGCCACCCCTATGCCGGCGAGCTGGTCTACACCGCTTTCTCCGGTAGCCATCAGGACGCCATTCGCAAATCCCTGGCGGCGCCAAAGCCCGACCACTATTGGGATGTGGCCTACCTGCCCATCGATCCTGCCGATCTTGGCCGCAGCTACGAGGCGGTGATCCGCATCAACAGCCAGTCCGGCAAGGGCGGCGTCACCTATCTGCTGGAGCGCGACCTCGGTCTGCAACTGCCGCGCTGGCTGCAGATCGACTTCAGCCGCCGGGTACAGGCGCAAGCCGAGGCGAGCAGCAGCGAGATCAACCCGGCGCAGATCCGCGCCCTGTTCGAGCAGCACTACCTCGAGCCGGTACACGGCTACCGCATCGGTCGCTTCCAGCTCGGCCACGACGGCCAGGAGAGCCTGCACCTCGAGCTGCAGACCCCCGATGGCGCGCTGCAACTGCGAGGCGAGGGGGAGGGGGCCATCACGGCCCTGGTCAACGGCTGGGAGCGCCAGACTGGCATGCACATAGACGTGCTCGACTATTCCGAACATGCCCTCTCCGCCGGCACCGAGTCCCGCGCCGCCGCCTATGTGCTGCTCAGCGTCGATGGCCAGCGCCAGTGCGGGGTCGCCATCGGCCGCGATGTGGTCAACGCCTCGTTGCAGGCGGTGATCAATGGTGCCGCCCAGGTGCAGGCCCTGCGACAGAGTGCTTGAGTCGAGCGCTCGAGTTGAACGCCTGATCAGGTTCCGGGACTGAGTGGAGAAACGCGCCTGGATAGAGCCCCCAGTGCCATCGCCGCGCACCGGCGCCCTAGAGACAGGGCACAGCCAGGCCGATCTTGCTCACAGATCCCCTCACCAATGTGGTGAGGGGATTGTTTTTTATGAAAAAACAGTACCACAATGAGACCGCCATGCAATCCAAGGTGGCACAGTGACACACTGGAGGCAGGCTAAGTCTGACGGCTGAATTCAGCCCTGATTGGAGAGAAATAGAGACGTTTTGGAGCCAATGCAGATGAAAAAGACTCCCCTTCGGTTATCCGTACACCCTGCCATATTCTTGTCACTTCCTCTTTGCCGCCGCGCCGCCATGGCGGGCCAGTTGTGCCTGTTACTGCTGACGGCCGCACTCTTTACGGCAGGTTTCGATCGGCTGGCGCAGCATAATCTCTATACCATCGGCGCCCTGGCCGAGGTCATCAACGTGCTGACCCTGTTGTTCATGTTCTGGGTCGTGCAATGTGCCCAACTCTCCAGCAAGAGCTATGGGTTTCTCTCCGTTGGCCTCTGTATCTGGCTGGTCTCGGGGGTCATCGACCTGATGGATGAGGCCTATTTCCAACCCTGGTGGCTCTCCAGAGTCGAAGACAGCCTGCGCAGTCTCGGCATGTTGGCGACGGCCTGGGGGGTATTGCTGATGGTGCAGCAGATGTACGGCGCCCAGATCCGGCTGGCGTCCATGGCCATGTCCGATGAGCTGACCGGCCTCTCCAATCGCCGCTCGTTTCGTACCGTGCTGGACACTCATGCCGGGGAGGGGACGCCACTGCTGTTGCTGGATCTCGATCATTTCAAGCAGATCAACGATCGCTATGGCCATGGGGTCGGTGACAATGTGCTGCG
This sequence comes from Aeromonas aquatica, assembly GCF_000764655.1. Classification (GTDB taxonomy): domain Bacteria; phylum Pseudomonadota; class Gammaproteobacteria; order Enterobacterales; family Aeromonadaceae; genus Aeromonas; species Aeromonas aquatica. The sequence goes on from NZ_JRGL01000140.1 coordinate 9,160, forward strand.
GGAATTCAGCGGTCTGCTGCGCCAGCATTGCCCGCCGGATGGTGTGGTGGCGCGCCTCGGTGGAGAGGAGTTTGCCATCTGGTTGCCCGGCATGCTGGGTGGCAAGGCCCGTGATTTGGCGGAGCAGATAAGGCTGGCTACCGAGGCGATGGTCTCGAACGACGGGGTGCGCTTCACCGTGAGTATCGCGGTCGGCATCTCCCACGCCGGGGAGGCGGTCGACACCCTGATCAAGCGTACCGATCTCGCGCTCTATCAGGCCAAGCACCAAGGCCGCAATCGGGTCGAGCTGGCGTGATGGGGGAGCCGGCATGGCCAGGGTCTGCCGCTGCGGAGCATCACGAGGGGATGGTCGCCTTCAGATCCCCCCTTCAATCCATTACAATAACCGCCTGTTTGCGTTCGGGGCCCGTTATCTGAGATGAATGGGGCCCGATCCCGTTTCTCTATCGGAAGCCTTCATGACCACCTCTCCCCGATTTACCCTCCCTGCGAGACGGCTGACCGTCCTGCCGCTGCTCGGTGCCCTGTTGCTGGCGGGTTGTGCCAGCGAGCCACCCGCCCCGGCCGAAGAGGCGGCCGCCATCGCCAAGCAACCCAAGGCCATGCAGCCGCGCAAGCCCGCCGACATGAAGACCCGCATAGTGCACTTTTTACCGGGTAACGTGCGCGACAAGCAGGGCTGGGCCAATGATGTGGTGACGGCGCTCTCGACCCAGGGCATAGCGGTGAGCGATCACAACGTCTGCACCGTGCTCGCGGTGGCGGAGCAGGAGGCGACCTACCAGGCGGATCCCGTGGTACCGGGCCTTGGCAAGATCGCCTGGAAAGAGATCAACGCCCGCGCGGCCAAGCTGCTGATCCCCGAGTTCGTGGTGCGTACGGCGCTCGGCATCACCTCCCCCACCGGCAAGTCCTATGCCGCACGCATCGATGCGCTTCGCACCGAGCGGGAGATGAGCGAGATCTTCGAGGACATGATAGGCACTGTGCCCATGGGCAAGACGCTGTTTGGCAACCTCAACCCGGTGCACACCGGTGGCCCCATGCAGGTCAGTATCGCCTTCGCCGAGGCCAACGCCCGCGGCTACCCCTATCCGATCGAGGAATCCATCCGCCACGAAGTCTTTACCCGCCGCGGCGGCATCTGGTTTGGCACCAAGCACATCTTCGGTTATCCCGCCGACTACCCGGACACCCTCTATCGCTTCGCCGACTTCAACGCCGGTTGGTACGCGAGCCGCAACGCCGCCTTCCAGGCCGCCGTCAGTCGGGTGAGTGGCAAGACCCTGGCGCTGGACGGGGATCTCATCCGCTACGACTCCGACAAGCCGGGTAATACCGAGCTCGCGGTCTACAGCATGGCGAGTCGCCTCAGCATGAGCAAGAACGCCATCCGTCAGAGCCTGAAGATGGGAGACAGCCCCGAATTTGCGAAGAGCGATCTCTACCACAGGGTCTATGCCCTGGCCGAGCAGAAGGCGGGCACCCGTCTGCCTCGCGCCATCTTGCCCGGCATCCAGCTAAAGAGCCCCAAGATCACCCGCAACCTCACCACCGCCTGGTTCGCCAAGCGGGTGGACGACAGGGAGCAACGCTGCGTGCGGCAGATGGCGGCGATTCAATGACAGCATCGAAAAACAAGGGCGGCCAATGGCCGCCCTTGTTTTTGTATCTCTTGAGCAACGAAGCGTATCTAGCTCAAGGATGTTGGAGCGCAAGGTTCTCTCCATGTAGGCAGCTGCCTTTCTGGCAGCGTCATCAAGAGGAGGACGAGACAATACCTCTGCACGTTGGATACCCGCGACAACCCCAAAACGGATTGCCTTTGTTCTCTCCTCGACTGGCGGTGCGCAAGATCATGGGGCTGCCGCAGTGAGGGCAAGTGGGGACGGTATGGCCGGCCTCGATGGCATCGGGTTCAGCGGTTTTCCTGGCTCGGTCAGTGATATTGTTTGCCACGGGTTGTATGGGGACAGTGTCATGACGCGCCTTTAGCTGGGCAACATGCTGGCTGTGGGTCTGCCCATTGGCGGCCAATCGCCCTCGCTGGATGGTCTCGACGGTCCTATCCACTTCGTCCAGGCGTAATAGCTGGGTGGTTTTGCTTTTGATGTAGGGAATAAGGCCGCGGTTGAGCACATTCTCCGGCATCGGCGTCTTGAAGGTGCAATCGCCGATAAAGTAGACCACCGAATGGAGTTGATGGTCCGCCAGCCCCAGCAGGGACTTGAGCGTCATCACATGCTTGTAGTTCTGGTGCAGGGGGTTCTGGAAGCTGTGCTTGCGGCGGTAGATCTGCTGAGTCCAGCGCTTGTGTGCAGGATTACCGAAGATCCACCCCTTCATGTTCTTGGTTTCAATCACGAAGACCCCGTAGCGGGAGACGATGATGTGATCGATCTGGGTGGAGCCATCTTCGGTCGGCAGGGTCAGGTTCTTGAGTAGTCGGTAGTCTTGCTTGTCGAGGAATAGCCGGATCGAGAGATTGAGAAACCATTCCCCCACCATCCCCTTGAACCAGGGTGTTTTTATCACGGTGGCAATCAGTAACAGTGGCAGTAGATACCAGAGCTGAGCAAGCAGTAAGGTAATAACGGGAGTGAAGTCCATTTCATCGACTCTCCATGGGATCTTGCTTAAGGGTTAAGCCTCGATAGAAATCAGGCTGCGGCGCTTGGGGTATCCGGTGCCTTGGTCGGTTGTCAGCCTCTCGCGGTCGGATCTAGACCCGCAAGCTGCCGCGAAAGCCCCTGGCGGCATAGTAGGACTGGGCGCCGTTGTGGTAGAGGAAGACGCTGTCGTAGCGGCAATCGCAGAACAGGGCTCCGCCGAGGCGCCTGATCTCCATCGGTGTCTCTATCCAGCTCGATGTCTTGGCATCGAAGCGGCCGAGCAATTGCAGCGCCCTATACTCGGCCTCCGTCAGCAGCGCTATGCCCATCTGCGTGGCCATCTCGGTCGCGCAGCCTGTCGGCCTGTTCTCCTTCCGGGATTCCAGACCCGCCCGATCATAACAGAGGCTTCTGCGCCCGCCGGGGCTCTCGGCACTGCAGTCACAGAAGATAAACAGCCCGCTCTGGGGATCCTGGCCAATGACATCGGGCTCACCCCCTGTGCGCTCCATCTCATGGAGCGAGCGTAACGACTGCGGGTTGGCATCCAGTCTGGCGCGCACCTGTGACCAGGCTATGCCCTGGTGGCGATGGGGGTGTTGTTCAAAGCGGGCCTGCAAGGTGGCGAGCAACTCGTCAATCTGTGCCTTGGTCAAGTTCATCCTGGGTATCCTCCGCCAGCACCTTCGTCCTTAGAAACTCATCGCCAGCCCGATGGAATAGCCGTTGGTGTTGTGGCTGAACATATAGCGGGCCACCAGCCGGGTGCGGGTGACGAAGACTTTGTATTTGCTGCTGTCGAGTTCGAGCCCAAGGCCGAGGGAATTGAGGCTGTTGAAGCCAAGCAGGCCGCGCTGGGCGCCCAGGTATTCGGTGCGGGCCCCCTCCATCACGTAGCGCACCGGGCGATCGAGCAGGGTCCAGCTGAAGAGAGGCGCCCGGCGGCGCAGGTAGAGCCCCAGGTTCTCGGCCTCGGCCTGGCCGGCGATGCTGTCGGCGGTGCCGGTGAAGCTCTGCAGGTGCTGATAGGAGTAGCGCAGCTCGGCGTCGATGTCCTGAGCCTTGGAGAACAACTCGTAGTCCAGCATCAGGGAGCCCCCCAGGCCATAGACGTTGAGGGTGCCGCCGTCGAGGAAATCGAGGTTCTTGCCGGTCTTGTGCGAGATGAAGGCGGCGCCGATGCGCAAGTCGCTCGCCACCGTCCCCAGGGTGAAGTTGGCGATGGGGCGCAGCACCAGGTTGCCGCCCCAGCGATCCCGGTGCAGGCCGAAATCCCAGCCGATGCCGCCGGTGGCGCTCAGGCTGTTCCACTTGACGGGGATGGTGCGGGTCTCGGTGCCATCGGTGAACACGAACTGGGGATCGTAGCGGCTGTATCCCAGGGTGCCCTCCAGATAGATGGGAAAGCCTTCGCTCATGGTCGCGCCGCCGCCGAGCTGGGTGATGGTCAGCGCCGCCTGTTCGTTGGTGCCGCTGCCGATGTCCAGGTTGCTGGCGGTGATGTCGGGCACCACGGTGAAGCTCATCAAGGAGACCACCGCATTGGCACGCTGCTGGATCAGGGAGTCATCGTTGGCCTGGGCCATGAGGCTGACAAGACCGATGCCAGACAGCAGGAGAGTTCTTGCATGAGAAAAGGGGATCCGTGCCATACCTAGCTCCGTGAGTCTCCTCGTCCGGTGAGGAGTCCTTACACTGTAACGGTTTTTCCTCGCCTTGGCAGCCAAGTCGTTGTGCCAACTGACAATCTTGCCCCTGGCAGAGGCGCAGATCACCGCCCGAGCACGCCGGGCGCAGGCCTGACATCGGGGACCCCTTGCCAGCGGGTTCAGTCGGGCCGGCCCGCCGCCCGAGAGTGATAGAGTATCCACATAAATGGCAGACATTAATTTCTTGTTCAGTTCGACGGGTGTATAACGGGCCTCCCGCAGGAGTAACGGGAGCAGGCAGCAGGGAGGAGATGCCGAGCGGGGCCCTTGGGCCGTCATGATGGATGCACACGTTGACGGGAGTCATTCCAGATGCAGGACATGCTGCTTGCCATATGGCATCAGGACTTTGATCAGCTTATTCAAATGCAGGCCATCGGTCTGCTCGTCACCTGCCTGGTGGTGATCCTCTTTCTCGAATCGAGTTTCGTGTTCCTGCCCCTGCCGGGGGACAGTCTGGTGTTGCTGGCCGGTGGCCTGGTGGGCATGGGAGTACTCGGCCCCGAGGTGAGCTTCCTCTATATGCCGTTCGCCGCCGGGCTGGGCAGCCTGATCGCCTATTGGCAGGGTCATGCGCTGCACGGTACCCGCTTCATGGGCCATATCGAGCGCATGATCCCGGACGGCAGCCTGCCTCGTGCCTCGCGCCTGCTCGATCGCTACGGCTTCTGGGCCATGTTCGTGTCCCGCTTCATCCCCTTCGTGCGGGTGCTGACCCCCATGTTGATGGGGGTCTCTCGCCTGCACCTGCCGCGGGTGGCCGTGGCGAGCTTTGCCAGCGCCTTCCTCTGGGCTCTAACCCTGAGCCTCATCGGCAAGTTCGTGATGGCAACCCCGATGCTGGCCAACCACCACGAGCTGCTGACCAAGTGCCTGCTGGTCACCTCCTTCGCGCTCTTCGTCATCGCCGTGGCGGCCATCGGCATCCGGTTGCTCAAGCGCCCGACCAACCGCATTCGCTAAAAAGGTGGACGGGCTCACGACGTCCATCCTCCCCAAGGTTGCACCGGCAAGGGCCCTCGCGGCGGGCCGGTACAAGGGGAGATGTAAAAATACAGGCCATTTGAGGCGGAATTTGTGACGCCTATCTGTTACACTTCGCGCCCGCCATTTTCCGGCTCATTCTCTGACTCGATGTCAGGCCCAGCCGTCCTTGGCCCCAAGCCTCGCCGATGCCGCGCCCCAAGCCGGCTCGAGCCACTTAAGCCAACTACAGCCCAGCTGGAACACAGGAACCCAATATGAGATTTGAATCGTTCGATTTTGCCCCCGAGATTTTGCGCGCCATCTCAGATTGCGGTTATCAGGAGATGACCCCTGTGCAGCAGCAGGCGATCCCGACCATACGTCGTGGTAGCGATGTGCTGGCCAGCGCCCAGACCGGGACCGGCAAGACCGCGGCCTTCGCGCTGCCGATCCTGCAACGCCTGCTGGACAAGCCGGCTCCTGTCCAGCCGTCCAATGCCCGGGTGTTGATCCTGACTCCGACCCGCGAGCTGGCCGCTCAGGTGGCGAGCAACATCAACGACTTCGCCAAGTACCTGGACATCACTGTGCTGACCATCTTCGGTGGCGGCAAGCAGGACGTGCAGGCACGCAAGCTGAAAGCGGGTGCTCACATCATAGTGGCGACTCCGGGCCGCCTGCTCGAGCACCTGACCGCCTGCAACCTGAGTCTCTCCGGGGTCGAGACCCTGGTACTGGACGAGGCGGATCGCATCCTCGACATGGGCTTCAGCGCCGATGTGCAGCAGATCCTGCAAGCGGTCAACAAGGAGCGCCAGAATCTGCTGTTCTCCGCCACCTTCTCCGATGCCGTGAAGAAGCTCGCCAACCTGATGCTGGACAGACCCCAGATCATCAGCGTCAACAAGCAAAACTCCACCGCCGACACCGTCAGCCACACCGTCTATCCGGTGGAGCAGAAGCGCAAGCGCGAGCTGCTCTCCGAGCTCATCGGCAAGCAGAACTGGCAGCAGGTGCTGGTGTTCGCCAGTACCCGCGAGAGCTGCGACGAGCTGGTGGACGAGCTGAACCTCGATGGCATCAAGTCCGCCGTGGTGCACGGTGAGAAGGCGCAAGGCAGCCGTCGCCGCGCCCTGCGCGAGTTCATGGAAGGCAAGGTGCGGGTGCTGGTCGCGACCGAGGTTGCCGCCCGTGGTCTGGACATCCCGGATCTGCAATACGTGGTGAACTACGATCTGCCGTTCCTGGCGGAAGACTATGTGCACCGCATCGGCCGTACCGGTCGCGCCGGCAAGAGCGGCATGGCCATCTCCTTCGTCAGCCGTGAAGAAGAGCGCACCCTGCTGGAGATCGAGGCGCTGATCGGTCAGAAGATCCGCCGCATCATGGTGCCGGGCTACGAGGTGAGCAGCCGTGACGAGCTGATCAAGCAGCTGCAGGAGCGCCGTCGCTTCGGCAAGCGCCCCCAGCGGGAAGACAACGCCGCCGCCCAGGCCATGGCAGAAAGCAAGCTGCAAGGTCAGCGCCTCAAGCGCCTGGCTGCCGCCAAGAAGCCCCGCCAATCCAAGTAAGCGGGCAAGATGATGCAGGGGAGCCTTGGCTCCCGACTCAAGGCGCCGTTGGCGCCTTGATGCTGTTTACCGATCACCCAGAGGACGCGCGATGATCCCCCCAGTCAAGAACCCGCAAGATTACAATCAGGCCCTGCTCGACATGGCCAGCCAGAGCCTGGCCGAGCTGGCGCGCACCGCCGAGCAGAAGGCCGGCAAGCGCACCCCCGCGCAAGAGAGCCACTTCCTCTGCACCTGGATGGCGGATTCCCTCAAGGAGAAGCGCTTCTCCCGGCTGGTGATGGAGGACTTGAAAGCCTGGATCCAGCAGGGCCGCACCCTGGGGGCCGGCGCCGATCTCAAGGGGTTGCTTGAGCGCATCGTCAGCCAATATGGCCGGGCCCTGCAGGATCCCGCGCAGCTGGGCACCCGGCTGGCCGCGTTGGTGTGCGAGCTGGAAGAGGCGGGTTGGTTGGTGTTTACCGACGCCGAGGTCAGCGCCAAGCTGCGGCTGCTGAGTCAGGGTCAGTCCAGCCTGGTGATCTCGGCCAGCGAGTATCAGGGGCATATCGCCGAAGGGGAGCTGCTCAAGCCGCTGGTCCTCTATGTGCGCGGTGACGAGAAGCAACTGGCACAGGCGGCCTTTGCACAGGGCCTGCTGCTGAGCCAGGGCGACAAGAAGGCCACCCTGGTCAAGCACCACAAGGCGTATCGACTGGTGCCCGCCAATGCCCAGCCCGCCCTGGCGCTGCTGGCCGAGGTAGTTGCCTGATCCCAAGGCGGACTCCTTGCTCACCGCTTCATCACCCCGGCCCAGGCCGGGGTTTTTTATGGCTCTGTCCCAATTACGTGTTGAAAGGCTAACCTTGAAGTAGGTCATCACCCTGAAGGCCACCATCATGGATACCCAAGCCTTTCAACACCTGCTGTCTCTCTTCCCACTGCTCACCTTGCGCCAGCGTCGTCTCGCACAACATGAACTCACAACTCCCCATCCCATAACCTCGCTGGTCACCCAGTTGCCAGCTTGCCG
>NZ_JRGL01000141.1 GCF_000764655.1 Aeromonas aquatica
ACAATATACCCAAGGAACAATAATGGAAAGTTCCACCAAGCCTAGTTTTCTTGAATAAGCTTGAATTGTGATCGAGGCGACACATCACATGGTGAAGTTGCCGGGTCGTAGGACGGTGAGTCAGGATGTATTGTGTATGAAATGATCTCGGTTTAGTGCCAGAGAAAGAAATCTAGGACCCCCACCTCTTTGGCAGCCAAAAGCCAAATATGGGACACCCACCTTTTGCTCACATGATCAAACCTGATGCCAGGCGGCTGGCTCGCCGATATCCCTGATTTGGGCAGCGATGGAAATAACAAGGGCGACCAGTTGGTCGCCCTTGTGTTTTGGGACTAAAGCGCGGGGCTTGCCCTTGAATGTCCTCTTATTGCAGATCTGTGCTCAGGCTGGGGGCACCGAAGTTCACCAGACTGGCATGGGAGTGCTCGAAGTACTGTGACCAGAAGTCACCGAGTGCATCCATGGTCTTGCCGGAACGATAGGCGTGCTTCACCGCGTCGGTAACCAGTCCGGCCCCCGTAACATAGACGCGAGCCCCTTGCAGATCGGCAAACAGTCCCTTGCTCTTGGCCTGTTTGAGCTCGTCACCGACATTGAGCTGCTTGATCTTGTTGGTGGCATAGAAGCTGGTGTAATCGGAGTGTTCCAGCATGTCCGAAATGAGGAACACGACGCGATCGTTGACGCCTTGCTCGGCCTTCATATCGTCCCCCACCTTTCGCAGCGAGTTCATGATCTCGCTCTTGGGGATGTCCTGACGGGCATCACGCAGTGCTTTCACGAACTGTTTGCCAAAGCCATTACGAAAGACTTTGGTCTGTGTCGCCAGGCAGGTGTCCAGACTGCGCAATTTGCGCATGTTGACATCGTCCCGGATCTCTCCTTCCAGCGGCATATCCAGTTGCCCCGCGTAGGCCAGACGAAGGTATTCGCCAGGCAGGAAAGCGGAGAAGGTATAGAGCTTGACGCGATCACCGGCCTGCACGAACCGTTCGATCTGGCCCCAGCTGCTGCGCTGCAGATCGTCGGGCATCGGAATGGTCTGATCGATGATGACCACCAGCTCGCGACCTGTCCCCGCGGGCTTGATGTCGGTCAGGCCATTGCGCTCATAGCAGCTCTGTATGTCGTTACGGTCGGCGGCTAACGCTGCACAAGGCAGCGTCAACGCCAGGAGTAATACCTTGGTGATCTTCACGATTAGGCACTCTGCTTGGTGGGGAACAGGCCCAGGGTCTTGAGGGCCATCTGCTGTTCACGGATATCACGTAGCTGATCTTCGTTCACCCCCAGCGCGCGACTGGCCGCTGCCAGGCTCTCTTCGGGCAGGCCAGTGACATCATGGAAATCAGCGGCCTTGACGACAGTGCCGGTCTGGCCGGGGGCATCTGTGGTGGACGGGAGCGCCGCCTCTGCCTGAGCAACTGCCGGTTGCACGGCAGGCGCCGGCTCGGCTTGCACAGTCTGTGCTGCCTGAGGCGCCGCCTGAGGGGCGGGCTTGGGTGGCACAGTGCCCGCTTTGTACTCGATAAAGGCCAGGAAGTTACGATGGGCGGATTTCTCCCCTTCCAGCGCACCCAGCACACCTGAGTTGGTATGGTCACGGCTCGACAGCAGGGTCTGCAATCGGCGGAGTTTGTCATCGGCATGACTGGCAATGGCGGTGCGTTGCTGGTCCATCGCGTCCAGCATCTCCTCGGCGGTCGCGTATTCGTGAGTCAGACGCCAGGCAGTTTGTGAGTGAGTGCCGGCAAAGTAGTATTTGCTGGCAAGCCAGATGCTGATGCCCTGGATGGCGATGTAGATCAGCGACAGCATGACGTAGGTGGTCAGGCTGGCCTCACGGATGGCCTGCATCTTGTCGTCGATGGTGGCCTCTTCCGCCTCGCTGTTGATAGCCTGGGACTCCTCCGGCAGATCAAACGGCGAACCTATGCTGCTGTCATTCTGTGTCGTTGCCTCTGCACGCATGCTGTTAACCATCTCGGTCTCGATGCTGTCGAGGGTGGCTGAACGCACCACGAAGGCACCAACGGCCATGCAGGTAACAAATGAAGCACAGACAATCAGCCAGATAAACTTGCGGGTAACACCCGAGTTCACATCTTTCAGACGTGCTAGCAGTTGTTCATAGTCAGGTTTATCCGAGTCTGAGAAGGAGTCTTCCAGATTGATAGCCTTGTTTGCTTTGAGGGTACGAGAACGTTTTGAGGGCTCTTCTCCCTGCCACCAGTGGCGCGCTCGCGCGATCAGGCTGTTGTGATGCAAGGAGTGGCCGGCAACTTCAGCCAAGAACGCTGATGCGACGGCGAGCAACAGTGCCGTCGCTGCCGTCAGAAGGTGGCGGTCATTGGTTGACGCATCCATGTTCATCCAGCCTGCGAGCACGTAGGCAAACCCCATTGCCTCGACCAGCACTAGCATCAGCACCAGGGCAAGCACCCATGCCGGGCGTGGGGAACGACCAGCCTCACCAGCCTTGGCAAGGTAGTCGAGGGAGGCATTGTAGGCGCCCGGACCTTTTAAGTATTTCTTGTACTCGCGGTAGTACACGTTCGACAGGGTCACTTCATGATTGATCCAGCCATCTCCATCGACCGAGGCAGGCTTGCGTGCGAGGCGAGCAACTGTGCCGATCAGAGGCAGACTGTGCCATACCCGGATCAGGAAGTAGGACACATTCTCCCAATGTCGCCACACCACAACGGCGCTCATGAGAAATGAAATAATGCCAACGGTCAGCATCTGGTTGGCGAGGATCAACGCTTTGAGCGCTGCCAAAGAAAAGTCTTCCACTAAGTTTCTCCGTTTTCTTATTTGGAATGGGTGGCGGGAATGGGCATGTACGAAGCCACATAAGCCTCGGAACCTGCCGGATAGAACAGGGCTCCCTGGCTGACTTTGGCGTTGCCTTTACTGAACACGAGATCCATGCAGGACACGGGTGCCTTGGGATCGCTGGTGAAGACGCGGTAAAGCACTTCACTCTCGCCCTCATAGGTGTTGGCCACCGCCTTGAGGGTTTGGGCCTTCTTCTTGTTTGAGGATTGGTAGCCCTGAACCACCTGCAGGATCGGCTGACGATCGACCTTGGCGTTATCCCGCAAGATGGAAACCGGAGAGACGGTCACCAGGTGGCCGTTGACGGTATTGGCCCAGACACGATTGTTGTAGCCGGGCATGTACTCCTTGGTGGCATGGTGTGCGAGGGGCTGGTCGTTTGCCATGCTCAGCACCTGGCCCGCACTGCGCGGCTTATCCGCCTCACAGCTCGACATCGGCATATCGCTCGCATAAGCACTGCTGATCAGCGCAAAGCCACTCGCCTTGGGCTTGATGTTCTGGGCCATGTTCCACTGGTAGGCTCCGGCAGGTGTACCGCCGAAATCCACTGCAGCCTTGGCGTTGGGCGCAGCCTTGACCGTGTTGCTGTCAGGTGAGCTCTGTTTGGTTGTGGCTTGACGAGGGGTGGTTTGCGACCTAGCCGCCACCTTGCTGGAACTGCTTGCGGACTGAGCAGCGGGTTTAGCCGCAGCCACACGAGGCTTGGCAGCATCGGAAGCGCCATAACGCAGATATCTTGTGTTGCCCTCTTCGGACTGAGCCCGCATCACCAGGGCCTGCTCGTTCGCGAGTTCAACGATCTCGACCCGGCGATTCTGACCGCGCAGCAAGGGGTCACTGTTGTCTGCGATTGGGCGTGAAGAGCCCGCTCCTTGGTAATAAATGGAGGTGGCCGGGATCCCCGCTTTTACCAGGACCTTGCCGACAGCCCTGGCCCGTTGCTCGGACAGTTTCTGGTTGAATTCTGCAGGGCCGGTCGCATCGCTATGACCGACGAGGAGAATGCGGCGCTCTTGACGCTCAGTGGATGCCTTGGCTTGAGTAGCGGCGGGGGGGTTGGCATACACCTGAGCCAGTTTGGTCACCACCCGTTGACCGCTTTCCGTCAGCTGGTCAGAACCGATGGCGAACATGCCCGAATCGGGTATCTGGGCAACCAGCCCCGCATTCTGGGGCACATTGGTCGCCACCGCGGGTTCGGCCAGGGTCAGCTGTTCTGTGGTGATCTTGAGATTCTCTTCCTTCGCGATACGGTCAAGCTCTTGCAGCCGGGATTGCCACACATAGCCTGCCGCACAGCCCAGCACGCCGCCGATGGCCAGCCCTGCGACTGCCCCTTTTTCCCCGTTAAGAGCGTAACCCGCGGCCCCACCTGCGATCATGCCTGCGCCACAGAGCACGGGCATACCATAATCTTTGCCGATGTCATTGACCGTCGATTTGAAACTCTGCATCTGTTGAGAGCTGCAGCCAACGGCAGCAATCAATACACAGCTGAGGGGCGCAAGACGAAACGATTTATCCATAGCTATTCCTTGCCATTCTTATTTAATGCCGAGATTCAGGCATGCAAAAAATGCGCAGAGAAAGTGATCTCTCAATACGCGGTAAAATAATCGACGATTATTGATACGAAAGGCATTAGTGGTGAGTTTTTTGAATATCGGCCCACAACGCGCTAATTCTCGTAAATAATGGCTTCTTGTTTGCCCTATTTGTCAGCAGAGGCAATAGCCCATGTCGTTGAATAGGCATCAAGTGGCAATGATAAGCCAAACGAGGCTGATCAAGCGAGCGCAAAAGTGATGCAAGCATCAGAAAAACATCGTTTTTTAATTATGTTGCCAAGTTGTTTCTTTATCGATGATAAGGGAGGCGGGTGGCTGTCAGGCTGTTTGTGAGGGGGAGCTCTGCCGTTGTGTCCTATTGGGTCGCGGCACGGTAAAATGAAGATAAAGAGATGGCATGTGACTTCATTAGCGTGATGGTATGGGCGAAAAAACATGCATCAACAGGATAAAAAATGGCATTGGTCGCAGTTGGTGAATTAATTATCGAGAGGAGCTGTTTGGCGGTGGCGGCGTTGCTATCTTATGCTGCCGGATAATATCGATAAGGAGAGAGGCAGCATGCTTGCCCCTCTTGTGAATCCTTCACGAACACAGCAGCAGGCATATCGGCATTAGGGACCATAGATGGCGGTGAAAGCGAGATCCAGAAGAGAGAAGATAGGCAGCGGGCTTGGGCTGGTGATGGGGCTCATTGCCTTTAACCTGATTGCGCCCCTGCTCCTTGAATCAAAAGAGATCTCGGATATGAACCGGATGATAGGAGCCATGGTCAGCGCCATGCTCTGCTCCGAGCTGGGCGCCAGAATGGGCAAGTGGCTCGATACCAGAGAGCAGGCCAAAGAACTGGCGAAAGAGCCCGAATAGAAAAAAGCATCGGATATTACTCTGTCTGCATCCCATCCATTACAAGGAGTTCCCATGCGCATTGCCCTGATTGGCCTCGGCGATATCGCCCAGAAGGCCTATCTGCCGCTGCTCGCCAGCGACGAGCGGGTGACGCCGCTGCTCTGTACCCGCAATCCGGCTGTGCTGGACAAGCTGGCCCGTCAGTACCGGATCGCCGAGTGCTTTACCGAAGTGGACGGGCTGCTGGCGAGCCGCCCGGATGCCGTGATGATCCATGCCGCCACCGCCGTGCATGGCAGGCTGGCGGAGCAGTGTCTGCGCGCCGGCATCCCCACCTTTGTCGACAAGCCGCTCTGTGACAGCGCCGCCGAGGTGGAGACGCTGGGCAACCTGGCCATGGCGAAGGATTGCCCGCTGTTTGTGGGCTTCAACCGTCGTTACCTGCCCGCGCTGTCGGCCGCTCGTCAGCAGCCGGTGACCGAGCTGCACTGGCAGAAGCACCGTCACGCCCTGCCCGGGTTGCCCCGCCAGTTCCTGTTCGACGACTTTATCCATGTGCTCGACAGCCTCTGCCACTATGGCGGTGCGCCGGATGGGCCACTCCATGCGGTGCTTAGGCGCAGCAGTCAGCAACCTCAGCTGCTGGCCGGGGTGAGCGTCGCCTGGCAGAGCGGGCAGGCGGCGGTGAGCGGCAGCATGAACCGCAGCGCCGGCCTCACCGAGGAGCGCATCAGCCTCTATGGCGAGGATCTGTCGCTGCAGGTGGAGAACTGCACCCAGGGCACCCTCGCCCGTGGCAAGCAGCTGAGCAGCATCGCGGTGGATGACTGGCAGCCGGTGCTGGCGCGGCGCGGTTTCAATGCCATGCTGGCGCACTGGTATGCACAGATTGAGGCGGGCAAGGCCGATGGCGCCCTCATCGACAGTTATCTGCGTAGCCATCGGTTGGCCGAGCAACTGGTGATCCTGGCCGGGGAGTAGCACTCGGGTGGGGAGGGGGGATTTATGCTGGCATGGGCCACGGCTTGATGGGTCGCACTGGTCAGTGCGTCGCCATACCACTGTATAAGATGGTGCTTCCGCGCGCAGTCAGCGGGTCAGCCTGCGGCTATGCGAGCCAAGCGGGGGCTTGTTTGCTATCTTGGCGCCCATGATCTGCCTTTAGAGCAACGATGGTTTCATGAGCATTATTTTGGGGATAGATCCGGGTTCGCGGATCACCGGCTACGGTGTCATCCGCATTGTCTCCGGCAAGGCGCAGTATCTGGGGTCAGGCTGCATCCGCACCGACTTGGGCGAGCTGCCGTCACGTCTCAAGCAGGTGTATGACGGGGTGAGCGAGATCATCACCCAGTTCAAGCCAGACGAGTTCGCCATCGAGCGGGTGTTCATGGCCCGCAACGCCGATTCGGCTTTGAAGCTCGGTCAGGCCAGGGGCAGCGCCATAGTCGCGGCGGTCAACGCCCTGCTGCCGGTCAGCGAATACTCGGCGACCCAGATCAAGCAGGCGGTGGTGGGCACGGGTGGGGCGGCCAAGGAGCAGGTGCAACACATGGTGACTCATCTGCTCAAGCTGTCGGCCACGCCCCAGGCGGATGCGGCGGATGCCCTCGGGGTGGCGCTCTGCCACTTCCATACCCGCCAGAGCCTGATCCGGATGGCGGGGCAGGCCAGCGGCTCTGTCCGTGGTCGCTATCGATGAGTGTCGTCCTGGTTTCAAAAAATAGGGTGACCGCTCCCTACCTGCTTAGTCACTGCTGCTAAAAACCACACTCCCGCCGCAGTCTGTCGCAGACGATGGGCGGGCTCAGCATGATTTCTAACGCGCACTAATGATGATTCACTTAATTAATCAATGGCTTGTGATGTAAATCACATTTCATAGACAAAATAGGCTCACTTCATCTTCTTGATTCACACTCCCATAATGTGGCGCCTGTTTAATGACAGTGTCCGCATGAGCCCCGGCTCATATTTCATCATCATGGGAGATTATTAGCGTGAAACCATATGCAGCTGAGTTTATGGGCACCTTCTGGCTGGTGCTGGGGGGTTGTGGCAGTGCGGTGCTGGCGGCGGCATTCCCGAATGTGGGGATAGGTCTGCTCGGGGTTTCCCTGGCGTTTGGTCTGACCGTGTTGACCATGGCCTTCGCCATCGGCCACATCTCAGGTTGCCACCTGAACCCGGCCGTGACCCTGGGCCTGTGGGCCGGTGGTCGTTTCCCTGCCTCCGGTGTGCTGCCCTACATAGTGGCTCAGGTGCTGGGCGGGATAGCGGCGGGTGCCGTGCTCTATGTGATCGCCAGTGGCCAGGCCGGCTTCGATCTGAGCGCCGGCTTTGCCTCCAACGGCTATGGCGAGCATTCACCGGGTGGTTACAGCCTGCTGGCGGCCCTGGTGTGTGAAGTGGTGATGACGGGCTTCTTCCTGTTCGTGATCATGGGCGCCACCGACAGCCGCGCGCCGGCCGGTTTCGCACCGATCGCCATCGGTCTATGCCTGACCCTGATCCACCTCATCAGCATTCCGGTGACCAACACCTCGGTCAACCCGGCGCGCAGCACAGGTGTCGCCTTGTTTGTGGGTGACTGGGCCGTCAGCCAGCTGTGGCTGTTCTGGGTTGCCCCCATCGTCGGCGGCATCCTGGGTGCCCTGGCCTATCGCATGGTGGCGACCGAGCAGAAATAAGCTCGCGCGACATGCCGCTCTAGAACACGCCTTCGGGCGTGTTTTTTGTTTTATGGGGTTGTGGGTTTTACAAACTCCGGGCGGCTCGGCAGCGCCTTGTGGTGCCGGTGCGGCAGTGGCATCCGAACCATATGGGGACGGGTCTCGGTATCGGGGATCGCGGGGGGAATGTTGATGCTTTACAGGCCCCGGGCGCTCAGCATATCCCGGTAGCGCTGGTGCAGCAGTTTGACTCGCACCACATAGGCGCGGGTTTCCGCATGATGGATGGGAAGGGATGCAGCCGTGCTTTTGTCTTACAAACCGCGGGCATTCAGCATATCCCGGTAGTGCTGGTGCAACAGCTTGAC
>NZ_JRGL01000142.1 GCF_000764655.1 Aeromonas aquatica
GCTCAATGATCCACCCATTTTGGTGATGGACGAGCCGACCTCCAACATGGATAACCAGTCGGAGATGCATGTGAAGCAGGAGTTGGCACGGCTGGGGCCGGAGACCACCCTGATCCTGATCACTCACAAGACCTCCATGCTGGACGTGGCCTCCCGGGTCATCGTCGTGGAGCAGGGCCAGATAGTGGCCGATGGACCCAAAGAGGTGGTGTTGCAGCAATTGAAGGAAGGCAAGGTTCGGCTGCAGGAGGTGTCCAATGGCTAACAACTGGTTCAAAAAAAGGTCACCAGACACAGTTCTGCCATCCCCTGAGCATCTTGAGTATGTCGATGATGGTGCCGCCGCCGTATTGCTGACAACACCTACTCGTGCCCGGGTTCTGTTATGGGCTTGCTTCCTGTTCTTCATCAGCGCCATCGTCTGGGCCGCCTGGGCGGAGCTGGATGAGGTCACCGTCGGCCAGGGCACGGTGATCCCGTCGCGCCAACTGCAGGTGATCCAGAATCTGGAGGGAGGAATCGTCAAGGAGATCTTCGTTAAAGAGGGTGACATCGTCGAGAAGGGACAGCCCTTGCTGCGCATCGATGATACCCGCTTCAAGTCGGATTTTCGTGAACGTGAGCAGGAAATGGTGATCCTCAAGGGGGACATTGCCCGTTTGCGTGCCGAGATCAAGAGCGTAGTGGTCAAAAACGAATCCAACCTTGGCTGGCGTGAACAGGTGGTTATCGAGAAGCAACCTATCGTTTTCCCTGATGGCTTCGAAAGTGTCTTCGCCGAATATGTCGCCCGTGAGAAGTCGGTGCAAGATGAACGGCTCAACAACTTGACCAACCAGCTCTACATCCTCGGCCAGCAGATCGAGCAAAAAGAGCAGGAGACCATAGAGCTCAATGCCAAGATCAGGACGGTAGGCCGCAGCGTCGATCTGGCTCGCCAGGAGTTGAATATCAGCCGTCCCCTCGCGAAAGAGGGTATAGTGCCTCAGGTGGAGCTTATTAAGCTGGAGCGGCAGGTCAACGAGATGCAAGGGGAGCTGGAAGCCAACCGGCTGCTCATTCCCAAACTCAACTCGGTGCTGCGGGAGACCATCTCCAAGCGTAATGATATCGCCTTGAAGTTCAGAGCTGACTCCCAGACCGAGCTCAACGAGCGACAAGGCAAGCTGAGCCAGCTGTCCGAGGGGCAGGTGGGCCTGCGTGACCGGGTCGACAGGACCAGCGTGCTGGCTCCGCTTAAGGGCACCATCAAGAAGCTCAAGATCAACACCCTCGGTGGTGTCGTGCAGCCGGGCATGGATCTGATGGAAATTGTGCCTCTGGAGGATACCCTGCTGGTGGAAGCCAAGGTGTCGCCCAAGGATATCGCCTTCCTGCGACCCGGGCTGGAGGCGGTGGTCAAGATAACGGCGTATGACTTCACTATCTACGGAGGTTTACATGGCAAGGTTGAACAGATAAGTGCGGACTCGATCCAGGATGAGAAGGGCAACACTTTCTATCTGGTTCGGGTGCGCACCGAGAAGAGTTACTTGGGCGATGAGCTTAACGCACTTCCCATCATCCCCGGTATGTTAGCCAGTGCAGATATCATTACTGGTAAAAAAAGTGTCCTAGACTACTTGCTTAAGCCGATCTTGCGGGCTAAGCAGTCGGCACTGAGAGAACGATAAAGCCAACAATCTAATAACAACATGACTGGAGATACCATGAAGAAGACGATTGTTGCCATGCTGGTCAGTGGCGCAGTGCTGTTCCCTGGCCTTGGCCAGGCTCAAACGCTGGAACAGTCAGTGGCACAGTCACTGGCTACCCATCCGAAAATCAAGGAAGCTTTTGACCTCTATCAGGCACGGCTGTACCAGCATGATGGAGCCAAAGGTGGCTACTATCCCACCATCGATCTGCGTGGAGGCGTCGGTTATGAAAAGACTGACAGCCCCTCAACCCGCGCGGCAGGAGCCAACTCGCAGACGATCGATGATTCCATGACCCGTAAAGAGGCCGGGATCAGTCTGCGCCAGATGTTGTTTGACGGCTTTGACGTCAGCAGCAACGTGGCCCGGACCGATGCCGCCGCCAATGCCCAGCGGCTGGCCATGATCTCCGAAGCGGAGAACACGGCACTGCGTGTGGCGGAGGTGTACCTCAACATGCTGCGTCAGCAGGAGATCCTGGAGCTGTCCAAGCAGAATCTGGAGACTCACGAGCAGATCCGCAGCGACATCCAGAAGCGGACCGATTCCGGTCTGGGTTCTACCGCGGACCAGACCCAGATCGACGGTCGGGTGGCGCGAGCCTATTCCAACCAGGCCGCGGCGGATAACAACTATCGGGATGCCGAGAGTGAGTTCATCCGTGTCGTCAATGAAGTCCCCAAGGATCTGGTGCAGCCAGTCCCGAACAGCCAGCTGATCCCCGCGACCCTGGAGGATGCACTGAAGACGGCCACCGAGGTGCACCCGACCCTGCTGTCATCTCTGCAGGATATCGAGGAGGCCAAGTACCAGCATGAAGGTTCCAAGTCCGGCTTCTACCCGAACGTGGCCTTCGAGGTGGATCAAAACTGGAACGAGGATATCGACGCGGTCAAGGGCCGTAACGACGATCTGACCGCCATGGTCCGGATGCGTTACAACCTGTTCCGTGGCGGTTCGGATCTGGCCGAAAGCAAAGCCACCTCGGCGCTCTATTCCCAGGCAAAAGACATTCACCTGAACGCTTTCCGTCAGGTGGAAGAGGGTACCCGTCTTGCCTGGAACGCCAAAGAGTCGCTGACCAAGCAGAAAGTTTTCCTGAAAGAGCACGTGGACGCCAGCTATGACACGGTACAGGCGTACAAGAAGCAGTTCGGTCTGGGCCAACGGACCTTGCTGGACGTGTTGAACACGGAGAACGAATTGTTCGAGGCGCGTCGCAGCTACATCACGGCTGAGTATGACTCCCTGCTGGCGGATTACCGGATCCTCAATGCCACGGGTGGTTTGCTCAATGCCATGAACGTGCAGCAGCCGGCTGATTGGCAGGCCAATAACAACTGATGGCAATCGCGCTGATGTGATATCAGGCAAAGAAATGGCTGCAGCTTGCTGCAGTCATTCTTTTATGTTTTGAGTTTGCAAATGAAGATTGTTATGACCTGCCGCAGGGGAAAAATGTGACATCGTGGTACAAGGCAAGGGGTATGAGTATGTCCTGGCAGGTATGGCACCAGTGCCTGTCCCTGCGCTGGGCACGCCCCTTGTGGTGGTGGTGCCTGCTGTTACTTCCCCTGTTGCTCAATGCCAGTCAGCCGCTCTCCTCCGAGGATCTTCAACTGGCCAAGAGAGCGGAGGACACCTATGGGGTGCGGGCGGGCAAGCGAGTCACCAGCTGGCGCACCCTGGCCATGCAGAATCGTGCTGCAGGGCTGAGCGAGCGCCAGAAGCTGGAGAAGGTGAACCAGTTTTTCAATCAGATGCGCTTCATCGATGACATCAAGCTGTGGCGCAAGAAAGATTATTGGGCGACTCCGCTGGAGTTTTTGGGAGCCGCTGGTGGAGATTGTGAAGACTTCAGCATTTCCAAGTATTTTACGCTGCTCGAACTTGGTATTCCGGATGAAAAAATGCGGATGGTATATGTCAAGGCATTGGATTATAACCAGTTCCATATGGTCGTTGCCTACTATGAGACGCCTGCGTCTGTTCCGCTGATCCTGGACAATCTTATCGGCACCATTCGCCCGGCCAGCCAGCGAGCGGATCTGAAACCAATTTATAGCTTTAACGGTAGTCACCTGTGGTTGATGAAAGAGCGTGGTCAAGGGGAACTGGCCGGGCAATCATCCCGCTTGGGATTATGGAATGACTTACGCAATCGCATGACTTCAGGGCGAT
This sequence comes from Aeromonas aquatica, assembly GCF_000764655.1. Taxonomy (GTDB): domain Bacteria; phylum Pseudomonadota; class Gammaproteobacteria; order Enterobacterales; family Aeromonadaceae; genus Aeromonas; species Aeromonas aquatica. Next base: position 3,879 of record NZ_JRGL01000142.1, read on the forward strand.
TGGCTCGGCCTGTGGTGAATTTGGATGATTAACCTATGACGCTCTACAGACAATTATTGGCAACCATGTTGTTATTGTTCGGATTGTTGTTTGCCGCAACCTATTGGGTGCAGTTCAATTCGACCCGTAACTATCTGGCACAGCAGCAGGAAACCACAGTGATCAACACAGTCACCTCGTTGGGGCTGGCGTTGACGCCTTATCTGGAGAATGGCGACAAAGTGAGTGCCGAATCCGTCATCAAGGCAGTGTTTGACGGTGGTTACTATAAGTTGGTTCGGTTGGATCTGCTGGCCTCCAAGGATGTGATCGAGCTAGAGAATAGCAACAGCATTCAGGGTGTGCCGCAGTGGTTCATCGGTTTGGGTCTGTTTCCAGAGGTATCCAATGAATCCATTTTGACGTCGGGCTGGCTGCAACTGGGCAAGTTGAAGGTGGTGGGCCACTCCGGCCAGGCCTACTACGAGCTCTGGGAGGGGATGAGCAAGCTGGCGACCTGGTTCCTGATAGGCTTTCTGCTCACCACCATACTGCTGATGCGGGCCCTGAACTATCTGCTCAAACCACTCAAACTCATCTGCGAGCAGGCTGTCGAGATAGAGCTGCATCATTTCGGTCATGCCATCCCCGAGCCGAAGACTCGCGAGCTCAAGCAGGTGGTGCAAGCCATCAATATTCTTTCCAGCAAGCTGGCCGTGCAGTTCAAGGAGCAGGCTGACGAGGCCGAAAATCTACGGGCTCGAGTCTATGTGGACGCCGTCTCCGGGCTTGGCAACCGCTCTTATTTCGTCGGACAAGTCAACGCCTGGATCGCGGAGGCGGGGCAGGGCGGCGTCATGCTGGTGGCCGTCGACATGCTGGACGATCTTTACCGGGAAGAAGGGTTTGCCGCGCGAGACAACATGGTCAAATCCATCGCCCAGGTGCTCAAAGAACTGCTCGGTGGCTGGGATGGGGCTGCGCTGGCCCGGATCTCGGCCACCGAATATGCGTTGCTCTGTCCTACCGATGATCTGTCACAGCTCAAGGAGCTGGCGGAAGTGATCAACAGTCGCATCGCCGATCTGGTGGTTAATCCCATGGGTGAGGTGGGGGCGCTCTCCGTGATAGGTATCGCCGGTCGGGATGGTAATGATGATCTCTCCAGCCTGCTGACCAAGGCCGACAATGCCCTTGGCAAGGCGCGCAACGAGCGGCGCGGTGCCGTCGTCATGGAAGGTGGCGCGGATCAGGGGTTGATGGGACGTCTGGCCTGGCGCGATCTGGTGCAGGACGCGATCGTCAGAAACCTGTGGCGTTTCAAGGCACAACCTGCCTGTCGTTTCGATAATGGGATGCGCCTGCATGCCGAGCTGTTCGCCTCCATCTCGCGAGATGGTACCGACTACTTTGCTGGTCAGTTCTTGCCTGCCATCGAGCAATTCAAGATGGGATCCGAGTTCGACAAGGCGGTGCTGGAGGCCTGTGTTCCTCTGCTCAAACAACAACCCGAGCTGGTGCTGGCCGTCAACATCACGGCGGGTTCGCTCTGTTCCGATGAGTTTCTGACTTGGCTGAAAGGCTATCTGACCTTGAATGGCGAGCTCAAAGAGAGGCTGCTGTTCGAGATCCCCGAAGCGGCCATCATGAAACATAGAGAACAGGTCACTACCCTGGTCATTGTGCTACAAGCACATGGTTTCCAGTGGGGTGTCGATCACTACGGTCGCCACTTCCAGTCCCTCGGCTATCTGGAGGAGCTGGCGCCAGCCTACGTCAAGGTGGATCACGGTTACACCAGCCAGGTCATGGAGCCGGGGGCGGACACTTCCTTCCTGGCGGCGGTCTGCCGTGCGGCGCACAACGCGGGCGTCACGACGATCGCCACTCGTGTGGAAGATCAACAACAGGTCGAAGTACTGTCCAGTCTGCACATCGATGGCTACCAAGGCTTCGTCCATCCGGCATTCCCGTTACCGTGATAAATGCCATCATTCAAAAATGGGCCCCAATGTGGGCCCTTTTTTATATCCATTTAGAATAAGTCGGGAGGCTTTTCTGTAGCGAGCATTTAATGGCTCCACAAGAGCCCTTGTTAATTTATTGATTTTAATGTGTAAAAAATCACTATTCGATTTGCTGCATCGGATGGAGCTGCACAGATTCAACGCGGTACATTTTTGCAACGGAAGCATGACGGCGCCCTATCTAAGGTGTAGCCATCAAGATCTGTCACTCTGGAGCAATGGATATGCGCACCCAAATTATCGATAAAGCCGTCGTCGTCTCTTCCGTGGAAGGTAATGTCAAAATCCAGCTCGCCGATGGCAGCAGTCGTCCTCTCCAGCCGGGAGAGATATTGCAACCAGGCGCCAAGCTCGACATCGCCGACGATGCCAAGTTGGTGCTGGCCCCCTACGATGACAAACCCGATGCCGTGTCAGATGCACCTGCGCCGACAGACGCGCCCGCTCAAGGAGCTCCCTCATCATCGGCCGAGAACAGCAACCTCCCTCCGGAAATCGCGGCCTTGCAAAAGTCCATTCTGGAAGGGGTTGACCCGACCAAGAACTTTGAAGCCTCGGCAGCCGGTGGTGCCCCCGCCGCGGGTGGCGGTGGCGGTGGTGGTATAGGTGGGGTCGCGGGTGCCAGTGGTAATGGTGGCTTTGTCGTTATCGACCGTATCGGTGATGCAACCATCGCCACCGCCGGGTTTGATACCAACCACGATGCGCTGGCGGCGCAGAATATCGTACAAGCGGATGAGCTCCTGCCCGACAATCAGCTCGACGATCAGGATGAATTTGCCGTCACTCAGGAGGATCAATCCATCAGTGGTGATCTGCTGGCCAACAGTGATAACCCGGATGGCCCTTTCGATGTGTCGATTGTTTCTTATAGCTGGGGCAATAACATCGGCATTCCAGCGGGCACTGCGACTACCCTGAACGGGATCGGCACGCTCATCATCAATGCTGACGGCTCCTACACCTTCACCCCGGCTCTCAACTACACGGGCCCCGTTCCTCCCGCCAATTACATCGTCACGGATGGCGCAGATACCAACCTCTCAACCCTGATCATTACCATTACCCCGGTGGATGAGACGGTTTCCCTCGGAGGGTTGCAAGTGGAGGGGGGTGAAGTCGTTCTGAATGAAGCCGCCTTGGCCGATGGCAGCGCCCCGGATGCCGCAGCGCTCACCAAGGGCGGCACCTTTACCTTCAATGCAGCGGACGGGGTTCAGAGCCTGACGCTGGGTGGCGTGACGCTCATCAACAACGGTCAGGTCATCACCAGCTTCCCGCAATCGATCCCCAGTCCTCTGGGCAATCAACTGCTGGTGACCGGTATCAGCTACAACCCCGTGACCGGGGCTGGCAGCGTCACCTACAGCTACACCCTGAGCGATAACGAGGCTCACACCCAGCCCGCCAATGACATCACACTGACCGAAAGTTTCAGTGTCGTGTTGACGGACAGCGATGGCGACAGCACCAGTGCCAGCCTGGATGTGGTGATAATCGATGATGTACCGAGCGTGGCGCTCATCTCTGGCGCCGGTGAACTGGGTGTGCTTAGTGTGGATGAGAGTCTGCCGCAGCTGGGCGGTGCAGACAGCGACGGCATTGCGAGTGTGACGCTGGCTGCCTCCGTGGTGCAGGCTCAATTCAGCCATGCCTTCGGGGCAGATGGGGCGGGCAGCATTGGTTACAGCCTGGTGCTCAATGGCAACGATGTGGCGAGCGGTCTCTATGCGGTCGATCCGCAAGCGGCCAATGGTCAGGGTGCCCAAATCGTGCTCAACCAGGTCGGCAATGTCATTACCGGCAGTGCCAACGGGGTGGATTACTTCACCCTGACCATAGATCCCACCAGTGGTGCCGTCACTCTGGCCCTGCTGGACAACCTCTGGCAAGGGGATACCAGCAGTCACGATGACAGCGTCAGCCTGACGCTGGGTAGTGGCATCTTGACTCTGGTGCAGACCGTGACCGACTCCGATGGTGACAGCGCCAAGGCCAGCCTGGATCTGGGGGCCAGCGGCGTATTCCGCTTCGAAGACGACGGCCCGACCTCTGAGCTGGCGGCGGATTCCCTGCGCCCCGGTTTTGTGACGGTCGATGAGAGTCTGCCAGCCTTGGGTGGGGTGGGCGGCGATGGTATTGCGAGTGCGATTCTGGCGGCAGCCACGGTGCAAGCCCAGTTTAGCCATGCCTACGGCGCGGATGGGGCGGGCAGCATCGGTTACAGCCTGCTGCTCAATGGCAGCAACGTGGCGAGCGGTCTCTATGCGGTCGATCCGCTGGCAGACAATGGGCAGGGTACCCAGATCCTGCTCAACCAGGTGGGCAATGTCATCACCGGCAGCGCCAACGGAGTGGACTATTTCACCCTGACCATAGATCCCGCCACTGGTGCCGTGACCCTTGCCCTGCTGGATAACCTCTGGCATGGGGATACCAGCAACCATGATGACAGCGTCAGCCTGACGCTGGAGAGTGGAGTGCTGACTCTGGTGCAGACCGTCACCGATGCGGATGGTGACAGTGCCAAAGCCAGCTTGGATCTGGCGGCTGATGGAACCTTCCGCTTCGAAGATGACGGCCCGACCACGGGTCTGGCGGGTGAGGCACCGCGTCTGATCGCGGTCGTGGATGAAAGCCTGCCGGCCTTGGGCGGTGCATACAACGATGGTATCGCCAGTGCGACCCTGACAGGGGCGGCCGTGCAGTCTCAGTTCAACCCGGCCTATGGTGCGGATGGGGTGGGCAGCGTTGGTTACAGCCTGGCGCTCACTGGCAGCAACGTGGCGAGCGGACTCTATGCGGTCGATCCGCTGGCGGTCAATGGCCAGGGTGCACAGATCCTGCTCAATCAGGTGGGTAACGTCATCACCGGCAGTGCCAACGGGGTGAGCTACTTCACCCTGACCATCGATCCCGCTACGGGTTCGGTGACCCTGGCGCTGCTGGACAATGTCTGGCACGGCAATACCAGCAATCCGGATGACAGTGTCAGCCTGAGTTTGGAGAGCGGCGTGCTGACCCTGGTGCAGACAGTGACTGACGCCGATGGCGACAGCGCCAAGGCCA
>NZ_JRGL01000143.1 GCF_000764655.1 Aeromonas aquatica
GCTTTACGTTCGGATAGTGTTCTTTGAACCATTGGATTGCTTGCTCTCGGAGGAAAGGGACTCCGGGTTTCAGACCCATGGAAACGATCATATCGTGCATCAATAAACGTACTGGCTTTTCGTTCAATGTCGCCATTTAGGATTTTCCACTTCTATCGGGGGGAGGGGCTTAGAGAAGATAAGTAGATCGGAGTAGCTACCGCCCTTAGGTTTCAGCCCCTAGATGCTGATTTTTACCAGTGTTCAGATGACAGTTCCTTGTCATGGGTAGGCCTTGCATGGATCTTGGGAACCGTGCAAAAATCATAACTCATATTGTTCCAATTATTGAGTATATTGAGAGCTAAGTTAGGAGGAGATCACAGATTGAAAGGTTCAGTATTGGTGTACCCATGTGATGCACAAGATAGAACGCCCAATGTGTGAATGTGATACAAAGGCTGCTATGCCACATTAGAAGGATGCCAATTCGCTTATCTCATATGTCATACACATTTCCAGCCAAGAGCGGTGGAGGTGCCGTCTTTTGCTAAGTCCGGCATCCCGAGCTGACCCCGATGGCTGCCTATTTTTTATCAGTGTATGTGAGACGGGGGCAACAGTAAGAATTTCTCGCTAGTTTGCTGAATATGGTTATTTTTAAAGGACGTATTGGAATGAACATTGTTTCTGGTAATGTAGGGTCAGAGCCTGAGTTAAATGTCGGAGCTAAGGATGAAAGTGCCAGATATATAGAAGTTTTCGAAAAAAAGATGGATGAGGAATTTAAGTCATCTATACATTTTTCTAAAGTGAATTTGATGTTATCCGCTTTAGATCCTGCACGAGACCGTTTCTCCGCTAAATATAATTTTTTGCAATCAGTAGTTAATAATGATAGCGGAACTGCCGGAAAAGAGTGCGAACAATTGTTCATTGATTTTTTAACGGAATACTTGCCAAAAAATCTCGAGGTGTGTAGTGGTGGCCGTATTATTTTGGAAAATGGTGATGAATCACCTCAAATAGATATCATTGTGATCAAAGACATGCCAAAGCCATTTCCTAGAACATATATCTCTCATGAGTATGTGGTTGCTGCTTTTGAAGTAAAACTTACGCTAAAAAAAGAATATTTAAAGAAAATAGCTAATACTGCTGCATTGTTGAGACCTTGCCCTCGCTATGGTACACCAAGATCGGTTCTATTTGGAAAAATAATATATGGGGTTTTATCCTTATCTAGCAATATGTCAGGAAAAAAAATACCAACCGAGCATAAAAATTTAATGAGTAACTGGAAAGAATCTGACTCTATGCTCAAGGCCCTTAGAGAACTCGGCAATCCGCGTCATCCTAGCCAAGCAGTAGATTTAGTTCTTGTTGCGGACTCTTTTTTTCTGGGGGCATCAAAAAGTATTAATTACTCAAAAAATTGGCCGGTTGATTTTTTAGATGATATCGAACTCTACTATTATAATAATTTGTCCGTAGGCGTAGGAAAGGAAAATGCTAGCATGTTAGCTAGGACGCTGGCGATCCCTCCTAGAGATCAAGTGCTAGGTGCTTTTATATCCAGATTGTTTTATATGCTTTTCAGAGAGGGGATTGTCGATTCTGATTCTGCAGAAGCCATGTATCCGTTCGAGTCATCATTCAAATCATATTGCTACTCATGGAATATAGATGTATTAGGGGAAGACTTTAAGAGGCAATGGGAAAATAAATCTATCTCTGGTGAACCAGAATGGAGGTCTATAC
>NZ_JRGL01000144.1 GCF_000764655.1 Aeromonas aquatica
TGGTGGAGCTACGCGGGATCGAACCGCGGACCTCTTGCATGCCATGCAAGCGCTCTCCCAGCTGAGCTATAACCCCAACTCACCTCGGCGCTACCAAAGTTATCTCTGGCAACGGAGGCGCATGATAGGCATCACCCGCTTTGCTGTCAACCCAAAATTTTCGCCGGTTGGAGCGTTTAGTCAAAATTCAGACAGTTAGCTGTTTTTACCGCCAACAGCGTCGCTATGTCGCTGTTTTACGTCGCAAATCCGCTTGAGGCCAAAATGCAAAGGGCCCCCGTTCGGGAGCCCTTTTGAGTCATTCACAGCGGCCTGTTCGGCCACCTGGGAAGACTGACCTGCTGCGAGATTACTCGGCTGCCATACGCGCTTCGATATAGGCCAGGGCGCGGTCGATGCGCGCCAGCACACGCTCCTTGCCCACCAGCGCCATCACGGCGTCGATGGCCGGGGATTGACCGAGGCCGGTGACGGCGACGCGCAGCGGCATGCCGACCTTGCCCATGCCCTGGCCCAGCTCGGCGGCAGTGGCTTCAATCAGCTCGTGCAGCGCTTCGGTGGTCCAGGTGTCCAGCGCGGCCAGCTTGCTCTTGGCCAGGGTCAGCGGCTCTGCGGCCACACCGCGCAGGTGCTTCTTGGCGGCGGCTTCGTCGAGTGCCTCGTACTCCTCGAACAGGTAGCGGCTCTGGGCAGCGACTTCCACCAGGGTATTGCAGCGCTCGGCCAGCAGGGTCACCACGTCGGACAGGGCCGGGCCCTTGCTGGTGTCGATGTGCTGGGCGGCCATGTGCCACTCCAGATACTTGGCGACGTGTACCGGATCCTGGGTGCGCATGTAGTGGTTGTTCAGCCACAGCAGCTTGTCGGTGTTGAAGGCGGAGGCGGACTTGGAGATGGCATCCAGGCTGAACAGCTTGATCATCTCGTCCAGGCTGAAGATCTCCTGATCGCCGTGGGACCAGCCCAGACGCACCAGGTAGTTCAGCAGGGCTTCCGGCAAGTAGCCGTCGTCGCGGTACTGCATCACGGACACAGCGCCGTGGCGCTTGGACAGCTTGGCGCCGTCGTCACCCAGGATCATGGAGACGTGGGCAAATTCCGGCACAGGCGCGTTCAGAGCCTTGTAGATGTTGATCTGGCGCGGGGTGTTGTTGATGTGGTCTTCGCCACGCACCACGTGGGTGATCTCCATGTCCCAGTCGTCCACCACCACGCAGAAGTTGTAGGTGGGGGCGCCATCGGTGCGGCGGATGATGAGATCGTCGAGCTCGGTGTTGGCGAACTCGATGCGGCCACGGACGTGGTCGTCAAACACCACAGAGCCTTCGGTCGGGTTGCGGAAGCGGATCACGTGGGGCGCATCGGCCGGGTGATTGTGGGCGGCATCGCGGCACTTGCCGTCATAACGCGGCTTCTCGCCATTGGCCATCTGGCCTTCGCGCAGGGTCTCCAGCCGCTCCTTGGAGCAGAAGCACTTGTAGGCACGGCCGTCCGCCAGCATCTCGTCGATGATGCCGTTGTAGCGATCGAAGCGCTTGGTCTGGTAGTAGGGGCCCTCATCCCAGTTCAGCTCCAGCCATTCCATGCCCTCAATGATGGCGTCGATGGCCTCCTGAGTGGAACGTTCCAGGTCGGTATCCTCGATACGCAGCACGAACTCACCGCCCTGGCTCTTCGCAAACAACCAGGAATAGAGTGCGGTACGGGCACCGCCGACATGCAAAAAGCCGGTCGGGCTGGGAGCAAAACGGGTTTTGACTTTCATCTTTAAGCCTTGTGTAGAGGGCCTTGGGCCAATTCGTTAAAAAAACCGTCGCATTTTAGCACTCAGAATCACGGATGGGAAAAGCATGCAACAGCAGGGGCCTAAATAGGCAAGGATCCGGCCATGCCCCCATTCTTTGAATGGGATCGCAAAACCTCCCCTCTTTTTCCGCTTTGCTGGGCAACATAGCTGGAGAAGTCTCCCGCCCTGCCGATAAATCAGTCAACTTTCTACGTTACAAGGAACGCAAGATGCAGTTTCGTTCTATCCAGAATCGCATCCTGGTGATGGCGGGGATCGCCATGACCACGGCGCTGGTCATCCTGATCCTGCTCAATCAATACTCGGGCAAACAGACCCAGCAGCTGACCATCAGCTCCAGTCGTGCCGCCCTGCAACAGGAGGCCTGGCAGAAGGTGAGCGCCAACGCCCGGGCCGAGGCTGCCACCATCACCCAGTTGTTGCAGAAGGGGCTCTCCTACACCCAGCAGATGGCCAGCGTCTTCGCCCTGCAGCAAGGGGGCAAGCTGCCACTGGATCGCCAACAGGCCACCGACCTGCTCAAGGCGCAGCTCGCACTCGAGCCCCAGCTGTATGGCGCCTTCGCAGGGTTCGAGCCCAATGGCTTCGACGGTCAGGACGCCACCTTCGCCGGCCAGACGGCGCTCGGCAGCGACAGCCAGGGGCGCTTCGTGCCCTACTTCTACCGTGACAAGGACGGCATAGGCACCGATCTGCTGCTCTCCATCGAGAAGAGCGACGCGGACGAATTCGGCAACCCGGCCAACGACTACTATGCCTGCCCGAAACGGGAGGGCCGATCCTGCCTCATCGACCCCTTCAAGGTGGACATCAACGGCCAGCAGGTGCTGGTGAGCACCATCACCACCCCCATTCTGGTGGATGGCCAGTTCAAGGGGGTCGCCGCGCTGGATCTGGCGGTGGATTCCATCAGCCGTCAGGCCCAGTCCCTCAACAGCAACATCTATGACGGCAAGGGGGAGACCCTGATCGTTAGCGCCGCCGGCGTCATCACCGGCACCAGCGGCGACGCCAGCCTGCTCGGCAGCCGCGCCGACAAGCTGCTCGGCGATGGCTGGCAGCAATACCTCAAACCCGAGGTGCAGCGCCAGGAGCTCACCGATGCGTTTCGCATCTCGGTGCCCATCGCGGTGCCGGGCATGAGCCGCAACTGGGCCATCATCGTCACCCTGCCCTACAAGGTGGTGCTGGCCGGCGCCGATCAACTGGAGGCCCAGCTCACCGACATGAACCGCTCCGCCATGACCCAGCAACTGGTCGGCGCCCTGCTGGTGCTGGTGTTGGCGCTCGCCACCATGCTGGTGATAGCCCGCAGCATCACGGGCCCCATCCGCCAGATGGTGAGCCTGGTGGATGACATCGCCGACGGTGAGGGGGATCTCACCAAACGCCTCAATACCCAGTCCAAAGACGAGCTGGGGGCCCTGGCCCGCGGCATCAACCGCTTCATCGACAAGCTGCAGGTGCTGCTGGGGGATGTGCAGAAGACCGCGAGCGAGGTCCATCGCCACGCCGGTGACACCGACCGCATCGCCGGCCAGACCGACACCAACCTGCAGCATCACCAGGCACAGATGGAGCAGATGCTGACCGCGGTGCAAGAGATGTCCTACGTCAGCCAGGAGGTAGCGACCCACGCCAACAACACCGCCGACTCGGCCAAGCAGGCCCAGGGGGCGGCGGATCAGGGCAAGGTGCGCTTCCAGCAGGTGATCCAGTCCATGCACAGGGTGGCGGCCGAATCGGGCAAGGGCGCCGAGGTGGTCGAGGGACTGGCCCACGACAGCGAACAGATCACCAGCATACTCACCGTCATTCAGGGCATCGCCGATCAGACCAACCTGCTGGCGCTGAACGCCGCCATCGAGGCGGCCCGGGCCGGCGAGCAGGGCCGCGGCTTCGCGGTGGTGGCGGACGAGGTACGCAAGCTGGCGGGCAACACCCAGCAGGCGGTGCAGAACACCCAGGAGCTGATCGAGAAGATCCGCCACAGCTCGGCCAACGCGGTCAACGCCATCCAGCAGAGCCAGCAGCTGACCCATCAGGCGGTGGGCGAGGCCGATCTGGCGGAGGCGGCGCTGGACAGCATCTTCCAGGCCATCGCCACCATCAACGACATGACCTACCAGATCGCCTCCGCCGCCGAGGAGCAGAGCTCGGTTTCCGAGACCGTCTCCGGCAATCTGTCAAAAACCAACGCACTGGCCAACGACATCGCCGAAGATGCGACCAATACGGCCCAAGCCAGCCAGGCCTTGCGCCAGGCGGCCGAGCGTTTGCAGCAATTGCTCGGACAATTTCGTCTCAGCTGATAATTTTCATGCTCAGGGCTCTCCCCCTCGGGGGCGAGTCCGTTTACCATAGGCGCTATATTTGCCTGATGGCAGGCAATGTAGTGAGAGGTAAATGCCGTGCCCACCCCGGACCGTCGCCCACGTGGCCATAACAGACGAGCCCAGCAGCGTCGCCAAGACGAATCACAAGGAACCCTGCTCCATCGTATCAATGCCGCCACCCTGCCCCTGCGTCAGCGCCTCGGGCAAGGCATGAGTGGCCTGCGCAACAAGGAGGCCAGAACGGCTTCCTTCAAGCTGGCCAGCCCGCTGCCGCGCAAGCACACCATAGGTTTGCTGGTACTGATCCCGCTCTGGCTGCTGGTACTGATCTGGGAACCGGCCCCCTCGGCCCCCAGTGCTGCTCCGTCCGGCGCCCTCGCCGTACCCCTGGCTGTGCCGACCCAGGCCCTGACCGTAGGCAATGACAGCACTGGCAGTGCGCCGGTCGCCGCCAAACCGGTGGAAGAGAAGGTAGACGGCAGCTGGCTGCAGCACGATGTGCAGGCCGGCGAGACCCTCTACTCCATCTTCCGCAAGTTCGAGCTGCCCGGCGCCGAGCTGAGCCGGCTGATCGCCATAGAGGGGCCAGACAGGCCGCTGACCCGGCTGCAGTCCGGCAAGTCGGTGTTCGTACTGGTGGACGCCAGTCGCCGCATCCAGCGAGTCGAGATCCGCTCCTTCGGTCAGGTGAATTATCGCTACGACCGACAGGGCGAAGGCTTCGCACTCAAGGAGTGAAACCACCGGCGATGACGCAATGAAACGGGAGGCCTGGAGCCTCCCGTTTTTTTGCGCTGCAGCCTGAAACAAGCCGCTGACTTCGCAATAGTTTTAGCTCGCTCAAAAAATGAAAAGTGCCAAATTGACAAGGGATCGGGCTTCAGTACAATCGATTGTGCTTTAGACAGGGATTGTACTACATGCGACTGGGACAAATTGACGTGATCAGTCATGGGTAGACCCTGGATCCTAGGCAAATGCTGCCCAACAAGGCGTTAGTTTCAATTTGTTATAGATAGGACTTACCACATGTCTGACATTCGCACCGGCCAAGTAAAATGGTTCAACGAAACCAAGGGTTTTGGCTTCATCGAGCAATCCCAGGGACCGGACGTTTTCGTTCACTTCTCCTCCATCCAGAGCACTGGTTTCAAGACCCTGGCTGAAGGTCAAAAAGTCCAGTTCACCGTGACCCAGGGCAAGAAAGGCCCTCAGGCTGAGAACGTGACCCTGCTCTAAGCCGCGCCAGTGAACCAGTAGGAGGAGACTGCTCCTCCTATTTTTTTGCCTGTCATTCCCCAACCCACGCACAGACTCGCGGCGCCTTGGCTGGAGCTCGTTTCCCCTTCCCCTTTGCCCCCCAGAACGACGACAAGCCCTCGTCAAACGATAACAAGGGTTTTCGTAACACGAGCCCCAGGGGGGCCGCAGAAAACAAGCCATGTGAGTAAACGGCAGAGACGAAAAATCATCGCGGCGCGATGTGATGTGATGTGATGGGTAATTCAGAGAAGGTGATGAAAAGGTACTACGAGGAGAGATTGGAGCGGGAAACGAGACTCGAACTCGCGACCCGGTAATCCCCCCGAAAATC
>NZ_JRGL01000145.1 GCF_000764655.1 Aeromonas aquatica
GGTCATCCTCCCATATTCAGGGGCATTCAAAAGTAGAGGTCAGGCGGCCCGCGCCAGGTGCTGTTTTGGTGTGTAGCCACCCAGCGCCATATTAGGCCGCTCATGGTTATAAACCCATTGCCATTGCGTGGCAAATTCCTGCAATTCATCCAGCGACTCAAACAAGTAATGCCCCAGCCAGTCATATCTCACGGTGCGGTTAAACCGCTCGATATAGGCATTCTGCTGCGGATTACCTGGCTGGATGTAGTTCAGCGTGATGTCATGCTGTTTCGCCCAGCGTTTGAGCTCCTCGCTGATGTATTCCGGACCGTTATCACAGCGGATGGCCGCTGGTTTGCCACGCCACGCTATCACCTGCTCCAACACCCGTTTGACCCGCAAGGCGGGGAGCGAAAAATCTACCTCGATACATAACGCTTCCCGGTTGAAATCATCTATCACATTGAACAACCGCACCGAGCGGCCATCGCTGAGCTGGTCGTGCATAAAGTCCATCGACCAGCAGGTATTGGGTTTTTCAGGCACTGCCAACGCTGCCGGTTTTGCACGCACCAGCCGTTTCCTGGGCTTTATCCGCAAGTTGAGTTCAAGTTCCCGATAAATCCGGTACACCCGCTTGTGGTTCCAGCCAAACCCTTTGACGTTGCGCAGATAGAGAAAGCAGAGTCCGAAGCCCCAGTTGCGCTGGCTGGTCGTGATACGCAGCAGCCAGTCGGCGATGAGCTGGTTCTCTTCGGCCAGCACCGGTTGGTAGCGATAGCAGCCTTCGCTGACCCCGAACACCCGACAGGCGAGCCGGATGGAGATGGCGCAGTGAGCGACCGCCTGGGTGGCCATCTCGCGTCGGGCAGATGGCGTCACCACTTTTTTGCCATGGCCTCCTGGAGGATGTCGGCCTTGAGGCGCTCCTCGGCATACATCTTCTTGAGGCGGCGATTTTCCTCTTCCAAGTCCTTGAGACGGGCCATGAGGGAGGCGTCCATGCCGCCGAACTTGGCGCGCCATTTGTAGAAGGTGGCGCTGCTGATGCCATGCCCGCGGCATAGCTCGGGGACGGGTGAACCGGCTTCGGCCTGGTTGAGGATGGCGATGATTTGGGCATCGCTAAAGCGTGATGTTTTCATGTAGAACCTCCTGCGTGCAAGATACGAGAAAATTCTACTTATGAGCACCCCGGATTTTCGGGGGGATTACC
>NZ_JRGL01000146.1 GCF_000764655.1 Aeromonas aquatica
GGAGTGAAGATAATTCGCTCGCTCCAAGGCCGACAGGGTGAGTATTTTTCGTTTGCAGTCGTGCGAAACCGAGTAGTTCGACTCTGGCGCTTGCACCAGGAAGCGAGTGGTGATCTCACAGATGACCAGATCAGGCTGCTCATGGGCCACTATCTCGTCATCGATGCTGGCCCCCGACAAGACATAGACCACTTTGGCAAACGCATTGGCGAGATAAGGGAGCATGTTGTAGGCAAAGGAGTCGCCGAACACGACAACGCTGTGCGCCAAGGGAGCCTCTGGGTGCTGAAAGACCTGGATCAAGCCCCTGCTTTTTAGGCGATTGTCAAATACCAGGTGTTGGAGGACGGGGGAAAAATCCGCCTTCATAAGCGTTTGGTCCCTAGGCACTGAGAGCTTCACCCCAAGATCCCCCGCGTCCTTGACAATACGAAAGGCAAAGGGGAAGGGCTCTTCCAATGACAGGCCCAGCTGGCATAGCATATGGTCCACGGCGATGCCGGCACCATAATCGGTCCAGTGAGTATCCTGTTTTGAATAAGTGGCATCCCCTGCGTCGCTCAGCATGTCTTTGGGATACATGATACCTTCCCGCTGGAAGTGAACGAGAAACTGCTCCACTGGGGTAATGTCTGCCTTTGGGTGCGGATAATAGTATGGAAGCACCAGTTCCTTGGCGGGCGCCAGCATAAAAACTCGCTTTGTCCGGCGGTTATCCACGCATTGATTGAGCGCAGAAAAATAGGCTTGCCATAAAGAGAGGCATTCATCGGATATCAATGTCTGCCCGATAAATTGCGCCACGCTGTTATTGTTGTCATTGTCTAAAAAAAGATGGTTTGATTTGCCAAACAGTATTTTCGCTGCAGGCAAAATATCCACTCTTGCCCCCCAGGCTACCTTATCCTCGATAATAAAACCGACGTCAAAGCCGCCAGAGAAAGTGATGGGAATAAGAAACCCGCAGAGTGCGTCTGCGTCCATATCGCGTTTCTTTGATACGTCAGTTCTGACTCTGTTGCACCTAAAGGTGTTTTCACCGTGCCGATGCCTGACCACTATGTCTACGGACTTTTTATCGTACAGTACCCATCCTGACAGCTTGAGCATCGAAGAGGCAAAGAGAGTGATCTCTTCGGCTCTGGGGGTGTCAATGGCAAACACCAGGCCGGCAATCCCATGTTGCAACGGGGTGACCTTAATCTGTGTGGTCATCATATCTGGCGTATCAGTTCTCAAAAGCACTCCTTGTCGTTGTTGCTGCCCCAGCCAGATCACCTTGGTGATGGCTGGGGAGCGCGCGGGCAAGCCCGCCATCAATCAGAGCCGAAAAGATCCCGGGTATATACCTTGTCGGTGACATCGGTCAGCTCAGCGGCCATGCGGTTGCACAGAATGACGTCGCTCACGACCTTGAACTCCTCCAGGCTGCGGATGACCCGGGAGTGGAAGAAGCTCTCCTCCTTGAAGGTGGGCTCGAATATCACCACTTCTATCCCCTTGGCCTTGATCCGCTTCATGATCCCCTGAATGGCAGAAGAGCGGAAGTTGTCAGAGCCCGCCTTCATCACCAGGCGGTGGAGGCCGACCACCTTGGGTTGACGGCGGATCACGCTGTCGGCAATAAAGTCCTTGCGGGTGGTATTGGCATCGACGATGGCGCGGATCAGGTTGTTGGGCACCTGGCTGTAGTTGGCCAGCAACTGCTTGGTGTCTTTGGGCAGGCAGTAACCGCCATAGCCAAAGGAGGGGTTGTTGTAGTGGCTGCCGATGCGCGGATCCAACCCAATCCCCTCGATGATCTGGCGGCTGTCCAGCCCATGGGACTGGGCATAGGTATCGAGCTCGTTGAAATAGGCCACCCGCATCGCTAGATAGGTATTGGCAAACAGCTTGATGGCCTCGGCCTCGGTACTGCCGGTCAGCAGCACGGGCACATCCTGCTTGATGGCCCCTTCTTTGAGCAGATCGGCAAAGGCCTGGGCGCGCTCGCTGCACTCACCCACCACGATGCGCGAAGGGTGCAAGTTGTCATAGAGCGCCCGGCCTTCGCGCAGGAACTCGGGGGAGAAGATCAGATTCTCGGTGCCAAGCTCATGGCGCATCCGCTCGGTAAAGCCCACCGGAATGGTGGATTTTATCACCATCACCGCCTGCGGATTGATGGCCATCACATCCCGGATCACCGCCTCGACCGTGCCGGTATTGAAATAGTTGGTCTCGGGATCGTAATCGGTGGGGGTGGCTATGATCACGAAGTCGGCAGACTCATAGGCCTCGAATTTGTCCAGCGTGGCTCTAAGGTTGAGTGACTTGCTGGCAAGGTATTCTTCCAGCTCTTTATCCGCGATGGGACTCTGACGCTGGTTAATTTTGGCTACCTTATCGGCCTGTACATCAAGGGCGATAACGTCATGATGTTGGGCCAGTAATACTGCGTTGGATAAACCGACATAACCGGTACCTGTGATTGTTATTTTCATCTAGCTAATCCCTTTTTAAGGAAAGTGCGAATAAACCACCAGAGGTGATTCTCCAACAATGCAAATTATTAAAATTAAAAAGCCAAAATTTTATGTTTTTTAGATAAACACACTTGTTCGCACCTTGCTTAGATCACCTGTTCGTATTTTTCTTCGTTGGGCTCAAACTTAAATTCTAAAATCTGAAAAAATCCGCTGCATGAAATAGGATCAATTCTAATTTTTTCGAGAGGGTTTCCCTTAATGCTTGATAGCGTAAAAGTTACGTGGTTAATCCCAGATTTTACGGAGAAACTTATTGCATCATTGGGGGAGAATCCTGGACTGGATTTTCTTAAGAAAAAAATG
>NZ_JRGL01000147.1 GCF_000764655.1 Aeromonas aquatica
CCCGATGAGAGGACGTTGGCACAGCAGTTTTCGGTAAGCCGGGTAACCATTCGCAAGGCGTTGGCATTATTAAAAGAAGAGAAGATAATTGACGTTCGTCACGGTTCTGGAATATATATAAACAATAACAAGATGATTAACTCGTTTGAATTTGGTAGCCTGACTCAAGACATGAAAACAATTGGTAAAGAAGTGGCTACTGAGCTTCTTAATTGTTACGTGATGGCAACCCCAGCGCACGGAGAGTTAAGCGGTTTCTCAGGTGAGAATGTTATTTGTCTGGAGCGTGTGCGCAGTGTCGATGGTGTGAAATCTATTCAAGAGCTCAATTATCTTTGTGCCGATCGGTTTCCTGAGTTAGACAAAAAAGTAGAAAGTAATCAGTCTCTTTACCAGTTATTACTGCAAGAATATCAAGTGAAATTCGACCGTGGTGTTGAAACATTATCTGCTGGTTTTATATTGCTGGACACGGCCAGTAAATTAGATACATCGGCGCTCAGCTGCGCAGTAAAAGTAATTCGTGCTGCTTATGAACGGGATCGACTGGTTGAATACACCATCTCCTATACATTGGCCGAGCATTATAGTTGGCAGTATGAGTTGAATAACGTCACTTTATTACACAGATAATCAGGTTGGTCATATGCAGAAAGCGATTAAAGTGGTGACTATCGGTGGTGGGAGCAGTTATACCCCGGAGCTGATGGAGGGATTCATCAAGCGTTATCATGAGATGCCGATCAGCGAATTCTGGTTGGTGGATGTGGCCGACGGGGCAGAAAAGCTGGGCATCATCTTTAACCTGTGCCAGCGGATGATCAAAAAAGCGGGCCTGCCCATCAAGCTCTACCAAACGCTGGACAGACGCGATGCCCTGCCAGGTGCCGATTTTGTGACTACGCAATTTCGCGTCGGGCAATTGGATGCGCGGGCCAAGGATGAAAAGATCCCGCTTTCTCACGGAGTGCTGGGGCAAGAGACGAACGGTGCCGGCGGGCTGTTCAAAGCGCTGCGAACGATCCCGGTCGTCTTTTCTATCATCAAGGATATTGAAGAGCTGTGTCCGAATGCCTGGCTTATCAATTTTACCAATCCGGCGGGTCTGATTACCGAGGCGGTCCATCGCCACACCGATTTCCGTCGTTTCATCGGGGTCTGTAATGTGCCCGTTGGCATGAAGATGTTTGCCAGGGAGTTGCTCCGCTGTGATGAGCATGCCGAGGTGAATATGGATCTCTTTGGCCTGAATCATATGGTGTTCATGCAGGATTTCCTCATCGATGGCGACTCGAAGATGGAGCAGCTGCTGGCGGAGGTGACCAGGGACAGTAACCAACAGTCGGCCTCGGTGAAGAATGTGTCCGATCTTCCCTTCGATATGGATTTCATCAATGGCTTGAAGCTGCTCCCTTGTCCTTACCTGCGCTATTACATCAAAGAAAAAGAGATGTCGGCGATAGAACTGGGTGAGTATTACAAGGGCGGGACCCGTGCCGAAGTCGTACAAACGATTGAAGCTGACCTGTTCAAGCTCTATCAGGACCCCGAGCTGGATATCAAGCCAAAGCAACTGGAAGAACGTGGCGGAGCTTATTATTCTGATGCGGCCTGTGATGTCATCAGTGCAATCGTGAACGACAGTCACACCGAGCATTATGTAAATATCTGTAATAATGGCCATGTCAAAAACATTCCACATGACTGGTGCATTGAAATTAGCTGCACCATCAGTAAAGAGGGGGCCAAGCCTAAAGCTCAAATTGAATATTTTGACGAACGCGTACTGGGTATCATCAGTTCGATTAAATCTTTTGAGATTGCAGCCAGCAAGGCGGCCCTGACAGGAAATTACCAAGACCTGATCGTGGCCATGAATTTGAGTCCGCTGATTCATTCAGATACATCAGCGAAAACTATCGTCAATGAAATGTTATTGGCTCATCAGAAATACTTGCCGCAGTTTGATAAAGTGATTGCACAATTGAGTGATTAGATAGTAACGTGAGGGTGAGTCATAACATATAAATTCAGGTGTCATATGAATAAGAAAATATATCTTTTTTGTGCCGCAGGTATGTCAACGTCATTGTTGGTTAATAAGATGAAGGAGCACGCGACCAAACATGCAGTTCCGGTAGATATTCAGGCATTCTCCGAATCATTAATTCTGGAAAAAGGACCCGAAGCCGATCTGATTCTGCTTGGGCCACAAATTAAATATATGCTCAATGACTTTGCTGGCAAGTTTCCTGATAAGCCGGTGGCCATCATTGACTCCTTAATCTATGGCAAGATGGATGGCCTGGCATTATTGAAATCATCCATCGCCATGATCAAAGCACATCAGAGTGCATAGTCCATCCACGTAAAGCAGGAAGACCGGTGAATATGCTTGATATTGAACTGCCTGGTTCAGAGGATATCGCCTCTGATCTGGAAGAACAGGTAATGGGATTGATCATCAATTCCGGTAATGCACGCAGTTGTGCCTATGAAGCACTCTCTTTTGCCAAACAAGGCAATTTTTTGAAAGCAGAAGAAGTGATGCAAGAGGCCAGGGCTGCGTTAAATGAAGCTCATCTGGTTCAAACTCAATTAATCGAACATGATCAGGGAGAAGGCAAGACCAAAATGACGCTTGTCATGGTCCATGCGCAGGATCATTTGATGACCTCCATGCTTGCTCGTGAATTAATTGCAGAGTTGATTCAGGTTTATAAACGGTTGTCAGAAAAGTAATCAGCGACATTTCAATTTAATACTACTTAATAGCAAGCCAATTTAACTCATTGTTTAAATGGAGTTTTGACATGGAAAAAAATGGACTTTTCAATAAATCCAAAATAGCCGTGGTTATTATCACCGCGATGCTCGGACTGTCGGCGTGTACCGACTCTACCGAGGACAACGGCAATGCGGCGGCGGACAATAATCCGAGCGATTCTCGCAATCCTG
>NZ_JRGL01000148.1 GCF_000764655.1 Aeromonas aquatica
ACGTAACTGTGACGCAGTTACTGTTATCTTTCACGACAACAATGTCAGAATCTGAATTGGAATTAGAGTCAAAATTGGAATTGGAATTGGAATTGGAATTGGAATTGGAATTGGAATTGGAATTGGAATTGGAATTTGAATCAGAGCCAGGGTCAGGTTTTGAGTTGGCGCCAGAATTGGGGGCAGCATCAGAATTGGAGTCAGAGCTGGAATCAGTACATGCGCTCAAACCCAGGGTTGCAACAAGAACCAACATGTATGTTTTATTAAGCGCAAAGCCGTTGCTCATTATGCTCATGTTTATTTCCTTTGATTTTAAAATAAAATTACGAATTGCTTGACGCGGTATATGCGCTCATCCAGCTAGCGGATGAGCGCACCACAATATGGTTTCCGGTTGCAGATATTCTGGTAGGGTTGTTTATCTGATATACATCAAATTACCGAGTCGCCCTGCTCAACAGGGTTAACCGATAAGACCTTTACCACCAAACATTGACCATGGCGCCAACGGCCCAGGTATCGTCGCTGTTATGGCCTTCGAAGCTATGAGTGGTGTCGTCCCAGTTGCTGTTATCGCTGTCCAGATAGGAAGTGTAAACACGCAACTCAGGCTCGCCACGGCCAAAGGACAATGCTTGAGCGAGTGTGACTTTGGAACCGCTGCGGTCATAGTCGGTATTGTTGACGCTCTTGTCGTCCTGAAAGTACCCAGCGTCGAGATAGGTGCGGGTAATATCCGACCAGTGATAAACCACACCGGCGTTGACGGCCATGCTGGAGCCATCTCCCTCGTCACCATTCCACTGCTCGACGCTATCGGCCTCGGCATAAGTGAGCACATGGGTAAAGTCCCAATCAGCAGAGAGCGGGATCGCGCCAAAGTTGCGGATGGCAAACCCTGAACCGTCTTTCACTTCCCCATTCAACACGTCGGCCGCACCAAATTGGACGCCTTGCAGGGCCGAGCCATCCAGATAGTACTGCAGCACAGTGCGGTTATAGCCAGATTCGCCAATTTCCTGTTTGAGTTCGACCAGGAAGGCATGGCCATCGGCGTAATCATGTTCACCCAGTTCCGGATTGTCGATTTGGGCGTCTGTTGGGTCGGCATGGAGGAACCTGTAGCCCATTGCCAGAGTGCCTTTCTCCCAGACAGAGAGATTGTCATAGAGGATCTCGTAGTTCATGGCATCGATGAGGGTGCCCTCCAGGGCTCCTTCTTCAGAGTCGATGCTCGGATTGTGAATGACGCCATCGAGATCCCGATGCAGTACGGCGAGGGAGAGGTTGCCCGGGCCAACCTTCATATCCTCGACACCGGCACCAACGGTGGTCTGACCCCAGTAATAGTGGTCGGTTGTATCGATGTAGTAATTGCTCTTGTATTGACGGATACCCGCCCATGAGGTTTCGCCCAAGCCCATGAAGTTGCGTAACTGCATGTTCATGTTTTCCCAGCCAAAGGGGCTATCGTCGGTACTGCTGTTGGTATCCCCGTCCCACATGTTGAACATGGTTTGTACGTAGACGGAGCGATTATTCTCGTTATACAGCTCGGTTCCGAAACCGACCTCGGCGTAGTTGTCAAACTCGTTGCCGATACGGCCTATTTTATTTTTCTCGAAAGAGTCACCGCCAATGTTGTTTTCCATGCTGCCATCGGCACCACCCGCAACACCGGCTCTAAAATAACCAAAAAAATCAATGTTCTTGGCTGCTGTGGCCAGAACGTCAGCGGTCGTTGTTCCCTCGGCCGCCATGCTATTCGTTGCCCCGAGGGCGAGAGCAGCGGCAACCATGGTGTAACAGATCGATTTTTTCATAACTCTAAATCCCTATCATTAGTTATGTGACTCACCCAGCCTTGGCAAAGGCAGCAACCTAGATCCGTTGAACGGCCGATTAAGCGCCGTATATCGGTATCCTGACCTCAAGGTTCGGACTCATTCTTTGGCCTCCCCCTTCAGATTGGTATCAACATATCAGACCAATATTTTCATTGAAACACTCTGTTACATAATCGTGAGCACAATCACAGTCAGGGGCTTGTCTTCGAACGAAAGCAAAATTTCATCCGATGGGAAATGACGAAAAGTGATGGGGAAGAGCATTCCACAGAAAGGTTCTGATGAATCCAGACGGTGTCAGGCAGTACTTTACCTCTTGGTTGTACTCGATCGAAGATTATCTAAAGTCATGATTTTATTCATATAAAAATAGATCTTGTGTGTTGATAAAAATATCCATATAAGGGGTGCTGTTGACCGTATAGCAGGGTGTCGCAGGGATCTCCCGGGCATGAAAGTGGTGATGGTGATGGCTGAGTATCATCTGAATCGCGGGTTTGACGGGGTTTTGCAATCGCCCTCACACTTTGGTGAAATTGTGGTAGATACCAAAATTGGTCTTTGTTATTTTGCGACCAATTGGTATTCATCT
>NZ_JRGL01000149.1 GCF_000764655.1 Aeromonas aquatica
GTACTGGACAAGTCCTTTGGTGCCCCGACCATCACCAAGGATGGCGTTTCCGTTGCTCGCGAGATCGAGCTGGAAGACAAGTTCCAGAACATGGGCGCCCAGATGGTCAAGGAAGTTGCTTCCAAGGCCAACGACGCCGCCGGTGACGGTACCACCACTGCCACCGTACTGGCGCAAGCCATCGTCAACGAAGGCCTGAAGGCCGTTGCCGCCGGCATGAACCCCATGGATCTGAAGCGCGGTATCGACAAGGCCGTCGTGGCCGCCGTCGCCGAGCTGCAGGCCCTGTCCCAGCCCTGCGCAGACAACAACGCCATCGCTCAGGTCGGTACCATCTCTGCCAACTCCGACGAGAAAGTGGGTGCACTGATCGCCGAAGCCATGGACAAGGTCGGCCGTGACGGCGTGATCACCGTGGAAGACGGTCAGGGTCTGGAAGACGAGCTGGCTGTGGTGGAAGGCATGCAGTTCGACCGTGGCTACCTCTCCCCCTACTTCATCAACAAGCCGGAAACCGGCTCCGTCGAGCTGGATGACCCCTTCATCCTGCTGGTGGACAAGAAGATCTCCAACATCCGCGAAATGCTGCCGGTGCTGGAAGGCGTGGCCAAGGCGGGCAAGCCGCTGCTGATCGTCGCCGAAGACGTGGAAGGTGAAGCGCTGGCGACCCTGGTGGTCAACACCATGCGTGGCATCGTGAAAGTCGCAGCCGTCAAGGCTCCTGGCTTCGGTGACCGTCGCAAGGCCATGTTGCAAGACATCGCCGTGCTGACCGGTGGTACCGTGATCTCCGAAGAAGTGGGCATGGAGCTGGAAAAAGCGACCCTGGAAGATCTGGGCCGTGCCAAGCGCATCGTCATCACCAAAGAGAACACCACCATCATCGATGGCGTGGGTGATGCTGCCCTGATCGAAAGCCGTGTTGCCCAGATCCGTCAGCAGATCGAAGAGACCTCTTCCGATTACGACCGTGAGAAGCTGCAAGAGCGCGTGGCCAAGCTGGCTGGCGGCGTTGCGGTGATCAAGGTCGGTGCTGCCACCGAAGTCGAGATGAAAGAGAAGAAGGCCCGTGTTGACGATGCCCTGCACGCAACCCGCGCCGCCGTGGAAGAAGGTGTGGTTGCAGGTGGTGGTGTGGCGCTGGTACGCGTTGCCGCCAAACTGGCCGGCCTGCGTGGCGACAACGAAGACCAGAACGTGGGTATCAAGGTTGCTCTGCGCGCCATGGAAGCCCCGCTGCGTCAGATCGTGATCAACGCCGGTGAAGAAGCCTCCGTCATCGCCAATGCGGTGAAGAATGGCGAAGGTAACTTCGGCTACAACGCTTACACCGAACAGTACGGCGACATGCTGGCCATGGGGATCCTGGATCCGACCAAGGTAACCCGTTCCGCGCTGCAGTTTGCCTCGTCCATCGCCGGTCTGATGATCACCACCGAGTGCATGATCACCGAACTGCCGAAGAAAGACACTCCTGCCATGCCTGATATGGGTGGCATGGGCGGCATGGGTATGATGTAATCCTGTCGTAGTTATCAAACGGCTCGCATTTGCGGGCCGTTTTTTTTAGCGCTACTAGAATGAGTCTATTGATAGTGAAATCATCTGAGGTGAGCATGCGAAATTTAGGCCTGATTCCATTACTGTTTTCTCTTGTCATGCCGACCATGACATTGGCGATCCCGCAAGGTCCAGTGATCCTCAAGGTGACAGGTAATGTGGATCCCGCTGAACCGGCCGACGGCGAGGTCGCCTTCGACCTGACCATGCTCCAGGCCTTGCCGCAGCATGAGATAGTGACGAGCAACCCCTGGGTGGACAAGCCGCACAAGTATGTGGGACCAAAACTGGCGGACCTGATGACGGCGGTCGGGGCCGAAGGCAAGAGTATTACCCTGACGGCCTTGAACAGTTTCCAGATCCGGGTCAACTGGGATAAGGTCAAACAATATGATCCTATTCTGGCCTGGCAGGACGACGGTATGACCATGCGGGTACGTGACAAGGGACCGCTTTGGTTTATCCTGCCACTGGACAAGCATCCCGAACTCAAGCGCTCTGAATTCACCGACATGATGATCTGGCAACTGAGTTCAATCGATATTCAGCAGTAATGATGATGGCTTGCGGGGGCATGGGTTGAAAACGAAGACCAGGGCTTGGCCCTTACTCGGCGTTCTTTATCTATCCATTCTGTTGTTCACGGGCAGCACTCTGTATTGCCTGGTGCAGATACAAAATGCGACCCGGGTGATGGAGAAGTACACCTACGACGTCTCCTGGGCATTGATGCAGCTCCAACTAGAGCTGGGCCGTTTTCTCAATGCTGTCGAAATTTACCATTACGGCGGTATCGACCATGAGGCGCTGCTGCTGCGCTACGATATCCTCTGGAGCCGGACGCCGATCCTGCTGAGTGGCCAGTTGCGCAAGAGTCTGGCAGACAATCAGAAGACGCTGCGCCTGGTGAAACTGACCGAGAGCAATATCCGGGAACTGGAACCCAAGCTGGCCGATCTCAAGCCCGGCACCCCGGATTACCAGCAGATCATGATGACGCTCGCCCCCCTGCAGGAACCCTTGTCCTACTCTCTCGCCTCCGTCATGCAGAACAACATCAACGTCTATTCGGGCAATGACAAGCGCTTTGGCCAGTTGCGTAACGCCTTGCTGTTTATGGTGTCTGGCCTGGTGATCTCCGTCATCCTGCTCAGCGGTTTGCTGATCCGTGAGGCCAAGCGCCATTTCAGGACGGCCCGAGTCGACCCCCTGACCGGTCTGTCCAACCGACTGGCGTTGCTGGAGAAAATGGAGTCCTATGTCAGTCGCGATACGCCATTCGGACTGGTGCTGGTCGACATCAATGACTTTCGGGATATCAACAGCAAGTTTGGCTATAACACCGGGGATCTCCTGCTGCGGGAGCTGGCGAGGCGGCTGCGCGCCCTGTGTGAAAATGGGGAGTGGGTCGCCCGCCTTGGCGGCGATCAGCTCGCCATGCTGCAGCGGGAAGGGAGCGATTTGCGCCATGTCAGGGAGTTGGTGGCGAGAGTGCTGCACTCCCTCAAGCAGGACATCCTCATCGATAACTACCCGTTCCGGCTGGAGGTGGGCATTGGCATCGCCTTCTTCCCCATGGACAGCAACCAGACCCAGGAGCTGCTCAGCCGGGCGGAGCAGGCCCTGTCCCACAGTCGTAAGACCCATGTACCTTATGTCATCTATGACAACTCCCTGCTCAACGAGACGGTCCGGCGCAAGCATCTCGCCTCCGACATGGTGATGGCACTGGAGCACAACGCGCTCGAGCTGTATTACCAGCCCATCGTCAACCTGGAGACGGGTCGCTGCGAGGCGGTCGAGGCACTGCTGCGCTGGCGTCATCCCGAACTGGGCTTCATTCCGCCAAACGAAGTAATTCAGGTCGCGGAGGAGTTCCAGCTGGCGGAGAAGCTTGGCAGCTGGATCCTGAATACCGCCTGTGAGCAGCTCCATAAGTGGCAACACTTGGGGCTGGTTGATCTGCAGATGTGCGTCAACATCTCCCCCGGCATGTATCAGCGCAACTTGCTGAAACTGGTGGCCAAAGCCCTGATGGATCACCACATTCCCGCCGCCAGTCTGGTGCTGGAGGTGACCGAGGATACCTCCATGCGCGAGGTGAAGAACTCGCTGCAGCTGATGCAGGATCTTAACCAACAAGGGGTCCAGCTGGCGTTGGATGATTTCGGGACTGGCTACTCTTCTCTGAGCTATCTGCAGAAGCTGCCGGTGAGCAAAGTGAAGATCGACAGATCCTTCATACAGGGAATTGATATCTCCATTGAGGCGGCCGAGTTGGTTGCCAACATCTGTCGCATGGGAACCATGTTGGGCAAGAAGCTGGTGTGCGAGGGCATTGAGACCCAGGGCCAGCTCGATGTGCTGCGCTCGCTGACCGACATCCATCTCTACGGACAAGGCTATCTGTTCAGTCGTCCCGAGCAGGCGGCTAAGGTCTATCAGACCCTGCTGGAGATGGAAGAACGCTGGCTGACGCAACGTGTCCCGGACAAGGCCTATTTGCTCTGAGCGATATCACTCATGTCTGGCGTGTCGTGGCCGATAGAGCTTAGGCAGGAGGTACACAATGGATATTTCTAGCTCTGCATCTATGTCATATGGTTCTGCCTTGATGACGGCCAGTCTGGCGAAAAAGCAGCAGCTTCAGGACGGCGAAACCGCGCTGAAGTTGCTGCAGACTGCCGCCCAACCAGCTCAGGCGCCAGTTACATCGGCGACTGGAGCCTTGGGAAGCAACATCAACATTCACGTTTGACTCTAACGAAAAAGCCCCCATCCATCGATGGGGGCTTTTTTTATTCAGGTGTCCCGTCCTGAATATGGTTTACACCTTTCCCCCCAATAAATGGAGACCCCGATGGGACAAGGTGTGAAACGGACACAGCGCGATTACTCGCTGACTTTTAAATTAGCCGTGGTCGAGCAGATTGAAAAAGGCGAGCTCACCTACAAACAGGCTCAGGCCCGTTATGGC
>NZ_JRGL01000015.1 GCF_000764655.1 Aeromonas aquatica
ACAGCAGGGTCAGCCAGTGTAGCGCTATGCTCAGGTTGCAATAGCGTTGTTTGGTATGTTGCAACATATTCTCATCCTTCTTTTCGATTCTGGACTCATAATGGCTCTGATGTCGTAGCCTGATCCTGCAGTGCCTGGCATCAGAACCTTTCCGAACACGTCACCCACTACCGAGCATGTGAACCTGCGGGCCACCACAATCATGCGTTCAGCTTGTATCTATAGCTTGGCGAGCCGCTCTCGAATCTCTGTTCGGCGTCCCTGATCCGCCAGCCCGCGGCCCGGGCGATCCGGGGCGGCCAGCGCCTTGTCGAAATAAGCCTTGGCTTCGGCCTTGCGGCCCTGATCGAGCAGGAAGTCGCCGTAGAAGAAGTTGGGATCGATGCCGCTCGGATTGATGGCCAACGCCTGCTTGAGCAACTGCTCGGCCTTATCGTCATCGCCAAATCCCACCGGCCAACCCGGCACCTGATAGTAGAGCGAGCCCAGGCTGGTGTAGGCGGAGCCTTCCAGCGCCTTGGGATCCTGCTTGATGGCTATTTCCAACGTGGCCTTGGCTTCTTTCACCAGGCTGAGGGCCCCCAGCCCCCCCTTGGCGCCGGCCCAGGTGCTCTTGACGATGGCTGACCAGATCAACAAGTCGGTGCGAAAAGCCTCCTTGGCACTGGCCTGCTCGGCCTGGCTGCTCAGTTGCTCCAGGCAGCTCTCCTTGGCCTTGCCGGTCTGCTGATATTGGCAAACAGCCCACTGCTGCTGGATGCTGGGCAGGGCGTCGGCAGCCTGAGCCAAGCCAGAGGCCAGGGCTAATAGGAGGAGAGCGCTGTGACCCAAACGGGGGCGGAAAGTGGTGTGCTTCATCTTAAGGTTCCTTCTCTGTCATGACGGCGGTGGGGTGGCCTTTGCCCGCGGCTGGCGGAGGCGAGTGGCGGGCGTAGCGCTCTATGATGACTCTTTGCTTGGCCAGCGCCTTGTCGACGAGGCCGGGCAGCAGTCCGTTGAGGCGCACAAACAGCTTCTCCGGCCAGCCGAGCCAGCTGCGGCGGGTTTCGTTGCACAGGGCGATGACGGCGGCCTCGGCCACGTCCTGCGGGCTGTCGGTTCGGGTGCCGAGCTCGGCGTTCATCTCATAGGCGGCTTCCGGGTTGAGACGAGTACGGGTGGCGCGGGGAGCGAAGTGCAGTACCTTGATACCGGTGCCTTCCAGCTCGCGACCCAGTGCCTCGCTGAAGCCGCGCAGGGCGAACTTGCTGGCACAATAGACGCTGTAACCCGCATAGCCGATAGCGCCAAAGCTGGAGCCTATGTTCATCACCACGGCGGGTTTGCGCAGCCTCGGCAGCAGGGCGCGGGTGAGCTGGATCGGGGCCTCTATGTTGAGCAATAGCTGGCGCTCCACCTGCTCGGCGCTCTGATCCTCCAGCCAGGCAAACTGGTTGCAGCCGGCGTTGTTGATCAGCACATCCAGCCCTTCATCCAGTGCCGGATGTTGCAGCAGTCGCGCCCGCTCCTGAGAGGAACCCAGATCGGCGATCACTATCTGGTGGTGCTCCGGATGGGGCAGAGCCTTGCACAGACGTTCCAGCGCACTGGCCCTGCGTCCGTGCAACAACAGGTGCGCACCCTGCGCCGCCAGCTCCTGGGCCAGCGCTTCGCCGATCCCGCCGCTGGCGCCCGTGAGCAGCACGAGTTTTCCTTCAAGCTTCATCGTTCGGATCCAGTGAGCTGATAGAGCATGTCGGCGTAGAGGCGGTAAACCACCTTGGCAGCGTGAATGATGGCGTCCTGGTCGGCGGTGTCTTCCACCCGGTTCATCAGGGATTCGAAGAACTTGAGATGATCCTGATCCAGCGCTCCGTGGGAACTCAGGTAGCTCATGGCCTGAGGCGGCAGACCGAGCCCGGTTTTCAACTGCTCGGCCACGGTCAGGGCGATGGCGACGCTGGTGCCTTCCAGCACCTGCACCATGCCGAAGAATCCCATGGGGTTGCCGCGCTGTATCTGGTCATAGAGAAACGCCACCATCAGCTCGATGGGCCGCCCCGGCTGGCCGTGGCGCACCGCCTCGGCATCACCACCGCAGGCGCGGATGTCATTGAGGATCCACTCTTGATGGCCGTACTCTTCGTCTATGTACTCCTTGATGGCCTCTCGTACCCACTCATACTCCTGCCCCAGCTTGCCGCCGGTGGCCATCAACAGCGGCACCGTGTGACGCACGTGGTAGTAAGCCTCTGCCAGGAAGGCGAGATACGTCTCTCGGCTGATATCGCCGCGGCGGCAGGCTTCGATGATGGGGGCGCGAAACAGATACTCACGCTCCTGGACGGTGGCTTGTTGCAGAGTCTGGTAGAAGCTCATGAGCGCTCTCCTGTGAGGCATTGGCTGATCTGTCGGGAAAAGTGGTGATAGATCCGTTCGCGACGAGGGCGACCGTTGGCGGTCAGCAGCTCCGGATGTTGATCCAGTGCCACCGGCAGCCAGTGGTGAATGCGGGCATAATCGGGCAAGCGCTGGTTGAGCTGCTCGATCTGTTGCGCCAGTTGGGCATCTGCGCCGGGCAGCGGCTGGATCAGCGCCACGTTGGCGGGCTGGCCATCACCGAAGACCACGATGCGGAGTATGGCCGGGCAGAGCTGGGCCTGTGCCTCGACCCATTCGGGGGAGAAGTTGCGGCCAAAGGCGGTGATCTGCAGGTTCTTCTTGCGCCCCGTGATGTGCAGGTAGCCCTGCTCATCCAGATGACCGAGATCGCCGGTGGCAATCTGGCTGGGGGGGGGCTCGTCCGTGCCCAGGTAGCCGAGCATGGCGGCCCCTTCCACCAGGATCTCGCCGTCGGCGGCGATCGCTATCCTGCAATGTGGCAGGGGCTGACCGACGCTGCCGAGGCGGTGTTCCTCCGGGCCATTGAGTGCCACGACGGAGCCGCATTCTGACAGCCCATAGCCTTCGTAGACTGGCATCCCCCGCTCGCGGGCGTGGCGGATCAGCTCGGGGGCGACCTTGCCCCCGCCCACGGCGATGAAGCGCAGGGTGGCGAGGCGCTCGGCGAGCGCCTCATTGACGCCGCACAGGGCGAGTAGCAAACGCAGCAACTCCGGCACCAACACCAGGCTGTGGGTGGGCCAGCGCAACAGGGCCAGAGCCAGGGTGGCGGGATCCAGCTTGCTGGAGCCTTCGAACCCCAACTCCTTGAGCGAGGGGATCTGGCTGCAGGCGCCGGTAAGCAAGGGCACATAGAGGCCGGTCAGATTCTCCAGCAGGGTGGTCAGCGGCAGCAGGGTCAGGTGTTTCTCGACCTGTGCGGGCGCGACGCGTCTTACCAGCGAATCGCAGACCGCCATCATCTGTTCAAAGGAGAGGCAGACCCCCTTGGGCTGCCCCGTGCTGCCAGAGGTGTAGGTGATCTTGGCGGTGCCGACTGGCAAGGAGGGCACCTGTGCCGGCTGCCTTCGCCACAGCGGCAGCTCGCCGGCCGACAGGGTCAGGGGCTCGCAGGCCTGCCATCCCTCATGCTCGGGTCCTACCAGGGCATCGGCCCCGCTGCTTGCCAGCAACCAGGCTTGTTGCTCCGGGCTGAAGAAATGTGGAACCGGGATGACCACGATCCCGGCCCGGGTGCAGGCCAGATCGATCAGTGCCCAGGGCAGGCCGTTGTCGAGTTGCAGCGCCAGCCGAGCGATGCCGGCCCGCTGCAGGCGTTCGGCAAGTGTCTGGATCTGTTGCCACAGCGCCTCATAGTTGAGGTGATGCTCGCTGCTGCTCAGGGCAGGGTTGTCGGGCCTATGGCGGGCAAAGTGGGCTATCTGGTCGAACAGCATCATAAGACGCTCCGGTGTGGGCAATTGAACAGGGACGGCATGGGTGACAGCAGGGAGAGCAGCAGGCTGCCCTGTGCCAATGTCTGGCGCCCTTGGCCGAGATCCCCGACCATCACCTTGGGCTGGCAGTGGTAATAGGCACCCCAGGCGCGGGCATCCTCTCCAACCCTGTCGGCGCGGGCTGGCGCCAGCTCGACCAGCTCAAGGCGCAGACGATGGAAGCTGTTGCGCAGCTTGACCGTGCCGGTGAACACCACGTAATCGAGAGCGTTGTCACACAGCAGACGGCACAGCGCCGCAAACATCAGGCGGGCATTGCCCGGTTCGCCGCAGGCCAGATTGCCCACCTCGACGATGCGATCCCGCCCGGCGCGGACTCCCAGTCGGGTCTCTATGGCCGCTTCGATGGATTGTTCCAGATATTGTTCCAGATAGAGGCGCTCATCGCTGGCCAGCTTGAGGCCACAGGCGCCGACCAGCATGCCGTCTGCTCGATAGAGGCCGAGCAGGCAGGGCATGAAATGGGGAATGCGGGCATCGAACTCACGGCTGTAGGCTGCCTGGATGTAAACCTGCAACGCCATGACCTGTTCCGGGGTATCGGCCAGGACTAACCGGTAAGGGGGTTGAATGTCAGTGGTCATGGATGGCTCCTTCTCGTCTGTTGCTATCAGACTAAAGGGGCAAACTTAAGAATCGGTTAAGAGTTAAAACCTTTATTTCCACTGACATTTTGATGCTCGTCTACACCACGTCACATCTTGACTGCGCAGCAGCGATACGCAGCTCGACTTTCAGCTAATTCGACGAGACAGGTAGCTGTGACATGTCCGAGTCCATGACATTGTCCGAGAAACCCTGACAGTACACTGTTCCGATAGCGGTAACTCCGCACATAACTCGACAGCATCCTACCAGGCCCTGCGCCACCACTGGCCGCCAACTTCGCGCCTATGCCGGCAGCAAGCCAAAGGAGTCATGGAGCGTTCCTGCCACGGCAGGTGGGGCAATGTGCTACAGCCACTGGATGAACCATCCCCCTTGGGCCAGCCACCTTCCCCTCTTACCGTCTGCGCAGTCCCCTCATGAGTGCGCACTACAAACTGCGCACTTTTCTGCGCACCGGAACTGCGCAAAACAAAACGCAACGGATAGCCCAATGTAGGATGCTCTAGGCGTGGCAAGGCCTGGGGAGGAGATGAGGGGTTTGAAGATTGCGCAATTGCGCAGAACGAAATACATCGGCGCGAACAACAACCATGGTGATCACAGCGCAAGGGAAGTGAGTGCAATATAGGGAAATGACTTCTGCCCAGTTTGCTCTTGGCGCTGACCCGACATTTCGGCGAGGCAGACCGGTACGCCGATCGATACACCTGTGGTCATGTCGGCCATGGCCTTAGCTGGGGACGGGGACCCGCGGACCGGTACGCCGGTGGAGACCGAAAGTGGGGTAGCTTACCTGGCCTATCCGGCACCTCATTTCCCCTAAACAGAGACAATCAGGGGAGGGGCTTAGTCCTGATATATACCGCATTGATCCGGAGATACAGAAGCCACCGTCACTGATGTGGGGGGATTTTGGGAGGTATAAGGAAAATTCACATCTAGTTTTTTACTGTAAAATCAGTGTGATAAATTCACGTTTCGAGAGAGACCCCGGCACCATTCAGATTCAGTGACAAAAGGCCATCCTCACGGATGGCCTTTTGTTTTGCTGCGCGTCGTATTTTTCTTTTCTTCGCAGGTCTAGTCGATGTTCTGGGCGATGCGCCACAGCACGCCGGACGGGTCATAGAGGCAGAAGTCCTTCATGCGCCACGGCTGGGTGACTATCTCGGTCACCCTGACGCCGTAGCGCGATGCGACCTGGCTGTCCTTCACGTGGGCCCACCAGGCTGCCACGTCCTCCACCAGTATGTGCATCATGAAGTGCTCGGCCAGGGCGTCATGGTAGTAGTCCTGCAGCAAGAAGCTCACCTCGCCGAAGTGGAAGTAGGCCACTCCGCCGCCATCGGAGGCCAGGGTGAACCCCAGATCCTGATAGAACTGCATGGAGAGCGCGAAGTCGCGGGCGGGCACGAAGGCCTTGATTTCAGTTACCTTGAGATTGGTCATGGGCTCCTCGTGGCGGGCGCAGGGTTAAAAGGCATAGTCGCGCCAGTATGACCCGAACGGCGGGACGTCAGCCAGATCCGGCGTGATGGCGCCCCTCATTTGGCGGTGCAGGGCGGCGGGACTGGCCCGACAGTGCCGGATGCTTGCCACCGGCACGGGGCGGCTGGCAGACATTCACGCTTGCGGGCTCGACGCCTCGTCCCCCGGCGCCCTTAACAGGCTGTTAAGTTTCCCAGCCCATAGTCTGCCCATACCAGAGGGTATCTCGGGAGGCAGCATGCAATATCGATCCGATTTTGTGACCACCCTGGCCAACAAGGTGCCGGAAGTGACCCTGATCTTCTGGATCATCAAGATGATGTCCACCACGGTCGGCGAGACGGCGGCGGATTATCTGATCTTCCAGCAGCATCTGGGGCTGACCCTGACGTCTGCCTTGATGGGCACTCTGCTGGTCGTGGTGCTCGCCCTGCAGATAAAGGCGGTGCGCTATGAGCCCTGGCGCTACTGGCTGGCAGTGGTGCTGGTCAGCATCTTCGGTACTCTGCTGACCGACAACCTGACCGATCGGGTCGGGATCCCGCTCTGGCTCTCGACCAGCGTCTTTACCCTGCTGCTGCTGGTCACTTTTGCCATTTGGTTTCGTCATGAAGGCACTCTTTCCATTAATTCTATAAATACCCTCAAGCGGGAGAAGTTCTACTGGCTCGCCATCCTGGTCACTTTTGCCCTCGGCACGGCGGCCGGTGACTGGGTGTCGGAGGGGATGGATATCGGCTATCTCAATGCGACCCTGTTGTTTGGCGGCCTGATCGCGCTGACGGCCGTGGCGCATAAGGTCTTCAGGATGAATACGGTGCTCAGCTTCTGGATTGCCTATGTGCTGACCCGGCCGCTGGGGGCGTCGGTGGGGGATCTGTTGTCACAGTCCGTCAAGCACGGGGGGCTGGGGTATGGGGTGACGACCGTCAGCGAGGCCTTCTTCGTGCTGATCCTCCTGCTGGTGGGTTACCTGACCCTGAGGCGACAGGCCGCGTAGACAGGGCCCATGATGCCGGGCCGAACGGTCCGGTAGCCCGTGGGGAAGCGCAGATCCGGCTTCCCCCTTCTTTCTGCCCTCCGCATCCCTTTATCCTGCTTTTCTGCCGCCAGGCGAGGGCCGCAGGCTTGCCCTGTTCACGGGCGTCTGCCCGTCGCGATCACCGCCATTCCCTCCTCGATTGTTCCCCCCTGTCCCATCTTGGTGCGCCCCGTCCTCGCTGCACAGCCGAAGTGCGATCCTGATCCTGTTTGTGGCCAGACTGCGCCATCATGGTGCGCAGTCACATTGTGATCACACCAAGATACTGAAAAATAAGGTTTATATTTTTTGGCCTGCTTTATGCTTTAAACCAGTCATGTCGCCATGATGATCCCTGCGGGGTCATACCGAGGGTTAGGGTGGGGCAATATTGATTTGATGATCAGGGTAAATAGCCAAGTTTGACATTCATATCAGGAAATGGACCCGGCCGGGTGCCGGGACGACAAGGAGAGGGCTGTATGTTCAAGAGACTCGTAATGACTGGCCTGCTGGCGCTGACTGCCACCATGGCCGCCCCCGGT
This sequence comes from Aeromonas aquatica, assembly GCF_000764655.1. Classification (GTDB taxonomy): domain Bacteria; phylum Pseudomonadota; class Gammaproteobacteria; order Enterobacterales; family Aeromonadaceae; genus Aeromonas; species Aeromonas aquatica. The sequence goes on from NZ_JRGL01000015.1 coordinate 7,542, forward strand.
TGGGCTGAAGAGGTGGCCGCGCAGGCCGGTGTGGTGCAGGCCGCGGCCGTGACCATCAACAAGGGCGACAACACCTGGTTGATGGTGGCGGCCACCCTGGTGATCCTGATGTCCATCCCGGGACTCGCCCTGTTCTACGGCGGCCTGGTGCGCGCCAAGAACATGCTGAGCGTGTTGATGCAGGTGTTCACCCTGTTCTGCCTCATCACCGTGCTGTGGGTGGTCTATGGTTACTCGCTGGCCTTCACCGAGGGGGGGGCCTTCTACGGATCCTTCGACAAGGTGCTGCTGATGGGGGTCACCCCTGAGTCTATTGGTGCCACCTTCAGCAAGGGCGTGGGGATCAGCGAGTTCATCTTCGTGGTGTTCCAGGGGGCCTTCGCCGCCATCACCTGTGGCCTCATCGTCGGCGGCTTCGCCGAGCGGATGAAGTTCTCCGCGGTGCTGCTGTTCGCGGTGATCTGGTTCACCTTCGCCTACATTCCGATGGCGCACATGGTGTGGTACTGGGCCGGTCCGGATGCCTACACGGACGCGGCAGCGGCCGAAGCCGCCGGTGCCACCGCCGGTTACCTGTTCCAGCACGGCGCCCTCGACTTTGCCGGCGGCACCGTGGTGCACATCAACGCGGCGGTCGCCGGTCTGGTCGGTGCCTTCATGGCGGGCAAACGGGTGGGTTACGGTCGTGATCCCATGACCCCCCACAGTCTGACCATGACCATGATAGGCGCGGCCCTGCTGTGGTTCGGCTGGTTCGGTTTCAACGCCGGCTCCGCGCTGGAAGCGAACGGCACCGCCGCCCTGGCGCTGATCAACACCTGGGTAGCGCCGGCCGCGGCCGCGCTCGCCTGGACCTTCGCCGAGTGGCTGATGAAGGGCCGTCCCTCCCTGCTGGGTGCCGTCTCCGGTGCGGTTGCGGGTCTGGTGGCCATCACGCCGGCCGCCGGTTTCGTCGGCGTCGGTGGTGCCCTCATCATCGGCCTGCTGAGCGGCGTCGCCGGTCTGTGGGGGGTGCACGGTCTCAAGCGCCTGCTGGGGGCCGATGACAGCCTGGATGTGTTCGGCCTGCACGGGGTGTGCGGGATCCTGGGCGCCGTGCTGACCGGGGTCTTCGCCAGCCCGGATCTGGGCGGTACCGGGGTCTGGGACTATGTGACCAACCAGGTGGCCGAGGGTTACTCCATCCTGACCCAAGTTAAAATCCAGGTCATCGGCGTGCTGGTGACCGTGGCCTGGACCGGCGTGGTCTCTGCCGTGGCCTACAAGCTGGTGGATCTGCTGATCGGCCTGCGGGTGAAGGAAGATGCCGAGCGGGAAGGGCTGGATGTCACCAGCCACGGCGAGAAAGCCTACAGCCTGTGATCCCATCGGCTTCCCGTTAACGAGTCTGCCGCCGGCCCTGTCCGGCGGCTTTTTTATGGCGGCCTGTATGAAAGGCGCGGGAAAACGGGCCCTTTGCACCCATCCTTTGTCCATGGGGCTACCCCTGCTATTTCGTTCTGACGGCGTTTTATGCCTGCATTTTGGGCGGATCTCCGCTAAACTCTGCCACCCTTTATTTGGGGTAGCCGGGTTAGCCCGCTTCCATCCTTTTATCTATGCCTTCGGAGCCGCTCATGCCGTTAGTGGGACACCAACATCAGATCGATATTCTGGAACTGACCGACAAAGGGGATGGCAAGGGACGCCTGTTCGATCGCCCCCTGTTTGTCGAGGGGCTGCTGCCCGGTGAGCAGGCGCTGGTCGAGCTGACCGAAGTCAAGCCGAACTACCTGCATGGCAAGCTGGTGGAGCTGACCCAGCCCTCCGCCGACCGGGTCCCCGATTTCTGCCCTAATACCGAGTGCGGTGGCTGCCAGGTCAGGCCGCTGGCCTATCCGGCTCAGCTCAATCTGAAGCAGGCGCTGGTGCAGAGCGCGCTGGATCAGGCCGGGCTGATGACTCAGGTCAACCCCATCCTCGGCATGGATAGCCCCTTCGCCTATCGCAACAAGGCGCAGTATGCGGTGCGCAGTAGCGCGGCTGGTGCCGAGATCGGTTTCTATCGCAAGCACTCCCACGATCTCATCACCGCCGACGACTGCGCGGTGCAGGACTCCCTGCACGTGGAGCTCAATGCCCGGGTACGCAACTGGATGCGCACGCACGAGATCGCGGCCTATGACGAGGTCAACCACAGCGGCTGCGTGCGCAACCTGATGACCCGCAAGGGCTTCAAGAGCGGCGAGCTGATGGTGGTACTGGTGACCCTGGGTGAAGAGCTACCATTCGAAGCCGAGCTGCTGGCGGTGCTGGCGGATCTGCCCATCACCACCCTGGTACAGAACGTCAATGACGAGCGCACCAACCGCATCCTGGGCGCGAGCAACCGGGTGCTGCTGGGGGAAGGCGTCATTCGCGACAAGATCCATGAACTCGCGTTCGAGATCTCTCCGCTCTCCTTCTTCCAGAACAACCCGAGCCAGACCGATGTGCTCTACTCCAAGGCACTCGACTACGCCGAGTTGACCGGCAACGAGACTGTGTTCGACATCTATTGCGGTATCGGCACCATCTCCCTGTTCCTGGCGAACAAGGCGGCGAAAGTGGTCGGCATCGAATCGGTGGAGAGCGCCATTGCCGACGCCCGTCGCAACGCGGCCCTCAATGGCATAGAGCACACCGAATTCCACGTGGGCAAGGCCGAGCAACTGATGCCCGAGCTGCATGCCCAGGGCGTGAGCGCCGATGTGGTGGTGATGGATCCGCCGCGCAAGGGTTGTGACAAGGCGGTGCTGCAGACCCTGGTGGCCATGGCGCCGCGCCGGCTGGTCTATGTCTCCTGCAACCCGCAGACCCTGGCCCGTGATCTGGCCTACTTGGTCAAGCAGGGCTTCGTGCTGGACGAGGTGCAGCCGGTGGACATGTTCCCCCACTCCATGCACGTGGAGGCGGTTGCCCGCCTGAGCCTGCCAGCCAAGGGTTGATGGATCTCCTGACGGGCATGTCCCTCAGGAATAAATGGAATTAGCCAGATGGCTCTGATAAAAACGACTCCAAATGGAGTCGTTTTTTTATGGCCGCCAAGGGGTAGCTGACTGGCAGGGAGCCTGATATGAGCATTCGTTTGGCCGGGGTGGAGGACGCCGCGGCGCTGGATCACTTTTTTCAACAGCTGGATCGGGAGACGCGTTTCATGCTGTTCGAGGCGGGGGAGCGCCCATCCGATATCGAGGGGCAGCGCCAGCGTCTGGCCGCCATGCAGGCCAGTGCCAATCAGCGCATGTGGCTGTTGACCTTGGCCGACGAGGTGCAGGGTTTTGCGCTGATGATCGGAGGCGGCTTGTTGCGCAATCGACACTGCGCCCTGATCGTGATGGGGCTGCGCCAGGGCACGCGGGGCCAGGGCTGGGGTGAGCGTTTGCTACGTACCCTGATCGCCGCCGCGCCGGGTTGTGGCATCAGCCGGCTGGAGTTGGGAGTGATGGCTCATAACGAGGCGGCTCATGGGCTCTATCGCAAGTGCGGCTTTATCGACGAAGGCATCCGGCGCAACGCCTATCGACTGGATGATCGCGATGTCGACGAGATCAGCATGGGCCTGCTGTTGCCGCAGGGGAAATCATGAGGTGGTGGGCCGCTGATACCGGGTCGACGATTGTTACCGGTGCTGGCGATGATAAGGCCCTTATCGGAACAAGGAGCGGATCATGAGAGGTGTGTTGCTGCGTTGGCTGGCTCGCTACGATGCCTGGTGTCAGGAGTGGGGGCTGGTGCCTGAGAACCGGCGCTGCTGCGCACCGGTGCGTTATGACGAGGATGAGCAAGAGGCGACGACGGAGGATGAGCCGCCTCTCAGCGGAAGTTGCGAGTCACGGCGCCGCTGACGCTGTTGTAGTCAAAGCCCAGCCCATCCGGATAAGTGGGCAAACGGCCGATGGAGTCCCGCAAGATATAGCGGCAGTTGTCGTGGCGCAGTTGGCCATTGGCCTGTCCATCGACAGGGATCAGGTGGGAGACATAGTCGCTGTCCGCGTCGGCGTGGAGCTCATCGGCGGCGGTCTGGTCGGTATCGAGCAGGCCGCCGAACAGGCTCTCGCAGTCATCCCGGCTACTGACGGAGATCTGATCGCTGTCGCCCCCCGGGAAGACGGTATCCGGCCCCTGGCCGCCCTGATCTTCCTTGGTGCCCACCGGCCAGCCGTGGCTGTTGATATCGAGATCCTGCTTGCCCATGCCGCTAAAGTTATAGAGTGCCAGCGGCTCTCCCCTCACCTTGACGGCCCAGCCCGCATGGGCCAGCTGGACGGCGCTGGAAAAACTGCCCGCAGTTGCCGACACGCTGCTCTTGAGGGCATCGTCCTTGATGTTGATGAAACGGGGCAGGGCGGTGACCGCCAGGATCCCCAGCACTATGATGACCAGCACCAGCTCTATCAGGGTAAAGCCGTGAGAAATGCGTTTTGACATGGAATGAACCCATTAAGTACGACAAACAGGTAAGCGTGATATGAAACTGATCGATACCCACTGCCACCTCGATTTTCCGGTCTTTGAGCCCGACAGGGAGGCGCTGCTGGCCCAGTGGCGTCAATTGGGAGTGGGCGAGTATATCATCCCCGCCGTGGGAGAGGAAAACTGGACTCGCGTGATCTCATTGGCCGAGCGCCATGCTGGCATCGCCTATGGTCTGGGCATTCATCCCTGGTATGTGGGGACGCAAGTGCCTGACGTGCTGGCGCGGCTGCACGGCTTGCTGGCGAGCAGGCCTCGGGGCTTGGTGGCCATCGGCGAGTGCGGACTGGACCTGCGCAGCCAGGTGCCGCAGGAGGGGCAGCTCGCGCTGTTCGAGGCACAGATCAAACTGGCCATGGAGTTCGAGTTACCGCTCATCGTCCACTCGGTGCGAGCCAACGACACGGTTGCCAAGATCCTGCGGCGCTTTAAACCGGCCGCTGGCGGCGTGATCCACGCCTTCAGCGGTTCCCTGCATCAGGCCGAGGTGTTCTGGCAGCTTGGGTTCAGGCTGGGCATAGGTGGCGTCATCAGCTATGAGCGGGCCAACAAGACTAGGGAGGCGATCCGCGACATGCCGCTGGAGGCGCTGCTGCTGGAAACCGACGCCCCCGACATGCCGCTGCAAGGGCGGCAAGGGGAGCCCAATACCCCCGCCAGCCTGCCCGTGATCGCGCAACTCTTGGCCGAATTGCGGCGGCAGCCGCTGGAGGATGTTATTTCGGTGTTGCATGAATCCACTTTGCGGGCCTTCCCGCGCATGGAGCGTGAAATTAACAGTTGATTAACTGTTGATATCGCAGTGATAAAAAACAGGACCCATAAAAATCGTTTGCGGTCTAATTAAACGATGGCCGGCCCTTTTCAGCCTTATAAAATGTGACCAGCATTCTACTTTGTCGCACCGTAATTAGTATAATGCGGACCCTTGATTAACGGCTTTAAGATACAAAACGTTAACAAGCTGGAAGGTGCTACATAAGAGGAAATATTAATAATGAATCTGATAATGGGTCTGGTAGGGATGGTGACGCTCATCCTTATCGCGGTGCTGTTCTCCAGTAATCGCAAAGCAATTAAAATTCGCACCGTTGGCGGTGCCTTTGCCATTCAAGCCGGTTTGGGCGCCTTCGTGCTCTACGTCCCTGTCGGTCGGGATATTCTGGTCGGCGTATCTGATGCTGTTTCCAGCGTCATCGGTTATGGCCACAACGGTATCGAATTCCTGTTCGGTGGACTGGTCAGCAACAAGATGTTTGAAGTCTTCGGTGGCGGTGGCTTCATCTTCGCCTTCCGTGTGCTGCCCGTCATCATCTTCTTCTCCTCCCTGATCGCGGTTCTCTATTATCTGGGCATCATGCAGTGGGTGATCAAGCTGCTGGGTGGTGGTCTGCAAAAGGTACTGGGTACCTCCCGTACCGAATCCCTGTCTGCGACCGCCAACATCTTCGTCGGCCAGACGGAAGCCCCGCTGGTGGTGCGTCCCTTCATCGGCAAGATGACCGATTCCGAGCTGTTTGCCGTCATGTGTGGTGGCCTGGCCTCCGTCGCCGGCTCTGTGCTGGCCGGTTACGCCTCCATGGGCGTCAAGATGGAATACCTGATCGCAGCCTCCTTCATGGCCGCGCCGGGTGGTCTGCTGTTCGCCAAGCTGCTGGTACCGGAAACCGAGACCCCCAACTATGACGAGAGTGCTGCCGATGGCGAGCTGGACGACAAGCCGGCCAACGTGATCGATGCCGCCGCCGCCGGTGCCTCTGCCGGTCTGCAACTGGCCCTGAACGTGGGCGCCATGCTGCTGGCCTTCATCGGTCTGATTGCCATGATCAACGGTCTCTTCGCCGGTGTAGGTGGCTGGTTCGGTTATCCGCAGCTCTCTCTGGAACTGCTGCTGGGTTGGTTGTTCTCCCCGCTGGCTTTCCTCATCGGTGTGCCCTGGAGCGAAGCCGTGGTGGCGGGTTCCTTCATCGGCCAGAAGCTGGTGGTGAACGAGTTCGTGGCTTACCTGAACTTTGCCCCCTATCTGAAGGATGAGGTGCTGATCAACGGCGTGGTCATGTCTGACCACACCAAGGCCATCATCTCCTTCGCCCTGTGCGGTTTCGCCAACCTGTCCTCCGTTGCCATCCTGCTGGGTGGTCTGGGCTCCATGGCGCCAAATCGTCGCGGCACCATCGCCAGGTTCGGTCTGAAGGCCGTGCTGGCAGGCTCTCTGTCCAACCTGATGTCTGCCACCATCGCAGGCTTCTTCCTGGCATTGACAGCCATGTAGTATTTGCCTGACAGTCAGGTAAAGACGAACGCCACAGCATAAAGCTGTGGCGTTCGCGTTTGAGGCGGTGACAACCGTTTGCGTTTCTAGACTAATAATAAAATGAGTCAAATCGGAGGTTATATGAATGAAGTGCTACTGGCGATGGCAGCCGGCTTTATCGTTGGCTTGTTGTTTTCTTTCCTCAAATTGCCTATTCCGGCACCTCCCGTGCTGTCAGGGGTAATGGGGATTGTGGGGGTGTATCTGGGGGGGATTGCCTACTCCTGGATCCTGACCCGCTTTTTCTCTTAAGCACTTTCCAGTACCGGATTTGCCAGATGTGAGGTACCTCTGAAAATGGCAAATCCGGCTTGCAAACACGGGGTATCTCGGCTGAAATAGGCGATGCCAGCAGGGTGCTGGCATTGACTAATACCCACATGAAGTGGGTGTTGGCGGTCAAATGGAATTGATTGGGAAGTCGGGTCAGCGGTTGTCGGCCTTTCTCAAGTCTTCATGGAACCAAGTCCGCACTTTTGTAAGAAAGTGACAGGGCTCTTGCCTTATTTGCAGCCGTATTGCCTGTGCATTTGCGCTGTAATTCCATATCCCCTTTATCCGGGATCTTCTCTTGCCGATCCTGCGTGCTCGGCGAAGACGGATCACGGGTTGTGGGAATCATCGAGACTTTGGAGACATAGCATGACCGATCTGAAACTGGCCGCCCAACGCGCCCTGAACCTGATGGACCTGACCACCCTGAACGATGACGACACCGATCAGAAGGTCATCGATCTGTGCCGCAAGGCCAAGTCCCCGGCCGGCCTCACCGCCGCCGTCTGCATCTATCCCCGCTTCATCCCCATCGCACGCAAGACCCTGCGTGACATCGGCGCCGCCGACGTGCGCATCGCCACCGTGACCAACTTCCCCCACGGCAACGACGACATCGAGATCGCCGTGGCCGAGACCCGCGCCGCCGTGGCTTACGGTGCCGACGAGGTGGACGTGGTATTCCCCTACCGCGCCTTCATGGCCGGCAATGAACAGGTCGGCTTCGATCTGGTCAAAGCTTGTAAGGAAGCCTGCGGTACGCAAGCCCTGCTGAAGGTGATCATCGAGACAGGTGAACTGAAGGAAGAGACCCTGATCCGTCGCGCCTCCGAGATCAGCATCGATGCCGGTGCCGACTTCATCAAGACCTCCACCGGCAAGGTGCCGGTGAATGCGACCCCGGAAGCGGCCCGCATCATGATGGAAGTGATCAAGGCCAAGAACCCGAAAGTCGGCTTCAAGCCGGCCGGTGGTGTGAAGGATGCGGCCGTGGCCGGTCAGTACCTCGCCATGGCCGAAGAGATCCTGGGCAAGGACTGGGTTTCCCCGCGCACCTTCCGCTTTGGTGCATCCAGCCTGCTGGCCAGCCTGCTGGCGACCCTGGGCCACGGCGACAAGCCGGCCAATATCAGCGGTTACTAAGCGGTGGCAGGGGACGGCATGCCGTCCCCTATTTCGGTCTGTGTTCGTGCATGACGCACGGAGGGAATGAAAGATGTTTTTGCCTCAAGAAATTATTCGCAAGAAGCGCAACGGTGAAGCGCTCAGTACCCAAGAGATTCAATTCTTCGTCCAGGGCATTACCAACAACACCATAGGCGAAGGCCAGATAGCGGCCCTGGCCATGGCGGTCTACTTCAAGGACATGACCATGGATGAGCGGGTGGCCCTGACCTGCGCCATGCGCGACTCCGGTATGGTGCTGACCTGGGATCACCTGAACCTGGGTGGCCCCATCGTCGACAAGCACTCCACCGGCGGTGTGGGTGACGTGGTTTCCCTGATGCTCGGCCCCATGGTCGCCGCCTGCGGTGGCTTCGTGCCCATGATCTCTGGCCGTGGCCTGGGCCACACCGGCGGTACCCTGGACAAGCTCGATGCCATCCCCGGCTACCAGACCTCGGTCGACAACGATCGCTTCCTGAAGGTGGTGAAAGAAGCGGGTGTGGCCATCATCGGTCAGACCGGCGATCTCGCACCCGCCGACAAGCGCATCTATGCGGTCCGTGACATCACGGCCACCGTCGAATCCATCGCCATGATCACCGGCTCCATCCTCTCCAAGAAGCTCGCCTCCGGGCTCGAAGCGCTGGTGATGGACGTCAAGGTGGGCTCAGGCGCCTTCATGCCGACCTTCGAGGCCTCCGAAGAACTGGCGAAGAGCATAGTGGCGGTGGCCAACGGTGCCGGCTGCCGCACCTCTGCTCTGCTGACCGACATGAACCAGGTGCTGGCCTCCAGCGCCGGCAACGCGGTAGAAGTGCGCGAGGCGGTACGCTACCTGACCGGTGAATATCGCAACCCGCGTATCCACGAAGTGACCATGGCGCTCTGTGCCGAGATGCTGATCTCCGCCAACCTGGCGAGCGATGAACACGACGCCCGTGCCAAGCTGCAGGCGGTGCTGGACAACGGCAAGGCCGCCGAGATCTTCGGTCGCATGGTCACCGGTCTCGGTGGCCCCGCCGACTTCATGGAGCGTTACGACAGCTACCTGCCCAAGGCCGGCATAGTGCGCCCCGTGTATGCGGCGCAGACCGGTTTCGTGACCGCCATGGATACCCGCGAACTGGGCCTGGCGGTGGTCGCCATGGGCGGTGGTCGCCGCGCCGCCGGAGACAAACTCGATTATGCGGTCGGTCTGACCGACTTTATCCGCCTGGGGCAGAGCGTCGAGGCTGACAAGCCGCTCGCGTTGATCCACGCTCAGACAGAAGCTCAATTTGCCGAGGCCGCCCGCATGGTGCAGGCGGCTGTCAAGATCGGTGACTCCCGACCAGAGGCACTGCCCGAGGTTTACCGTCGCATCGGTCTGGCCGATTTGTAACAAGGGGAAGACCCATGAAACGTACCTTTATTCTGATGATGGACTCCTTCGGTATTGGCGCTGCCGCCGATGCCGAGAAGTTCGGAGATGTGGGCGCCAACACCCTTGGCCATATCGCCAAGGCCTGCGCCGCCGGTGAGATTGAAGGCCGTGGCGCCCTCAACCTGCCCAACCTCAACAAGCTGGGTCTGGGCCACGCAGGGGAGCAGGCTTCCGGCTACTTCCCGGCAGGCTTGAAGAAAGATATCGAGGTAGTCGGTGCCTATGGCTTTGCCCAGGAGCTCTCCTCCGGCAAGGACACCCCGTCCGGTCACTGGGAGATCGCCGGTGTGCCCGTCCTGTTCGAGTGGGGCTACTTCCACGATCACCACAACAGCTTCCCGCAGGAGCTGCTGGACGCCATCGTCGAGAAGGCGGGCCTGCCGGGTTACCTCGGCAACTGCCACGCCTCCGGCACCCAGGTGCTTGATGACTTGGGTGAGGAGCATATGCGGACCGGCAAGCCGATCCTCTACACCTCCGCCGACTCCGTGTTCCAGATCGCCTGCCACGAAGAGACCTATGGCCTCGAGAAGCTGTATGAGCTGTGCCACATAGTGCGCGAGCTGCTGGAGCCCTACAACATCGGTCGGGTCATCGCCCGTCCGTTCGTGGGCACTGGCAAGGGCAACTTCAAGCGCACCGGCAACCGTCACGACTACTCCGTACTGCCGCCGGCACCGACCGTGCTGGACTACATGAAGGACGCGGGTGGCCAGGTGGTCTCCATCGGCAAGATCGCCGACATCTATGCCAACCAGGGCATCACCAAGCAGGTGAAGGGCACCGGTCTGACTGAGCTGTGGGATCGCACCCTGGAAGAGGTGAAGGCCGCTGGTGACAACACCATCGTCTTCACCAACTTCGTCGACTTCGACTCCTCCTACGGCCACCGCCGTGATGTGAAGGGTTACGCCGACGCGCTGGAGTACTTCGACTCCCGTCTGCCCGAGCTGTTCGAGATACTGCAAGATGGCGATGTGGTGGTGCTGACCGCCGACCACGGTTGCGATCCGACCTGGAACGGTACCGATCACACCCGTGAGTACATTCCGGTGCTGTTCTACGGCAAGCCGGTCAAGGCTGGCTCCGTCGGTCGTCGCGAGACCTTCGCCGACATCGGCCAGAGCATAGCGGCCTACCACGGTCTGCCCAAGCTGCAATACGGTACCAGCTTCCTGTGATCGCGATCCCGGGCGGGATGTTGCATGACCTGCCCGGGTTGCAGCACGGTACCGGCTTCCGGTAAGTTACCCGCCCGCCGCCGCGAGGCAGCGGGCAAACCAATAAAGACAATAAAACTCAACCTAGTGTGAAGGAATTAAGAGAATGGCAACTCCTCATATCAATGCGAAAGATGGCGCCTTTGCTGACACAGTACTGATGCCGGGCGACCCCCTGCGTGCCAAGTACATCGCCGAGACCTTCCTGGAGAACGTCGAGCAGGTGTGTGACGTGCGCAGCATGCTCGGCTTCACCGGTACCTACAAGGGTCGCCGCATCTCCGTCATGGGTCACGGCATGGGCATCCCGTCCTGCTCCATCTACACCAAAGAGCTGATCACCGACTACGGCGTCAAGACCATCATCCGTGTGGGCTCCTGCGGTGCCGTGCGTGAAGACGTGAAGCTGCGTGATGTGGTGATCGGCATGGGTGCCTGCACCGACTCCAAGGTCAACCGTCTGCGCTTCAAGGATCACGACTTCGCCGCCATCGCCGACTTCGATCTGGTCGCCAATGCCGTGCAAGCCGCCAAGAACAAGGGCGTTGCCGTGCGCGTGGGCAACCTCTTCTCGGCCGATCTGTTCTACACCCCGGATCCCTCCATGTTCGATGTCATGGAAAAATACGGCATCCTGGGTGTCGAGATGGAAGCCGCCGGTATCTACGGCGTGGCCGCCGAGTACGGTGCCAAGGCGCTGACCATCTGTACCGTTTCCGACCATATCCGTACCGGTGAGCAGACCACCGCCGAAGAGCGTCAGCTGACCTTCAACGACATGATCGAAATCGCACTGGACTCCGTGCTGCTGGGCGACTGATCCCGCGGCTTCGGCTCCATGCAAAACGGCGACCTTGGGTCGCCGTTTTTTTATGCCTCATTTGGGAAGAAAGCCCAGAGGGCTAGGTGTGCTATCTATTCTTTCGGGCCGCCCACCACGAGATTAACACCATGAAACGAATGCATATTCTGATTCCGAACATCGCGTGGGCCCGCGACGCGGTGTTGAATGGATTCGCATTGCCCCCTGTGATCGCAATAACGCCGCACCCGGCCCATGCGATTGGCCAAGACCCGATGGGAGATAAAGCGCCCTAATCACCTTCTTTGCTCACCACCAGCGACCAGCTCTTATCGGGATTGAACAGCTGAATTGCCTCAACGGCCGTTGCCGTTTCGGTACCTAGATCCTTTTGATAAACCCGCCCCTCGTGATTCACCATGAAGGTCATCACCCCACTGTTGGCATAATCGGCCGGCCAGGCGATCAGGGCGACACCGTCTCTTAATTGTCCTTCGACAAAGTACTCTTTCGCCCCCCCATTGGCAGCGGCTCCCTGGGCATACAAGATACGGTAGTAGTAGCCATGATAGGGGGTGCGTTGACCGACCACGGCCTTGTAGCCCTCTGCCGCGGCACTGACGACCTCCTCTCCGGCCGGGCTTGCTGGTTCCCCCTTGCCCACAGGCCAATAGAGTCCATTTTGTTGTCCTGCGTCACTGCGCAGTTTTGCCGCAAAGATCCCCGCTGTTTGGCCATCATGCCCCACGGCGGCGTACTCTATCTGTGCGTCGATGAAGCCACGGCACACCGCAATCGCCCCCAGCTCATTTCGACCGATGCGGCGATAGACGATCTCTTTGGCACCTGCGGCGCCATCGAGATACCACTTGCCATCTGCGGCCACGAGAGGGATTGGCAGTGGCCAATCAGACTCCCCCACGACCAGTATCATTTTATCCTTACCTTCGGCCACCAGTTGGTGCTTGCTCTTGAAGCTCGCGACGAAGGCGGCGCGATCATTGGCATCGGCCACCTCATCCCCCGAGCTGATGGCCTCCTCACTCTTTTCGCCGAGCAACTGCGTCAGTACGGTGACATCGTTCTTCTCCAAGGCCGTGATCAGGGCCTGCACTGCCTCATCCGGGGTGGCGAAGGTGCGCGGTGCCATGGCGCTTGTGTTGCTGGCGCAGACCAAGGCCAGCAGGGCCAAACCCCATGAGGGGGCCCAACTCCATTTCAACAAACGCTTCATTATCGCGTACTCCGTCTGGGTTGAGTGGTGGTGCGCGGTGCGGTACGCGCGTTACTAGCCACACTTTCGCGCCCACGTTGGCTGGCGGCGCGCTCGGTTCTGCCCGTATTATGTACCCCCTGGAAGGCACTCCTTGAGGTTGAGGCCGCAGGTGCTCTGCGTGTTGCAGTCTGTGCGGTGCTCTTGTTGTGAGTAGCGCGTGGTTGGACATAGCCGCGATCACGCGCTCCAGCGGTCTGTGGCGTGATTTGCTGCCGCTTGACCTTGTCTCCTGCGTAGTTGCCCTGGCGCGGCGTGCGTTGGGCCACATTCGCCTCCCTACTCACCTGTCTAGCGTCGCGTGTCGCCTTGGTATTTTCGCTTTTGAGTTGGCGGTTGGCTCCCGCATAGGTTCCCTTCGGCGTGGTTGCGCGAGCCTCCCTGTTCACCTCATTGACAGCGCGTGGTGCGCCGGCGTATTCGCTTTTAGGCTGGCGATTGACCCCCGCATAACTCCCTTTCGGTGTGGCCCCTCGCTGGCCCCCCCCTGCCTCGTTATTCAGCGAGCGTTGTCCCAAGGTAGCCAGCTCAGTGCGGTTGGGGCGCGCCGCCGTGATGGGACTGTTGGCTTGGCGCAGGTAGTTATTGGGGCCGCGCTCAAACTTGTTGAAGTAATCGTTCCCCTTGGCGTTGATATAAATATTGTTGTTAGAGCCCCGTTGATAGTTGACCGGCCGGTTGTAGCCGCTGGTGGGACGGAATCCATTGCCATAGTTGGGGTTATAACGATAGGGAGCGTAACCGCTGGGATAACCTGAACCCCAGCGAGGGTAATAATAATCGCCCTCATCATCGTCGTTGAAGACCTCGTTGACCAACATGCCTGCGCCAAAGGCGAGCAAGCCCGTCAAGACCATATCACCGCGGTCGTATTCATCATCGTTGTCGTGATCGTCATGTTCCACCACTGTTGTGGTCGTTGTCGCAGGCACGGTCGTTGTCGTGGTTGCTGTGGTTACCGGCGCGGGGGCCGGCCCAGCAGCTGGCGGGCTATAGACGGCGCTTGGGTCGTATTGTGGGACATAAACGACGTCAGGGTTGGCAGGCGCAATGGTGACGATCTGCTGATTGTTCTGTTCATCCTTGGCCACTTTCATCTGCTCTGAGTCTTTCAGGTTGCCCACCTCCATCGCTTGTTGGCGCAGGCGCTGAACGGCTGCCAGTACGCCCGGCTCATCGGCCAGGAAGGCACTGCCCAGCTCAGTCGTCCACTCCATCTTCAAGCACATCATGTCCATGACTGTCGGGAAGTGCATCAGCGACATGGTTGGCGGCGTAAAGCCCAGCGGCGCAATGGCGGCGGTCAGCTCTTTCCCCTTGAGATTGGGGTGGGCGACCAGCCAGTTGCCGGCATCGAGCACCTCTTGCGGATTGGTGGCGCTGGGCAACACCTGGGCCAATACCGCATCCGGGTAAAGCGCTACGGGTGCAAGCAGGGTCTCGAGAGCCTCCGGGGTATATTTCGAGGCTGGTGCGTTAACGGGCTGCGCTTGCGGTGCGACCGCAGGGCTGGCAGCGCTGGTTGTGCTGGCAGCAGAGACCACGCTGGGCTGGACATTTTGCGTGACGGCAGGCGGCTCCTCTCTGCAGGCAGCCAATACCGTGCTGAGGGCGATCACGGCCGCCAACACGCTACGGCGAAAAAGGGGTTGCTTCATGATCTTGCTTCCTTCTGCTGGAGTGGTTGATGCACCTCTTGCCCGATGATTTCCACACATGTTGTATCTCATCGCATTCAATGCGGGCGTTTCATACCGAAAACATAAACCACGAATCGAGATCACACCCAAAACCGACTGGAAAGGCGTGAAAAATGCGTTTGCTTCTGTCTCAAGATACGCCTGAACACCTTAACGTGACCAAAATCAGATGGGCAGACCTGAGAAGTTAAGGGCTATGGGATACCGTCTTCGGTAGTACTCGAGATTCAATCAACTCACTTGGCGATGGAGAAGATCTACGCGCAGCACAGTGGGACGCCGATGCAGCGCAAATGACTGGATAGGCTGGTCAAGCAACTGTCGCATGAGGTAATCGTAGAGCGCCACTTCGTTAACGAGCGCTTCAGCGATGACGGCGGTGCCAAGCGTCTCGATAGTCATCTCGATCAAGTACTCGAACAGTGGGGGGTAATAACAAGACCAACAGGTTTCGCGAACAGCGCCTTATTCGAGGCCGGGCGGTGGGGCGTGCTCGTTGGGCGCCGCCGTCTGGGCGCTCTTTTTCTTGTGTTTGCGCACCCGCATGTAGTTGCGTCGCACGCCGTAGGAGATGAGCAGACCCGCCAGCAGCATCACCAGCAGCATCAGCCGCTGCTTCTCCTGATTCACCTTGAGATGGGTATCCTGCTCTGCCAGCAGTTGTTGCTCTTCCAGGGTGATGCGCAGGTAGCCGAGTGTCAGGTTGCCATCCAGCACCTCTTGCACGAACTGGATGCGGCCCTTGCCCTGCTCCGGCGGGGACTTGTTGTCAGCCCCGATGGGCAACAGGCTCTCCAGTGGCACGGCCTGATCCGACTGGGCGAGGGGGATGCCACGGGCGTCGTAGAGGGTGACATCGAGGATCTCGGGCTCGGCGGCCAGATCCTGGGCCAGCCGTTCCAGCTCGCTCTCCTTGTCTTCCTTGATCCAGCGTTTCATGTCGCGGGCGGCGTAGGCGACCAACGCCTGGGCCCGATCGCGCGCCTCGTTGTGCAATGCCGCCTGGCTCGCCCCCTGCATATGAACAAGCACCCCCAGCACCCAGAGACCGAGCAGGATCCCGGTGGCCAGGCTGACAACACGTTTGATGGGGAGGTGACGCACAGCACTGAACCTCTTACGGTGAAGGTATGACGATGGAGGGATCCTGATGCCTGCCCGACCAATGGCGGTACTTGGCTCAGGGCTCTCTGCGTTGAGCGACGGATCGCTGGCGGGATCTTGGCGCTTGCCTGTACAAAAAGCAATACGCTACTCTGGGCCAGCATGATGAACCCCATGATCTCCAAGGAAGGCGTCCCCCTTATGTTGTTGTCCCAACTTTCCTCCTCCCTACCCGATTGGCCGAAGGCCCTGTGTGGCGCACCCTGCTGGCAGCTCACCGCGCAGGCCTTGCTGCCCGCCGCCACTGCCCATGACGGCGCCTGGCTGGTCCTGTTTGGCAAGGCACTCGGCGCCCGGCATCTGAGCCGGCTGGCGGCCCTGCTGGAATGCGAGGGAGTCGAGGCTAGCCTCTATCCCCTGGGAGAGCAGGCTGGCATCCCTTTGCTGCTGCTCGGCACTAGCCGCTTCTCCCCTGAGCTGGTGCAGGCGCTCAAGGCGCAGGAGTGGGACATCGATGTCTGTCATCTGCCCGCCCTGCCCAGCCTGAGCGAGCCTGGCCTGCTGGTGATGGACATGGATTCCACCGCCATCCGTATCGAGTGCATCGATGAGATAGCCCGTCTGGCCGGGGTGGGCGAGCAGGTCGCCGCCGTCACGGCGGCGGCCATGCAGGGCAAGCTGGAGTTTGCCGACAGCCTGCGCAGCCGGGTCGCCCTGCTGGAAGGGGCGCCGGTCACCATTCTCGACGAGGTAGCGGCCAACATGCCCTGGATGCCGGGTCTGCAACTGATGGTCGATACCCTCAAGCGAGCAGGCTGGAAGGTGGCGATCGCCTCCGGTGGCTTCACCCGCTTCGCCGGCGAATTGCAGCAGGCGCTGGGGCTGGATGCCATCTTCGCCAACGCGCTGGCGGTGGAGGGGGATTGCCTGAGTGGCAAGGTGAGTGGCCCCATAGTGGATGCCACCGTCAAGGCCGAGGTACTGCAACGGCTGGCGGCCGAGTACGGTATAGCGTC
This sequence comes from Aeromonas aquatica, assembly GCF_000764655.1. Lineage (GTDB taxonomy): Bacteria > Pseudomonadota > Gammaproteobacteria > Enterobacterales > Aeromonadaceae > Aeromonas > Aeromonas aquatica. The sequence goes on from NZ_JRGL01000015.1 coordinate 24,328, forward strand.
GGCCCAGACCGTCGCCGTCGGTGACGGGGCCAACGATCTCAAGATGATGGCGGTGGCCGGCCTCGGTATCGCCATCCACGCCAAGCCGCTGGTGCGGGCCCAGGCGGCCGCCACCCTCAATCATCACGATCTGGAAGGGGTGCTCTGCCTGCTGTCGGCCCGCTCTTGTCGCGAGCACCGCTGGAATAACTGCTGAAGAGGGTCAAGGAGGACCTGAAAACGAGATGGAACTGTTGCAACAATCCCTGTTTATCCCCTGCGGCGAGCATCGGCTGCACGTGCGTCACATCCAGCCAAAGGTGGCGGTCCATGCCGACCCCATCCTGATGGTGCACGGCGCCATCGAGAACGGCCGCATCTTCTACACCGAATCCGGCAAGGGGCTTGCCTGTTATCTGGCCCGCCACGGTTATCAGGTCTATGTGGCCGACTTGCGTGGCCGGGGCCTCAGCACGCCGGCCATCGCCCAGCGGACCGGGCACGGCCAGCATGAGCTCATCACAGAAGATGTGCCCGCGCTGCAACACTGGGTTACCGCCCGTCATGCCGGTGCCCGGGTGCACTGGATGGCCCACTCCTGGGGCGGAGTCATCATGGCCTCGACCCTGGCTCGCTTCCCCGAGCTTGCCGACCAGATCGCGAGTCTGGTGTTCTTCGGCACCAAGCGGGGCGTGTCGGTGCAGAATCCGGAACGCTGGCTGAAGGTGGACTTGATCTGGAATCGGCTGGCGCCCTGGCTGGCACGCGGCAGCGGCTTTCTGGCGGCACGCAAGTTGAAGATGGGGGCGGATGATGAGCCCCTGCGTTACCTGCAGGAGACCATTCCCTGGGTGAAATGCGGGCCCTGGCAGGATCCTCACGACGGCTTCGCCTATGACGAGGCGGCGGCTCAGGTGGCCTGGCCACCGCTCTGGATGATCTCGGCCAAGGCGGACAAGGTGCTGGGTCATCCCATAGATGTGCGCCGTTTCAGCACCGAGATGGGCTCGGCCACGCGCCACACCCGGCTCGGGCTCGACAACGGCAACCGGCTCGACTACGACCACATCAATATGCTGACCGCTCCCCAGGCCCAGGAGGATCACTTTCCCCAGATCCTGAGCTGGTTGCAGGATCCGCAACCGATCTGATGCCTTACCTCACCAAGCGGCACCCGCTGAGCCATTCCCAGACGGTCTGAGGCCAGCTTGATACGACAAGGGCGACCCGCTAGGTCTCCCTTGTCGTCAGCCATGCCTTCCCCGCCGGTCAAGCTGGGGGTGAGGGGATGCCGAGCCGGAACAGGGTGGCCTGACTGGTGTCGGTCAGCTCACCCACGCCCACCACGCTCCACAGTTCCTCCTCCAGCTTCTTGGCCTTGTGAATGGCAAACTTGGCGATGTAGTCCAGCTCGTTGGCGATGAAGCTGGTGTCGGGGCGGCCGGTGCGAGAGATGCCGACCAGCACCGAGTAGAACTCTCCCTGTTGGAGGGCCAGCTCGACGAAGCGTCGCTTGTCCTCCAGCGACGCAAAGCTGCTGGCCAAACGGCTGAGAAACAAGGGGGCGCCGCCCTGTGAGTGCAGGCTGGCGATGTAGACCTCCTCCTCCTTGGGTTTGTCTTCCCGCTCGATGGCCCGCAAGGGGTTGAGCAGCAGGGTCTTGAGCAACCCGCCCTGGAACAGGGGGTAGAGGTTCGCCTGATCCTCTTGCTCGGCGCAGGCCTGTAACAGTCGGGAGAGGCTGCGTGGCCGGGGGGCAAGCCCCACTGCGGCCGGTGTCGGGGCAGCCTTGAGTTTGTTGAGATAGACAGGCGTGTTGAAGGTGTGATGGGTGAAGATGTTGCGCAGCGCCCGTGCCATGCCGCGGTAACGCCTGTGCTCCCGGGTGGTCTTGAGCTTGTTCTGGTTGCTCTCGATCAGCAGGCTGAAGAACTGATGGCCGATGTGGCGCGCCGCGTCCCCTTCGATGCACAGGTGCAGCACGGTGCGGCTCAGGTTGAGACTGACCAGCCGATAGGGCAGGCGCTGCAGATCCATGCTCTTGGCGAGATCCTGCAGCCGGGGCAGGGCGACGGTGATGATCTCCCCCTTCTCTCCCACGAACGCCTCCTCCAGCTCGATTTGCATGCCATGGGCCGAGATGTCGCGGGTCCAGCCGAGCCAGGCTCTCTCCTGGTGGCGGATCACGATCGCCGTCTTGTGGATGTAGCGCGCCTCCTTGCGCAGTTGCACGTAGTGCAGCGTCTCGATGTCGAAGGGGGTAGCGCTGGTGTCGTGGCCGAAGCGCTGCAACTCGTTGGCATTGTGTGGCTGGTTGGCATCGTAGCGAAACTCGTCGCGCTGATTGTCCAACCCGATCTCCTGCAGCAGGCCGACATGGCCTATCTGCTGGAGCCGCTCGCGCATCAGCATATCCTGCAACTGATGGGACTCCGACTGGCTATCGAGATCCGCCTCGTGCAGAGAACAAGCCTCCAGGCTGAATTTATAAACGCGCCAGCTGGGGCGGCGAGCGCCGACCTGGAAGAACAGCGAGGCCAGGCCGCTCTGCTGCAACTCCTCCCGGGTGGCGGAGAAGAAGTAGAGGTGGCTGCGTACCGAATGGGTGAAGCTGTAGATCAGGGTTTCGCGCAGTGCTCCTCTGGCCGGGATCAGCGAGCGCATCCGCGCCGCCGGGAAGAGGCTGGCGAGCATGTCGCGGTTCTTGGCATCCCGCCAGTACTCGAGCACGTGCTGGTTGTTCTCGGTACGCAGGGCCATCTCCAGGGCGGGGCTGTCGCCCTTGCCAAAGAACAGCGGCATGCCGGTCATACGTGGCAGGTAGAACTGCTCGTAGCCCTTGACGATGGCCGCCGACAACAGGTAATCGACGCTGACCCGGTAGCGGTTGCGGTTGTGTTCGATGAACTCGCGCAGGAAGTTGTCGAAGGCGGGGTAGTCACCGCTCTTCACCAGCCGCAGCCAGAACTTCCCCTCCTTCTGCTCTTCCCCCAGGATCTGGTAGCCGATGGGCGAGCGCAGTATGGGGTTGGCATGTTCCCGCTCCAGACCGGTGAAGAGCACATCGAGCTGCTCGCCGGTCTGGTAGTCGGGCAGATAGGGGACGGAGACCCGGATCCCGCCGAGGGAGATGTCCGAACTCTTGGCAAACAGCTTCTCCCCATTTTGCAGCTTGAGCACCATGGCGGAGCTGAAGTGCATCCGCTCCTCTTGCCGGCCGTAGTGGCTGGCGAAGGGGATGGCCTGAACGTCGAAGAGGCGAAAGGGGCTGGCGGGCAGGGACAGGCTCTCCCCCCGGCCCTGATTGAGTTTGTACCAGGCCTGCAGCGCCTCGTAGACCCCCAGGGTGTAGCTGTCCCGGTAGAGGTAGCACTGGGATTGAAATTGCTCGACCGCCTCGGTGGGCATGAAATGGGTGACCCCTTCAAACTCGTGCACCAGGCAGAGATCGCTCAGCTCGTTGCGCATGTCGATCACCCGCCGGCAGGGGGCACATTTACGCTTGATCTCCATCTTGAGCAAGAAGCGGCTGTTGGCATTCTCGTTCTGGGTCAGGCGGTTGAAGATCTCGTCGAAATCCTTTTCTCTGAGCAGGGGGACAAGCTGTTCTATCAGGTGTAGCGGTTGTTCTGAATCCATGTATTCCTGCCGCGGAAAGTCACTTTTCCGATTCTGGGTTTGATCTGTCGGTCGCAAACCAGTATATCAAGCAGGAAATCATCCTGTCCCCGAGTTATCCATGGCCAAAAACAAAACCGCCTATGTTTGTACCGAATGTGGAGCCGACTTCACCCGCTGGCAAGGTCAGTGCGGCGAGTGCAAGGAGTGGAACACCATCACCGAGGTCCGGCTCGGGGTCACCACCCCTGGCAAGAGCGCCCGTTACACCGGCTATGCCGGTGCCATCGGCAGCCAGGTACAGACCCTGGCGGAGGTCGCCACCACCGAGATCCCCCGTTTCGGCTCGGGCTTCAAGGAGCTGGATCGAGTGCTGGGCGGCGGCGTGGTGCCGGGCTCGGCCATCCTGATTGGCGGCAACCCGGGGGCGGGTAAATCGACCCTGTTGCTGCAGACCATGTGCGGCCTGGCCGAGCGGATGAAGACCCTCTACGTGACCGGGGAAGAGTCCCTGCAACAGGTGGCGATGCGGGCCAACCGACTTGGGCTGCCCACCGACAAGCTGCGGATGTTGTCCGAGACCAGCGTCGAGCAGATCTGCATCATTGCCCAGCAGGAGCAGCCGCAGATCATGGTTATCGACTCCATCCAGGTGATGCACGTGGCGGATGTGCAGTCATCCCCCGGCTCCGTCTCCCAGGTACGGGAATCCGCGGCCCTGCTCACCCGCTACGCCAAGCAGAACCATGTCGCCATCTTCATGGTGGGCCACGTCACCAAGGACGGCACCCTGGCCGGACCCAAGGTGCTGGAACACTGCGTCGACTGCTCCGTGCTGCTGGACGGTGCCCACGACTCACGCTTTCGGACCCTGCGTTCCCACAAGAACCGGTTCGGTGCGGTCAACGAGCTCGGCGTGTTCGCCATGACGGGGCAGGGGATGAAGGAGGTGAGCAACCCCTCCGCCATCTTCCTGAGTCGCGGTGACGAGCAGGCCCCAGGCTCCATCGTCATGGTGATCTGGGAGGGGACGCGCCCGCTGCTGGTGGAATTGCAGGCGCTGGTGGATTACTCCCAGGTCTCCAATCCGCGCCGGGTGGCGGTGGGGATGGATCACAACCGCCTCGCCATGCTGCTGGCGGTGCTGCACCGTCACGGTGGCCTGCAGATGGCGGATCAGGATGTCTTCATCAACGTGGTGGGCGGGGTCAAGGTCGAGGAGACCAGCGCGGATCTCGCGCTCCTGCTGGCCATGGTGTCCAGCTTCCGGGATCAGGCCCTGCCCAAGGACCTAGTGGTGTTTGGCGAGGTGGGGCTGTCCGGCGAGATCCGGCCCGTGCCCTCTGGCCAGGAGCGCTTGCAGGAGGCGGCCAAGCACGGCTTCCGCCGCGCCATAGTGCCCCACGCCAACGCCCCCAAGCATCCCATCGAAGGGATGGAGGTGGTGCCGGTGAAGAAGCTGGCAGATGCCCTCGAGGCTTTGTAGCACAGGGCGGATAACAGGTAATAAAAAGGAGCGCATGGCGCTCCTTTTTCGTTTCTGCGGCTCAGGCAGAGGGAGGACTGTGCTCTTTGTGCTCTTGCAGCAACTGCTCCAGCTCGCGATACAACAGCTGCTCTTCCCCGACGTTCAGCTCGATCATCCGCTTGAGGTGGCTGGCGCTGTCGATGTCGATGTGGTGACAGTAGAACCCCAGCTTCTTGCTGGCCTCATGGGTCAGCGTCACCTGCATCTTGATCTCGATGTCACTGCCGCCGAGCACGAAGCAGATCTCGTACTCCTTGTCGTCGCTGCCGGACCAATCCTCGGGTCTGAGCAACAGGGCACCCTGCAGGGAGACATCGACCAGCTGGGTCCGCCACTGACGTGTCCCCTGGATCAGCTTGGCGGCAGTCAGATAGAAGATCCTGGTAAAGTGGCGTCGCTCGGCCATGTTCATCTCCGGTCTGCGCTCGAACGCAGTGCTAACAATTCAGGTTCCAGAGTGTAATGTAGCTTGCTCATCAGGATCTTGAACTGGCTCAGATATTGGGCATCAAACCTGCCGGTGGCTGAGGGATTCGACCACCTGCAGTGCCTTGACCAGCCGATCCTCCTGCTTGAACCTGTCCTCCAGCACGGGCCCCAGATGATTCAGGTCCTCGTCGAGCAACAGCAGCTGCGCCTCGTTGGCGTTGCTGTATTTATCGTTGAACTCCAGGGCAAACTCGGTACAGGCCCGGATATGGGGATAGATGCGTTTGGCCAGCTCCAGCTTGTCGCCGCTGGCCTGCTCGAAGGCGGTGACCACGTGGTTGTAGATTTCGAAGTGACCGGCGCTGACGTAGTCGACTAGCTGCTCGCAGAAGCGTTGCAGCTCGACATGACCGGGGAGGGATCGTTGTTTGGATCTGGCAGGCATGAGCCCGGCCAGCCGCATGTACTCGACCAGTAACGCCTGCCTGGCATCCAGCCAGTCGTCTATCGCCCTGTGCTTGCCTGCCAGTGCGCGCTTGGTTTTTTCCAGTTCAGTTAACATAGTCCCTCCGTGGGCATGGCATGGAGCTCGATGGCTGCAAGCCTGCGGTCATTCCCATCGACTGATGACACTCCCTATTAACTAGGGAAAATACTGTTGACCGTCAATAGGAGTGTGGGGATATTGTTACATCAGATGGGGGTTTGCGTACAAGTCCTCATCGGTTGTTCGCCACCGTACCGTCAATCAGGACGACGAAGGGGCGAGATATGTGACTATTTCCGCAGATCTTGATGAAAACCCCAGCATTCAAGCCAACCCGGCTGATAAAGCCTTTGCCTGAGTGTTTTTTTTTGAATAGAGTGGCCCGGTGCTAAATGCCCGATCATAAAGGAAATGTTATGAACAAAGCTCAACTTGTCGATGCAATTGCCGCCAAAGCAGACCTGAGCAAAGCTCAGGCCAAAGTTGCTCTGGAAGAGATCATCAATGGTATTACCCAGAGCCTGAAAGAGGGCGATGCCGTTCAGTTGGTGGGTTTTGGTACCTTCAAGGTCAACCATCGTGCGGGCCGTACCGGTCGTAACCCGCAAACTGGTAAAGAGATCCAGATTGCAGCCGCCAATGTGCCGTCCTTTGTGGCAGGCAAGGCGCTGAAAGACGCCGTAAAGTAACAGCGTAAAGTAATCGAACGAAACCCGGCATCAGCCGGGTTTTTTCTTGCCATCGTCAGCCAAATTTGTTTCAGATACACTCAGGATATGGCATGCGCTGTAGCGAGGTGGATATGGAACAGAAGAATGCCATTCGGCAGGTTGCCGTGCCATGGGCACCCTCCCGCCAACTCCCCCCCGGCCTGGTCGTGGCCGAACTGCATCAGGATATCTGGGGCGACAACCTGACGGTCGTGCTGGGCCGCGCCCGCAGCATCGACTTGCCACCGCAACCGCTCTGCCGGGTCAATTTCCGTCATATTTTCGCCGTGCGGGTGATGGAAGACTGCGATCTGGCAGAAGGCCGTGACAGTCATGCCATCGAGGAGCAAATCCAGCTGATCATCCCGTCCCGTTTCGCCAGCTGGTTCCATCAGGAGTCCGACGGCCTGCACCTGGACGAGGATCTGCAGCACTATCGCATCTCGACCTGGGATTACTGCGCCGACGTGTTGACCTCAACCCCCCCCGAGCTGCAGTTTGTGGAATCGGGCGAATAGTCAGGGCGCCGTGGCAGACATAAAAAAGCCGGAGCATCAGTGCTCCGGCTTTTTTACATCCTGTGGCAGGACGGCGGGTGCTAGCCCAGCAGTTGTTCCCTGTGCAGCCCGATCACGATCAACAGACCCAGCAGGTAGAAGGCGCTGAGCTTGATGCCGAGGATGGCGAGCAGGCCGGCGCACAGACGCACCAGCGCCTTGTGCAGCCAGGATCCGGTGAAGCGATACATGGCTTACTCCACCGTCTCGGATTGGGCGAATTCCGGCACCTTGGCCATGGCATCCAGCACCACCTGAATGCCGGCGCCCGGCTTGCAGGCGTTCTCGCTCAGGTGACGGCGCCAGGCGCGGGCCCCCTGCATGTTCTGGAACAGGCCCAGCATGTGGCGGGTCATGTGGGAGAGGTAGTTGCCCTTGGCCAGTTCCTGCTCCATGTAGGGCAACATCATGCGCACCACCTCATGCCGGCTCGGCACCTCTTTGTTCAACCCGAACACCTGATTGTCTACTTGCGACAGGATGTAAGGGTTCTGATAGGCCTCGCGCCCCATCATGACTCCATCCAGGTGCTGCAGGTGCGCCAGGGTCTGCTCCAGACTGGTCACGCCGCCGTTGAGGGCGATGGTGAGATTGGAATAATCCTGTTTGACCTGGTAGACGCGCGGATAGTCCAGCGGCGGGATCTCGCGGTTCTCGCGGGGGCTCAGACCGCTCAGCCAGGCCTTGCGGGCGTGGACGATGAAGGTGTCGCAGCCGGCGTCACGGACCTGCTCGATGAAGGCTTGCAAGAATTCGTAGGAGTCCTGATCGTCGATGCCGATCCGGGTCTTGACCGTCACCGGGATCCCCACCACATCGCGCATCGCCTTGACGCAGTCGGCGACCAGGGCGGGTTCTCCCATCAGGCAGGCACCAAAGCGGCCGTTCTGGACCCTGTCAGACGGGCAGCCCACGTTGAGGTTGATCTCGTCATAACCGCGCTCCTCGGCAAGCTTGGCGCAACGGGCCAGATCCACCGGATTGCTGCCCCCCAGCTGCAGGGAGATGGGGTGCTCCTGCTCGCTGTAGCCCAGATAATCGCCCTTGCCGTGGATGATGGCACCCGTGGTGACCATCTCGGTATAAAGTAGCGTCTGGCTGGTCATCAACCGATGGAAATAGCGGCAGTGCCGATCGGTCCAGTCCAGCATGGGGGCAATCGAGAATGTCTGGCGGTGGGCAGGCTTGCCAGATATGGCCTCAGAGCCTGATTTCACGGGGTTTTCACTGATTTGTTTCTGAGTCATTTACGGGTGTTTCCAGACATTTGTTGATTGAACATGCCCCATATCTGCCCCACCATTTCATGGGGCAGGTGTACTCCACGAGGTATCTATGGCCGGCTACACAATAGAAAAACGTAAGACCAGCAAAGGCGAGTTACGCTATCGCTGTACCGTCAGGGAACATAAAGGCGAAGAGGTAGTATACCGAGAATCCCGAACCTTTGGCAGACAGTCCGACGCCAAGAGCTGGGGAATGCAGGTGGTAGCGATGATCGAGCGAGATGGTTTGCCAGGCCAGTTGCAACCCGTTCCCACCATCCGCGAACTCATTGCTCTCTACCGCGCCCACCCGGCCATCAGCCCCACCATAGGCAGAACCAAGGCCTACTGCCTCGACTTGGTTGCCGATTGCGATATCGCCACACTCAATGCCGATCAGCTAACCATCAAGGACCTGGTCGACCACTGCCAAGCCAGAAGAGATGCGGGAGCCTCGCCTGCCACTATTGCCCACGACGTAAGCTACCTTGGTTCTGTCTTTGCTGCCGCCAATCCCGTTTTCAATATTCCGGTCGACAACAAGCTCATCCTGGAAGCCCGTAAGACTCTCAACAACCTGAAACTGGTTGGAAAAGCCCAGAAGCGCACCCGCCGTCCGGTGAGCAATGAACTGGAACGGATCATCCAAGGGCTGGAAAAACGGCAGAACCATAGCATGGCCAAGATTCCATACACAGAGCTGCTCAACTTCGCCATCCTGAGCTGCATGCGGATTAGCGAGGTGTGCAAGATCAAGTGGTCAGGCGTAGATGAGAAAAACCGGGCAGTAATGGTGGAAGACCGCAAAGACCCGAGAAAGAAGATAGGGAACCATATGCTGGTTCCTCTGTTGGGTGAAGCCTGGGAGATCCTCAAGCGTCAGCCCAGAACTGATGATCGCATCTTCCCCTACAACGGTAAGAGCGTCACCGCCGGTTTCCAGCGAGTCAGAACAGAGCTTGGCATTGAAGACTTACGCTGGCACGACCTGCGCCGCGAAGGAGCCTGCCGTCTGTTTGAAGCTGGCTTTGTCATTGATGAAGTCGCCCAAGTCACCGGCCACAGAAACATCAACATCCTCTGGCAGATCTACACCGACCTCTACCCCAATCGGGTGCATGCCAAGTTTGAACGGCTACAACAGGCCAAGGTGGTAGCAGAGGCCAGATAAAGTGGGAAAAGTGGGATACAGACTGATGTTAAGATGTTGCTCTTGTCAGATGCATTCAGGATGATCAAGTAAAAGTGAGGGTGCGAATAAGTCCTTGGTGTGAGATCATGGCCCCACTTGATATCAGGGATGAGGTTCAGCATGAGTCACCAGCTCACCTTCGCGGACTGCGAGTTCAATGGCAAACGTCGCAAAACTCGCAAAGAGGCGTTTTTTGCTCGCATAGAGGCTCTGCTCCCATGGCCAAGAATGCTCGCTTGCTTCGTCAACTTCGCGACAAGACCTATCAAAATACAACCGATGCCCAGTACAGCAACAAAGCCAAAATTTGGAAAAAAACGAATTGAAACTAGATTTTTTTCTTCAGATGTATCCCCATTCTGATTAATACCTCTATTGTGTTGTTATCACAAATATAATTCATGAACATTTTTTTATTGCTGATGTTAAGCAATTCGAAGGCTCGTTTCAGGTGGGTTTGAACTGAGCTGTCTTTGATTTTTAAAATAGTGGCTACTTCTTTTACTGACAAACTTAATGTCGACAACGAAAGGCACTCTACCTGACGCCTTGTTAAGAAGGGCGAGAGCAGTTTTGGGATAACATCATACAGGTCCTCTAAAGGACTTCGCAGCTTTATATTTTCGCATTGCGATAAAGACCTCCCCATTAACTGACCTAATATGCTCTGGATGTCAATAACAGATGAGTAATAGCTGATTTTATTATTTATAAAAGTAAACCGTGAACTTCCTTGGTAAACCAGATCTTTACCAGTTGCAGCAATGCTCAAAAATTCACCTAAGTGTTTTCCTTTTGTGGTCCATTCGATAACAATTTCGTTATTATAAGTTGTAATACTATCTTCTTTATACAGTAACGTTGGAAATGCGTGCTGCCACACTTTTAATGTATTGCAAAATGAATCAGGTCCTACAGACAGTTGAATTGGACTTTCAATCGTGGTTGTGGAAGTCATAACATCTGTCACGAACTCAGGGACCTTATCATTCCATACTTTATTCATAAGCTCACGTGCGGTATGAACACACATCTGTCGGTGATTCAAAATACTAACCTTTCTTTTTAAACTCGGGATCACATAAATTTAAGATGCTGTGCTAACAATTTTAATTTAGTGGCAGGAAAGCTACCAATTAACAAACCAATTGCGATCAAAGCACAGCTTAACACTTTTTGTGAAGATATGGCCTCGTGAAACAAAATACTTGAACCTAAAATGGCAAAGATTGGTACGAGTAAAGTAAAAGGGGCCACATGAGACAAATGGTAAGACACAACCAACCTATTCCAGATCCAGTAACCGAACAGCGTTGTGCAATAAGCTTGGTATATAATTGAGAATATATCGAGTGTGGTCATATTTTCTACCAAGGCAGTAAAACCGTTTGTCCCGACCTGAAGGTAGGAAATTAAAAAAAGTGGAATGGGAGCAAAGAGCATAGACCACACGCTGAAGGAGAAAATTCGTTTTGTTTTTGATTTTTTAAGCAAAATACCAGAAATCGACCAACAGAACGCGGCAACCAGAATAAGTAACACACCTTCCATAGTGACAGAGCCGTCGGAAACTGTCAGGCTGAAGGCCAATCCAAGCAAAGCGATTAATGAACCGATGAAACGGTTGGAGCCAACC
>NZ_JRGL01000150.1 GCF_000764655.1 Aeromonas aquatica
TACGTCGCTCATTTACTGCCGAATTCAAACCCGAAGCCGCATCCCTGGTGCTCGACCAGGGATATTCTGTCCCCGAAGCCAGCCGTTCACTGGATGTTGGTGAAACCGTACTTCGCCGCTGGGTTCAGCAACTGCAATCCGAACGAACCGGCACCACCCCTATCAGCAAAGCACTGACTCCGGAACAGCAGAAAATCCAGGAGCTGGAAGCCCGTATTAACCGGCTCGAACGTGAAAAGGACATTCTAAAAAAGGCTACGGCTCTCTTGATGGCGGACGAATTCACACGTACGCGCTGATAGACCGATTAAGGGAGCAAGCCCCCATTACCCTGGTCTGCTGCGCTTTTGATGTTCCCACTTCCTGTTTTTACGATTATCTGGCTCGCAGGCGAGCGATTAACCGTGAGCGCATGCAACAGCGCAGCGAGTTGCGCCGTTTGTTTAAAGAGAGCCGGGGCTCGGCAGGCAGCCGCGCCTTGATGTCGATGATGCGGGAGTTGGGGTATCAGATTGGTCGATTCAAAGTACGTAACCTGATGAAGGAAGGCGGGCTGGCATCCAAGCAGCCGGGCGCACACCGTTATAAGGCCGCCCAATCTGAACGACCGGATATTCCCAATCTGCTGGCCCG
>NZ_JRGL01000151.1 GCF_000764655.1 Aeromonas aquatica
ATCCCGCGTAGCTCCACCACTATTTCGCAATGAGGCAAGCGGACGCCAGAACCGATTGTCTAAAGAGTAAAGATTTTGGGGTTATAGCTCAGCTGGGAGAGCGCTTGCATGGCATGCAAGAGGTCCGCGGTTCGATCCCGCGTAGCTCCACCAATATTTCGCAGTAAAACAAGCGGCCGCCAGAACCGCTTGTTCAAAGAGTAAAATTTGGGGTTATAGCTCAGCTGGGAGAGCGCTTGCATGGCATGCAAGAGGTCCGCGGTTCGATCCCGCGTAGCTCCACCAAACATTAAAAGGCCACCGTTATCCCGGTGGCCTTTTTGTTTGTTCAGGCATTTGTTTTTTTCATGGCTAACGACTCTTCATTTACAAATCAAATGGCCTAAATGAAAAAGCCCGCGACTGTCGCGGGCTTTTTTCGTTATTCAGAGCGAGTTATGAGGTGTGTCGGCGGCGCCAGGCCAGCGGCAACAGGGCCAGCAGCAGGGCACCCATGGCACCGCCACCGCCGCCCTTGCTCTCTTCCTGCAACTTGAGGTCGACGATGATGGGATCGTGATCCGAGGCGCTGAACGGGTTGTCGGACTTGATCATGTCGCCGGTGAAGCCACGACCGTACTCGAACAGGTTGCTCTCGTAGGAGTTGATGTGCCAGTCGGCGACCGCGATCACCCGCTTGGCCAGCGCCGGGTTGGCGAGGGCGTAGTCCAGGGTGCCGAGTTCGGCCTCATAGCTGTAGGAGATGGCCTTGGCCTGGTTGAACTTGACGTTCAGATCCACCAGACCATAGCTCTTGCCCACTTCCTGGCCTACTTGCTCGTAAGCCTGCTCGCCGAGGAAGGTGTGGGAGGCGGAGCGGATCTTGCGATCGCTGCTGGCCGGCGCATAGTCGGTCAGCACCCGGATCGGGTCTTCCTTGGCGTAGGAGTTGAAGTCCCCCACCAGCAGCACCTGGCCCGGCAGCTTGTTCACCGTTTCCCCCAGCACCTTGGCGGCGCTGACCCGGAACTCGGTGCACTTGCCCTGCAGATCCGCAGGCTCGGTCTTGCCATCCCCGTTTTCAAAGCAGCCAGAACCCTTGGATTTCAGGTGGTTGACCACCAGGGTAAGCGGCTCGTTGCCACCCGCTACCGTGAAGCTCTGCACCAGGGAGTCGCGCTGGCCGGCGGTCTTGGCGACGCCACCGGTGATGTAGCGCTGCTCGGGCAGCTGGATCAGGCTGGCATCCCCGCTCGGGGTCAGCTTGGCCGGGCGGTAGATCATGGCCACCATGATGGCGTCGCCACCGAAGAAGCGATCCTGACCGAGCAGGGCCTTGGGCAGGCTGACGAAGGCGTAGTGTTGGCTGACATCCTTCTGCTGGGCGTTGAGGCTCGCGACCAGGCTGCTGATGGCGGAGTGCTCGTCGAAGCCGTTGTTCTCCATCTCCATCAGGCCGAGGAGGTCTGCGTCCATCTCGGTGATGGCGTTGACTATCTTGGTGCGCTGTTGCTGGAAGTCAGTCAGATCCTTGGCGCCGCGGTTGCAGCCCTTGGCGCTGTCCGCATCCGCCTGATCCACGCAGAGCACGTTGAGGGCGCCGCCCACGCTGGAGTGGCTGGTGAAGTAGTTGAGCACGTTGAAGCTGCCGATACGCAGGTCAGTGCCGGCGGTGCGGGCCGGGGCGCTCTGGCGATCGTTCTCGTCGGTGCGCAGCAGATCCCCCGCGGTGATGGCCTGCTCTTTTGGCACTATCAGCCGGTATTCGTTGTAGCTGTAGCCGACCAGGGCCTCCAGGTTGACCGGCGTATCACCGACGCGCAGGTAACCCTGCTCCGGCTCCCAGGCCGGCAGCCAGGGCAGCTTGCCGTCGGCCGCCTTGAAGTCGGATTCGAGGAACACCCGGTTACCGGCATTGGTTTGTGCCAGTGCCTTGGCTTCGTCGCTGCCCGCCACGTGCAACTGGGTCGGCTTCATCAGTGGCGCCAGGTGGGAGAGCACCAGGTTATTGCGCTTGGCGGCGTAGTCGTAGCTGAAGTTGCGGCTTATTTTGAGCTCACTATCGGCATCGAGTCGCACCCGCATCCCCTCGTGGCGCTCCAGCGCCCGGGCCAGGGTTTCCCCCTCCAGCACCCGCAGCGCCGTGGCGGCCGGGGCACTGCCCTGTGCCACGACCTGCAGACGCGCGCTGCCGCTATCGAAGACAGGCTTGAGCTGGGTGTGGTTGAAATACTCTTCGACCTTGGCTTCCAGACAGATCACGGCACCCGGCTTGATGCCCGGGTATTTGGTCGCGAAATTCTTGTCGTTCAGGTAGACGAAGATGCCGTCCGAGGTCTGGGGGTTGCCATCCCCCTGCAGGTCCTGCAGGTAGAAGCCCTTGTTCAGGCTCTCGCCGAGGGCGGAGACCACGGCCTTGACCGAGACGCTCTGGGTGCTTTCAAACAGATCATCCGGGATCAGCGGGCTCTTGTCGCCACTGCCTTGAATGGCGGGGATGGGGGTGAGGGCATTGTCGGCCGGGCAACTGAAGCCGGCGGCATAGACAGACGGGGACGCAAGGGCGAGCCCCACGGCCAGCGACAGCAGGGTAGGTGTTCCTTTCATGGGTATTCCTTTTTTATTTTTGCCAGTGTTTCCATAGCCTTGGCTCGTTGACCAAGGGCGCGCATTGTCACATTTCTGGCAGTTCATACCAGTGAGCCAACGCACATTACTGGGAGACAAAAGAGGCCGATTTCATTTATTTGATCTGGCTAACAAGTTGAAATAACTGACAAATATGTCACTTGGTGAAAGTGGGAATACTGTGATCCCGCTGGCGTTTACATATTTCTCTTCGAGAACAAAGATTGAGCATCTGCAACTTGCTTCCTATACTCGCCCTGTTCCTCACGGAACCCAGGTAAAGGGCAAACCGGCAGTGATGCCGGGACGCAAAGCCTCCGATCTGCCCCTTCGGGCCAGATAGCGGGGTTTCCCCGGGTGACATGAGGGTATGTGGCCCGTCCATGGCCTGTCGTCGACCCTTCTCCCCTGTTGCTATTGCGCTTTGCCCGGTCTTAAAAGCCAAGACAAAACAAGGAAGATAAAACAATGCAACAGACCTTCAGGCCCAGCAGGCTTGCCATGCTGGTTGCCCTCGCGGCCATGCCCGCCTGGGCGCACGCCGCTTATCCCGTCTATCAGGCTGGCACTGCTTACAAGGCTGGCGATGTCGTCAGCAACGTCGGCAACCTCTACGAATGCAAAGAATTCCCCTACTCCGGTTGGTGCGGCGCCTCGCCCTACCACTATGCCCCCGGCGTTGGCGCCGTCTGGGCCGATGCCTGGAAACCCTTCAGCGACGGTGGCACCGCGCCGGCCCTTGGGCTCGCCATCAGCTCGCCCGCCGTTAGTAGCGCTTTCAACGAAGGCACCCCGGTGGCCCTGGCGGTGAGCCTGAGTGGCAACAGCAGCGGCCTGGTCAAGGTCGAGTATCTGATCGATGGCACCCAGGTGGCGCTGAGCAGCGCGGCCCCCTGGTCGGCAAGCTGGGTGGCGAGCGGCGTCGGTCCCCATCAGCTCAAGTCCCGTGGGCTGGACAAGGATGGCAAGGTCTTGAGCGAGGCCAGCGTCAGCTTCAATGTCAGCGCCGTGGTGGCGCCAGAGGCACCCAAGGTGAGCATCAGCAGCCCGGCCGCTGGCGCCAAGCTGACCCTGGGCCGCGCCGCCACCGTGACGGCAAATGTGACTGACGCCAACAACGACGTGGCCAAGGTAGAGCTCTTTGTGAATGGCCAGAAGGTGGGTGAAGACAGCAGCGCCCCCTGGCAACTGAGCTGGACGCCGCAGAACAAGGGGCTCACCGGTCTCAAGCTGGTGGCCACCGACAAGGCCAATCTGGTCGGTGAATCGAGCCAGGTGGATGTGCAGGTGGAAGAGGCGGCGTTGCCGCCCACCGGGGGCAACCTCTCCTGCGACATTCGTCAGGTCTACCGCGCCGATGGCAGCGAGTGCATGGGGGATGACCATGCCCGCCGCGTCATCGGTTACTTCACCTCCTGGCGCACCGGCAAGAACGGCCTGCCCGCCTACCTGGTGAGCGACATTCCCTGGGACAAGATCACCCACATCAACTATGCCTTCGCCGGGGTGGACGAGCAGAGCCACCTGATCAAGGTGGACGATGCCGCCACCAAGCTGACCTGGGAGGGGGTGCCGGGCGCCGAGATGGATCCGGAGTTTGCCTACCAGGGTCACCTCAACCTGCTCTCCAAGTACAAGAAACAGTACCCGGACGTGAAGACGCTGATCTCGGTGGGGGGCTGGGCCGATACCCGTGGCTTCTATACCGCCACCACCAAGGGCGATTGCTCGGTCAACACCGCCGGCATCAACGCCTTCGCCGACTCGGCGGTGGGCTTCATCCGCCAGTACGGCTTCGACGGGGTGGACGTGGACTACGAGTACCCCACCTCCATGAAGGATGCGGGCAACCCCAACGACTTCCCGCTCTCCAACCAGTGCCGGGCCAAGCTGTTTGCCAACTACGAAGTCCTGATGAAGACCCTGCGTACGCGGCTGGACAGCGCCGGCACCGAGGATGGCCGCAAGTACATGCTGACCATCGCCTCACCGGCGTCGGCCTATCTGCTGCGCGGCATGGAGAACTTCCAGGTCACCCAGTATCTGGATTACGTCAACCTGATGACCTATGACTTCCACGGCGCCTGGAACAACTTCGTGGCCCACAACGCCGCGCTGTTCGACAACAAGGCGGATCCCGAGCTGGCCCAGTGGGGCGTCTATAGCCAGGCCCAGTACGGCGCCATCGGCTATCTGAACGCGGCCTGGTCGGCCCACTACTTCCGTGGCGCCCTGGCGGCCGGCAAGATCAACATAGGGGTGCCTTACTACACCCGTGGCTGGCAAGGGGTCACCGGCGGTACCCATGGTCTCAACGGCAAGGCGGCCCTGCCGAGCCAGAGCAATTGCCAGCCGGGCACGGGGGGCAGCACCATCCCCTGCGGCAACGGCGCTGTCGGCATCGACAACATCTGGCACGATCTGGACAAGAACGGCAACGAGGTCGGCGCCGGCGCCGTGCCCATGTGGCATGCCAAGAACCTGGAGCACGCGGCCAGCCTCGGCATCACCACACTGCCGAGCTATGGCACCGCCTGGGGTCTGGATCCCAACAACCCGGCGGACGTGATCCAGGGCAAGTACGTGCGTTACTACGACGACAAGGCGCAGGCGCCCTGGCTGTGGAACGAAGAGAAGAAGGTGTTCCTCTCCACCGAAGATGAAGAGTCCATGGGCAAGAAGCTGGACTACATCGTCAAGCGCGGCCTGGGGGGCGTCATGTTCTGGGAGATGGCGGGGGATTACGCGTTCGATCCGGCCAAGAACGAATATGTCATGGGCAGCACCCTCACCAGCCTGGCCTATGAGAAGTTCAGCAAGGCGAGCAAGGCGAACCTGAAGCAGAACGATCTGCCGGCACCGGCGGCCCAGCTCGACATCGGCGTGAGCCTGACCGGCTTCAAGGAAGGGGACTCGAACTACCCGATCAACCCCACGCTCAAACTGACGAACAAGTCGACCCAGACCATACCGGGCGGGACCCGCATCGAGTTCCTGGTGCCCACCTCCACCTCTGACACCATCACGGATCAGAGCGGCATGGGGCTAACCGTGGTCGAGAGCGGCGGCAACCAGAACTCGGACGGCATCGCGAGCGAGAAGGACTTCCACAAGGTGGCCATGACGCTGCCGACCTGGAAGGCCTGGACACCGGGCTCTGACGTCGAAGTGGCCATGACCTACTACCTGCCGGCGGCGGGTGTGCCGAGCGGCATACGCCTCGTCAGCGGTAGCCAGACCATAGGCCTGAAGTCCGACTTCCCGGCCTTGGCCGAGGCGGTGCTGGGTGGCAGCAGTGGGGGTGATGGTGGCAGCGGTGGCACCAGCTGCAGCAGCCAGAGCGTCAATCCGGCGGAGTACAATGCCTACCCGGCTTGGCCGCGCGGCGATCACGCCAATGGCCAGGATCGCATGACCAACAACAAGGCCGTCTGGCAGGCAAACTGGTGGACCAGCAGCGAACCCAAGGCGGGTGACGGCAGTTGGAAGCTGGTATGCAACTACTGATGTGGCGAAGCGGCATCTTTCTGATGCCATCGTAGAGACGACCAATCCGGAGCTCAGGCTCCGGATTTTTTATGAGATGTGGCTGGTGCAGCCCCGCTCGATGGCGTGGCCTTTTCAAGGCACCCGGGCCCGATGGTCATCAGATCGGCACGGAGACGCTCAAGCTTCGCGGTAAGCGCTTCAAAAAGGTGTGGCTATTCAAGATGTTCGTTCTAAAGTAGCGGTAACAGGCACGGGGTTGGTGTTGCCGCCAATTCAAGGACCCATGCCGGCAAGGAGAGGCCGCTGCGCGGAATGACGCGGCCATGCAAGCGCAACAAGGACGAGGTTTCCCCATGCTGTCGTATTTTCTGCGTCGGATGCTGCTCATCATCCCGACCTTTCTCGGAATCACCCTGCTCGTCTTCAGCATCACCCGTTTCGTGCCGGGCGGCCCGGTGGAGCGCATGATGCTGCAGGCGCAGGTCTCCCAGAACGAGACCGGGCGCTCCAGTGGCAGCAAGGGGGCCCAGGCGCTCTCCGACGAGCAGATCGAGGAGCTCAAGGCCTTCTACGGTCTGGACAAGCCCATGCTGATCGCCTACTGGGAGTGGCTGCAGAAGCTGGCGGTGCTGGATCTGGGGGAGTCGACCCGCTACTACGAGCCGGTGTGGGGCCTCATCAAGGACAGGCTGCCGGTCACGGCCTTCTTCGGGCTGGCGACCTTCCTGCTGAGCTACGCCGTCTCCATCCCCCTCGGGGTGGCCAAGGCGCTCAGGCATAACAGCCGCTTCGACTCCTTAAGCTCAATGCTCATCTACATGGCCTATGCGCTGCCCGCCTACGTGGTGGGGATCTTCCTCATCACGGTGTTTGCCTTCCACCTGGAGTGGCTGCCCATGGGGGGCTTCCCGGGGGACGAATTCGATTCGACGCAAGGGGCCTGGGAACAGATCCGCGTGTTGTTCAGCCACGCCCTGCTACCGCTGATCGCCTACGCCATCGGCGACTTCGCCATCCTCACCATGACCATGAAGAACAGCCTGATGGAGAACCTGTCGGCGGATTACGTGCGCACCGCCGTGGCCAAGGGGCTGCCGTTTCGCAAGGCGGTCACCCATCACGCCATGCGCAACAGTCTGATCCCCATCGCGAGCCATTTAGGGTCCGTGCTCACCGTCTTCTTCGGCGGGTCTTTTCTCATCGAGACCATCTTCAACATCGACGGCATAGGCCTGCTCGGCTACGAGGCCATCGTCGAGCGGGATTACCCCACCGTCATGGGGATCCTGGCCATCACCTCCATGCTGATGCTGGTGGGCAATATCGTCTCCGATATCTGCGTTGCGCTGGTGGATCCTCGCGTCAGATTTGGAGACTGAACATGAAGCCGATGTCGTTCGTTATGCCGATAGCGCTCAGTGTCGTCGCCGATATCTGCGCTGCAGTCTCGGTGGATCCCCGTGTCAGGTTTGGAGACTGAACATGACTTTTCAGCTAAATCCGGTCACCCTGAAAAAGCTCAAGCGCTTCAAGTCCATCAAGCGCGGCTACTACTCCTTCATCCTCTTCTCGCTGCTGGTGATCCTCTCCCTGCTGGCGGAGCTGCTGGTCAACAGCCGGGCACTGGCGCTGAGCTATCAGGGGGAGCTCTACTTCCCTACCTACGGCGACGTGATCCCGGGCCAGCACTTCGGGCTGGACTACGAATACGAGACCAACTATCGCCAGTTGCAGGCCAAGTTTGCCCAGGAGGGCAAGGGCGACTGGGTGCTGCTGCCGCCGGTGCCCTGGAATCCCTACGAGCAGGACTTCAAGCAGGATGTCTATCCGCCCTATGCCCCGAGCCTGGCCGATCGCCACTTCCTCGGCACCGACACCAGCGGTCGTGACGTGCTGGCGCGGCTGGTGTACGGCTTTCGCATCGCCATCGGCTTCGCCTTCATCACCCTGGTGGCGAGCTACGTCATCGGTGTCAGCCTCGGTTGCATGATGGGCTTCCTCGGCGGGCGCTTCGACCTCATCTTGCAGCGCTTTATCGAGATCTGGTCCCAGGTGCCCTTCCTCTACGTCATCATGATCCTGGTGTCCCTCACCAAGCCGAACTTCGGCCTCTTCGTCGGCATCAACGTGCTGTTCGGCTGGATGGGGATCACCTGGTACATGCGCACCCTCACCTACAAGGAGCGGGCGCGGGACTATGTGATGGCGGCGCGGGCCCAGGGGGCGAGCACCCGCCGCATCATCTTCCACCACATCTTGCCGAACACCCTGATGATGATCGTTACCCTGGCGCCCTTCGCCGTGGTGGGCAACATCTCCACCCTGACGGCGCTGGATTACCTGGGCTTCGGCCTGGCGCCGCCCACCCCGAGCTGGGGGGAGCTGCTCTCCCAGGGCATCAACAACCTGGATGCCATCTGGATAGTGAGCTCAGTGGTGGTGGCGGTGAGCCTGGTGCTGATCATGGTCTCCTTCATCGGCGAGGCGATCCGCGAGGCGTTCGATCCGCGCCAGTTCACCCGCTACCAGTGACGGGAGGGCGGTCGGCGCCATGGGCGCACCGAGCGAATATTGTCCTTATTTATGGCGCTGTCCCAATTACGTGTTGAAAGGCTAACCTTGAAATAGGTCATCCCCCTGAGGGCCACCATCATGGATACCCAAGCCTTTCAACATCTACTGTCTCTCTTCC
>NZ_JRGL01000152.1 GCF_000764655.1 Aeromonas aquatica
GGGTGGATCATTGAGCAGGGCCCTAGCCAGCAGGATCGCCTGACGCTGGCCCCCGGAGAGCTGACGCCCCCCCTCGCCGATCTGCCGATCCAGCCCATTGGGATCCCGGTTGGTAAAGTTGGTCACCCCGGCACGCTTGGCCGCCCGCAAGACGCGCGCATCATCCACCAGCGGGTTGCCCAGCATGATATTGTCGCGCACCGAGCCAAAGAACAGAGTCACGTCCTGCGGTACGCAGCCTATGTTGCGGCGAATGGCGGCCGGCGCCAGTTGATCCAGCTCGAAGCCATCGAGTCGCACAGAGCCGTCGGTGGGCCGATAGAGTCCCATTAGCAGCTTCTCCAGGGTGGTCTTGCCCGCCCCGATCCGGCCTATGATGGCCACCTTTTCACCCGGCTCGATGCGCAGCGAGATGTTGTGCAGGGTGCTGGTTTCCATGCCCGGGTATTTGAAGGAGACGTTCTCGAATTCGATGCGACCCGCGATGATGGGGTGATGAATATATTGTTTCCCCTCCTCCTGCTCACCCGGCGTCGTCATGATCTTCTCCAGGATCTCGAGCGCAGACTTGGCCTGGTTGTAACGGGTGGAGAGTACGGACAACTGCACCATGGGCGCGATGGCCCGGCTCGATAGCATGACAGCGGCGATCATGCCGCCCATGGTCACCAGCCCTTCCGAAATCTGGTAAACCCCGACGATGACCAGCCCCACTGTCACCACCTGCTGGATGTAGCTTGCCAGAGACGACATGGAGTTGGTGATGCGACGGGTTTGCACGCCCCAGGTGGAAATGTGGGACACCGCCTGCTCCCAGCGATGCTGGAACATGCTCTCGGCACCGAAGATCTTGACGGTTTCAAGGCCGGAGATGCTCTCGATCAGGTTGGCGTTCTTCTGGGAGGCAAGACGGGAACCCTCCTCGATCGACTGCTTGAGCGGCTCCTGGATATAGAAGCTGTATGCCACCAGGATCAGGATGGCGACGATGGGCACCACCACCATGACGCCGGCGAAGATCCAGATGATCAGCAGGAAGAAGATGGCGAAGGGCAGGTCGATGAGCGTGGACACAGTGGCCGAGGTGAAGAACTCCCGGACTGACTCAAACTCCTGCAGGTGTTTGGCGAAGGCCCCCGTAGAGGCGGGACGGGACTCCATCTTCATCCCCATCACCTTGGCGAAAATCTTGGCCGACAGCAGAACGTCCGACTTCTTGCCCGCGATATCGATGAAGTAGCTGCGCAGTTGGCGCATCACGAAATCAAAGGTGAACACCACCATGGCCCCTGCCGCTAACACCCAGAGGGAATCGAACGCCAGGTTGGGCACTATCTTGTCGTAAACGTTCATGGTGAACAGCGGACTGGCCACCGCGAACAAGTTGATGAGGATGGAGGCGATCAGTACATCCCGGTAGATCCCCCTGGATTCAAACAAGGTGCTCCAGAACCAGTGTCCATCACGGGTCTCCAGCACCTTGGGGGAACGCTCATCGAACTTGAACTGTTTCTTGACGAAAAACAGCCGGCCATTGTACTCGTCACCCAATTGGGCGGTGCTGACCCACTGCGCCGCATCCCCGGCCTGGGGGAAGATCACCCTGCCCTGAGTCCTGTCCTCATTCCATTCCAGCAGGATGCAGGCGCCACCATTCCGGGTCTGCAATACACAAGGCAGCAGCAGAGAGGAGACTTCCGCGAGGGGCTGAAGCACTTCGCGGGCGGACAGGCCGCCACGCTCGGCGGCGCGGGGAAAGAGTACCGTGCTCAGACGACCGGACACCAACGGCAAGCCGGTAGTCAAGGCATCCTGGCTGTTGGGCACGCCATAAAAGCGGGTCAAGAAGACCAGGCATTCCAATAGCTCATCAATACGGCTAGTTTCTGCTTGCATAGCATCCTGTCAAAACATGATTTAGACGGTTGTCGCGGGGAAATATTACCGTCCTCATTGTGACGGCGGTCTTTTGAATAACGAAGCCTGACGTCCGTCACCGAAAGCCGACAACCAAATTAGCGCACAGGGCAATGACCTTTTGATGCCATCACCAGACCCAAACATCGTCAAGCCGGGAAGATTGTCATTATGTTCTGGACTCGGTGGCGATGAGAGTGCGGCATCGAGTGCAAGATATCCTGCCCGGTTCGGAAATTATAGAAGCTTATTGATAACAATATCTTTTTCAAGCCGACCATCTTATCAAGGCGACTTGAATGAAACTATACTGCAAAGACTGAATTTCATCTAATAAGCCTCTGTTTTTTTAATGAAATTAGAGTGACAACTCATTAAAACCGTCGAGGGAGAAGGGTCGACCCAGGCTATGTCCCTGGGACCCGGAGCGAGCCAGCTCGGTGGCGATACCGGCCATGGCGGTCCAGCGATTCTCGCACCAAGCCGGGGCCAACAGGGTCGGACGGCGGGCTGAAGCCGAGATGCGGTGATAGACCACCTCGGGGGGCGTGTGCTGGATCATGGCCACCGCCGCCTCTATATATTGCTCAAGTGTCGGCACCTCCAGCCTCCCCGCCCGCCAGGCCTTGCCGAGGGTACTCCCCTCCACCACGTGCAGCGGGTGCAGCTTGATCCCCTCCACACCGGTGTCCACGATGCGATGCAGGGTCTCCAGACTGTCCATAGCCGCCTCTCCCGGCAGGCCGACGATCAGGTGAGCGCAGACCTTGATGCCCCTTTGATGGGCACGGCGCACCGCATCTTCATAGGCGCCATAGCCGTGTCCCCGGTTGATGCGCTGCAACGTCTTGTCGCTGGCGCTCTGCAAGCCCAGCTCCAGCCACACCTCATAGCCTCGGGCCTGGTAGCCGGACAGCAGATCCAGCACCGCATCCGGCACGCAGTCGGGGCGGGTGCCGACGCAGATCCCCACCATGTCGCTGACCGACAACGCCTCCTCATACATGCGCTGCAGGTATTCCACCTCGGCATAGGTGCTGGTGTAGGCCTGGAAATAGGCGAGGTAGCGTTTGGCCCGGGTGACCTCGTCCCGGCGGGCCAGCAGTTGCTGCACCACTGAGAGCTGCTGGGCCGACTCGTCGGCGAAGGAGGAGACGTTGCAGAAGGTGCAGCCACCGCGCCCCAGGGTGCCGTCTCTATTCGGGCAGGTGAAGGCGCCGTGAATGGAGAGTTTGTGGATCTTCTGGCCGTGCCGCTGCTTGAGATCCTGGCCGAATGTATTGACGAGTTCGTGTAACTGCATGACACCTCCGCTAAAGGGGCGCCATTGTACGGGCGGGAGCCAGTCGGGAGGCTGAGCTGGATCAAGCGAAGCCGGGAACCAAAAACATATAAATATTCATCATATACCGAATAAGTATCCGCCAACTGAGGGCTCAGGGTACTTTTGGAAACCATTACGTCGACATGCAAGATGAGAGAAGAGCCGAAATGGATCTCATAACTCTATGTAAGACATTGAAATTTCTTCAATAGCCCGCATGGGGATAAATGCAAGACGCAGAACGCCGAAATGTGATCCCTGCCAGACCTCATGACCCAGGGTTGGTAAGATTACTACAGTTCACCGGCACGATGCAGTCAACCACTAAAGCCAAAGTTATCAGCACAAAAAACTACAATATATAAATATTAAAGATTTTTATTGAGATAATTCCCCCTCAACACTCTAAAACCGACATTTTGTTATGGCGGTGTAACATTGCAAACAAGCGGGATGTCCAATTGACCTTGCCCGAAAATCCCATTAGTTTGGAGATTCGCCACCTCAGGCGGACGGAACCACAAGAGCCAATCGCAATTTATGCAGTCTGTCGATGACAGTGCGATGGAAGGCCGAGCAAGGGAGAAATGCAATGTCACTATATGATCCAAAGCTGGAGAGGGATAACTGTGGCTTCGGCCTGTTGGCCCACATGGAAGGGGAAGCCAGCCACAAGCTTGTCCGTCTCGCGATGTCAGCCTTGGCTCGCATGCAGCACCGCGGCGGTATCTCCGCCGACGGCAAGACCGGCGATGGCTGTGGTCTGCTGCTGCAAAAACCGGACAGCTTCTATCGCGCTGTCGCCGAAGAGAAGGGATGGCACCTGGGCCGCAACTATGCGGTTGGCATGCTGTTCCTCAACCCGGACCCCGTATTGGCCCAGCAGACCCGCGACATCATCGACGAGGAGCTGGAAAGAGAGACCCTGAGTCTGGTCGGTTGGCGCAAGGTGCCCATCGATACCAATGTGCTCGGTCCCATTGCCAAGGCGTCCCTGCCCAGCATTGAACAGGTCTTTGTCAACGCGCCGCCAGGCTGGGTCGACAAGGATCTCGAGCGCCGCCTTTATATAGTGCGCCGCCGCATCGAGAAGCGCATCAGCGACGACTACTTCTATGTGGTCAGCCTCTCCAACCTGGTCACCGTCTACAAAGGACTGTGCATGCCGGTGGATTTGCCGCGCTTCTATCTGGATCTCGCCGACATCCGCATGCAGGCCGCCATCTGCGTGTTCCACCAGCGCTTCTCCACCAACACCAGCCCGCGCTGGCCGCTGGCGCAACCCTTCCGTTATCTCGCCCACAACGGCGAGATCAACACCATAGCCGGCAACCGCCAGTGGGCCAAGGCGCGCAGCTACAAGTTCGCCACCCCGCTCATTCCGGATCTGCAAGAGGCGGCCCCCTTCGTCAACACCACGGGCTCCGACTCCTCCAGCCTCGACAACATGCTGGATCTCTTCCTGGCCGGTGGCATGGACCTGTTCCGGGCTATGCGCCTGCTGATCCCGCCTGCATGGCAGAAGCACCCGAACATGGATGACGATCTGCGCGCCTTCTATGACTTCAACTCCATGCACATGGAGCCCTGGGATGGTCCGGCCGGCATCGTCATGACCGATGGCCGCTACGCCACCTGCGCGCTGGACCGTAACGGCCTGCGCCCAGCCCGCTACGTCATCACCAAGGACAAGTTCATCACCCTCGCCTCCGAGGTCGGCACCTGGGACTACACCCCCGACGAGGTGTTGGAGAAGGGCCGGGTCGGTCCGGGCGAGCTGTTCGTGGTGGATACCAGCAACGGCAAGGTGTGGACCAGCTTCGAGATCGATGACGATCTCAAGAGCCGTCACACCTACAAGCAGTGGATGGACAAGCACTGCAAGCGGCTGGTGCCGTTCGAGCAGATGGATGACGCCAGCACCGGCGCCCGCGAGTTCTCGGACGATCAGCTCAAGACCTATCAGAAACTGTTCGGCTACTCCTACGAGGAGCTGGATCAGATCATCCGCGTGCTCGGCGAGAACGGCCAGGAGGCGGTGGGCTCCATGGGGGATGACACCCCGATGGCGGTGCTCTCCTCCAGCCAACGTACCCTGTACGACTACTTCCGCCAGATGTTCGCCCAAGTCACCAACCCGCCCATCGATCCGCTGCGGGAGAATCACGTCATGTCGCTGGCCACCTGTATCGGCCGCGAGCAGAACGTGTTCAACGAGACCTTCGGCCACGCCCACCGGGTGCTGTTCCAGTCGCCGATCCTGCTCTACTCCGACTTCCATCAGCTGCTGGCGCTGGAGGGGGAACACTACCGTCATGCGGTGCTGAGCCTCAACTACCTGCCCGAAGAGGGGCTGCAAGGGGCGCTGGAGCGGCTGTGCAACGACGCAGCCGACAAGGCACGTGGTGGTACCGTCCTGCTGATCCTGTCGGATCGGGACGTCAGTGCCGATACCCTGCCCATCCCCGCCGCCATGGCGGTGGGCGCGGTGCAACGCACCCTAGTCGACAACAACCTGCGCTGTGATGCCAATATTTTGGTGGAAACCGCTAGCGTGCGCGATCCGCACCACTTCTCCGTGCTGCTGGGCTTTGGCGCCACCGCCATTTATCCCTATCTCGCCTACGAGACCCTCGCCAAGCAAGTAGAGGAAGGCGTGCTCAAGATGAGCCTGCGCCAGGCCATGCTCAACTACCGCAACGGCATCAACAAGGGCCTCTACAAGGTGATGTCCAAGATGGGCATCAGCACTGTGGCTAGCTACCGCTGCTCCCAGCTGTTCGAGGCGGTGGGTCTCTCCCAATCCGTGGTCGAGCTGTGCTTCCGCGGCGTCGCCAGCCGTATCCAGGGCAGTGACTTTGGCGACATCCAGCAGGATCAGGTCAACCTGGCCCGCCAGGCCTGGTTGGCGCGCAAGGAGCTCACTCAGGGCGGTCTGCTCAAGTTCGTCCACGGTGGCGAGTACCACACCTACAACCCGGACGTGGTGCAGAGCCTGCAAGTGGCGGTGCGCTCCGGCGACTACGCCGATTACAAGGAGTACGCCCGCCTGGTGAATGAGCGCCCGGTCGCCACCCTGCGCGATCTGCTCGCCCTCAAGGCCGTAGCCAACCCCATTGCACTGGAGCAGGTAGAGCCTGCCGCCAACCTGTTCCCCCGCTTCGACTCCGCCGCCATGTCCATAGGCGCCCTGGGGCCTGAGGCGCACGAGGCGCTGGCCGTGGCCATGAACCGGCTCGGCGGCAAGAGCAACTCCGGTGAAGGTGGTGAAGATCCCAAGCGCTTCGGCACCGAGAAGAATTCACGCATCAAGCAGGTCGCCTCGGGGCGCTTCGGCGTCACCCCGCACTACCTGATGAATGCGGACGTGGTGCAGATCAAGGTGGCCCAGGGCGCCAAGCCCGGTGAAGGTGGCCAGCTGCCCGGTGACAAGGTCACCGCCCAGATAGCCAAGCTGCGTTACTCGGTGCCCGGCGTGACCCTGATCTCGCCGCCGCCGCACCACGACATCTACTCCATCGAGGATCTGGCCCAGCTCATCTTCGACATCAAGCAGATCAACCCGGACTGCCTGGTGTCGGTCAAGCTGGTGTCCGAGCCCGGTGTCGGTACCATCGCCTGCGGCGTGGCCAAGGCCTATGCCGACTTCATCACCGTCTCGGGTTATGACGGCGGCACCGGTGCCAGCCCCCTGAGCTCGGTGAAATACGCCGGTTCCCCCTGGGAGCTGGGCCTGGCCGAGACCCAACAGGCGCTGGTCGCCAACGGCCTGCGCCACAAGGTGCGGCTACAGGTGGACGGCGGTCTCAAGACCGGCCTCGACATCATCAAGGCGGCCATCCTCGGCGCCGAGAGCTTCGGCTTCGGTACCGGCCCCATGGTGGCGCTCGGTTGCAAATACCTGCGCATCTGCCACCTGAACAACTGCGCCACCGGCGTCGCGACCCAGGATGAGAAGCTGCGCCGCGAGCACTTCACCGGCCTGCCGGAGATGGTGATGAACTACTTCAAGTTCATCGCCGAAGAGACCCGCGAACTGATGGCCAAGCTTGGTGTCAGCCAACTGACGGATCTCATCGGTCGCACCGACTTGCTCGAAGCCCTGCCCGGCCTCACCGCCCGTCAGGCCAAGCTGGATCTCTCCGGCATACTGGCGAGCCCGGTAGCACCGGCAGGCTCCAGCCTGTTCAGCCAGCAGCACAACCCGACCTTCGACAAGGGGCCGCTCAACCTCAAGATGGTGGACGACCTGCTGGAGGCGGTCGAGCACAAGTCGGGCGGTGAATTCCGCTACGACATCCGCAACACCGACCGCTCGGTGGGGGCGCGCCTGTCTGGCGAGATCGTCAAGCGCCACGGCAACCAGGGCATGGCGGCGGATCCGGTACGGGTCCACTTCAACGGCACCGCGGGCCAGAGCTTCGGCGTCTGGAACGCCGGCGGCCTCGAGATGATACTCACCGGCGACGCCAACGACTACGTGGGCAAGGGCATGACCGGCGGCAAGCTGGTGGTCAAACCCCACGTCGGCGTGGCATTCAAGTCCCACGAGGCGGCCATCATCGGCAACACCTGCCTCTACGGCGCCACCGGCGGCAAGCTCTACGCCGCAGGCACCGCGGGCGAGCGCTTCGCGGTGCGCAACTCCGGCGCCCTGGCGGTGGTCGAGGGGATAGGCGACAACGGCTGTGAATATATGACAGGCGGCATCGTCACCATACTCGGTACCACGGGCGTCAACTTCGCGGCGGGCATGACAGGCGGCTTTGCCTACGTGCTCGACGAGTGCGGCAACTTTGCCAAGCGCACCAACCCCGAGCTGGTGGAACTGCTGGACGTGGCGGATCTCGCCATCCATCAGGAGCACCTGCGCGGTATCATCACGGCGCACCTCAATGAGACAGGCAGCTCGCGCGCCGAGGAGATCCTGGCCAATTTCGACTCCTATGTGCCCAAGTTCAGGCTGATCAAACCCAAGTCCAGCGACGTCAAGTCCCTGCTTGGCCACACCAGCCGCTCTAGTGCAGAACTCAGAATCCAGGCGCAATAAGGAGGGAACCCTATGAGCCAGAACGTATTCCAGTTTATCGACGTCCAGCGGGTCGACCCGCCGAAGAAACCGCTCAAGATCCGCAAGATCCAGTTTGTGGAGATCTACGAGCCCTTCAATCAGGCCCAGGTCGGCATGCAGGCGGATCGCTGCCTCGACTGCGGCAACCCCTATTGCGAGTGGAAGTGCCCGGTGCACAACTACATCCCCAACTGGCTGAAACTGGCCAACGAGGGGCGCATCCTAGAGGCGGTGGAGCTCTCCCACCAGACCAACAGCCTGCCGGAAGTGTGCGGCCGGGTCTGCCCGCAAGACCGCCTGTGCGAGGGTGCCTGCACCCTCAACGATCGCTTCGGCGCCGTCACCATAGGCAACATCGAGAAATACATCACCGACAAGGCGTTCGAGATGGGCTGGCGCCCTGATCTCTCCAAGGTGGTCCAGACCGGCAAACGGGTCGCCGTCATCGGCGCCGGCCCGGCCGGACTCGCCTGCGCCGACGTGCTGGCGCGCAGCGGTGTCAGCGCCGTGGTGTTCGACAAGTATCCGGAGATCGGCGGCCTGCTGACCTTCGGCATCCCCTCCTTCAAGCTGGAAAAAGAGGTGATGCAACGCCGGCGCGAGATCTTCGAGGGCATGGGGATCGAGTTCCGTCTCGAGACCGAGGTGGGCCGGGATGTCACCTTCGCCGACTTGCTCGGTGAGTTCGATGCGGTCTTCCTCGGGGTCGGCACCTACAAGTTCATGAAGGGTGGCTTCGAGAATGAGACCGCGCCCGGCGTGTACGACGCCCTGCCCTACCTCATCTCCAACGCCAACCGACTGTTGGGCTTCGAGAAGGCACAGGCCGATTACATCGACTTCGCAGGCAAACAGGTGGTGGTGCTCGGCGGTGGCGATACCGCCATGGACTGCGTGCGCACCGCCATCCGCCAGGGCGCCGACAAGGTGATCTGCGCCTACCGTCGCGACGCCGAGAACATGCCCGGCTCCAAGCGGGAGGTGAAGAACGCCCACGAGGAAGGGGTGGAATTCATGTTCAACCTGCAGCCCATCGGCGTGGAGCTCGATGCCCATGGTCGCACCTGCGGCATCAAGGTGGTGAGCACCGAGCTCGGCGCACCCGATGCCAATGGCCGCCGCAATCCGGTGGTGATCGAAGGTTCCGAGCAGGTGCTGGCCGCCGATGCGGTGGTGATGGCGTTTGGCTTCCAGCCCAACCCCCAGCCCTGGATGGCAGATTTTGGCATCGATCTCGACAGCCGGGATCGCATCAAGGCGAGTGAGAAGGCGGATTACGCCTTCCAGACCAGCAACCCCAAGGTGTTCGCCGGTGGCGATGCGGTGCGCGGCTCGGATCTGGTGGTCACCGCCATCTACGAGGGTCGCAAGGCCGCCGAAGGGATCATGGACTATCTGGCCGTTTAATCTGCCATCTAAGGTTCACCTCCCCCAAAGAAACAGCCCCGCATCTGCGGGGCTGTTTCTTTAGGTGGCTAACCACCCGTTCACCACGACGGCCGCTAGATACTCCAGTTCTCCGGCAACCGCTCGGTCAGGGTGGAGATGTACTCGAAGGTGCGTGCCCGCTTGGGGGCGGTAAACATCTGGCGCGTACTGCCCGCCTCCACCACCTCCCCCGCCTCCAGAAAGATCACCTGCTGGGCAATCTGGGACGCCAGACGCAAGTCGTGGGTGGCAATGAGCATGGTGGTGCCTTCCCGGGCCAGCTGGCGCAGCACGGCCACCACCTCCAGCGCCAGCTCGGGATCCAGCGCCGAGGTCGGCTCGTCGCACAATAATACCTTGGGGGCTGGTGCCAGGGCCCGTGCGATGGCGACTCGTTGCTGCTGACCGCCAGACAGGGTTGCGGGAACTGCCTCGGCCTTGTGACTGAGCCCCACTTTGTCGAGCAGCAGCAAACCACGCGCCACCGCCTTGGCCTTCGGCCACTTCAGCACCGTCACCAGCCCCTCCATCACGTTCTCCAGCACCGTCATGTGCGGAAACAGCTGGAAGTTCTGAAACACCATGCCGGTCTGCTGGCGCAGGCTCAGCACGCTCTGGCGCGACAGGTGGCGCGAGAAATCGAGCTCGCTCCCCCCCAGCACCAGCTGCCCCGCATCCGGCCGCTCCAACAGGTTCACACAGCGCAACAAGGTGCTCTTGCCGCTGCCGGAGGGGCCGATCAGGGCGGTGACGCTGCCCGCCGCCATGGCCAGATCCACTCCCTTCAGCACCTTCTGAGCGCCGAACTGCTTCTCGATGCCACTCAACCGGATCATAGGGCGACCTCCCGGGTCTCTTTGTGGGTCAACTTGCGCTCCAGCCGGTCTTGCAGAGCGGAGAGTACCGAGCTGAACATCAGGTAGATGATGGCCGTCTCTATGTAGAGGATGAGCGGCTCATAGGTGACGGAGGCGAGTCGCTGGGCCGCCTGGAACAGCTCGGGCACCGTCACCGCCGCCGCCAGGGAGGTGTCCTTGACCAGCGAGATAAAGGTGTTGGAGAGCGGTGGCACCGCGATGCGCGCCGCCTGTGGCAGGATCACCCGCCACATCGCTTGGGGCCAGCTCATGCCGATGGAATAGGCCGCCTCCCACTGCCCTTTCGGGATCGCGGCCAGGGTCGCGCGGATGATCTCCGAGCTGTAGGCACCGATATTGAGGGTGAAACCGATGACAGCGGCGGTGAAGGCATCCAGCACTATGCCGGCGCTCGGCAAGCCGTAGAAGATGAGAAAGAGCTGCACCAGCAGCGGCGTGCCTCGAATAAGCCAGACATAGAAGCGTACCAGCACCACCAGCGGTGCCGGGCCATATAATCGCGCCAGCGCCACCACAAAACCGAGCAATATGCCGAGCACGAAGGTGAGCAGGGTCAGTGGCACCGTAAAAATAAGCCCCGCACTGAGCAGGGGCCAAAAAGAATCGATCATTAACTGCAACCAGGTTGGCACGTTAATTCTCCTTTATTGTTATTATTCTGCTGACTTATTAATTCGAGACGTCGGTACCAAAATATTTCAGCGATATTTTCTGATAGCTGCCGTCTTGCTTGGCGGTGCGCAGCGTCTGATTGATGGCGGCCAGCAATTCAGGCTGTCCCTTGGCGAGCAGGGCGGCAGATTGATCCCCCTTCGGCTCGGTCGCCGCCACCTTCAGCTTGGCGTCCGGCTTCTGCTTCTTGAAGTCCAGATAGGAGAGGCTGTCATTGATGGTGGCATCCACCCGCCCGGTCAGCACCAGCTCAAGGGACTGGTTGAAGCCCTCGGTGGCCACCACCTCGGCTCCCGACGTCTTGGCCAGCTGGGCGAAGTTGCTGGTCAGGGACTGGGAGGATTTCTTGCCCTTCAGATCCGCGAAGCTCTTGATGCTGTCGTTGTCGCTGTGGACCACCACCACCGCCTTGGAGGTGATATAAGGGTCTGAAAAATCGTACTTCTTGAGTCGCTCAGGAGTGATGGCCACCTCGTTGAGCACCAGATCGTAGCGCTTGGCATCCACCCCGGCGATGAGCCCGTCCCACTTGCCCTCCACAAACTCCGGCTTCACGCCGAGGCCGCTTGCGATCAGCTCGCCAATCTCAACGTCAAAGCCCACCAGCTTGCCGCTCTTGTCGTGATAGGTGAAGGGAGGGTAGGCCCCTTCCGTGCCTATCTTGATCACCCCGGCGCTCTGGATGGCGGCGAGACTGGATTGTGCCTGTGCCGATGTCAGCAAGGCCAGTGGCAGGGCGGACAATAAAAACAGGGATTGCAGCTTTTTCATTATTCACCTCGTTATATTTATGAACATCCAGAATGCGTGCCAATGAACTTCATCAGGAGCCATGCAATTATTTAATTGGGTTCTGCCGTTACCGACCGAGATTAATATATCGGCTTCATCGCCTTATATTCATCGGGCTGGTTGTCTGCATGGACAAAACATAACGTGGGGCGTTCCATTACCAAAGCATGAAATACGGGGATATTTAGCGAAATAATGGATAACAAAAATAACGAGCTCGAATGGGCATTAATTCATTCGGTGATGAGATTGTTGACCTGCAGGCTGGCACGCCGTGGCTGCCTGAGGGACGCACAGCAACCGCCGGGCCCGCCATTGTCCATCCTTTGCGCGGTTCAATCCTCGGCGGGGGGCTGGTCCCCCAGCAGATAGCGGGGGCCGCTACCCCCAGAGGCTGCCTGGTCCTCAGGGTTGTAGAGGGCGCAATGTTCCAGCGACAGACAACCACAGCCGATGCAGGCGCCTAGTTTGCGCTTCATCAGCTGCAAGGCCTCGATGCGCCGTTCGAGCAGCCCTTGCCACTGACCGGCGATCTGCTCCCAGTCACGGCGATCCGGCGTGCGGCCGTCGGGCAGCCCAGCCAGCGCCTCGGCAATCTCGCCGAGGCTCAGCCCCATCCCTTGTGCCACCCGGATAAAGGCGATGCGGCGCAGCGCATCCCGTGGATAGAGGCGCTGACCTCCGTCGCTACGCAGGCTCTGGATCAGCCCCTTTTCCTCGTAAAAACGCAAGGCACTGGCGTTGACACCGGCACGCTTGGCTATCTGGCCTATGGCCAACCACTTGCGATCCCTTTCCATCCTTGACCTCAAGTTAGCTTTAACTTGCACAATCCTGTCTTCCCCGACAACAGGAGTCAAAGGATTATGGATTTTCTCTCTTCCCTGCTCGATGCCAACGCGGCCTTCGCCCTCAACGGCCGTGACACCACCAATCACTGCCCCATGGCACTGCACGCCCTGCATGAGATGGGCGCGACGCCGGCTCAGTTACAGCATTTCTTTGCCCATTGGCAAAGTACCCATTCCCTGCCCGCCGGAACGGAAAACCAGGGAGATGAGGAGGAGCGTCGTTTCGTGCAACTACGCCAACAGCTAGCCATCCGCTTTGCCGAGGAGGGTTGGCTGCCGACCTTCGAGGCCCTGTTGTCCCAGCGCCTCTCCCCCGCGGGAGGCGCCTTTCATCCCCTGATCCGCTTCGCCTGCGCACTGGAAAATGGTCATCAGGGAGAGCAGGCCGCCGCCCTGGCCGCCTGGCAATGCAAGCCCCTGATCCTGCCTGCCGGCACGGGGGCCCCCTGCCGGGACGTCACTCGCCTGCTGGCCAGGCTGTCGGCGCAGTGGGAGGGATCGAGCTGGCAAGGAGAGTGGATCACCGCCCGCCTGCGCCAAGTGGCGGCGGACCCGCGCTGGCCTGACTCGCTGCCACGCAGCCTGGAGGAAGGAACAGAGGTGTTGCTGCAACTGGCCGAGGCCGCCCTGCCGCTCTATTGGCAGACCCGCAACTTCACCCTGCTGCACCTGGTGACCGGCAGCCGGGCCGCCGCCATCGTCGCCCGTCATCTGCCCGCCGAGCTGCAGGAGCCTTGGCAGACCCTGATGTGGCAAGCCGCAGCCGCGGCCTATATCACGGTCGGGGCACCGGCGCTGGGATCCCAGCGCTGGCCAGACGTTTCAGGGCTGGACTGGGAGAAGGTGTTGCCGCTGGCGATCGCGAGCCTGGACGATCACGTGATAAAACTGGTGCACTGCTGCTGGCGGGAGCAGGCCCGCTCACCCCGCCATGGGGCCCACTATCTCGCGGTGGCCGCCCGCGCAGTGGGGCTGCTGAACACCGATGCCGGGCGCAGCGCCGCCTAGGGCGCGGCGATACGGCTAAAGCTGATGGCTGGACAGCGCGGCGCCACCCCCTGGGTCAGGGTCAGCGGCTGGGCGCGGTAGCTGAGGTGATAGACCCCGGGACGTGACAGGTCGTAGACCTGGGTCAGCTCCGCATCCGCCCGGCTCTGCTGGCCGGCACCCAGGATGAAGAAGTCGTCGGCGCCGGGGTTGCCCCGCTTGGCGAGCGGCCCCCTGTAGGCCACCGGCCGATCCGCCAGGGTGAGATCGATAGCATCGGCGAACCAGCCCTCGAACGGGGTGAACCAGCTCAGCACCTCGAGCGGCCCCTCCCCCTGGTTGGTCAAAGTCATCACCAGGGGCAACGGCTCGTTCACCGGGCTTTCGGCCTGCACCGACAGTTCGCACCTCAGGGGGGCGAGCGCGAGGGTGGTCAGCAAGAGCGTCATCATGGTGCCTCCTTCAACATAAAAAGGGGCCTGTCGGCCCCATCACACATCAATTTTCGCTCGGGGTATTCTCGGCGAAATACTCGTGGTTGTCGGCGTTGTTCAGTGCCTTCTGCGGCTCGGTGCTCGCCAGGTTGCGGGCATTGGCCTGACCGTAACCCAGATCATCGGTGCCCGCCACCAGGTTGAAGTGACTCAGCTCGTGGACTATGGTGCCGGCGCGGGAGTCGGTCCCGGTGACGGGGGCCGTCCAGAAGCTCTTGCACAGATAGACCTTGTAGGGCTGATCCGGGTAGACATAGGCGAAGTAGCTCTGCTTGCAGCCGCAATCGAAGGTGAGTGGCTTGTTGTCGATGGCATCCTTGATCTTGCTGAACTGGAGCTCGGTCTGATCCCAACGAGCGGCATCATAGGCACCAAACCAGCTACGATAACGCTGGCCACTGGGTTTATCCACTGCCAAATAACCCGTTGAGTTATTGGTAATACCACTGGCCGCGTCCAGTGCCGCCAGAATGTCTGTTTTCTGAGTGTTGGTGCAGCGCCCGCTGAAGCTCACCGAAGCGGTCACCGCCTGGGGGTCGGCCAGCGGCGCGGCCTTGGCCTGCAGCCGCTCATCGCTCACCCCTTCCACCCAGAGGCTGACGGTGTTGGACTCGCTGGCCTGAGCCTGTTTGGCTTTGGCGGCTTTCGCCTCCAGCGCCACAGTCGGCAACTGATAACGGATCTGATACTGACCCTGGGCGCTCATGTCGTAGAGACCGGACACCTCCGCCTGCCGCGTCAGGCTCTGGCCGGCCTTGAGCAGCTGGAAGTCCTTGTCGGTCGGCGCGGCCCGCTTGATCAGGGCCCCCTCATAGCTGACCTTCTGGCCATCGCGTTCCACCAGGAACAGGGGGGCATCCTCGCTGCCCGGCAGTTGCCACTTGAGCAGGCGGATGGGTTGGTCACCGGTGTTGGTCAGAGTCAGGTTGACCCGCACATCCTCGGTACCGCCCTCCACCAGGGTGAGCCTGGCATCGAGTCCGGCGGCGCAGAGCGGAGAGGCCAGCACGCCGGCCAGCAGCAGGGCAATGGGAGTTGCGTTCATCAAATATCCTTATTCGTTGAGTGGCGCCATCAGGCGGTTTGCTTCCTTAAGGCCCTCTTTGGGGCCAATCCACCCTAGAGCAGAACTTTTGCGCCACCATCCCACCATATGGGGGCAGCCCCCATCAGAGGGGGGGTGTTCGACACCTTTTTTTCCGCGACAAAAATGGACAATGAACGGCAATGAGATGGCTGCAGGCTTAACGATCAGACCGTGCGGCCATAAAAAAGGCTATGTCCCAATTACGT
>NZ_JRGL01000153.1 GCF_000764655.1 Aeromonas aquatica
ACATAATGCGGGAGGAGACTTCATTGTGTTCTCGGATGTACTTTGGTTACATCCGCTCCCTAATCAGAGAGTCATATATTTATGAAGAAATTAGCTAAGTTATTAGCGGTGTTTTTTGTAGCGTACTGGTTTCTTCTTGCTCATGTTTCATTGAATTTTTTAGGCAAGAACACTTCCATTAGTGAGGTCTCGAAAGATGGCCAATACAAAGTTTTTTTAAGAGATATGTACCCGGTTAATCCGATAGGTTTATATTGCCTGTTGACTACTGAATCGCCAATATATTTCGCTTTGTATAATGCCAATGGAAATTATATAGGGCAATCATCCCCCTTTGCATGTTATGGGAAATGGAATGATGTCCCTTTCCGATTCCCAGGGGAGGGGTTTACAACTGATGTAAATAGCTTTGTCGTTTTTGATGACGAGTATAATGGCGAGTTGAATATAAGCACAGTAGATAAAAAATGGTGGAGTATCTTGCTTTCATCTTTCTCTTAAGAGATCAGCAAGAACATAGATATATTGGAGGAGTAACATTATGAGGTGAGCACGATGCTTGTCTGATAATGGCTATATCATGAACACTTGGTGGAGAGTGATTTTTGAAAAATTGCTAGGAAAAAAGGGAGTATCTAGCCCTCTAGACATAGAAGCAATCTTCAACGGTTCAGGTTTCATTGCAGCGCAGGCTCAGGGGTACCGTGGGTACCCAGCATGCCTGCCACTAGATGCGGGAATAGAGGCTTACTTAGCGCGCTTCTTGGTATCCAAAGGCTACATGGAGAGGCTGACACTGGCGCTTTCTCAGATAGGATATCAGGTGTGTCCAGAGCTGAATACGCAGGTCATAGAGCGATCAGATGATCCTTCGGATAGGAAGATGGTGCTATTCCTGCATCCTTCCTTTGCTGGTACGGTAATCTCGTTTGCCAGTGATGATCTTGATGTGATTGATGCTCTCCAACAGACAAGGTTAGAGCCACCTCTCCCGGCAGACTCATTCCCATGGATTGATCCCGAAGACTTGGGTTCGCTTCAGGGAGATATGGAATACTGGTGGACGTATTTGTGGTTGCCATTTTGGCTGTCATTGAGCCAAGAGAGGCAGTCTGCATTGGATCTTGAACCAGAATGGCGTGAGTTCATCGTAATGCATCAACCCCACGACATTCCTGCATCTGCTGGTTGAATCGCTACCGCCCCAGCGTTAGGAAGCGGGAACTTATCCGGCAGCTCGTTTAATCGAGAGCGTGACGACCGTCGACCCAAACAAGCTAGCAGACAAATTACCCAGGCTGAGGCTGAGCAATATGCTTCATGGAAAAAGTAGGTTTATCGCCATGCTTCTGATGGGCGTGTTGTCAGTATTGTCATTTCTCTTGATTGAGGAGGCAGGGCGAATTATTTACATGAATTTTTACACGCCTACATCTCGGGGGAGAGAGCTGTACTATGCGATTTGGCTGTTCAGTATGTACTTAGCTCCATCTGGCATAATATTGAGCTGCATTTTAAATTTGAGATTAAAGTGGAATGTGATTTTCTTGGCGTGTTTCTCTTTTGCAGTTTTTTATGTGTTTAGAGACAATCCACTGTGGACCATGCTGTTGCTAGCATCGTATCTAGCTGCCCTGTTTGTCGCCTTCGCTTTAAGGGTTGCCATAAACAAAATGTCTGTTTTTTATAATCGGCGTTGTTGAGTTTAAGTGTTACCCCTTGCGCTTGATGAAGATTCGTCTTTAGAGCGTTAGCATCTACCCATCATGGCCAGAGTCTCACCGACCCTGGCCTTTTTCGTTTTTGGTCCGCCTAAGTGCAAGCTTTGTCGTTTCTGGAGGGGGATACATGGAGAAAGAAGAAGAGTTTGCGATGGCAGCCGCTGTGGCGGGTGTGGCAAAGAGCGCGTTGCCAGTTGTGGTGTCAGGCATGACGCTGGCCGTGGGTGCTGGCTGCCACGTTGATGTGGATAGTGGTTCAGAAGGGGTGGTTCATCTGGTCGAATATCATAAAGCCACGCCGCCAGCGGGACAGTGTACAAGCCAGCGATTAACTCCAATCCCATATAGAGAATCAAACCCCTCTCCTTGAGTTTTCAGCGGATCCGGGATGTGACAGAATACCCCTCTTTTTTCCCATGGCCCAACCCTGTGTGCGCTCAGTCTGCGAGCGACGAGCAGGGGCGGCCGAAGATGAGTGTTGTCTTGAAGCAAGATCAGAGTTTTGACGGACGCGCCGACAAGTTCGCCCGCAACATTTACGACTCCACCAAGGGGCGCATCCGCACCACGGTGGTGTGGAGCGACATCGAAGCCTGCCTGGCCCGGCTCGGCAACCGGCCGCTGCGGATCCTGGATGCGGGGGGCGGCTTTGGCTACTTCGCCCAGAAGCTCGCGGCCATGGGTCACCAGGTGGAGCTGTGCGATCTGTCGGCGGAGATGCTGGAGCTGGCCCGGACCCAGATCGCCGAGAACGGGCTTGAAGACAGAATTCGTCTCATCCAGTGTCCCATTCAGGATCTCAGGCAGCACGTGAGCGGAACCTTTGATCTGGTGCTCTGCCACGCCGTGCTGGAGTGGCTCGCCGAGCCTCGCCAGACCCTGCTCGGTCTGTTCCCTTTCGTCAATGCAGGGGGCATACTGTCGCTGCTTTTCTACAACCGTCACGGCCTGTTGTTCCAGAGCCTGGTGGTGGGCAATTTCGACTACGTGCGCCAGGGGCTGAACAAGAAGCGCCAGACCGCCCTGACCCCCACCAATCCGCAACTGCCGGAACAGGTATATGACTGGATCGGGCGAGGGGGCCTCAAGATCATCGGCAAGACCGGGGTGCGGGTCATCCACGACTACATGCGCCACAAGCAGGATCAGCACGAGAAGTTCGACGATCTGCTGGCCATGGAGCAGCAGTACTGCCGTCAGGAGCCTTTCGTCTCCCTTGGTCGCTATATCCATGTGATGGCGCAAAAACCGGTCGCTTGAGACCCTGGGCTATCGCAGTCGATGCCATTTTTGCGGGATTTAGCCGCCAGAGCACCCATCGGCTCTGGCCTATACACAACGAGCGGGAGCGATGCGCACATGAGGTGCATGCCGGCCCTTCGGTTATAACAACGAGATGATAACGTCATGATGAGTACATCCCGTACCCTGCCCGAGATGGTGGGATGGGTCAGACAGGAGGGGCTGGCCTTGAGCCTGCCCACCGACCGGCTGGCCTTTCTGATTGCGATCAAGACCTTGTCCGAGGATGAGTCTGATCTCTCGGAAGCCGCGCTGCACGACGCCTTCGGCTATGTGAGCAGCGCCTTCGGCCAGATGGACGAGACCCAGAGCGGTCGCGCCAACAACGCCATCAACGATCTCATTCGCCAGCAACTGCTGTCGCGGTTCAACACCGACATGGTGGCCGGCGAGAGCCTCTATCGCCTGTCGCGCCTCGGCATGGGCATCGTCGATTTCTTCCTGGATCAGCGCCAGGTCGACTCCATCAAGCTCTCCATCCTGCTGGAACACCTGGCCGCCGAGCTCGACACCGCCCGCAAGGCGGCGCTGACCCTGGATACCCGCGAGCAGTGGGACGCCGAGGTGCTGCCCCGGCTCAGCTTCTCTCTCGAGGAGACCCTCGGGCGCATCGATCTCACCCAGCGCGCCATGGATGAGCAGCAAAATCAGGTCAAGCGCGAAATAGCGGCCCTGCTGACCCAGAACTGGATCGATGCCATTCACAGCTGCGAGAAGTTGCTGCACGAGACCGGCCAGACCCTGCGCGAGCTGCAAGACACTCTGGACGCCGCTGGCCATCGCCTGCAGGCGGGTCTGCTCAACATTCAGGAAGCGGCCCAGGGGCGGGAGGACTTGTTCCACGTCGAGGAGCTGACTCACGCTTTGCAAGGACGGCTCGATGTGATCACCTCCTGGGGCCAGCAGTGCATCGAACTCTGGTCCCGCTACGACAGGCACGTCCACAAGTTCATCCGCAACGCCATCGACATGGACAAGAACCGGGCCTTCAGCCAGCGGCTGCGCGACTCCATCCGCAATTTCGAGCAGCACAGCTGGTTGCTGAGGGTGGCCGAGGAGCCGCGCCTGCTGGAGCTGCGGGACGAGACCATCGCCATCCACGACGAGGAGGTGACCGGTGAGGTGCCCCTCGAGATGGAGTATCTGGAGATGGTGGATATCAATCAGGAGCTGGCGGAGCGCATCGAGCGCTACCTCGCCCGCTACCCCGAGCAGCGCTCCCAGCTGGATCTCGCCGACGTGCTGCGGGAATACCTGCTGGACTACCCGGCCCACGCCCACTTCGATGTGGCGCGTCTCTTGATAGATCAGGCTGTGCGCCTCGGCCATGCCAGTGGTGAACGTGAACTTCACCACCAACCCGCATGGAAACCCATTAACCAAGCTGGATCCAAGGTTCAGGCCTATGTCATCGATCAATACTGAATTTCCCTTGCCGCTGCGATTGGCCGAGGCCATCGCCAACCCCTTGTTTCCGCGCATCGACACCGCCTTGCGCTCGGGCCGCCACATCAGTGCCGACGACTTCGAGCAGCATTCGGCCCTGGTGGAGTTTCACGGCGAGCTGGAGATCTTCTACGGCCGCTATCAGGTGGAGCTCATCAAGGCGCCGGAAGGCTTCTTCTACCTGCGTCCGCGCCCCAGCGCCGACATCGGAACAACGGTGTTATCCGAGCTCGACATGCTGGTGGGCAAGGTGCTCTGTTACCTCTATCTGAGCCCTGACCGCCTCGCCTCGGAAGGGGTGTTCGCCATGGGTGAGCTGCAGGAGGAGGTGCTGAGCCTCGCCGATGAGAAGCAGTTGTTGCGGATGGTCAACAGCCGCTCCGGCGGCACCGATCTGGACAAGAAGAAGCTGCTGGAGAAGATCCGCACCTCCATGCGCCGCCTGCGGCGTCTGGGCATGATCACGGCGCTCGGCAACGGCGACAAATTCCGGGTCAATGAATCCGTGTTCCGCTTCGCCGCCGACGTGCGATCCGACGAAGATCCCCGCGCGGTGCAACTGCGCATGATCCAGGAAGGGGAAGCCATCTTCCACGACGACGAGATGCCGAGCAGCGATTCCCTGTTCGACGACATCGAAGCGGATCTGGACGAAGAGCAGCTTGAGCTGGAGGTGGAAGATGATCAGCAAGGTTAAATTTTTGGTCCCGATGGGGACGACAGGTTTGATGGAGAGTGCGGCGTGAGAGGCAAATTCAAATCCCTGACCATGGTCAACTGGAACGGCTTCTTCGCCCGTACCTTCGATCTCGACCAGCTGGTGACGACGCTTTCCGGCGGCAACGGGGCGGGCAAGTCCACCACCATGGCGGCCTTCATCGCGGCCCTGATCCCGGATCAGTCTCTGCTTCATTTCCGTAACACTACCGAGGCGGGCTCATCGAGCGCGTCCCGTGACAAGGGGCTCTACGGCAAGCTGCAGCGCGGCCATTGCTACTCGGTGCTGGAGGTGATGAACAGCCGCGAGCAGCGGATCTGGGTCGGTGTGCACCTGGAGCAGGTCGCGAACCGTGACAACAAGGTCAACATCACCCCCTTCGCCCTGGTGGATGTGCCGGCCAATCTGGCGCCGACCGATCTCTTGCTGGAAAAGCTTGAGGGTGGCAAGGGGCGGGTGCGCGCTTTCACCGATCTGAAGGGTGCCGCCGCCGAGCTTGGCGCCATGAAAGTCGCCAAGTTCAATACGGTGACCGATTACCACAACTTCATGTTCGAGTTCGGCATCACGCCCAAGAAATTGCGTGACCAGAAGGATCGCGGCAAGTTCTATCGGCTGATCGAAGCCTCCCTCTACGGCGGCATTTCGTCCTCTATCAGCCGCTCCCTGCGTGAGTATCTGCTGCCGGAGAACTCCGGCGTGCGCAAGGCGTTCCAGGACATGGAGGCGGCCATCTACGAGAACCGCCGCACCCTGGAGGCCATCAAGGAGACCCAGGGGCAGCGGGATCTGTTCAAGAACCTGATCACCGAAACCACCCATTACGTGGCGGCGGACTATGTGCGCAACGCCGCCGAGAAGAACCGCCTCTCCGAGCTGGCCCTCAAGGCCCGTCAGGAACTGGCGGGCAAGCGCCGGCTGCTGGCCGAGGAGAAACAGCGCGCCATCTATCTGGCCGACGAGGTGGATCAGCTCACCAACCGCGAGAAGCTCTTGACCGACGAGCTGGAAAGCGCCGCCGAGCACCTGGCCAAGGTGATGGCCGCCGTTGGCTTGCAGAAGAAGATCGCGCTGTATCGCGCCGATCTGGCGGATCTCACCGACAAGCTAGAGCAGCAGCAGGCGGTGGTGGAAGAGATCCACGGCCAGTTGCTGGAGGTGGAGGAGCGCAAGGAGCTGGCGCAAGCCGAGGTGGACAGCCTCAAGACCCAGCTCGCCGACTATCAGCAGGCGCTGGACATCCAGCAGACCCGTGCCATCCAGTACCGTCAGGTGGTACTGGCGCTGGACAATGCCCGTGAGCAGTGCGAGCTGCCGGGGCTGAGCGCCGAGCAGGCGAGCGAGGCCCTGCACCAGTTCCGCGCCGTCGAGCAGAGCCTCACCAGTCGAGTACTGGGGGCCGAGCAGCAGCTGGCCCTGGCCAAGGCCGCGGTGGCCGAGCACCAGGCAGCGCTGACGCTGCTGCTCAGCATTGCCCCCGAGACCGCCCGCGAGGCTGCCTGGCCCCAAGCCCAGGCTCTGCTCAAGCGCCATATCGAAGACAAGGCCCGCATAGCCCAGGGGCAGGGGCTGCGCGCCGCCCTGGCTCGCCTGGAAAAAGAGAGCGAGAGCCAGAAGAACCTGCTGCGTCTGCGCGATGAGTTGAGTGAAGCCTCTGGCCAACAGATCACCAGCAGCGACGAGCTGGAACTCTTCCTCGAGGCCCAGCGTACCCGCCAGGAAGAGCTTGCCGAGCAACAGGCAGAGGTCAATCAACGCCGCGCCAGCCTGGAGCATCAGGGTGCCCAGCTCGGTCGCGACATCAAGGATCTCACCGCACTGGCCCCACGCTGGCTCAAATCCTTCGAAAAACTCGAGCAGTTGCGCGAGCAAAGCGGGCTGCCGCTCGCCAGCGCCGAGGCGCTCTCCGCCGGTATGCAGACCGTGCTCGACAAGGAGCGGGAGTTCGAGCAGCAGAGCAACCGTATCGCGGCCCAGAAACAGGCGCTGGAGCTGCAGATCCGTAACCTGCAGCTGGGGGCCGGGGAGGCGGATCCGCGCCTCGCCCGCATCGCCGAGCAGGTGGGGGGCGTGTTGCTCTCCGATGTCTACGACGACATTTCCATCGACGATGCCCCTTATTACTCCGCGCTCTACGGCCCGGCCCGCAGCGCCCTGGTGGTGCTCGACCTCGAGGGCGCCATCGAGCGTCTGAAAAAACTGGAAGACTGCCCGGAGGATATCTACCTCATCCAGGGCAACCCAGATTCGTTCGATGAGGATCTGGTGGAGGCGGACGAGCTCGGCGATGCCGTGTTGGTGCACACCAGCAAGCGCCAGGTGCGCTTCTCCCGCTACCCCGAGCTGCCGCTCTTTGGCCGCGCCGCCCGGGAGAAACGCATCGAGCAGCTCGACCTCGAGCGGGAAAACCTCATCGAGGGCTACGCCAAGGCCGCCTTCGAGCAGCAGAAATATCACCGCCTCTACGGTCACTTCCGCGACTTTATCGGTGCCCATCTGGACATCGCGTTCAGACCGGATCCGGAAGCCGAAGTGGAAGCCAAGCAGAGCGAGCTGCGCAAGTTGCAGGGGGCCATGGCCGAGTGCGACAAGCAGCTCGCCGAGGCCAAAGCCGCGGTCGCCCAGCTGACCCGTTATATCCAGTTGGTGCAGGCCATGTTGCCGTTCGCCCATCTGTTTGCCGAGGCCGACTTGGCCGAGCGCCTCGAGGCCGCCCGCACTGATGTGGAGAGCCTCAAGGCCGCCGAAGCCTTTATCGCCCAGCACGGCAAGGCGCTAGAGCAATTGGAGGCCAAGGTGCAGGTGCTACGCCAGGATCCCCAGGATCTCGCCGCCCTGCAGGCCGCGTATGACGAGGCGAGCGAATTGCTGGCGGAGCAGAAG
Organism: Aeromonas aquatica; assembly: GCF_000764655.1. Classification (GTDB taxonomy): domain Bacteria; phylum Pseudomonadota; class Gammaproteobacteria; order Enterobacterales; family Aeromonadaceae; genus Aeromonas; species Aeromonas aquatica. Next base: position 8,071 of record NZ_JRGL01000153.1, read on the forward strand.
CGCCGTTGCTACGCGCTGGATCAGCTGGTGGCCCGCCTGCCGCACTTCGCCTATCAGGATGCCCAAGACCTGCTCGGCAAAGCCTCCGAGATGAGCGAGCGGCTCAAAGAGAAGCTCAAAGCCGCCGAGCTGGCCGCCCGCACCGCGACCGAACAGCACAAGCAGATCGGCCTGCGCCACACCGAGGCGCTGCAACTGCGCACCGCCCTCGATTCCAGCGCCTCGGCCAAGGGCCAGACTCTGACCGAGTTCGAGCAGGAGCTGGCAGCCATGGGGCTGACCCTGTCCGACGACATGGAAGACAAATCCCGCGCCCACAAGAAAGAGATCGAAGAGCTGCTCATCCGCACCCGCTCCCGTCGCACCAGCGCCGAGGCCCAGTTGCAGGTATGCAAGCGCGAGATTGAATCTCTGGGGGGGCGTCTCAAGCTGGAGGGCAAGGACTACTTCAGTGCCCGCAAATCCCTGGTGAGCCACAAGGCGAGCTGGTCACGGGTGGTGCGCCTCGCGCGCGATACCGACGTCGAGAAGCGCCTCAACAAGCGCGAGCTGGCGTATCTGGACAGCGACGAGCTGAGATCCATGTCGGACAAGGCCCTCGGCGCCCTGCGCGTCGCCGTGGCTCACGACGAGGCCCTGCGCGATGCGCTGCGCCTCTCCGAGGGCAACCGCAGCACAGAGCAGAAGGTCGCCTTCTACGTGCAGGTCTATCGCTACCTCAAGGATCGCATCCGCAACGACATCATCCGCTCGGACGATCCGGTGGAGGCCATCGAGGAGATGGAGATCGAGCTGGCCCGTCTGGCCGACGAGCTCAAGCAGCGGGAGAACCATCTGTCCCTCTCCTCCCACGAGGTGGCGGCCAAGATCACCAACATCATCCGCCGCGAGCAGAACCGCATCCGGGTGCTGAACCAGGGGCTGCAGAACATCGCCTTCGGTCTGGTGCGCGGGGTGCGCCTCAACGTCAATATCCGCGAGGCTCACACTCGCCTGCTGACCGCGCTCGCCGATCAGAGCGCCATGCACAACGATCTGTTCGCCGACAAGGAGCTCAGCTTCTCCGAGGCCATGGCCAAGCTGTTCCAGCGCCTGAACCCGCAGATAGAGCAAGGGGAGCGCAGCTACCAGGTGATGGGCGATGTCTTGCTGGATTATCGCAACTACCTGGAGCTCGAGATCGAGGTGCAGCGTGGCGCCGATGGCTGGCTGCGGGCGGAGAGCGGCGCGCTCTCCACCGGCGAAGCGATCGGTACAGGTCAGGCCATCTTGCTGATGGTGCTGATCAGCTGGGAGGAGGAGTCCCGCCGCCTGCGCGGCAAGGACATCGCCCCCTGCCGTTTGCTGTTCCTGGACGAGGCGGCGCGCCTGGATGGCAAGTCCATCGCCACCCTGTTCGAGCTGTGCGAGCGGCAGGACATGCAGCTGCTCATCGCGGCGCCGGAGAACATCAGTCCCGAGAAGGGCACCACCTACAAGCTCATCCGCAAGGTGCAGGGCAAGCACGAGCATGTGCACGTGGTGGGCCTGCGGGGCTTCGGCTTCGCCGACGACAAGTTGATCGCCTGACACAGGTTGACGGGTGAACACACAAACGGGAGGCTTGGGCCTCCCGTTTTCTATGGAAACTGTGAGAGAGTAGGCGCCTGTTTGCGGGATCAAGAGTGGCGGTGGCCGCCTGGTCGCCGGGCCGGCATGGCGCCGCATAAAGAATCGAGGAAATGGATATGAGGACCATGGTGCAAAAGGGGCTGCTGTTACCCCTCGGCCTGCTGCTGGCGGCCTGCAGCAGCCAGCCGGAGGCCAGCAAGAGCGGCAGTTGGCGGGGTTATACCCAGACCGGGCTGGCATCCTATTATGCCGATCGCTACCACAACAAGAAGACGGCGAGCGGCGAGCCTTACAAGAACAACGCCAACACGGCGGCCCACATGACGCTGCCTTTCGGCTCCATGGTGAGGGTGACCAACGTCGCCAACGGCAAGAGCGTGGTGGTCAAGGTCAATGACAGGGGCAACTTCCCGAGGGGGCGGGTCATCGATCTCTCCAAGGCGGCGTTCAGCAGCATAGGCAACCTCAGATCCGGCCTTATCAAGGTCAAGCTCGAAGTCATGTAGGGGCTGCAGGGTCAATCAGCGCTGCCCATTGCAGCGCTTGCAGAAATGCCGGTTAGGCCTCATGTCACGACGCTTCGCATTGACAGAAACTAAAGCCGGACTCTAACTGTGGGGTGAGCGATGGCCGAGTCTGTGACTCGGCTTGTCGGTAACCCTTGCCAGCGCACAGAGACGGAGGTATCGAGATGGCTGACCACAGGCCCGTTCACCTAACCCAGATCCCGGTACAGGGGGCCAAGTCCCTCTATCCAGAACCCTTCGCCTCCCTGGTCAGGCACCGCACCAGGCGCAGATTGGGGGATCACTTCGGTCTCACCAACTTTGGCGTCAACTTCACGACCCTGGCGCCGGGGGCCATCTCGGCGCTCAAGCATCATCACTCCAGACAGGATGAGTTCATCTACATCCTCTCGGGGACCCCCACGCTAGTCCATGGTGATGAGGAGTTCCCGATGTCGCCGGGGGATTGCATCGGTTTCAAGGCCAGCAGTGGCCTGGCTCACCAGCTGTTGAACAGATCCTCCGCAGACGTAACCTACCTTGAAGTCGGCGACAGACTGCCTGCCGATACGGTCGAATACCCCGATGACGATCTGGCCCTGGTACAAGGCACCGATGGCGCCTGGTCTGCCCTGCATAAAGACGGCACGCCTTACTGAGGGCGGCATAGAGAGCCAGGAGGCTGGGTGTGGGCCCAGATTACCGAACCGATGGGCAACGGCGCCGCTCGTGCCTGTGAAGACTGCAGGCCAGGGAGTTGAATGCGCGAGTCGGTGATCAGCGGCGCGGCGCACGTGTGATCAGCGGCTGGCTCTGGTGCGAAAGCCTCGATGGCTCGGTCGCAGGCTTCCCTTCAGGAGGCTTGGGTGCACTCACAGTCCCGGGACCTGCCTTCCGTGTTGCTCTCGGATTTGTTCAATAGAGCGAACAGTCTGTCCATATTGTCTGTCTATACGCATCAATAGCCTGCTCTTACACTGCGTCTCATGTCGAAGGATGCGCCCTTGGCTCGCTGACAAGCCGCTGTGATGGGCATCCTTTGCCAATGAATTTCTTGATAACGGAGTGTGATGATGAAGATGAGATCGGACAAGATAGTGTCGATTGCAGTGCTCAAAGCCAGGGCCGGGATGAGGGAGCGCCTGCGGCGTGAGTTGCTCGAGCTGATCGAGCCCACGCGCCTTGAACCGGGCAATCTCGATTACGTGCTGTTCGAGCTGCGCGACGAGCCTGAAACTTTTTATATGCGGGAGGCCTTCGTCAATCAGGCCGCTCTGGATGCTCACTGTGCCACCGACTATTTTCAGGCCTTCGCCCGGCAGGCCGATGCGCTGCTCGCAGAGCCCCTGCGGCTGATCATGATGAAGGAAGTGGGCCAATAGCCCAGATGGCGGTGGGTCTGGGTGACCTTGGTCTCGCTGGTGGCGAGCCTGTCTCCTGATGGTGCTCTGCCGGACGAGGAGGGAGAAAACGGGAGGCTTTGCCTCCCGTTTTTTATTGCCCAACGGCGCAGGGGCTGCCGTCGGGATCTCGGCGCGGTGCATCCATGCCACGGCCATCGATTGGGGCAAGCAGGGCGCTCTTTCTACAGCGATCTTTGCTTGAGGCTCGCAGCCGACTTTCCGCTATCATCTGGCATAACAGTCATGCCATCAGCAGATGGATGGCCAGATGCCGAGGAATGGTTGCTGCGGGAGGGCCAATGAAGAGAACGCTGTTATTGGTTCGTCATGCCAAGTCGAGTTGGGATGAGAGGGCCCTGTCTGACAGGGATCGGCCCTTGGCCGCCCGTGGCAAGCGCGATGCCCCCGTGATGGGAGAACGTCTGGCGCGGGATGGGGTGAAGCCGGACCTGATCCTGTCGAGCCCAGCGTGTCGGGCCCTGTCGACGGCGAGGCTCATCGCCGCGGCGCTCGACTATCAGGCCGGGAATATCCTCGTCAACGACAGGCTCTATGCCTGCGATGCCACGACCCTGCTAGAGGTGATCGCCGGGTTGGGTAACGAGCCAAAGTGCGTGATGATCGTCGGCCACAACCCGGAGTTCACCGAGCTTGCACATCAACTTTCTCGAGGGATCACCCGAATGCCGACCTGCGCCGTGGCACAATTCACCTTCGATGGGGCGCCCTGGTCGGCCATCGCCGGAGTCAAGCCGGTGAGCGTCTCACTCGATTATCCGAAGAAGGAGTAGCGAAGCGCATTTTGCCGGCTCCCGTCCGCTTGACGAAGCCGTTGCCTGTTGCGCTCAATATATTAACCGCGGCGGCGGGATTGGCCCGCCGTTGCAAGCTCTTTTCCGACCTGGCGGTAAGGACGGATATCTGATGAGACTCGAGGCTCTGATCACAGGGTTGGTGGTCGCCATGATCCCGGTTATCGGCGAGGCGGCCGACTGGCGCTATGGCGTCGGTGTGCATGATTTCAACGTGCCGGATGTGGATTCCCACACCTATGGGCTCAACGCTAGCCTGTCGGTGGATGAGCGTACCCAGAGCGATCTGCATCTGTTCGGCTCGGTCGATCTCTTCGTGGACAATGACAAGGATCACCTGGACCCGGACCACATACCCATCTGGTGGCAGCTGAACGCCGGCGCGGATGGCGACGTCTGGCGCGATGATCGGCTGCGACTCGGTTGGATGACGGATTTCAACACCAGGATGAACACGGTCAGCTCGGTGGAGCGGCAGATGACCGCCCTGGCGGCCATGGCCGCGGGTTATGAGGGCGACATATTTCAATACTCGCTGGATGCAGGGCCCGGCTGGTTCTTCCTGGAGATAGATGATGATGCCCCCCGGGAGCGGGGTTACGATCGGGAGGGTTTGCGCAACAGCACCCTGGCTTATGCGCTCACCAACAAGGCCGCGATCAAGCTGGGGGATGACTGGACGCTCTCCGGCCTGGCCCGACGCTGGTGGGATGGTCACCAGACCCTGGAGAGCCAATACCGGGCGGAGCTGCGAGGGAATATCGATCATTGGTTGGGACGGGATCCGGCCAAGCGTACCCAGCTGGTGCTTGGCGCCGATGTCTACCACTACAATCTGACGCCCTATAACGAATCCAATCTGCCATCCGTCGTGGGCTGGGATAACGACGTGCTGGTCAGGTTGTCGCTGGAAACCCGCTGGTAAATTAGTAGCATTTTCTGATTAAAAACAGAGTGGTGTAATTTTGTGCTGCATTAGGCACAATTTAGCAGTTTTTTAGTGGATACGTTCGCAAGTTGATGGTGGATATCACTGCATCCTCCATGGTTATTCGGCCAGTGGAATAGGGGCGGCTCACAATTAATCCTCGTCTGGCCAGCTTCGCAGGCGGTAACGGAGCCTAGCTCTGGGTCCGCCTCATCCCGGTATTGAGATAGAGGCTGCTGTGGTGAGCGCTGTGGCTCACGAACATCACCTGATGACGGCTCTGATCGGACAAGATGATGATATCGCCAGCATTGGCGGGGCAGTTGAGCACTATCTCGTGCTCGGGAGCGGCCAGCTGATCGGCCTGATCCTTGAAATCCAGCGTGTATGAATACATATGGCACTCCACAACAGGCTCATATACAAACACATATCCCAACTCTAGCCGCCAGCGCCCGGATCCGCGGCGCTCGTTCGACACCGGAGTGCCACTTAATTTAGGCTATGAGCCGAGTGACGTTCCTGGTGGCATAAAGGAGCGTCAGGACAAATACAGGGTGCCATCGCCGGCAAGGGTGAACAGGCATGAACGGATTTTTCGACAGCGAATGACAAGGAGTCGTGATGACGGAACGGGTAACTGAGTTGGTGCGGATCGCCGCCTTTGCTGATGGGCAGCAGGGGGGCAATCCCGCCGGTGTCTGGCTGGGGGCCCACCTGCCTGCGGTGGACGAGATGCAGCGCATCGCCGCCGAGGTGGGATTTTCGGAGACGGCGTTCGCCGCCCCGCTGCACTCTGGTGTGCACTCTGACGAAGGGCGTGAGTGGCGGGTGCGTTACTTCTCCCCCGAGGCCGAGGTGCCTTTCTGTGGCCACGCCACCATCGCCCTCGGCGTCGCCCTGGCGCGGCGCAGTGGGGAAGGGGAGTATGAACTGCAGCTCAATCAGGCCAGGATCCGGGTCTCGGGCTGGCGGGATGGGGCTGGCCAATGGCAGGCGGCGTTGCACTCTCCGCCGACCCGCAGCACGCCTGCCTCACCCGAACAGGTGGCGGCCGCGCTCACGCTGTTCGGCTACACCCAGGTGGATCTGGATCCCCGTATCGCCCCTGCGCTCATTCATGGCGGCGCCGATCATCTGGTGCTGGCCCTGCACAGCCGCGCAGCCCTCGCCGCCATGCGCTACGAGCAGGTCCAGGGGCGCGCCCTGATGCAGGCGCAAGGCTGGGTCACCATCTTGCTGGTGCATGCGGCAGGAGAGCGGCATTTTCATACCCGCAATCCCTTTGCCTATGGCGGCGTCTATGAAGATCCCGCCACTGGCGCCGCCACCGCAGCCTTTGCGGGCTATCTGCGCGATATCCACTGGCCCCACGGCGGCGCCATCGACATTCTGCAGGGAGAAGACATGGGCATGCCATCGCGCCTGCATGCCGAGATCCCGGCCGAGCCCGGTAGCGGGATCCGGGTGTCAGGTCAGGCACGGCTGATGTGATCCGCCATGGTGCATCGTGTCTCGATAGAGCCATCCAGGAGGAATGCCGATGGCATTTTTTGAGCGCGCCGATATTCGGGGGTTAAGCGTCCGGTTGTTGGCATTGGAGGCGGGGCAGGGGATCCCGCTCACCAGCCGGGCCGGGCAGGAGTTGCATGCCATGTTGAGTGCGGTCGATGGCATCCGGCCCGTGGGGCGTGGTGCCGCTCGCCAGTTGACCGATCGGGGCCACCTGTTTCTGACCACCAAGCTCAAGGAGACCAATGGTGAGCCATCCAGGTCGGGGGAGAGAGTATTGGCGGCGCTGGAGGGGCATCTCCCCCACCACATCAACGCGGCGACCTTGAGCGGCCTCTGGCTGCGAGACTGCAAGGCCGCGCTATCACCGACCCAGCTGGCGCGAGCCGACGAGTTGGGGGTCCGGGTGTATGGGGATGAGGTGCTGCGGCTCCGCTGCGGCTCATCCCTCTCCCTGCTGTGGCAGGATGGCCGCCGTTATTGTGCCGATGAGGGCTTGCAGCTGCTGGGGGAACTCGCCTTGCCGGAGCGTACCCTGGCCAGGTTGCGAGGCATCGAGTGGCAAGGGCGGCAGATAGTGACGGTGGAGAACAAGGGCGCTTTCGTGGATTATCCGCTGCAACCTCAGGAGTTGTTGCTTTATGTACCTGGCCGCAATACCACCCTCGCCAAGCAGCTGATCCCGCTATTGCCGGCGGCTACCCCCTGGGCTCATTTTGGCGATCTGGATCAGCGCGGGCTGGATATCGCCGCCGAGCTTGCCAGCACCATGACCCGCCCGTTGGCGCTCTGGTTGCCAGAGAACCTCATGGAGTATGTTCACCACTATGCTCGCGACCTGACTCGTCCGTCGGAAGGGCAACAAAGCCGCCGCGGAAAGATCCCCTGGCGAGACCGTCTTGTGACAGCCAAGGCAAACGATGTGCTGACCACGGCCTTGGCTCATCTGGTCGCGAACAAGGCCTGGCTGGAGCAGGAGGTGCTGGTGACAGCCAGACGCTGGCGGTCATGGCCACGGGGTGACATGCCAGCGTCATGACGCAATAAAAAACCGCCTGCAGGCGGTTCTTTTTATCGCGCTGATCTTGTCAACGTTTCGGTAGGGCGCCCTCGCTCAGGGCCGACCGCTTAGCAGGATGGCGCCGCCGAGTGTGATAAAGAGTCCACCGGTGATGCGGCTAAACAGATGCTGGCTGCGCGCCGGCCGGAAGTAGCTGCCGGCGCGTCTGGCCAGGGCCACATAGCTCAGGTGCACCAGGCTGACGATGACGCAGATGGTCAGGTACATGGTGACGAACTGGATTGGCAGCGGACTCTGGTGATTGAGAAACTGGGGCAAGAGGGCGCAGAGGAAGATGATGGTCTTGGGATTGCTGGCCGAGACCAGAAAAGCCTCTTGCAAGAAGGAGCGGCTACTTCTGGCACTTGCGCTCGACCCCGCCAGCGTCATCTCCTGATTGCCCGCTCTGGCAGCGCGCAGCGCCTTGTAGCCGAGATAGATGAGATAGCCACCGCCCGCCAGCTTGAGGGCGATAAACAGGGGCGGCAGTGTCTGCAGCAAGGCGCCCACGCCCATGGCAACCAGACCGATGAGGATCGCCTGACAGGCCAGGTTGCTCGCGATGCTGAGCAGGGCGGCGCGCCAGCCGTGTTGCAGACCATTTTTAACGACCAGCAGCACATTGGGTCCCGGGGTCAGGGTGGCCAGCAGATAGGCCAGAAAGAACAGCATCCATGTGTTCAGATCCATGATGTTTACACTCCAATGTGAGAGCCAGTTTGGCGATGAGGTTTTTCATGCGAAAAAACCATGATGCCAGCGCGCAGGGGAGCGAGTCCAGCGGGGTGTTGGTATCTGGCCCAATATCCTTGCGGAGCGAGACCATGGTGAAGCGCCTGCTGCCAAGGGAGGGGGCATTCGATTATCCGATGCATAAAAAAACCGCCATCAGGCGGTTTTTGTCATCATGCAGCCCTTATTTCAGGGCTTTCTTCAGCTTCTTGATCTTGCCCTCGTGCTTGGCAATCTTCGCCTTGCGGGACTCGATCTTCTTCTTGACGTCTTTCTTGGATGCTTTAGCCATATGAGTTCTTCCTTAAATAGAGGGCAGCGGACTGCGCCTGGTGTGTCTTTCCATCGACTGCAGACTGATGGCAAGGGTAACTTGTCGTCTTGTTGTGGCTGAATACACAACGGCAATCTGTGCTGGCGGGCGCTTTCTGCCGTGCTCGCGGGGCCAGTGCAGTAGGGTGTTGCCTCGGATACAGGGCCGATGATCCCCAACCTGCAGGTCGGCTAACCTGCCGCCAACGTCTCTACAAGCTAGTGTGATTTATCCACAAAGCAAGCAAAAGCTGAGCAATGAGGCGTCTCTATGCTGTGTACATCCTGCCGGATGGCGCTGTTCAACGGGAGGAGTGCAGGCGGTTACCCGTCAATCAATATTGACGCCCATATCAATACTGTGGATATACTGGCGCGGTATTTTTCAAGAGTCAACGTCGTACTCATGTCTGTGTCTGTCGCATTACCCCAACTGCAAGCGATGATCCGCGATCTGAAAGCGGGACGCTTTGAAGTCAGGCATCCCCCGCTTGATGAGAGTGTGGGACTCGCCCCTCTCATCCTGGATCTCAACGAGTTGGCGGATAGCCTGGACCGGCGCTTTCGCGAGCTGCATCGGTTGCAGGAGATATCGGCCGAAGTGAACAAGGGGGTCTTCATCGAAGATACCCTCAGCCTCATCTACGACACCTTTGCCGAGTTCATCCCCTACGATCGCATCGGCTACGCCCTGCTCTGCGACGATGGCACCAGGGTGCGATCCCTCTGGTCCAGGAGCCGCATCAACCGGATAGCGCACCTCAAGGATGGTTATCGTGCCAACCTGGCGGGGAGCAGCCTTGCCCAGGTGCTGGAGACGGGAAAGCCCAGGATCATCAACGATCTGGAAGCCTATCTTGCGGAGCATCCCCAGTCCGTATCCACCCAGCTGGTACTGCGGGAGGGGGTACGCTCCAGCCTGACCTGCCCGTTGCAGGTGGATGGCAAGGGCATCGGCTTTCTGTTCTTCTCCAGCGCCAGCAAACACACCTATCAGAAGCTGCATCAGGAGGTGTTTGTCTACCTGGCACACCTGGTCTCTTCCATCATCGAGAAGGCGCAGCTCTATCGGCAGGTGCATGAACTCAATGTCAGGCTGGAAGAGGCGCTGGCCCGGCTCAAGGAGCAATCCTGCCGGGATGCCTTGACCGGGGCCCTCAATCGCGGGGCGCTCATGGAGCGCTTCACCCAGCAGATGCAGTTGGCAGAGCGCCGGGGCGAGCCACTCTGCCTCATCATGCTGGATCTCGATCATTTCAAGCAGGTCAATGACCATCACGGTCATCCCGCCGGGGATCATGTGCTGCAACAGCTGGTGCGGACCTTGACGAGCGAGCTCAGGGAGAGCGACAGGCTGGGGCGCTATGGCGGGGAAGAGTTTATCTTGCTGCTGGAGCAGACCAGGCTGGCGGAGGGGGTCAAGATAGCCGAACGGCTGAGGGCCAGGGTCGCCGCCATGCAGATTGAGCATGGGGGACGGTCCATCCCGGTCACCATCAGCGTCGGGTTGAGCTGCGCCGCGTTTGGCGAGAGGAGAGGTGAGAAGACGAGGGAAAGGGCAGGGGAAAGCGATCCCTGGCCCTCCTGCACCGAGCTGCTGGAGCGGGCCGATCGGGCGCTCTATCGGGCAAAGCAGAGCGGTCGCAACCGGGTTTGCGTCAATGAGGCCTGAGCCGAGTGGCGCAGGGCGGCCCTGCGATCAAGGGCCAGCAATATAAAAGAAGCGCCCCTGGGGGCGCTTCTGGCATTGTTTGACGGTGATCAGGCCTTTTTCAGGTAGGCCGCGACCAGCACTATCTGCACGCCGTTGACCTTGCCCTCGATGTGCAGCGGGTTGTTGGTCAGGCGGATGCCCTTGACCAGGGTGCCGCGCTTGGCGGTGAAGCCGCCGCCCTTGACGTCCAGATCCTTGATCAGGGTCACCGAATCCCCTTCCTGCAGCACGGCGCCGTTGGAGTCAACGGTCGGCACGCTGTCATCATCCTCGCGGGCCGCGCCAGCCTCGGCCCAGGCCTTGGTCTCTTCTTCCATGTACATCATGTCCAGCATGTCCTGGGCCCAGAGCTCGCCGCGGGCGGACAGGTTTTTAAGCTGGCGCCACGCCATCACCTGCACCGCAGGGACCTGGCTCCACATGCTGTCACCCAGGCAACGCCAGTGGTTGGCGACCAGGGTATCAGGCTGCTCCAGCTGACCACGACAGGTGGCACAGAGCGCCACGCTGTGATCGTCGTCGCTGGCGGGGGAGTGGGGCACCGGGAAGGCAGTCAGGACGTGTTCTGCTCCACAGAGTTCACACTTGGCGCCCGCGCGCGCTTGCAGGATGGCATTGATGGTCATGTTTTGATTCCGTTTATAGGGGGAAAACGGCCCGCCGTGGCGCACCGTGCTAACAAGGGGGCGGAATATAGCACAAATCCATGCGCTTTGTCAGGCTACCCCCTGCGCCCGGGGTTGCTTGCCCGCTCTCTTGAACGCGGCGCCATGGGTGCTTTTTGATGAGGGATCGCTAGAATAAGCCTCCTTTTGGATATGCAGGACAAGACCGCCGTGCTGGCCCATCGATTTCAACAACTGGACCGCTTGCTGACCGACACCCGGCGCTGGTGGCAGTACCAGCCTTATCACCATCAGGGCCTCGCCTTCGCCGATGAGGCTCCCGAACTGGCGGCCCGTCTCAACGGGCTGAGCCTCGAGGAGGTCATGGCGCTCGATGCCGACATGGCGGCGCTCTGCACCCTGCTTGCCCCCTGGATCCCGGCGGGCCAGGCACTGCACGCCCTGAGCGAGCTGGATGCCTTCCTGCCCGAACCCATTGCCTGCACCAAGGGGATGGCGATGTACATGCCGGGGCGCAAGCAGGCGCAGATAGAAGCCTTCACCGGCTGCTTGTCGCCCCATGGCGGGCCCTATCTGGAGTGGTGCGCCGGCAAGGGGCACCTGGGGCGGCTGGTCTCCTTGCAGCGCGGTGCCGAGGTCATCAGCCTGGAGCTGCAAGGCGCGCTGTGCGAAGAGGGGCGCCTGCTGGCGGCGCGCGATGGCGCTCGCATGCAGTTTATCGAGGCCGATGCCTTCGCCCCCGCGTCGGGCCAGCTCATCGCCCGGGATCACCACGCCATGGCGCTGCATGCCTGCGGCGAGCTGCATACCCACCTGCTGGAGCGGGTGGCTGAACAGGGGGCGAGCGGCGTGACCATCTCCCCCTGCTGTTATCACCTCATTCGCGGCGATCAGTATCGGCCCCTGTCAGAGGCCGCTGCTGCCAGCGCCCTGCGCCTTGGCAAGAGCGATCTCAAGCTGCCGCTGCAGGAGACGGTGACCGGCGGTGCTCGCATCGCCCGCCTGCGCGAGCAAGAGGTGGTGTGGCGCCTCGCCTTTGACTGCCTGCAGCGCCAGCTGCGCGGGGTGGATGAATACCTGCCGGTGCCCAATATGCAAAAGAGCCTGCTGACCGGCGGCTTCGAGGCATTCTGTGGCTGGGCGGCCGAGCGCAAGGGTATCCGTTTACCCGCTGGGCTCGATCATGCGGCCTTCCTTGCGCGAGGCGAGCAGCGCTACGGCGACGTCGCCCGCATGGAGCTGGTACGCCACCTGTTTCGCCGTCCGCTGGAGATCTGGCTGGCGCTGGATCGCGCACTCTTCCTGCAAGAGCGCGGCTACGCGGTGGAAGTGGGGGAGTTTTGCGACAAACCCATGACGCCGCGCAACATCCTGATCCGGGCGGTGCGCGCCTGATCTTCACCCGCCAGGCGCCGCCGGGTGATCCGCCCCTGTACTGAGCGAGCAAAGATGCCGCAGATGGGTGATCCATCAGCTCCTATCCTGAACAAGTAAGGGGTTGCAGGGGGGAGTCACACTTTTTGCATCGTTATTTTCCCGGTGTTTCAACGTGGGTGCCGCTGTTATTTCGGCGCTCTGGCTACCTCATTAGCCTTACGACGGTAAAAACATGGGTATTCGTGTCATCTGATCCACCACGCCGCGGAGTGAAATGGCTCACAACTTCGCCACATTCTTAATTCTCGTCGTGAATTTAGTAATTAAAGCGCCTATGCTCGACCTGAACATTATAACGAGACAAGGATTGTTACCCATGTTCCAACCCAAGCCCTGCGCTTGGCTGGTTGCGGCGCTCTGCGCTTCCCCGGCTTATGCCGCCATGAATATCCAGCCTGACCCACAAAATAGCGGTGGCTATGTGATTGCCGCCTCCGATATTGCCGCCGTTGAAAAAAACAAGACTGCCAATCCCATGTATAGCGTCTGGTCAAAAGCATTGGCTACCCGCCCCAACACCATAGTGGATGCCATAGTGCCGCGCCTTGCCAGCAATCCGGATAACGTCAAACGGGTTGAGCGGGTATTTACCGAGTCGGATTGGGATTTTCTCACTCAGATGGCGGCCCCTGAATATACCTACGAGCGCTTCTTGCGAGCAGTGGGGAAATTCCAGGCATTTTGTGGTGAATATACCGATGGCCGTGACGCTGATGCCATCTGCAAGAAATCCATCGTGACGGCCTTTGCCCATTTTGCTCAGGAGACTGGCGGCCATATCGGCAAAAATAACAGCTCAGATAATCCGCTGGGGCTGGAGGAGTGGCAACAGGCGCTGGTCCATGTGCGTGAGATGGGGTGGTCGGAAGGGCAGACCGGTTATACCACCGGCTGCGGTCAGAATGGCTGGCAAAACAAGAAATGGCCTTGCGCCAGCGGTCAGGGTTATTTTGGTCGTGGGGCGAAGCAGCTCTCCTATCACTTCAACTACGGCGCCTTCTCCGAGGCCATGTTTGCGGGGGATGCCTCGGTATTGCTGAACGATCCCGGTCGGGTCGCCGACTCCTGGCTGAACCTGGCCTCGGCCATCTGGTTCTTTCTGACCCCGCAGGCCCCCAAGCCCGCCATGTTGCACGTGATCGACCGCACCTGGGTGCCCTCCCAGCGCGAGATTGCCGCCGGTATCGGCTACGGCTTTGGCACCACCATCAACGTCATCAACGGCGGCATCGAGTGTGGCGAGCAGAATAAGGACAAGGGACAGCCGGTCAACCGCATCCGTTATTGGGAAGGGCTGGCGGCCCATTACCAGATCCCCATCGAGGCGGATGAAAAAAATACCTGCTGGCAACAGACCCCTTATGGCAGCCTGAATTTGAACGGCGCTACCGATGTGCTTTATACCAACTGGGATGGCAACTGGAAATATTATGCCGACAGACCCGGTGGTTATTCCTTCGAGTGCGAGCTGGTGGGTTTTCAAACCGCCTATTCTGCGCTGGTGCCGGGGGATTATGAAAAATGCGTGACCAACGCCTATGGCTCTCATGCCAATTGGCCCAAGGTGCGAGTGGTCGCCAAACTGGATCCGGCTCCGGTCGACCCAACCGATCCACCGGTCGGTGATATTCCCGCCTGGGCGGCCAGCAAGGTTTATACGGCCGGCAACAAGGTCAGCCACAAGGGGATTATTTATCAGGCTAAATGGTGGACGCAAGGGGATGACCCCACCCAGGGGGGGGCTGGGCTCCGGCTTCCTGATAAATAACATAAATACCGGGGCGGCATAATAGGCCAACCCGGCATAAAGCAGAGCCATCGATAATGTGGGGGAGGCGAACTGCCTCCCTGTATTGACGGGGATAAAGATAATATGGGGAGTTGATTTATCACCGAGACTGCTTTATTGATGACCGCTATCTTACCCAGCTCGTAATCAATATGATCTTCTCTCCCCTGCGTATCTGCCCAGTGTGCCAACAACGGCTATTTCCGCTCAAGGCGTTCCTTGTCAGCCCCAGGCTTAAATTTCACTGCAAACAGTGTGACTCCCGGCTGGAAATGTATGAGGTGCGCCGCCGTCCGCTTATTAATGGGTTGCTCATGGTCGGCTTCTTTATGGTGGTGTCACGAGAATACGATAACCTGTTGAGCCTGGCGTTTGGCATCAAGGCGGCCCCCATCTTGCTGCTGATGACCTATGTCCAGTTGAAAACCAGTGCCCTGAGGGTTCCAGATGAAGTGCCACGGTAGGTGCCGTAACCGGCCCGTCTGTGTACCGCACAACAGCCCATCACTCAGATGACTGGCTCCCGTACTGGAACGCTGCCTGACGGCAACAAATACAAGGAGTTGTGATGAATATCACCATCCATTTTGAAATTCCGGTGCGGGATCTGGGGCGGGCCACCGCCTTCTACGAACGGGTGTTTGGGCTCCAGCTCGAGCGGGTCAGTATCGACGGCAACGAGATGGCGCTGTTTCCCCTCGATGAGCAGGCGCCCGGCTGCTCGGGGGCCCTGGCCATGGGGGAGAGTTATGTGCCCAGTCTGGACGGCACTCGCATCTACCTGCGGGTGCCCGATATCGAGCGGGTGATGGCCCGGGCGCTTGAAGCGGGGGCAGGGGAGCTTTACCCGGTGACCCAAGTGAGCGAGCAGATCCGGGTGGCCGAGCTTCAGGACCCCGAGGGCAATCGCATCGCCTTGCAGGAGATATGCTGAGCATTATTCGTACGGTGCATGCCATATGAAATCTCATTCGTCAGATTGATAGAGATGACTCAATCTCGAGCAATACGGCCTGTTACAGGGTGCTGCAGGGGAAATTGACCACGAGATGGTCAGTTGTCGGCCTCTGCTTTGCGTGCTAATGCTCAGTGGTTAAACAGGATCGGGGACAGGCTCCGATCGCACAGTTCCCCAAGGTTCAAGGAGGCATCATGGAAGGTCATTGTCTGTGTGGCGGGGTCAGCGTTTCAAGCGGCGAGCATAAAGAGGTCAACCTGTGTCACTGCGCCATGTGCCGGCGTTGGTCCGGCGGGCCCATGTTTGCGGTGCACGGTGGCAAGGATGTGCACTTCACCGGGATCACGCCGGCGGCCTATCGTTCGTCCGACTGGGCGGAGCGCGGCTTCTGCCCGACCTGCGGCACCCACCTCTTCTATCACCTGCTGCCGACCGATGAGTACATACTGCCCGCCGGCCTGTTTCAGGATCAGGGGTTCGAACTTGCCAGCCAGATCTTCATCGACGAGAAGCCGGAGTTCTATGAATTCAGGAACGACACCCCGACCCTGACCGGTCAGCAAGTGTTCGAGCAGTTCGCCCCCAAACCCTAAGAAAGCAGCGATTGATGCCCGCATCGCAAAGTGCGGGCGCAGCGACCCAAGGAGAGCGTCATGGATGAACAACCCAAGGTGAAGGGGCCCGCCTCTTATTTTCCCTCCATCGAGCAGAAATACGGCGAGCCCATCGCCCACTGGCTGACGCTCCTGGCGGGCCGGGAGGAGCAGAAACACATGGCGCTGGTGGCTTGGCTCAAGGCCGAGCACGGCATGGGCCACGGCCATGCCAACGCCCTGGTGGCCCACTTCTTGGCGCAGGGTTGAGGCGTATCACGAGGAGTGCCATGAAGGCTCAATATGACGTGATGGCCGAGCTGGCACGGATCTTCTTGCCGGATCAGTTGGCAACAGGGCGGGCAGAGCATCCTCGACGATTCCAAGCTGTCTATAAAAAGCGCGCCTTGGGCGCGCTTTTTTGATTTGACGTGTCCCGTCCTGAATATGGTTTACACCTTTCCCCCCAATAAATGGAGAACCCGATGGGACAAGGTGTGAAACGGACACAGCGCGATTACTCGCTGACTTTTAAA
>NZ_JRGL01000154.1 GCF_000764655.1 Aeromonas aquatica
TTGTAGAGAGTTTGTCCATCAGCAGCCTGTTTTTTAGTCTGCCGCGTCGTAAAACTATACTTATTCAGTTAAATACACTGCCTGTTACGTCCTCTATTGCTCATCTCCTTCCTCATTTTATGCCGCGTTATGTCCGCTTCCGAGCCGCTATGCCTTTCATTGATGCTCACTATTGCCTGAAACAGACGTGACAAGGCCAGCCGGATCCATAGACTGTGTGTCTCATGCACAAGGAGCTGTCTATGTTGGGGATCCACGATCTGGCGTTGTTTATCGTATCTGGCTTGCTGTTGAACATGATGCCTGGACCGGACTCGCTGCTCATCATGTTGCGTAGCGGCTCGCAGGGTTGGCGAGCGGGCTCGGTGGCGGCGCTGGGGATAGGGACGGGGACCATGGTGCATGTGCTGGCGGCGGCCCTGGGGCTGTCGGCTCTGCTGAGTACCTCGGCCGAGCTGTTTACCGTCATCAAGTTGATGGGGGCACTCTATCTGGTCTATCTGGGGATTTCCCTGCTCAGGCAAGGCGCCACGACCACTGCGACGACCGAGCCCCCGGTGATGCTGCCAGCGCTCTCCTACGGGCGGATCTTTCGGCAAGGCTTGCTGACCAATGTGCTCAATCCCAAGGTTGCGCTCTTCTTCCTCGCCTTCGTACCGCAATTCATCGATCCGGTGGCGCCACAGAAGGCGCTGGCCTTCATCGTGCTGGGCTGCATCTTCAACCTCAACGGCATGATCTGGTGCCACCTGCTGGCCTTCTCGACCGCCTATGCGAGCCACAGGGTGCGGCTGCCTGCCCGGTTGGGGCGCTGGCTCAACCGCTTGATGGGAGGCCTGTTTGTCGGCCTTGGCCTCAAGCTGGCGACGGAGTGATGTTCGGCCATTGCAGACATTGCAAAAGCCGGCCATAGAAAAAGGCGTATCCCATCGCTGGGATACGCCTTCGTCTGCACTGCAGCAGGATGACCGAAATCAGTTCATGCCGTAGCGTTTGAGCTTTTTACGCAGGGTACCACGGTTGATGCCCATCATCACGGCGGCGCGAGTCTGGTTACCACGGGTGTACTGCATGATCACGTCCAGCATGGGAGCTTCGACTTCGGAGAGAACCATATCGTACAGATCAATCACTTCCTGACCGTTCAACTGGGCCAGGTAGTTACGCAAGGCCTGTTGCACAGAGTCACGCAGGGGGCGCTGGGTCGGCTCGGCAGCGTGATTGTGAGTAGTTGTTACCAATGCATCAGAAGTCAGGGTTTGTTCGAACATATTCGGTCGGCTCTTTAGTTATGCGAGTTATGCGTTAACCTAATCCATCGAAATACACTTCAAGTGCTTCCAGCTGTGCATCTGCACAATCCAGGGCATTGAAATGTTTACGGAATTCTCGGCCCGTCTCTTCTTCATCCAGATACCAGCCCACGTGTTTACGGGCAATGCGCGCTCCCAGATATGCACCGTAAAACTGGTGCAGGTTGGTAACATGCTCGTTCATCAGGGTGCGAACCTCTTCCCTGTCGGGAGGCGGCAGCTTGGTGCCCGTCTCAAGAAAATGACGGATTTCCCGGAAAATCCAGGGTCGTCCTTGCGCAGCACGGCCGATCATCACGGCGTCGACGCCGGTATAGTCGAGGACATACCGGGCCTTCTCCGGGCTGTCTATGTCGCCATTGGCGACCACAGGAATCGATACGGCCTGCTTAATCGCCCTGATAGTGTCGTACTCCGCTTCCCCCTTGTAGAGGCAGGAACGGGTACGACCATGCACGGCAAGGGCCGCGATACCGCAATCTTCGGCGATTCGGGCGATCTCCTCGCCATTGCGGTTATCCGGATCCCATCCTGTGCGGATCTTCAAGGTGACAGGCACCTCCACTGCATTCACCACGGCCTGGCAGATGGTTCTGACCAGTTCGGGTTGACGCAGCAGGGCGGAGCCCGCCAACTTCTTATTCACTTTTTTTGCAGGACAACCCATGTTGATGTCGACGATCTGAGCGCCCTGCTGCACGTTGTAGCGGGCGGCAAACGCCATCATCTCCGGGTCGGCTCCGGCAATCTGGACCGATCGCAATCCGCTTTCGGCAGAATGGCCCATTCTCATCCTGGTTTTCTGGGTATCCCAGACATCCGGGTTGGCCAGCAGCATCTCGGAAACGGCCATGCCTGCTCCCAAACGTAAACAAAGTTCACGAAATGGTCGGTCTGTTACACCGGCCATGGGGGCCACGATCAAGGGAGTTTCAAGCGTGTGGGGACCTATCTGCATTCCACGGTTACCATCGGCTTAGGGCGGCGTATATTACGCATTTTTTAGTCAGGAGAAAAGGTTAGTATTTGAGCGTCAGCCACTTTTTTCTGAAAAAAACGTCGCGCCAAGGCTTGCAAATTCAGGAGTGCTTGAAAATCAGACATATTGTCTGAGACCATGATCGGGGCCAAATGAGTGAGGGACTCATTCATTTGTCTGTCTCCCTCCGCTGCGGGTTTGCGTTATGATAGCGAGCCTGAATCGAGCAAAGGCTCCACACAATTTTATTACAAACAGAGATTGGGGATGTATGACGTCAAGGTTCATCAAATCGCTCTGTCCGTGCCTGCTGGGGGCCATGCTGGGCTCTGCCCAGGCACAGACGGTGAGCTTCACCGAGGCCTGGAGCCGGGTCATCCAGCAGGATGACGGATTGGCGGCGGAGCAGGCCGGGGTGGAGCGGGCAGAGCAGCTGCGCGAGGCGGCCAAGGCCATGTACCTGCCCAAGGTGGACGTGGGGGCCAGCTACACCCACCTCGATCAGCCGATGGAACTCGACATGCTGGACCTCAATCCCATCGCCAATCACCCGGAATTTGGCAAGGTACTGGGCCCCGTCATGCAGGCGCTCAACCTCAGCCCCAGCGACTTCGTCACCCCCCTGACCAAACAGAACGTGGTCACCAGCTCGGTCAAGATGCTGTGGCCGCTGTTCGTCGGCGGGCGTATCGATGCGGCGCAGGACATTCGCCAGGCCCAGGTGAGCGAGGCGCAACAGCTGCTGGTGCTCAAGCAGCAAGCCACCTTCGAGAGCCTCTCCCAGACCTACTTCGGGGTGGTGCTGGCGGCGCAGGTGGTGCAGACCAAGCAGGAGGTAGAGCAGGGGCTGGCCCATCATCTGGATCATGCCCAGAAACTGGAGGCACAGGGCCAGATCGCCAGGGTCGAGCGGCTCTCCGCCCAGTCGGCCTATGACAGGGCCCGCATCGATACCCAGAAGGCAAGACGCAGCCTGGAGATCGCTCAGCTGGCGCTCGGTCACATGCTCAAGATCAAGCAGGCGGAACCCAACAGCCAGCTCTTCATCAACGAGAACATGCCGCAACTCGATCCCTTCGTGCAGGAGACCCTGACGGTGCACCCCGGCCTCAAGCTGCTGGCGGCCAAGAAGGAGCAGGCGCAAGGGATGATCAAGCTGGAGAAGGGGAAGTACGCCCCCGAGCTGTTCCTGTTCGGCAACTACAACCTCTATGAAGATGACTCCATCGTCTCCAAGACCACGCCGGACTGGCTGGTCGGGGTCGGGGTCAGCATGCCGCTGGTGAGCCGTGATGGCCGCTCCGAGACGGTGCAGGCGGCCAAGAGTGCCGAGCTGCAGGTCAACCTGCTGCAGGCCAAGACCCGCCAGGATCTGGAGCTGCTGGTCGAGAAGACCTGGCGCGAGGCGGCGCAGGGGCTGGAGGAGTACCACTCCCTCTCCTCGACCCAGGCATTGGCCGAGGAGAACGTGCTGCTGCGGGACAAGGCGTTCGGCCAGGGGCTCTCCACCTCGCTGGATGTGGTGGATGCGCGCAACCAGCTGGCGGGGGTCAAGACCCAGCGCGCCGCCGCCGCCTATCAATACGTGATCTCCCTGGCCCGCCTGTTGGCGCTCTCCGGTCAGATGAACAGTTTCAATCAATATCAGCATGCTCAGGCGACAGAGGTGAATTCATGAGTCATCCCCCCATCAAGAAGAAGATGAGCCAGGGCAAGCCGCTGCTGTTGCCGCTGGCTCTGGTGCTGCTGGTCATCTGGCTGGGCTGGCGTTTCTGGCTGGCCTATCAGCCGGAACCGGTGCGTCTGCAGGGCCAGATCGAGGCGCAGCAGTATTCGGTCTCCTCCAAGGTGGCGGGGCGCATCGACGAGGTGCTGGTGAAGAAGGGAGATCAGCTGGCCAAGGGTCAGCTGGCATTCACCCTGGCCAGCCCCGAGATCGAGGCCAAGCTGAGCCAGGCCAAGGCCGGGCAGGCGGCGGCCGGCGCCATGGCGCAGGAGGCGGAGAAGGGGGCGCGGGCCCAGCAGATCGCGGCGGCCAAGGATCAGTGGCAGCAGGCCAGGACGGCGGCCCAGCTTCATGGCAAGACCTATGAGCGGATCGCCAACCTGCACCGGGAAGGGGTGATGCCGCTGCAGAAACGGGACGAGGCCTGGACCGCCTGGCAGGCAGCCAAATACAGCGAAGGCATGGCCTGGCAGCAGTATCAGATGACCCTGGAAGGGGCACGGGAGGAGACCAAGGTCGCGGCCCGCGAGCAGGCCAAGATGGCGGCAGGCGGGGTGGCCGAGGTGGAGGCCTATCTGGCCGACACCCGCATTGCCACTCCCCATGCCGGCGAGGTCGCGCAGGTGCTGCTGCGCAGCGGCGAGCTGGCACCGCAGGGCTTCCCCGTGGTGACCCTGCTCGACATGGAGGATGCCTGGGCCCAGTTCCACGTGCGCGAAGATCTGCTGCCCCGCTTCCAGGTCGGCACCGAGTTCGATGCCAGCCTCCCAGGGTTGGGGGATCAAACGGTGCGCTTCAAGGTCACCCACGTGGCGATGATGGGGGACTTCGCCACCTGGCGTGCCACCGACACCCGCCAGGGCTTCGACATGAAGAGCTTCCAGGTGGAGGCGCGCCCCTTGCAACCGGTTGAAGGGTTGCGGGTCGGCATGAGCGTGCTGGTCGAACTCTGATGCGGCGCGAATGGCGGCTGCTGTGGCAGGATCCCTTCAGCCGGGCCCTGATAAGCTGGATCCCGCTGCTGCTGATCGGGCTGCTGTGCTGGATCTTCTCGGCCGGGCTGGCGCGGGATCTCAAGGTGGGTCTGGTGGATCTGGACCGCAGCGCGCTCTCCCGTCAGCTGGCGTTCTCGCTGGATGGCTCCGCCGGTCTGCGCCTGAGCGATCAGTTTGACTCCATCGACGAGGGGGCCAAGGCGCTGCGCGGCGGCGACGTCTATGCCCTGGTGGTGATCCCCGCCCATCTGGAGCGGGATGCGCGGGAGGGCACCCAGCCCAAGGTGACGGTGTTCAACAACGGCCAGTTCATCCTGATCGCCAAGCTGGTCAACGCGGCGCTGGCCCAGGTGGTCGGCACCCTCAACGGCCAGGTCGGCGTGTTGGCGGCCATGGCCGATGGCAAGGCGCTGCCCGGCGCCCTGGGGCAGTCCGTCCCCATCGCCAGCCAGGTGACGGCTCTCTACAACATCAACTCCAGCTACGCCCAGTTTCTGTTGAGTGCCCTGCTGCCGGCGGTGTGGCAGATCCTGGTGGTGCTCTATGGCATCAACGCCCTGGCCCGGGCCGATCGACTCGGTCTGGACTGGACCACGCAAGGGGTCTGGTTCGGCCTCTGGCGCACTCTGTTGCCTCATGTGCTCATCGGGTGGGTATGGGGGCTGGCGTGGAGCCTGCTGTTGTTCAGGGCGCTTGGCTATCCCATGCAGGGGAGCTGGCTGGTGTTGGCGCTGGGTCTGGGGCTGGCCTCGGCCGCCTGCGTCAGCATGGGGGCCTTCTTCTATGGCGTCATCCGGGATCCGGCCCGCGCCCTGTCGCTGGCGGGCGCCTACACGGCACCCGGCTTCGCCTTCATGGGGGTGACCTTCCCGGTCAGTGCCATGGGGGACTTCGCCCAGTTCTGGCGCAGCCTGCTGCCCATCTCCCACTATGTGGAGCTGCAGGTCGGGCAGGCGAACTACGGCCTGCCGCTCGCTGCGGCCCTGCCCCAGTTCGGGGCCCTGCTGCTGTTCCTGCTGCCGCTGTTACTGGTGGTGCGGCGTTATCAACCGCAGGCCCATGCCGCTCGCCAGCTGGCCGCTAAGGAGCAGGAACTATGATGGGTTTCTGGGATCTGGTGCGCCTCGAGCTGCGTACCCTGCTGGCCGACCGCGCCATCATGCTGACCCTGTTTGGCGGGGTGTTCTTCTACTCCTTCCTCTATCCGCAGCCCTATCTGCACCAGTTGCCCCGGGAAGAGGCGGTGGTGGTGGTCAACGATGATGGCAGTCAGCTTTCCCGTCAGCTGGAGTTCATGGCCGATGCGACGCCCCAGGTGAAACTGGTGGCGCGGGTCGGCAGCCTGGAGGAGGCCCGCCAGTGGCTGTTCACCGGCAAGGCGAGCGGGATCCTGCACATTCCTCGCCATTTCTACCGGGATCTGATGCTGGGCAAGAGCGTGACCCTGAGCTATGCCGGTGATGCCTCCTATTTCCTGGTCTATGGCACCATAGCCGAGGGGTTGGCCCAGGCGGGGGGCACCCTGGCGGCCGGGATCAAGGTGGCGCGTCTGCTCAGCCAGGGCGAGGCGCTGCCACAGGCGGCCATGGGCTGGAACGCGGTGGGGCTCAACGTGCTGCCGGTCTTCAACCCCAGCATGGGTTATGTGAATTACGTGGTGCCGGCTGTGTTCGTGCTGATCCTGCACCAGGTGCTGCTGATGGGAGCCAGCATCCTGGGGGCGACCCAGAACCAGCGCAGCGCGCGCGGGGAATCCGGCTACTGGCAGAAGGTGCCGGTGCTGCCCCTGCTGCTGGCCCGCACCCTGGTGCTGGGGGGGCTGTTCGTGCTGCCCGTGAGCTACTTCTTCGGCTTCTGTCTCGACTACTACGGCATAGCCCGCACCGCCGATCCGACCGAGCTGTGGCTGTTCATCCTGCCCTTCCTGCTGGCGACCACCTTGCTGGGCATAGTGCTGGGGGCGCTGTTTACCCGCCGCGACCTGCCGACCCAGGTGGTGTTGGTCTCATCACTGCCGCTGGTCTTCCTCGCCGGCTTCATCTGGCCGCTGGAGCTAATCCCGACGCAGCTCAACTGGCTGGCCCAGTGGGCGCCGAGCACGCCGGCCATCGAGGGATTGCTGCGCCTGAACCAGATGGGGGCCGATTTTACTCAAGTGGCCCCTTACTGGTGGCAGCTGTGGGGCCTGACGCTGCTCAACGGTCTGCTCGCTTGTTGGTTGCTGGCGTGGCGCCAGCGGCAGGCCGCCGAGACCAAGATGAAAACGGTCAGCTGAGGCTGACCGTTTTTTTTGGTGGACGGGCTCAGCTGCGCTGCAGACCGGGGTCGCCGATGGCGTAGATCTGGCCGAGGGCCTGCTCGTCAGTGAGCAGTCGCAAACCCTGCATGGCCACGTCCTGGCGTCTGACCAGACCGTGTACCTCTTTTCCCTGACTCAGCACTGCCTGGCCGGTGGCCTCGCCATCCTGCAGTCCCGCCGGCCGCAAGATGGTCCAGGCCAGCGTGCTGCTCTGCAACCAGCTCTCGGCCAGGCTCTTCAAGCGTACCTCGTGACCGAAGGCCGTTCTGGCCCGCTCTGGCAGATATTGCCAGCTGTCGCCGCAACCGAGCGAGGTCACCAGCAGCAGGCGCTCGAGCCCGGCCTGCTCCATTCCATCTATCACATGGCGGTTGCCCTGATAGTCCACCGGCTGCGGCTGGCGAAAGCTGCCGAGGGTGGAGACCACTTGCGCCTCGTTGCCTGCCAGGATGCAGACGCGAGTGACGGCAGCCGGATCCAGGGCATCCCCCTCGACGGCCTCGACCCCCAGCGTGCGCAGCTCGGCCGCCGCCTCCGGGTTGCGAACCAGGGCCAGGACCCTGTGCCCCTGGCGCAGGGCCTGATCGGTGAAGGCGCGGCCCAGCCCGCGGCTGGCTCCGAAGATGAGTGTTGTTGGCATGAGAGATCTCCCTTGGACAAAAGGGCTAGCCTAGGGGCTCGACGGCGCTATGTAAATGAGAGTTGTTTCTATCTGTGAGGGGGCGGGGGGGAACGACGGGCCGGGCGTCGCTGACGCCGGCCCTTGGGGATCAGCCGTTGTAGTGACCTATGCTGGGGCGGCGGCTGGGGCCACTCAGGTGGATATCCACCGGATTGAACGCCTTGATCGCCTCGAAGCTGAAGTCGCCGATGGCCTGGTGCAGGCTCTGGGGGCTGTGGTTGGTGATGATGATGACGCTCTTGGATAGGTTGCGACGACGGCGCAGCAGGTGGCCGAGGAAGCTGGACTGGCTCTCCGCCATCTTGGTGCGGTTGGCGGCCACCTCGTCGATGATCAGCAGATCCACCTCTTCCAGCGCGCGGCGGTACTGATTGCGCTCCTCCTGATCCTGGATCACGTTGAAGAACAGCCTGTCCACCACTGAGGCCCACTGCTGGAAGATCACCGATTTCTGATGCAGGGCGATCAGCTCATGGGCCACGGCGCCCGCCAGGGTGGACTTGCCGGTGCCATAGTCACCGTAGATGAGCATGCAGCCGCCGCCGCTCTTCTCCCAGTGCTCGAAGCCGCTGATAAAATAGCGGGCCGTCTCCATGGGGTATTGCAGCGCCGGATCGGTGGCGTCCATCTTGTCGAATATCCAGTCCGGGTTGAGGTCGGCCTGGGCGATCAGCTTCTGGATCCGCTCCTGGCGGGCCGTCTTCTGCAGCTCGCGCACCTCGGCGTTGGCCTTGGCGTCATACTCCTTGCGCAGGGTCTCGTAGTCGTACTGGCTGCCGCCGGTCTGGGCCTGCAGGCGGCGAATGCGCTCGAGCAGGCCGCCCACGTGCTGGCTCAGCTCGGGATCGTGGATACGGAGGTCCTGTTTGGCTTTCGCTTTGGCGATCCTCTGGCGCTTGGCCTCGATCTCCTCCAGCTCCTGGCGCAGGGGATCGTGCGGGTCAGTCATGGAAGGCTCCTTCTGCTGGGGCTGGGTTGGCAAGGGGCTAATAGTGCCTGTTGCGGGCGTTCGGGATCAATCATTATCCGGCTCCTGGGTCTGGGCCAGGCGCTTGGCCTCTTCGATCATCTCCTGTGCCCGCTTGCTCGGGCCAGACTCGGCGGGGGCAGGCGTGACCTGTTGATAGCCCGCCACCACCATCGGCTGACGACGGGCGTAGCGGCGGCTCTTGAGGGCCCGGATAAACCTGAGCATCCACTGATGCTGGGAGTCGAACACCTCGGGGCGCCCCAGCCAGTAGGCAATGAACTCCCCCAAATCCTCTTCGTTGTAGCTGGCGTCGATCACCCCGCACAGGCGGGCGAGTGCGGGCAGTTCCTCATCCGGTCGCCACTGCAGGTGCATCTGGAACGGGCGCTCCGGTAGCGGGCTGCGTACCCGCTGGCTCAGCAACGGCAGCTGGAACTGGCTCTGATGGTAGTGCTCACTGTCGGGCTGAGCCTCGACCTGCAACAGCCCGGCCTCCATCAACTCGTCGAGCAGCTCGGTCAGCTGGCGGGCATTGACCTGGAAACAGAAGCCGCTGGGATCGGTGGGATCCACCACCGCCAGCGCCCGACCCAGCTCGGGGTAGTTGAGCCTGGCCAGCTGATTTTCCAGCACCAGTCTGCGCAGCTGCAGGGTATAGAGGCTGCGGGCCGGGTGGGATAATCTGGGATGGGCGAGGGCGCTGTATTCGGCTGGAGTCATGGTGTTCTTCAGGATCAGGAATGGGGGCATTATCCCTCATGGCGGGGTCGCACACAATTCACGGCTCACACACAAGCCGAAGTGGTTATGAGGGACTCATCGCCCGCCGGATACCTTCCTCAGCGGGGAGAGTTCCTGGTTGGCCAGAAAATCTCGATAAAATAATCCGCCCATTTCAAATGGTTGGGAGGCGTCATGACCATTTCAAGCGGATGCGCGGCAATATTGAGTGGCGAGATAGACCACAGATGCTCTAGGCTTAATGCTCAACTAACACTCTGACTAATAAGAGCTTTGTCAAGATGTCAAAAGCCGGACTACGGATTCTGGTGGTAGAAGATGAAGCGGTTTTTCGCCACTCGCTGGTCACTTATCTCGAGCATGATGGGGCCTGTGTGTTTCAGGCCGAAGACGGCATTGAAGGGCTCTCTGCCGCCGCGCTCTATCACCCCGATATCGTATTATGTGACCTGAACATGCCGAACATGGATGGGCATGAGGTCATCGCCTGCCTCGCCGCCCGCTACCCTGAGGTGCCCGTCATCGTCATCTCGGGCCAGGACAAGATGGCATCGGTCGAGCGAGCGCTGCGGGCGGGGGCCAGGGACTTCTTCATCAAACCGGTGTCCGATTACAGCCAGATCCGGCGTAGCATCGATCAGTGCCTGGCGGGTAGCGCCCACCAGAGCCAGCAGCTGGAGCTGATGGATCACATGGATTTTTTCCGGGGGCACGACAGGGCTTCCAGCCGCTTGTTGGCCTGGCTGACGCCGCCCGGTTTGCAGGAGTGGGGACCCTGGCAGGTGACCTTCGCCGGCATGGGCAACTTGTTTATCCCCGATACCTTCAAGTTGGGGGACAAGTTGCTGGTGCTGGTGATGGAGCTCCCCATCCTCGGCATGGATGCCGCCTTCTGCGGTGCCCTGGTGCGATCGCTGATGAATGGCCCCTACCGCCAGTATCAGCAGCAAGAAAGCCTGCTGCTGACCCAGCCCCACCGTCTGCTTGACTATCTTAACCTGCAACTCATCGAATCGGGTCTGCGTCATTCGTTCGCCATGGCGGCGCTGCTGTTTGATCAGGAGGATGGCCTGGTGTTTGCCAATGCGGGTCTCACCTCGCCCCACTGGTTGATGCGCTCGGGCGGCTTGCCGCTTGGATTGATGCGCAGCACTCGCTATACGTTGCACAAACGCAGCTGGCACGAGCCGTTCGAACTGCAGTTTCGCAGCGACAGCGGCAGTGCGCTGAAGATGCAGGTTCGTCACCACTGAATCGATGAGCACAAAAAAACAGGGCGCCCACTGGGCGCCCTGTTTGCTTTTTACAATCCGGACCGGTTAGACGGTGGCAGACTGCAGGGTTTTGTCGTGTTCGTCAGACTCTTTGGCCGGACCTTCGGCACCGTGCATCCAGTAGACCAGACGATTGGCCATGGTCAGCAGGATCAGGGCACTGATCACGGCGGCGATGGCGATACCGCCGAAGATGGCGATGGGGCCGGACTCACCGACGAAGGAGCCCACGAAACCGGCGATGTAGTTGGCCAGTGCGACGAAGCCGAACCAGGCACCCATCATCAGGGAAGCCAGACGCAGCGGAGCCAGCTTGGTCACCATGGAGAGACCGATCGGGGAGAGGCAGAGCTCACCCAGGGTGTGGAACAGGTAGGCACCGACCAGCCAGAACATGGAGGTCTTGACGGCCTGATCACCACCTTGCTCCAGCACGGCACCGATCATGAACAGGAAGCCGATAGCCAGGAACAGCAGACCCATGGCGAACTTCACCGGGGAGTTCGGCTCTTTATTGCCGAGCTTGATCCAGATGGCCGCGACTATGGGTGCGAGCGTGATGATGAAGAAGGGGTTCAGGGACTGGAACCAGGCGGTCGGCACTTCGAAGCTGCCGATCATGCGGTCGGTATATTCCTGCGCATACAGGTTCATCAGGCCGCCGGCCTGCTCGAAGCCTGCCCAGAAGATGATGGTGAACAGACCCAGCACCAGGATGACCTTGATGCGATCCACTTCCTGCTTGGTCAGTGGCGCCTTCTGCTCCTTGGAGCGTTGTGCGGCGGCGCGTTGAGCGGCCGGCACGCGGCCGATGTCACCCAGGAAGCGCTGTGCCATGGTGGCTTGCACGACGAGGGAGAGCAGCATGCCGATACCGGCGCTGACGAAGGCGGCTTGCCAGCCGTAAGCAGTGGCTGCGGCACCGCAGATCACGCCCGCCAGCAGGGAGCCCAGGTTGATACCCATGTAGAAGATGGTGAAGGCCCCGTCACGACGGTGATCACCGGTTTCATACAGATCACCCACCATGGTAGAAATGTTCGGTTTGAACAGACCATTACCCAGGATCAGCAAGCCAAGACCGGCGTAGAAGACGGTGTTGACCATGTCCGGGAACATGGCGTGGGGCAGGGCCAGGGTGAACTGACCCGCGGCCATGAAGATGGCGCCAATCAGGATCGCACGGCGTTGGCCGAGGAAGGTATCGGCCAGCCAGCCACCGATGATCGGGGTGATATAGACCAGGCCGGTGTAGATGCCGTACAGCTTGAGTGCGTCGGCTTGAGTCCAGCCCATGCCGCCGTTGGCGGTCATGTCGGTCAGATAGAGTACGAGGACGGCGCGCATGCCGTAATAGGAGAATCTCTCCCACAGTTCGGTACTAAAGAGCAAAAAAAGCCCTTTAGGATGACCTAAAAAGGTCCCTTTAGACGGGTTATTCATGGAACTTCCACCTGTGTCTTATATTTTTTTAGGAATTTTATGCAAGGGCTAGAAACAAGCCATATTCCTTATAAAACATGCTGGATCGAATTACAACGAGAGGTTTTGACGATATTTTATCTATCGATGGTTGAATATTTGTTTATAAAATGAAAATGGGCATCGAATGATGCCCAGTCTTTTATTCTGTGTATTGTGTGAATTTTCAGCTATTACAACTGTTTGACGAACTGCTTGAGCCAGGCGGTAAATTCGCTGTCCATCTCCCGATGGCGTACCGCGTATTCCACATTGGCCTTCATGTAACCCAGCTTGCTGCCGCAATCGTGGCTACGACCCTTCATGAAGTAGGCGTTGACCTGCTCATGTTCCATCAGCATGGCGATGGCATCGGTCAGCTGGATCTCGTCGCCCGCCCCGGCCGGGGTCTTCTCCAGCAAGGGCCAGATGTTGGCGGAGAGCACATAGCGGCCGACCACGGCCAGGTTGGAGGGCGCCTCGTCGCGCGGCGGCTTCTCGACGATGGCCTGCATCGGCAGCGACATGCCGGCGCTCAGGGCCTCGCCCTTGATGTCGGCGATGCCGTATTTGTCCACTTCGCTCTCGGGGACGGCTTCCACCATGATCTGGCTGATCTGGTCTGCCTCGAACATATGCACCATCTCGGCCAGGTTGTCCTGCTTGAGATCGCTGGCCACCTCGTCGATCAGCACATCAGGCAGCAGCACGGCGAAGGGGTGATCCCCGATCAGCGGGCGGGCGCACAGCACCGCATGGCCCAGGCCCTTGGCCTCGCCCTGGCGCACGTGCATTATGGTGACGTCTTTCGGGCAGATGTGCTGCACCTCTTCCAGCAGTTGGCGCTTGACCCGCTTCTCCAGGGTCGCTTCCAGTTCGAAGCTCTTGTCGAAGTGGTTCTCGATGGAGTTCTTACTGGAGTGCGTCACCAGAATGATCTCCTTGATGCCGGCGGCGATGGCCTCACGCACCACATACTGGATCAGCGGCTTGTCGACCACCGGCAGCATCTCTTTCGGGATGGCCTTGGTGGCGGGCAGCATACGGGTGCCCAAGCCGGCGACGGGAAGAACGGCCTTGCGAACAACGAGCGGGGTCTTTTTCATGGAAATGAGTCCGAAGATACGAAGTGAACTCATGATACCCGAAGAAAAATAGGGCAGCCACAGGCCGCCCTCAGGATGAGAGGAGTTCAAGTCGGTTACTTGACGATAATCATGTCCCGATTGGCATCCAGAGTGGCGGGCCCGATGCCACTCACATCGGCCAGCTGATCCACCGAGGTGAACTTGCCCTGTTTCTCCCGATAGTCGACGATGGCCTGGGCCTTCTTCTCGCCAATGCCTTTGAGCGCCGCGAGTTCCACGGCGCTGGCGGTGTTCAGGTTGATCTTGCCGACCTCCTTGGCGCTGGTCACTGTCGTTGCTGGCTTGGCTGCCGGCTTGTCGGCGGCGAGCACAGGCTGGCTCAATAACGGCAAGAGGCTCAGCAGCAGGGTGGCGGTCAGGGTTTTGTAGTTCATGGTTTCACGTCCTTGTATGGTGCCGAATGGCTATAAAAAACTAGTCGAGCTGCGCCATTTTTCGTCTGTCAGAGTTAACAAGGAATAACACAGTCAAATCGGCTATAAGCCACACACCTCCAGAATAGGTACACTGGCTAACCATTTGAGCGAGATATCTTTTCCATGTACTTACCCGCCATTTCAGAGCTGGAGCCCATCGCCCGCGCCGCCGGTGAGGCCATCATGGCCATCTATAGCAAACCCTTCACGGTGGAGTACAAGCAGGACGAGAGCCCGCTCACCGCAGCCGATCAGGGGGCGCACGAGGTGATTGTGCAGGCCCTGGCCAGCTTGACTCCTGATATCCCCGTGCTGTCGGAGGAGTCGGATGTCGGGATCATGCAGGCCCGGCTCAGTTGGTCCTGTTACTGGCTGGTGGATCCACTGGATGGCACCAAGGAATTCGTCTCCCGCAATGGGGAGTTTACGGTGAATATTGCCTTGATTGACGATGGCAGGCCGGTCTGGGGGCTGGTCTATGCCCCTGTACTGGACAAGCTCTGGTATGGCGGCAAGGGACTGGGGGCCTGGCGGATTGACGAAAGCGGCACTGCCGCGATCCAGACTCGGCCTCATGTAGAGGGACAAGCCTGGAAGGTGGTGGGCAGCCGCAACCATCTGTCACAGGCGACCCTGGATTATCTGGCTCGCTTTGGTGACATAGCGCGGGGCGAGATAGAGCTGGTCTCCATGGGCAGCTCCCTCAAGTTCTGCATCATCGCCGAGGGGGGCGCCGAGCTCTATCCGCGCCTGGCCCCGACCTGTGAGTGGGATACTGCAGCCGCGCAGGCGGTGCTGGAAGGGGCGGGTGGCACTGTCACCCAACTCGATGGCGAGCCGCTTGCGTACAACAAGCGGGATATCCTCAATCCCTGGTTTGTGGCCAGGGCCTGACGCCACAGTTGTCAGCCCAGAGCGGCACAGACATGAAAAGGCCGGACAGTGTCCGGCCTTTTCTATTCCTATGGTCAGGGGTCTAACCCCCAGCCTCAGAACACCTTCTTGTAGGGCTTGATGGTGACGCGGGCGTAGACACCTGCCGCCACGTAAGGGTCTGCATCGGCCCAGGCCTTGGCCTCTGCCTGGCTGCCGAACTCGGCGATCACAGTACTGCCGGTGAAGCCCGCATCGGCGGGATCCTCGGCATCGATGGCAGGGTTGGGGCCGGCGGTCAACAGCCGTCCTTCATCCTGCAAGGCCTGCAAGCGAGCAAGGTGGGCGGGGCGTGCCAGTTTGCGCTGGGGCAGGCTGCCTGCCACGTCTTCGGAGTAGATCAGATACCACATGGAACAGTCCTTTTCATGTTGCGGTTATTTTTCTTGCTCGGTTTTTTGCTCTGCTGGCAGATGGCGATAGAGGTAGACGCCGCTGAGCAGGGTGAACACCAGGGTCATGCCCAGCAGGCCGAATACTTTGAAGTTGACCCACATCTCTTGGGACAGGTTGAAGGCCACATAGAGGTTGAGCAGACCACAGGCGGCGAAGAAGGCGACCCAGCCGAGATTGACGTGATCCCAGATGCGATCCGGTGCCTGCAGCTCCTTGGCCAGCATCTGCTTGATGAGATTCCTGCCAAAACCGTAGCGGCTGATGAGCAGCGCGAGGGCGAACAGCACGTTGATGACGGTGACCTTCCACTTGATGAAAGTGTCGTCATGGAAGAAGACGGTGAGGCCGCCGAAGAAACCTACCAGCAGGAAGGTGAACAGTTGCATCTTCTCGACCTTGCGATAGCGGATCCAGCTGTAGGCGAGCTGCAGGCCGGTGACCACCACCAGGGCGCCGGTGGCGGTGTAGATATCGTAAAACTTGTAGACCGCGAAGAAGACGATCAGGGGAATAAATTCAATAAACTGCTTCATGCTGGGCTCATCAACCTCAAAATTTGACTCAGTGTACCTGCCCGTTAGGCAACGGCAAATGAATAAGACCCGCCGGTTTGCCGTCGGTTCCCGTTATTTTCCCGCCACGCCTTGAACGCTTGGTGTCTCAAACAGTGCGTGGGCGATGGCCTCGCCGAGCCGCAACTGATCCGCCAACAGATCACGGATGTGGCGCTCCTCGATCAGCGGATTGAGCAACACGGCGCGCAGCAGGGTGAGCGGTTGCGCGCCGTAGCGTCCCACCGCCCGCTGGGTACGGGAGACGAAGCTGTGTCCCTCGGCGCGTTGCGCTTTTTGCAGCGCCACGTTGAAGCGGTTGATCTGCTCGTTGGCTCCTTCATCCAGCGCCTTGCCTTGCAGGTGAGGCGGAATGCAGCGGTAGGAGAGCAGGTTCATCACCGGTGCCGACATCAGCTCGAAGGCCGGGCTCGCCTCGATCAGAGTGGCCATCAGCCGCGCCCGGTCGTAGTTGGCCTCGATCAGCGCGGCATAACCCTGCTGGCCCAGTAGCTGGAAGGCGGCATCCAGATAGAGTGCATTGGCCGGACGGGTCCCCTCCAGGGTGAAGCGACCCTGATCGAAGGAACTGGCGCGAATGGCGTAGGGGGCCTCCCGCTTGACGGCCATCATCAGATCCGGCTGACGGCAGAGCAGCATGCCGGTGCCAAGCGGTACCAACAGCTGTTTGTGACCATCCAGGGTCACCGTATCGGCCAGCTCAATCCCGGCCAGTAGCCCCTGATAGCGAGGGGAATAGAGCGTCGGGCCGCCCCAGGCGGCATCCACGTGCAGATGGATCTGTTCGCGCCTGGCGATGGAGGCGAGTTCGGGCAAGGGATCGATGGAGCCAAAGTCCGTGCTGCCGGCAACCCCGACCAGCGCCAGCACCTTGAGTTTCTGCGCCTTGCACCGGGCCAGCGCGGCTTCCAGCGCCGGGATGCTGAGCCGGTTGTTGGCGTCGGTGTCGAGGCGCCACACGTTCGATGCCCCCAGCCCCAGCAGATCCATACCCTTGTCGAAGGAGTAGTGCATCAGCCGCGAACCCAGCACCACGGCGCCGCGATAGCCCTGCTCATAGAGCGCGAACAGGTTGTCGCCACAGGTCCGGTTGCGGGCCAGCCAGAGGGCAGTGACGTTGGCGATGGTGCCGCCGCTGGTCATGACGCCGAGGGCCGCATCCTTGGCATGCATCTGCGCCTCGTAGAAGTCATCCTCCTCGCGATAGATGAGGCGGTGCAGCTTGGCCAGCACCTCCCGCTCCAGGAAGCTGAGCAGGCGGGAGGACTCCATCTTCATCGGATTCTGGTTGAGCATCACCAGTAGGCGCGACAACTCGGCGGTGAAGGCCGGCAGTGGCGCTGTCATGTGCCCCATGTAGCGTGGAGAGGTGAGATGGGAGGCGCCGGGGACCAGGGTGGCGAGCCGCGTGAGGTACTCTGTCGTGCTTATGCCGGTGGCGGGCATACGGGACTGATCGAGCTGATGAACGAAGTGATCGCGCTGGTAGGGGGCCTGACTGTCATCGGAGTGATGAAAGGTCTCCAGCAGGGCCGTCATGGCCTGGCCGAAGGCAGGATCCGGTTGTGTAAAGAGTTCAGTCAGCTTCATCAGGTTCTCCAGACCAGCGTGTCGGGCAGAAAATAGCGGGCAGAAAGCGTGCCGGCAGACATTGCCATCGGCACGGGCGGCGGGTGGCGTCGGCCGCAGAGCATACACCAAAGGACCCTGGGGAACAGCCATCTCCTGACTGCCTGGAGCCCGGGGTGGTCGCCTCAATATTTTTGAGCTAACACTTGTAGCCTGAAATGAGGGCCGCTAGAGTGAGCCGAATCTGAACAGGAGTTTCTGATGAGTGATGTGACGGGGTATTCCCCACGGGAGGAGTGGGCCAACCGCCTCAGCCATGGGCTGGGGTTGCTGTTCGGGATCGTTGGCCTGATCCTGCTGTTGCACAAGGGCTGGAATGAGGGACCACAGGTGCTGCTGAGCTACGGCCTCTATGGCGTTAGCCTGGTCCTGCTCTACCTCGCCTCGACCCTCTACCACAGCATGGGGTCGGGGACGGCCAGATGCTGGTGCAAGGTGTTCGATCACTGCGCCATCTACCTGCTGATCGCGGGCACCTATACCCCCTTCCTGCTGGTGGCGCTCGACACGCCGCTGGCGCAGGGGTTGATGGTGGTGATCTGGGGGCTGGCGCTGGTGGGAGTGGTGTTCAAATTGTTGTTTATCAACCGTTTCAAGCGGTTGTCTCTGTTCACCTACCTGATGCTGGGCTGGCTGTCGCTGGTGGTGGTCTATCAGCTCTACCTGCATCTGGCAGGGGAGGGATTGTTGCTGCTGGGGATAGGTGGCCTCATCTACAGCCTGGGGGTGATCTTCTATGTGGCGAAGCGGATCCCCTATAACCACGCCATCTGGCATTTGTTCGTGCTGGGGGGCAGCTTGTGTCACTTCGTGGCCATCTATGGCTACATCTAACCCTTAGTTGGTATTTTGGTGCCATTGAAAGGCTAAATTCGTGCGGCACCCCACAGTTGCCCCTTTCGTTTGCTGACAAGCTATGCGCAGTTCAGCTTGCAAAGGATGCACACAATGAGTGAGATCGCGCTTTCCATCAGCATGTTGTCGCTGGTGGCGGTGCTGGGACTCTGGCTGGGAAACTGGCGGGTCTATGGCGTGGGGTTGGGGATCGGCGGGGTGCTGTTCGGCGGCATCATAGTGGGCCACTTCGCGGGCCTGTCTGGCTTGCAGTTAAATGAGCAAACACTTCATTTTATTCAAGAATTTGGTCTTATCCTGTTCGTCTACACGATCGGCATCCAGGTCGGCCCCGGTTTCTTCTCCTCCCTGCGCAGCTCGGGGCTCAAGCTCAACGGCTTCGCCGCCTTGCTGGTATTGCTCGGCTGCGTGGTGGCGGCGGCCTTGCATCAGCTGTTCGACGTGCCGCTGCCGGTGATCCTCGGGGTCTTCTCCGGCGCCGTGACCAATACCCCCTCCCTCGGGGCCGGCCAGCAGATCCTGGCCGAGCTCGGGGCCGATCCGAACATGACAGGCCTGATGGGGATGGGTTATGCGGTGGCCTATCCGTTCGGGATCTGCGGCATCTTGCTCACCATGTGGCTCATTCGACTGTTCTTTCACATCAAGATCGACGAAGAAGCCGCCGCGTTCGAACAACAGGCAGGCAAGACCAAGGAGAGCCTGCAGACCATCAACATCGCGGTGCGCAACCCCAATATGCATGGCCTGATGCTGCGCGAGATCCCCAGCCTGGACGAGGCCGACGTGATCTGCTCCCGCCTCAAGCGCGACGATGAGCTGATGGTGCCTAATCCGGACTCACGGATCCAGCTCGGCGATCTGCTGCACCTGGTCGGCGAGCGCCATGCCCTGCACAAGGTGTTGCTGGTGCTGGGGGAGGAGGTGGAGACTTCGCTCTCCACTCGGGGTACCGAGCTGCGGGTCGAGCGGGTAGTGGTCACCAACGAGCAGGTGCTCGGCAAGCGGATCCGCGACCTCGACATCAAGCAGAAGTACGATGTGGTCATCTCACGGCTCAATCGGGCCGGCATCGAGCTGGTGCCGACCAGCCAGACCAGCCTGCAGTTCGGCGATATTCTCAATCTGGTAGGGCGGCTCGAGGCCATCGAGGCCGTGACCAGCGTGGTCGGCAACGTGCAACAGAAGCTGCAGCAGGTACAGATGCTGCCGGTGTTCATCGGCATCGGCTTGGGTGTGTTGCTGGGCTCCATCCCCTTCTACCTGCCGGGCTTCCCCGCGGCGTTGAAGCTGGGGCTGGCAGGGGGGCCGCTGGTGGTCGCGCTGATCCTGTCGCGCATCGGCAGCATCGGCAAGCTCTACTGGTTCATGCCGCCCAGCGCCAACCTGGCGCTGCGCGAGATCGGCATAGTGCTGTTCCTGGCGGTGGTGGGATTCAAGTCCGGGGCCGGCTTCATCGACACCCTGATCAACGGCGATGGTCCGGCCTGGATGATGTACGGCATGGCGATCACCCTGATCCCGCTGCTGGTGGTCGGGGTGCTGGCGCGCCACTATGGCAAGCTCAACTACCTCACCCTGTGCGGCCTGCTGGCGGGCTCCATGACGGATCCTCCCGCCCTGGCGTTCGCCAACGGCATGCACCCCACCAGCGGGGCCAGTGCCCTCTCCTACGCGACCGTCTATCCGCTGGTGATGTTCCTGCGGATCATCTCCCCCCAACTGCTGGCCATCCTGCTCTGGGCCGGAGCCTGAGCTAGCGCAACACGGGAGCCCACCGGGGCTCCCGTGTTCAAGCTGTCATAATCGATATTATTGATTTAACTAATTTTATTACCCTTCACCTACCCTTCGCTTTCAGCCCATAACCAGGTTTCATATTGGTCTGTTCGTTCGATTTTTCTCACTGGTTTCTGGTCAATATAACGGGCACATTAGAGGCTGGAGATACA
Source organism: Aeromonas aquatica (assembly GCF_000764655.1). Lineage (GTDB taxonomy): Bacteria > Pseudomonadota > Gammaproteobacteria > Enterobacterales > Aeromonadaceae > Aeromonas > Aeromonas aquatica. Next base: position 20,342 of record NZ_JRGL01000154.1, read on the forward strand.
TGCCCATTGATATTTCAGGAGAAACCATGAGCAGCCATAACATCGTATTGGATCAGGATGTCGTCGTTACCCAATTGCAAGGCAAAATCTATCTGGTTGCCGCTGACGGGAGCCAAACACTTCTGACCGAAGGTGATGTGCTGCCCAAGGATGCGGTGGTGTTCAGTCCTGAGGGAGCCAGCTTCCAGGGCGGGAATACGACCTTCACCCTGAGCCCGACCAAGGAACCCGCAGCGGAAGATATCTTGCTGGCACAGAACAATGCTGCGCAGACTCCTGACGATATTGCGGCCTTGCAGAAGGCCATCTTGGACGGGACCGACCCGACCAAGACCTTTGAGGCGTCGGCAGCTGGCGGGGCTCCCGCTGCGGGCAATATCGGTGGCGTCGCGGGCGCCAGCGGCAATGGCGGCTTTGTCACCATCGACAGAACCGACGATGCAACCATCTCCACCGCCGGCTTCGACACCGCCAACCCGGCCGGCCTCGCACCGGTAGCCGACGCGCGAGACGGAGAGGATGAACTCGTCGATCTCACCGCTCCCGTTATCACCGTCTCCGCACCAGATAACACCAATGACAAGACCCCGACCCTGACGGGATCCACCGATGCCCCGGTCGGCAGCACAGTGACCCTGGTGGTTACCGATGCCAACGGCAACCCGCAGACCTTGACCACTCTGGTCAAGCCGGATGGCACCTTCAGCGTGGACGCCACCACTCCGCTGGCCGATGGTCCTTACAAGGTCACGGCTTCGGTGACCGATCCTGCCGGCAATACCGGTACCGCCACCGACGATGGCAGTGTGGACAGCACGGCACCCTCGGCTCCCTTGGTCGAGATCCAGGACGGGGCAGACAATGTCATCTCCGCCAATGAGCGGGAGAGCGGGGTGGACGTCATCATTCGTCTGCCTGCCGATGCCAAGGTGGGGGATCGCCTTGACGTTGACTGGAATGGGGATGGCGTGCCCGACAGCTCATCCGTACTGACGGCGGATGACATCAACAAGGCGCTGGTCAACCTGACCATTCCGACGACGGATCTGCCGGTCAATGGCCCCATTTCGGTCGATGCCACCCTGACCGATTTGGCGGGTAACACCTCGCCAAAGGGCACCGACAATAGCGTGGTGAACGCTCCTCCCGTACCCAGCAATGACCAGTTCAACGTGGCAGAAGATGGCACCGTCACCATCAATGTGCTCGGTAACGACAGGGATCTGGATGGTGATCGCCTGACCATTACCACCATCAATGGCCAAGCCATTACGGAAGGTAGTTCTGTCGCCATCGACAATGGCACCGTGACCCTGACCAATGGTCAGCTGGTATTCACGCCAGCTCCGGATTTCAATGGCAATATTTCCTTCGAATACAGCATCACCGACGGTCTGCACAACGCCACAGCAGGTGTGACCGGTACCGTGACTCCGGTCAACGATGCGGCACTAATCAGCGGCAGCGACACCGGCTCCGTGGTAGAAGACGCGACCAACCCGACCCTGACCGACAGCGGCGTGCTGACGGTGACCGATGCGGATGCAGGCCAGGCGGTATTCCAGGCCGGCACCGGCACCCCGAGCGCGGATGCGCTGGGGACCCTGACCATCACCAGCGGCGGCGCCTGGACCTACAACGTCGACAACAATCTGGTGCAGTACCTCAAGGAGGGTGAGACCAAGGTCGAGACCTTCGTGGTGCACAGTGCCGATGGCACGGCCCACACCGTGACCATCACCATCACCGGCACCGA
>NZ_JRGL01000155.1 GCF_000764655.1 Aeromonas aquatica
TTTTTTATTGCCTGAAATTCCTGTTCACTGAATTGTCATTTCTGACGACCTTGCCCGCCTCTTTCCACCTGCCAACCTCATGCCAGCTGCGATTGGGGTTGTATCTGCATCATAACTCGGTAGAGTAAAGGCACATTCAGGGTGTGCCTGTACCATGCATTTTTTCCTCTCTGGTATGGGGATGGCCCGGCCTGTTTTCATTAACCTTCAGTCAGTGGTATCGATATGGAACAAGTAAACAAGTCTACTTTCAGCGATGTCTTGGAATATGTGCGTATGTCCCGTCGTCAGAACAAGCTCAAGCGCGAGATCGTCGACAACGAGAAGAAGATCCGTGACAACCAGAAGCGGGTGCTGCTGCTCGACAACCTGAGCGACTACATCAAGCCAGGCATGAGCATCGATGAAGTGCAGGCTATCATCGCCAACATGCGTGCCGATTACGAGGAGCGGGTTGACGATCACATCATCAAGAATGCCGAGCTCTCCAAGGAGCGCAAGGAGCTGAGTACCAAATTGAAAGGCATGAGCAGCAGCAAATAAAGCTGCCTCCCTATGCTTGAACACCGGCCTTGGCCGGTGTTTCATTTCTGCACATCAGATCGGATCTCTCACCGTACTGCAACAATCGACTCCCTTTTTAATAATTGCCCTGTTAACATCGCATCAAAGCGGTCAATAGTTTTCAAGCCATTGACTTGAAACGACTAAGCTTGAGTGAAAGACAATAAATTGCGTAACCATGGTGGGGCTGATATGGGCGCATCAAAACAGACGGATTTGAATAAAGTGGCATCTCAGGATTCATCCGTACCGGACTCGGGCGGGCAGCATAGGCGCAAGCGTCGTCCCTGGTGGCGCTGGTTGTTCTGTTTTATCTTTTTACTTTGTCTGGCCGCCGTGATCGTTCTGGTGGGCTATGAGATGAAGACTTCCCGACTGCAGTCGCAGGAGATCTCCCACTACGCAGCCGAGTTGACTTATCAACTCGAGAAAGGCCCCAGCAAGCAGATCGCGTTCCCGGATGACGGCCCCTTCGACAAGCGGCTCGGCTATGTGCTGATGCCCATGATCCAGGAGCGGCTCGTCCAGCGTGGCTATCAGATCAGCGAGCAGGTGCATTTCTCCGATGCGCTGTACAAGTACGCCAGCCATGGCTTTTTTGTGCCTTATACCGAGAAGGTTCAAGCCGGGCTGACCCTGCACGATTGCCGCGCAGAGCCCTTCTACCAGTACAAGTATCCGACCCACTACTATCCGGATTTCAGCTCCATCCCCCCTCTGGTTATCCAGTCACTGCTGTTCATCGAGAACCGGGATCTGCTAAGCAATGAGCAGCCATTGGCCAATCCGGCGGTGGACTGGCCTCGCTTTGGCAAGGCGGCATTGTCCCAAGTGGGCAAGGCGCTGGACATGCAGGATCAGTCTGCCGGCGGCAGTACGCTCGCCACCCAGGTCGAGAAGTATCGTCACTCTCCCGATGGTCTGACCCTGTCTCCGACCGAGAAGATCCGCCAGATGGTTTCGGCCAGCGTCCGTGCCTATCGACTGGGGCCGGAGACGCTGGCGGCACGCAAGCTGGTTGCCTGGGCCTACCTCAACTCGGTGCCGCTCTCTGCCGCCCCAGGTTATGGGGAGGTACATGGACTGGGTGATGGCCTCTGGGTCTGGTTCGGGGCCAATGTGGATGAGGTCAATCGCCTGCTGGATCCTGCCCGCAATCAGGATGCCACTCTGGCGGAGCAGGGGCTGGCGCTACGCCAGGTCGTCTCCCTGATGATTGCTCACCGTCGTCCTTCCTACTATCTGGCCCAGGGGCGGGACGCGTTGTCGACCCTGACCGACAGTTATCTGCGTCTGTTCGTGCAGGAGGGAATGATCTCCCCGGCACTGATGGAGTCGGCGCTCAAGGCCAAGCTCGGTTTCCGCGACTTCCTGCAGGCGCCGGCGATCACCCGGGTCAATAACAACAAGGGACTGCAGGTGGCGCGTACTCGCCTCAGTCGTCAGCTCGGGGTGCAGCTCTATGATCTGGACCGCATGGACCTGACCGCCGATACCACCCTCAACATGCCGCTGCAAAATGATATCTCCCGTTATCTGCAGCAACTGGCAGATCCGACGTTCGCCTCCCAGGTCGGCCTCTTTGGTGAGCGCCTGCTCTCGCCGGAGAAGACGGGAGACGTGAAGTACAGCTTCACCCTGTTCGAGAAGACGCCGGAAGGGGTCAAGGTACGGGTGCAGACCGATAACACGGATCAGCCATTTGACATCAACGAGGGCAGCAAGCTGGAGTTGGGCTCCACGGCCAAGCTGCGGGTGCTGACCACCTATCTGGAGATCGTCACCGAGCTGCACGACAGCTATGGGAGCATGCCAGCCGACAGCCTGCGCAAGATAGAGGTGTCCAACCAGGACAACATCAGCCGCTGGGCCATCTCCTACCTGATGACCGCCAAGGACAAGAGCTTGCCGGTCATGCTGGAGGCGGCACTGGATCGTAAGTACTCCGCCAGTCCCTATGAGGGCTTCTTCACCGGCGGTGGCATGCATACCTTCAACAACTTCCGCAAGGAGGATAACGGCCGGATCCCACCGATCCGCGATGCGTTGCGCGAATCCATCAACCTGCCCTTCGTGCGGCTGATGCGCGACATTGTGCGTTACAGCCTCTACAAGGAAGGTAACCGCGCCCAACTGCTCAAGGATGATAAGGATCCGCGTCGTACCGAGTACCTGGCCAAGTTCGCCGACAAGGAGGGCCAGACCTACCTGTTGCGTTTCTGGCGCAAATATCGTGGCAAGACCGCGGATGAGCAGCTCGATACCTTCCTGGACGGCCTCAAGCCCAGCGCGGTGCGGCTCGCGGCCGTACATCGCTACCTGATGCCGGAGGCGTCGCAGGCTGACTTTGCGGCCTTCCTGGCCAAGCGGTTGCCACGGGAGAAGCTGACTGACAAACGGATCGAGCAGCTCTACACCAGCTATGGTCCGGGTAAGTATTCACTGCCGGATCAGGGCTATATCGCGCGGGTGCACCCGCTGGAGCTGTGGCTGCTCTCCTACCTCAAGGAGTTCGACAAGGCGACCTTTACCGATGCGGTCGCAGCCAGCCGGGATGAGCGCCAGGAGGTCTACAGCTGGTTGTTCAAGACCCGCCATCGCAGCGCCCGGGATAGCCGTATCCGTACCATGCTGGAAGTGGAGGCCTTCCTCGACATCCATCAACGCTGGGCGCGGCTGGGTTATCCGTTCGATCACCTGGTACCGTCCCTGGCAACCGCCCTCGGCAGTTCGGGCGACAGACCCGCAGCCCTGGCCGAGTTGATGGGGATCATCCAGAACGGCGGCCTGCGCTCGCCGACCCAACGTATCGAGTACCTGTCGTTTGCCAAGGACACGCCCTTTGCCACCGTCTTCGAGCCGGCCAATACCAAAGGGGTCCGGGTGCTGCCCGTCGAGGTGACCAACGCCTTGCGCAACGCCCTGTCGAAGGTAGTGGAAGGGGGAACGGCGCGGCGTATCGCCGGTGCCTTCGCCCTGCCGGATGGTACCGTGCTGTCAATGGGGGGCAAGACGGGGACCGGGGATAACCGGATCGAGACGGTGGGCCGCTATGGCAATGTGACCAGCTCCCTGGCCCGCAACCGGACTGCGACCTTCGTCTTCTACATCGGGGACGATCACTTCGGTACCCTGACGGCCTATGTGCCGGGCAGCCAGTCCGACAAGTTCCGCTTCACCTCGGCGCTGCCGGTACAGGTGCTCAAGGGGATGGCGCCGCTGCTGATGCCCTATCTGCAGCCGGGGACCCATACCCAGTGCATGGCAGGCAGTTGATACCCAGGTAGATACCATGAAAAACGGGGCCTTATTGGCCCCGTTTTATTATGTCCTCGGTGTCGCTCACACTGGCGACAGCGTCACCCGTTACAGCAGATCTTCGATCTCGCCGCGCAGATATTGGTAGATCTCGCGGAAGGCCACCGGCGGCTTGTTCAGCTCCCGCTCCTTGTTGGCGCTGCGGATCAACTGGCGGAGCTTCTGGCGATCCAGATCGTGGAACTGGGCCATCAATTCATTGAGGGCGCTGTCACCTTCGGTGATCAGGCGCTCACGCCACTGCTCCAGCCGATGCAGGCGAGCATTCACGGTGGAGTGGCGGTTCTTGAAGATGGTAAGAGCCTGTTCGATCGGCTCAATATCCCGGCTACGCATCAGGCGACCGATGAACTGCAGGTGGCGGCGGAAGGACTCGTCCTTCTTGGGCTTGAGCTTGCGGCCCAGCTCGATGGCCTCGGCCAGCTCTTCATCCAACGGGATTTTTTCCAGCTCGCTATGGCTCAGGGAAACGATCTCAGCCCCCAGCTTTTGCAGTGCTTCGGCGTCGCGCTTGAGCTGGCTCTTGCTGGGACCCCAATCGTCCATTTCGTTGTCGTCTTGATACTGACTCATCGGTCTCTGATTCCTGTCATTCACGTTGGGGGATATGTTACCAGCTTCTCCCGCTGGGCGCAGGGGTCTGATATGCTTAGCCCCTTTCCTTCCTTCATACAGATGTGAGTTATGGACCAGCAAGACCAAATCCGCCAGGATCAAGCCCATCTCGAGGCCGTCGTCGCCGAGGCTCTGGAGATAGCCAAAGGACTGGGCGCCGGGCTTGCCGAAGTCTCCATCAGCAAGCAGACCGGGTTGTCGGTGAACACCCGGGGCTGTGAGCTGGAAAGCATCGAATTCAACAAGGATGGGGCGCTCGGCATCGCCGTCTATCGCGACGGTTGCAAGGGCTCTTCCTCGACCACCGACCTGAGCCCATCGGCGATCCGTGCCGCCGTCGAAGCGGCCATGGAGATAGCCCGCCACACCTCGCCCGATGTGTGTGCCGGCCTGGCGGATGCCGAGTTGCTGGCCTGGGATGCCCCGGATCTGCAGCTGTGTCATCCCACCCTGCTGGATCCCCAACGGGGGATCGAGCTGGCCATCGAGTGTGAGCGGCTGGCGCTGGGTCGCGATGCCCGCATCAAGCACTCCGATGGTGGCAGCTTCTCCAGCCATCTGGGGGTCAAGGTGTATGGCAACAGCCACGGTTTCGTCAGAGGCTATGCGGCGTCGCGCAATTCCCTGAGCTGTGTGCTGATCGGTGAGCAGGATGGCGACATGCAGCGGGACTATGGCTACTCCTCCAGCCGGGATCTGGCTGGGCTCTGGAGCCCACAGCGTATCGCCGACGAGGCGGTGGAACGCACCCTTTCCCGGCTCGGCGCCCGCAAGATCTCCACCCGCCATGCTCCCGTGTTGTTCCACCCCGACACTGCGGCCGGGCTCTGGGGCCATCTGGTGACGGCCATCAGCGGCGGCAGCCTGTATCGCAAGTCGAGCTTCCTGCTGGACAAGTTGAATGAGCAGATATTGCCCGACTGGCTCAGCATCCGGGAGTTCCCCCACCTGCTGGGTGGGCTGGCGAGTACCCCGTTCGATGGCGAAGGGGTGCGTACCCGCGACATGGATATCATCCGCGATGGCCGCCTGATGAGCTGGCTGCTCACCTCCTACTCGGCGCGCAAGCTGGGGCTGACCACCACGGGTCACGCCGGTGGCATCCACAACTGGCAGGTTTCGAATACCGGTCAGGACTTCCAGGGCATGCTCAGGGAGATGGGCACCGGTCTGCTGGTGACCGAGCTGATGGGGCAGGGGGTCAACATCGTCAACGGGGACTACTCCCGTGGCGCCGCCGGTTTCTGGGTGGAGAATGGCGAAATTGCCTATCCAGTGGAGGAAATCACCATAGCCGGCAACCTGGCCGACATGTTCCGCTCCCTGGTCGCGGTGGGGACGGATGAAGACGAGCGCTCCAGCCTCAAGACCGGCTCGGTGCTGGTCGAGCGGATGAAGCTGGCGGGGCACTGATCCTCTTCTTCCATTCCCGATTGCGGCCATGAAAAAGGCCCCCTCGCCAACGCGAGGGGGCCTTTTTATCAGACATTCACCAGGTGCCGAGATCAGCCCTTGATGCGCTCGATACGACCGCCGAGGCCTTGCAGCTTGTGCTCGATGTCTTCGTAGCCACGGTCGATGTGGTAGATGCGCTCGACGATGGTGGTGCCTTCGGCCACGAAACCAGCCAGTACCAGACTGGCGGAGGCGCGCAGATCGGTTGCCATCACCTGGGCGCCCTTGAGTTGCTCGGTATCACGGCAGATGGCGACGTTGCCCTGCAGCTCGATGTCCGCGCCCATCCGCACCAGTTCAGGCACGTGCATGAAGCGGTTCTCGAAGATGGTCTCGGTGACCATGCCGGTGCCCTTGGCGACCGCGTTCAGTACGGTGAACTGGGCCTGCATGTCGGTCGGGAAGGCCGGGTAGGGGGCCGTCTTGATGGTGACCGGCTTGAGGGTACGACCTGTCATGTCCAGGCTGATCCAGTCAGCACCCTTCTCGATCAGGGCACCGGCTTCTTCCAGCTTGACCAGCACGGCTTCCAGCAGGGAGGGATCGGTTTTGCGGCAGGTGATCTTGCCACCGGTAACGGCGGCACCGACCAGGAAGGTACCGGTTTCGATGCGGTCAGGTTGCACGCTGTAGCTGCCACCGTGCAGACGCTCGACACCGTCGATGGTCAGGGTATCGGTGCCCGCGCCTTTGATGTCGGCGCCGAGGGTGTTGAGGAAGTTGGCGAGATCCACCACTTCCGGCTCACGGGCGGCATTCTCGATCACGGTGCGACCGTCCGCCAGGGTGGCGGCCATCATCAGGTTCTCGGTACCAGTGACGGAGATCATGTCCATCAGGATGTGAGCACCCTTGAGGCGACCGTCGACCCGGGCCTTGATGTAACCATCTTCGATGGCAATCTTGGCACCCATCAGCTCCAGGCCGTGGACGTGCAGGTTGACCGGACGGGCACCGATGGCACAGCCGCCGGGCAGGGAGACGTCGGCCGCCCCGAAGCGGGCCGCCAGCGGACCCAGCGCCAGGATGGAGGCACGCATGGTCTTCACCAGCTCGTAGGGGGCGACGTGGTTGTTCACCGCACCGGTCAGCACCGTCACGTTGCCGTTGACCTTGGTGCTGGCACCCAGCATCTCCAGCAGCTTGAGGGTGGTGCCCACGTCTTTGAGTCGCGGTACGTTGGAGAGCTGGATCTCTTCATCACACAGCAGGGTGGCGAACAGGATTGGCAGGGCGGCGTTCTTGGCGCCGGAGATGGTCACTTCGCCGTTGAGGGTGCAACGACCATCGATCTTGAATTTGTCCATTTACTTAGATACCAAATCAGGAGGGCAATAGGAATTTACGTTCGCGCTTCCACTCGGCATCGGTAAAGGCCTTGATGGAGAGTGCGTGGATGGCGTTGCTGGCGATCTTGTCCATCAGCGGGGCATAGATGGCCTGCTGTTTCTTGACCCGGCTCATACCGTCAAACATGTCACCGACGGCGATCACCTGAAAGTGACTACCGTCCCCTTTGACATGGACTTCGGACAATGGCAAGGCCTCAAGGAGTATCGCTTCAATTTCAGAGACTTGCATTATGCGTCCTCAGTGTTGGGCGGGGTTGATTGAAACAAATCGGCCACCCCGTACAGGTTGGCCAAGGTATGAAAATCACGAGAGGCGCCCACCAACCGTGGCGAGCCTCCCCGTGCCAGAGCGGCCTTGGCCCATTTGACCAACAGGGCCAGCCCGGCGGAATCCAGGGTGGTGACCTCACCGAGCTCGAGCTCGTCGTCTTGCCACCACTCCGAGCGGCGCTGCCACAGGTCAACGACCTGTGGCGCCTGCAGCTCACCGCTTAATTTCATGATTTGATGACCAGCGGCTTGGCATTGTGTTCGCGCAACTGGGCGATCACCGCATCTATGCCGTTCTGGCGGATGAGGCCACCGAGCTCGCTCTGTTTGGCGGAGAGCAGGCTGATGCCTTCGGCGACCATGTCGAAGGCCTTCCACTCGCCGGTCTTGTTGTTCTTGCGCAGCTTGAACTCGAGGAAGATGTCTGGCTTGCCGGTCTCTTTCACGCTGACGCTGACGGCGGTGATGTTGCTGTCGCTCGGTGTCTTGCCCGGCTGCACTTTGACGGTCTGCTGGTCGAAGTGGGCGAGGGCATCGGCGTAGGAGCTCACCATGTACTCGGTGAATACATCGACGAAGGCGTCGCGTTGGGCCGGGGTGGTTTCTTTAATCTGGTTGCCGAGCACCTTGTAGGCGGCGAAGCGGTTATCCACGTAGGGCAGCAACTCTTCGCGGATGATGACCCTCAGGTGATCCGGATTGCTCTTGACCTGGGCCTGATCCGACTTGAGACGGGCGAAGGTCTGCTGGGCGGCTTGATCCACCAAGGCATAGGGATCCGAGGCTTTGACCTCTGCCAGGGCGGTCACGGAAAACAACATGCTGGTCATCAGGCCCAGCAGCAGGGCGATCTTCTTGAACATGGTTACTCCTTGGTTGCTGGCGGGTTGGTGGCTGGAGAAGACTGGCTGTAGAGGAATTTGCCGATCAGATCTTCCAGCACTATGGCTGATTTGGTGTCTTCGATCATGTCACCATCCTTGAGCATGTTGGTGCCCATCTCCTCATCGGTGAAGCCAGGCGCCAGGCCGACATATTGCTCGCCGAGCAGGCCCGAGGTCAGGATGGAGAGGGTGCTGGTCTCGGAAAACTCGCCGGCGGCCTTCTGCATCTGCAGGGAGACGACAGGCACCTGGCTCTTGGCGTCCAGGGTGATGTCACTGACCCGGCCGACCACCACGCCACCCACCTTGACCGGTGAGCGCACTTTCAGGCCGCCGATATTATCGAAATGGGCGCGCAGGGTATAGGTTTCTCCTTCCGGTTTGAAACTCAATCCCGCCACTTGCAGCGCCAATGCCAGAATGGCCGCGATGCCAGCCAGCATGAAGGCGCCAACCAGGAATTCTACTTTGCTGAACTTCATCTTTACCTTATCCAAACATGACTGCGGTGAGTATAAAATCCAGACCGAGCACGGCCAGGGATGAGTGGACCACGGTGCGGGTCGTCGCCTGACTGATCCCGGCCGATGTCGGCTTGGCATCATAGCCATTGAAGAGCGCAATCCAGGTGACAACCAGGGCGAAGATCACGCTCTTGATGGCTCCTTGCATGATGTCATCCTGCCAATCGACGGCGGCCTGCATGGCGGACCAGAAGCTGCCCTCGTCCACTCCCAGCCAGTCCACACCGACCAGCTTGCCACCGAAGATGCCGATCAGGCTGAACATGAAGGCCAGCAGCGGCATGCTGATAACCCCGGCCCAGAAGCGGGGAGCCACCACCCGGCGCAGGGGATCCACCGCCATCATCTCCAGGCTGGAGAGCTGCTCTGTGGCTTTCATCAGGCCGATCTCGGCGGTCAGGGCGGAACCCGCCCGGCCGGCAAACAGCAGGGCGGTGACCACGGGACCGAGCTCCCGCAGCAGGGAAAGCGAGACCAGTGGCCCCAGGCTCTGCTCGGCGCCGAAATCCTTCAATACGTTGTAACCCTGCAAGGAGAGCACCATGCCGATAAACAATCCCGACACCAGAATGATGGCGACGGATTGCACGCCCACCACATAGAGCTGTTGCATCAGCAGGGGGAAGTGCTTGCGTGGCTGGGGGCGGCCCGCCAGCGCATGAAACAGCATGATGGTGGCGCGGCCAATGGCACTGATGACGCGCACCCCGACCCGACCCAGTTTGCTTACTTGGCTTGTCAACATCACAGATCCTGTAGCAGATCGCCTGCCGGAAAATGAAACGGAACAGGACCGTCGGGCAATCCTTTCAGGAACTGCTCGACCTCGGGGTTGTGTTCCTCACGCAGCTGATCCGGGGTGCCATGGGCCACCACCTTGCGATTGGCGATGATGTAGGCGTAGTCGGCGATACTCAGCACCTCTTTCACATCGTGGGTGACGATGACGGAGGTGATGCCGAGGGCATCGTTCAGTTCCTTGATGAGCTTGACCAGCACCGCCATGGTGATGGGGTCCTGACCGACGAAGGGTTCGTCATACATGATGAGGTCCGGATCCAGCGCGATGGATCTGGCCAGCGCGGCGCGGCGTGCCATGCCACCGGAGAGCTCGGACGGCATCAGCCTGGCCGCCCCGCGCAGCCCGACGGCCTGCAACTTCATCATGACGATGGTGTGGATTAGCTCCTCCGGCAGGCCGGAGTGTTCGCGCAGCGGGAAGGCCACGTTGTCGAATACCGTCATGCCGGTGAACAGGGCACCGCTCTGGAACAGCATGCTCATCCGCTTGCGCACCTCGTACAGGCGGTTGCGGGAGAGGCTGGGAATGTCTTCCCCGTCGAACAGAATATGACCCGATTCCGGTTTCAGCTGGCCACCGATCAGGCGCAGCAAGGTGGTCTTGCCGATGCCGCTTGGCCCCATGACGGCGGTGACCTTGCCACGGGGAATGGTCAGGTTGATCCTGTCGTACAGCAACCTATCGCCGTGACTGAAGCTCAGATCGGCGATGGTGATCAGGTCATCGTTCAAACAATTGTCCATCCGGTATAAAAGAAGAGCGAATTTTATGGGCTAGTCTAGGTCTAAGCAACAGCAAGGAACAACTATTGGACGTCTATCCCCCCCAAATACACGACAGTTTTATGTAACAACTTGCATCAACGGGGTGATGGCCCCGCATCCGATTCGCTTATCTCGACAGACTTTTTTATAATCCCGCAGCAAATTTCGGCCCGGAGCTGTGCATTTATGTCTGTAAAGCCTGAGAAAGTGTCTGAACTGTTCGATTTTCGTCGCAGTGCCCGCGCGGTGCTGGACATTGAAAAGCAAGCGATTGATGGACTCTACCAGTACCTCGACGAGACCTTCGACCAGGCCTGCGAGATGGTGTTGCGCTGCGCCGGCAAGATAGTGGTCACCGGCATGGGCAAGTCCGGCCATGTGGGCAACAAGATAGCCGCGACCCTCGCCAGCACGGGCACTCCTGCCTTCTTCCTGCACCCGGGGGAAGCCAGCCACGGGGATCTGGGAATGATCTCAACAGGGGATCTCATCATCGCCATCTCCAACTCAGGCGAGAGTGACGAGATCCTGGCCCTGCTGCCGGTGCTCAAGCGCCGCGGCATTCCGCTCATCTGCATGACCGGCAACCGGGCCTCGACCATGGCCAAGGAGGCCAATGTCCACCTCTGTATCAAGGTCGAGAAGGAGGCCTGCCCGCTCGGTCTGGCACCTACCTCCAGCACCACCGCCACCCTGGTGATGGGGGATGCGCTGGCCGTGGCGCTGCTGGAGGCCCGTGGCTTCACCGCCGACGACTTCGCGCTCTCCCATCCGGGCGGTTCACTTGGCAAGCGGCTGCTGCTGCGGGTCGGGGACTTGATGCACAGCGGCGAGCTGTTGCCCCGTGTGGGGATAGATGCCACCATCAGCCAGGCGTTGCTGGAAGTGAGTCGCAAGGGCCTCGGCATGACGGCGGTGGTGGATGAGCAGGGGCTGCTGGCCGGTCTGTTCACCGACGGTGACCTGCGCCGGATCCTGGATCTGCAGGTGGATATCCATCACACCTCGATCGCCAAGGTAATGACGACCAACTGTGTTACCGTAGGGCCAGAGATGATGGCTGCCGAGGCCGTCAAGCTGATGGAAACCAGAAAGATTAACGGGTTGCTGGTGGTGGATGAGGCGAGGCGGCCGCTGGGCGCCTTCAACATGCACGACCTGCTCAAAGCCGGGGTGATTTGATGCAAGATGTACCGACCCTCTATGGTCCGGTGACGCGCAGCCAGTACGACAAGGCGGCGCAGATCCGTCTGCTGGTGTGCGATGTGGATGGGGTGCTCTCCAATGGCTTCATCTATATGGGCAATAACGGTGAAGAGTTGAAGACCTTCTGCACCCGCGATGGGGCGGGCATGCGTGCCCTGCTCAACGCCGGGATCGAGCTTGCCATCATCACCGGCCGCAATTCCCGCATCGTCAGCGATCGGATGAGGGGCCTGGGGGTGCAGCATCTGGTGCAGGGGGCGGATCAGAAGTTGCCCCACTTCGAGGCCTTGCTGACCAGGCTGGGTCTGGAGGCATCGCAGGCGGCCTACATGGGGGATGACACCATCGATCTGCCGGTGATGGCGGCCTGCGGCCTCGGCATAGCGGTGGCGGATGCTCACCCACTGGTGCTGGCGCGCGCCGATCTGGTCACCCGCCTCGGCGGGGGCGTCGGTGCGGTGCGTGAGGTGTGCGATCTCATCTTGCAGGCGCAGGGGCTTGGCGATTACCAGCCCGAGGCGTCCGTATGAACAAGCAGACACTGCTGTTCGGTCTGCTGTTCCTGGTGGCGCTGGCGGCCTGGCAGCTCGGTGACATCGAGCTGGCGCCGGAGCCGACCACCAAGGTCGAGAACTATCAGCCGGACTTCACCGCCAAGAATCTGGTCACCACCCGCTTCAACGAGCAAGGCAGGCGGACCGAGCGGCTGGAGTCGGAATTTGCCGAGTATTTCCAGATCCTCGAGCAGGCGACCTTCGACAAGCCGGTGATCTACCTGTTCGATGAGCAGGGGGAAGCCGAATGGAAGGTGACGGCGCAGACCGGCGTGCTCAATACCGATGATAACGTGATCCTGCGCGACAAGGTGCATCTGGATGGCTTGTTGCCTGCCTCCTTCATCTCCACATTGGATACTCCTTATCTGGAGATGGATCTGGTGACCCAGGACGTGAGAAGCAACCAGCACATCAGTATCGTCGGTCAGGAGTTCCAGACCGAAGGGGTTGGCCTCAAGGGCCACCTTGGTCGTAAATATTTCGAATTACTGGATAAAGGCCATGCCACTTATTTCAATGAAAAACGTTAATCTGGCCCTCGCCGCCCTGCTGTTGTGCGGTGTTGTGAATGCCAAAGAATCCGACTTCACCCAGAAAGTCTACGTGGATGCGGTCAAGCAAGTGGCCGAGATGCAGGACAACCGCATCACCTTCAGTGAGGATGTGATCATCACTCAGGGCTCCATCAAGATTAAGGCCGACAAGGTGGTGGTGATCCGCTCCGGCGAAAAGGGCGCCGAGGTGATGACCGCCTATGGCAACCCCGCCACCTTCTTCCAGGTGCTGGACAACGGCAAGCCGGTCAACGCCCATGGCAACAGCATCCGTTACGAGCTGAAGAACCGGCAGGTCACCATCACCGGTAACGGCCAGCTCAAGCAGGAAGACAGCCAGGTCAACGGGGATCTGATCCGCTATGACATCGTCACCCAGAAGATGATTGCCGAGAGCAAGGGCCCGGCCCAGCGCGTCAAGACGGTGTTCCTGCCGGATCAGATAGAAAACTTCGACAAGCCCGCCGATCAGAAGAAGTAGGAAACGAGCCATGGCAGTGTTAAAAGCAGTTGGCCTGCAGAAGAGCTACAAGCGCCGCATGGTCGTCAGCGACGTGAGCCTGGAAGTGGGTACCGGTCAGATCGTGGGGCTGCTCGGCCCGAACGGGGCGGGCAAGACCACCTCCTTCTACATGATCGTGGGCCTGGTGCAACGGGATGCCGGCCTCATCACCATCGACGATCAGGACATCAGTCTGCAACCCATGCACATCCGGGCCCGCAACGGCATCGGCTATCTGCCGCAGGAGGCCTCGATCTTCCGCCGTCTGTCGGTGTTCGATAACCTGATGGGGGTCATGCAGACTCGCAAGGGCTTGAGCAGCGAAGAGCGGGAAGACAAGGTCGAGCAGCTGCTGGAAGAGTTCAACATCACTCATATCCGCGACAGCCTGGGGCAGAGCCTGTCCGGTGGCGAGCGGCGGCGGGTCGAGATCGCGCGCGCCCTGGCGGCAGAACCGAGATTTATCCTGCTTGATGAGCCTTTCGCAGGTGTTGATCCTATTTCAGTGATAGATATCAAGAAGATCATCCAACATCTGAAAGAGCGGGGGCTGGGTGTATTGATCACCGACCACAACGTCAGAGAGACGCTGGATGTGTGCGAGAAGGCCTATATCGTCAGCCATGGCAAGATGATTGCCGAAGGCGCTCCGGTCGATATCCTCGCCGATGAGCAGGTCAAGCGCGTCTATTTGGGCGATCAATTCAGTCTATAGTAAGGGGGCATCCCTCATTTTTGTTAGGTGACTGCCTCGCTGAACATAAGGATATCCCGACGTAGATGAAGCCGACATTACAGTTGCGCCTCGGTCAGTCACTGACCATGACGCCACAATTACAACAAGCGATTCGTCTGCTCCAGCTCTCCACGCTGGAACTCCAGCAGGAAATTCAGCAAGCGCTCGACAGTAATCCCTTGCTGGAGCAAGAGGAGAACGAGGCGCAGGAAACCAACCCGACAGAGGTGCCCGACGCCAGTCAACTCGACTCCAGCGATGCCATGGCGCAGGACAAGATGCCGGACGAGCTGCCGGTGGATACCACCTGGGACGATGTTTATTCGGCCGGCACAGCCCAGAGCGCAGGCCCCATCCACGATGGGGAAGACAGCGTCTATCAGGGGGAAACCACCGAAAACCTGCAGGACTATCTGCTGTGGCAGATGCGGCTGACGCCGTTCAGCGATCTGGACGCCGCCATCGCCCTCGCCATCATCGACGCCATCGACGACTCCGGTTATCTGACCGTCTCCCTCGAGGATATTCAGGCTGCAGTCAGCAGCGATGAGGTAGAAGTCGAACTGGATGAGGTTGAAGCCGTGCTCAAGCGGGTGCAGCATTTCGATCCGATCGGCATTGCGGCCCGGTCGGTCCAGGAGTGTCTGCTGATCCAGCTTGGCCAGTATTCGGCCGATCTGCCCTGGCTCAATGAGGCGAGGGAGGTGATCAGCGAGTACATGGACTTGCTCGGCAATCGCGATTATCGCACCCTGGCCCGCAAGACCAAGCTCAAGGAGAGCGACCTCAAGGAGGTGCTGGATCTCATCCAGCAACTGGAACCAAGGCCCGGCAACGGCATCATCCAGAGCGAATCTCAATACGTGCTCCCGGACGTGTCCGTGATCAAGAAGGGCAACAAGTGGGTGGTGGAGCTCAATCCGGATTCGGCGCCGCGCATTCGCGTCAACGAGGCCTACGCGGCCATGGCCCGCAACGCGCGCAGCAGCACGGATACCCAGTTCATTCGCTCCCACCTGCAGGAAGCGAAGTGGTTTATCAAGAGCCTGGAGAGTCGCAACGACACCCTGCTCAAGGTGGCCAGCTGCATCGTCGAGCAGCAGCAGGGCTTCTTCGAATACGGTGAGGAGGCCATGAAACCCATGGTGCTCAACGACATCGCCGAGGCGGTGGAGATGCATGAGTCGACCATTTCACGGGTGACGACCCAGAAGTACATGCACACACACCGCGGCATTTTTGAACTGAAGTTTTTCTTCTCCAGTCATGTCAATACGGAGGGAGGAGGGGAGTGCTCATCGACCGCAATTCGCGCCCTGATCAAAAAGTTGGTGACGGCAGAGAACCCTGCCAAACCGCTTAGTGATAGCAAGATCGCGGATTTGCTGGCCGAACAGGGTATTATGGTGGCGAGACGCACGATCGCAAAGTACCGTGAATCCTTGTTGATCCCGCCATCGAATCAGCGCAAACGCCTGGTTTAGGCAAACAAAAGGAAGACGTTATGCAAATTAACCTGACCGGACACCATGTCGAGATTACCGAAGCTCTGCGTGATTATGTGAACAACAAATTTGCCAAACTCGAGCGTCACTTTGACCATATCAACAACGTACACGTGGTGTTGAGCGTCGAAAAACTGAACCAGATTGCCGAAGCCAAGCTGCATGTCAGCGGGGGGGAGGTGTTCGCCAATTCGCAGCATGCCGACATGTATGCTGCGATTGATACCCTGCTGGATAAACTGGATCGGCAGATCATCAAGCACAAAGATAAATTAAATCAAAAATAACTATGCAACTTGAACACATACTGAGTCGGGACTGCACCAAGAGTGCGGTCCCCTGTACCAGCAAGAAACGCGCCCTCGAGATCATCAGTGAGTTGGCCGCAGAGCGCCTCGGCACCTCCCGTCAGGTACTGTTCGAGAGCCTGCTGGCGCGGGAAAAAATGGGCAGTACCGGGATCGGTGCCGGTATTGCCATTCCCCACGGTCGGATCGACGACGCCTTCGCGCCGACCGCCGTGCTGATGACCTTCTCCGAATCCATCCCTTTCGATTCCATCGACAATCAACCGGTTGACCTGCTGTTTGCATTGCTGGTGCCGGAAAGCGAGTGCAAACAGCATCTCAAGACCCTTTCCCTGATGGCATCCAAGCTGGGCGACAAGGCGGTCTGCCGTCAGTTGCGCCAGGCGACCAGCGATGAAGAGCTCTATCAGATCATGACCTCGGCCTGATGCCGGGCACGACACAGCCATGTTGGCGTGAGGGGACAAGATGCAATTAATAGTGGTAAGCGGCCGTTCGGGCTCCGGCAAGACGGTAGCCCTGAGGGTGCTGGAGGATCTGGGGTACTACTGCGTGGATAACTTGCCGGTCAATCTGCTGCCCCAGCTGATCGTCTCGGTGGAGAGCCAGTATGACAAGCTGGCGGTCAGCATAGACGTGCGCAACCTGCCCAGCCAGCCTGATAAACTGGACAACCTGCTGGCTCAAGTACGCAACGAGGGGCGGGTGGAGTTCTCCAGCTTCTTCTTCGATGCCGACAACACCACCCTGCTCAAGCGCTATGGCGAGAGTCGCCGGCTGCACCCCTTGTCGCGCAACAAGCTGTCACTGGATGAGGCGATCCGGGAAGAGACCCACCTGCTGGCACCGCTCTCCTCCACCGCCGATCTGCGCATCGACACCACCAGCCTCAGCATTCACGACCTGAGCGAGCTCATCAAGACCCGGGTGCTCGGCAAGAAAGAGAACGAGCTGGTGCTGGTGTTCGAGTCGTTCGGCTTCAAGTACGGCATTCCCAAGGACGCAGACTTCGTGTTCGATGCCCGTTTCCTGCCCAACCCGCACTGGATCCCCGAACTCAAGCCCTTCACCGGCCAGGATGAGCCGGTCGCCAATTACCTCTCGGCCCAGCCTGACGTCATGCTGTTCATCCAGCAGATAGAGAACATGCTGGCGACCTGGTTGCCCCAGCTGGAGCGCAACAATCGCAGCTATGTGACGGTCGGCATCGGCTGTACCGGTGGCCAGCACCGCTCGGTGTTCGTTGCCGAGCGGCTGGCCAGCGCCTTCCGTCTGCTCGGCAAGAACGTGCAGATCCGCCACCGCACGCTGGACAAGCGTTCACCGCAAGTCTGATAGACCAACAGGACGCTCAGATGACAGTTTCCGCCTCGGTAGAAGTCAAAAACAAGCTGGGTATTCATGCCAGACCGGCCATGATGTTGTTCGAGCTGGTGCAGGGCTTCGATGCCCATGTGCTGCTGCGCAACGAGGACGGGGTGGAGGCCGATGCGGACAGCGTTATCGGCCTGCTGATGCTCGACTCCGCCCAGGGCAAGCAAGTGGAAGTCCAGGTGGAGGGGCCGGAAGAAGAAGAGGCCTTGGCCGCCGTAGTGGCGCTGTTCACCTCGGGTTTCAACGAGGAGTGAGCGGCGCCTCCCTTGCCGTCATGATCCGGCGCGCGCCAGCGCCTTGAAACCGGCGAAATCCCGACAAGCCAGCAGATTTCTGCTGGCTTTTTCGTTCATCAGCGCCAGGAACAGATCGTAGAGCCCCATCGCCTCCTCGTAGTCGGCCTTGGCGATGGCGAGCACGAAGATAAGGGTAGCGGTTTCGCCATTGCCCCAGTCGATGCCCTGTGGCGCCAGCACCGTATAGACCAGGGTGCGGCGCGCCAGCAAGCCGAGTGAGTGAGGCAGGGCAATGCCGTCCCCCAGCATGGTGGAGACGATGTGCTCCCGCTCGTGCAGTGAATTCCTGAATCCGCTCTCCACCAGCTCTTCGGCTTCCAGCTGATCGCAGATGCGGGCAAACAGCTGCGCCTGACTGAGGGGCTCGCTGACCACCATGAAGTGGTCGGCGTCGAAGTACTTGTCGACTAGATAGGGGCGGGTGCGGTCTATCAGCACCAGCTTGCCGAGCTGCTCCAGCTGGTACTGGGTCGGGAAGGGGGCCATCTGCACTACGGGGACGTTCTTCTCGCTCACCTTGACGGTGCTGATGACGAAGTCCTGCTCGATCCGCCCCAATCCCTCGTAATCCCGCACCGACTCCAGGCTGGTCAGTTGCAACTGGGGATATTCACGCTTGATCCGTGCCTCCAGCACCCGGAAGGTGGCATTGCCCGCGTCGCACAGCAGCAGCGCCTGGGGTGGACGGCTGTAGCCGATGTCGTGGTGGCGCTCCAGGCCGACCCCGATGTGGATCACCAGGTAACCGATCTCGTGGTGGGTCAGGTGATAGGGGGTCTGCCTGATCCACTGGGAGATGGCGGCCAGGGTGATGTCGTAGGCAAGGGGATAATACTGCTTGATGTGATCCGCCAGCGGATTGTGGCTGCCGACCTGGTATTTGATCCGCAGCAGCATGGCGCTGATGTGGGTCAGCAGATCGGCGCGCAGCTGGCCGTCATGGCGCAGATCGTAGGGATAGTGCTGGTGGATGTAATCCAGCAGGTGCTCGACCAGCTGGGCGCTCTCGGCGGCCATGGCCGCGCTGAGGTGCGGGGTATCGGCGATGAGGCGCGCCTGGATCTGGATGGCGAGGGCGCTCACCTCAGGATCTCCCGGCGGCATCAGGGTCGGCAGTTCTTCATAGATGTCGCGGGCCACCGCCGTCAGGGGCGCGGTGAGATCCTCGCTGCAAAATGCCAGCAGCTCATGGCCTGATGCCTGCCGCAGCAGGGCGACGGCGCAGTAGATGGTGAGCTGTTGCAGGCTCTCGTCCGCCAGCCGCAGCTGATGATGGCCGAGCTGTGCATGAATGCGATTGCCGATGACCTCCCGCGTCTTGCTGGGGCAGAGGTTCGGCAGCAAGCCTTGCAGCGGGTGGTTGCGAGTCTGCTCCCGATAGAGCAGTTGGGTGAGGCAGGCCCGGATCGCCGTCTCCTCCCCCTGGATGCGCATGCCGAGCCGTGGCTTGCTGTCGATATTGAGTCCGAAATGGGCGAGCCGCTCCCGCACTTCCGCCATGTCCCCCTGCAGCGCCGCCCGGCTCAGATACCAGGTATCCGCCAGCTCATCGAGCTTGATCCCCTGCTCGGCGGTGAGCAGCAGCAGTTGCAGGTGCAGCACCCGCTCACGGCTGGTGCGGGGCAGGCTGCTCTCCTGCTCCTGCGCCGCCAGCAACTCATCAAACAGCCCCTGATTGTAGATCTTGAGCTGGTAGCCGCAGCCGCGCTGGTGGATAAGATGGGCACCGTGGGTGGCAATCAGCTCGTTGAGGGTCGCCACGTCGGTGCGCACCGTGCGGGTGGAGACATTGAGGCGACGGGCGAGCTCTTCCTGTGGCAGCGGTTCGGCGTGGAGCAGGGTCAGCAGCTGATGGAGTCTGGGGTGGGGCAGCTTGGTCATGGGGAAGCGAGACTCCTGTCGCGGGATGAGGATCGATGTTAACAAGCGGGACATGCACAAGCCAGGCACCGGCCGGAAGTGGGCCGGTGCCAGTCATATCACGCCAGCAGTCGCTTCACCATGGCGAGCAGGGTGCGCACATCCTCGGGACGGGTCTGGCCGCTCTCGCCGTCGATGATGGAACTGTAGACGTGGGGGATCACCTTCTCGACCCCGGCCGCCAGCGCGATGCGGACGATTTCTTCGAAGTTGTCGAGATCGATGCCGCCGGTAGGCTCCAGCCAGAAACCGTGGCGGGCACAGGCCTCGGCCACCGCCTGGTACTCGTCACGGCAGGCGAGGCCGCCCATTGGGAAGAACTTGACCGAGCTGCCCCCCATGTCCTTGAGCAGGGCGATGGCGGTGTCGATGGGCACTATGCCATCGGCCTGGCCGGCGCTCAGCGGGCCGGTGGAGATCTTCACCATGCCGGAGGTGCCGGTGGGGGAGATAAGGCCATTCACCAGAGTCTGTGGCTGGCCCAGCAGCGCCCGGCTGGCGCCGACCCCGGTGAACACCTGGTTGACGTGCTGGGGCTGCAGCTGGCGAGCCAGCTCGGCCACCATGGCGGACTGGCGGGGATCGCCTGCGCCCAGGCCGATGGAGAGGGCGTTGTCGATAAGCTTCGCGTACTCACCCATGTCGGCGACGGCGGAGGGCACATCCGGGTAGTTCTTGGAGAGCACGCCGACCAGCACGTGGCCCTCGGCGGCCTCATAGATATCGACGGCATTTTGCTTGGAGCCGGCCAGCACGTTGAGGCAGACACGGTCAAGGTAGTAGTTGGGAGTAAGGGACATCAGCGGGTCTCCTGGGTTAGCTGGGCGATGGCGGCATGGATCTGGTCGAGCTGGGCCGGGCTGACGCTGCGCACGTCGATCTCGATGTGGCCCTCGTTGGCCTTGTAGCCGCGGCAGTAGATGGCCGGATTGCCCTGTTGCAGGCGATCCACCAGCTGCAGGGTGGTGATGCCGAGCCGGGCATGGTCGAAGGCGATGTCGGTGCGGGCGATGTCGCGCCCGGCACTGTCCCACACCACCTGGGCCCTGACGCCGGGCAACTGGTTGAGGCGCTCGATGAAGGGGGTCATCTTGGCCACCATGGCGGCACCACTCTCCTTCTCCTTGACCAGATAGCGCTCGATGGCGTGGGTCAGGCCGAGGATCCCCTCCTTGCCTACCTTCATGGCGCGGCCTATGCCGTTGGTCTGCTGCTTGACCCACTCCACATACTGGCGTTTGCCGAGCACCAGGCCGCTGGTGGGTCCCTCGATGGCCTTGGCGCCACTGTAGATGACCAGATCCGCCCCCTGGCTGTAGTAGAGCTGCAAGTCTTCTTCCGCGGCCGCATCGACGATGAGCGGCAGCTGGTGGGCTCTGGCCACCTCGGCGGCCTGGGCCACCGACAGAATGCTCTTCTGCACGCAGTGGTGAGACTTGATGTAGAGGATGGCGGCGGTATTGGGGTTGATGGCGGCGGCCAGCTGGGCGGGGGAGCATTCGTTGGCATAGCCAGCCTCCACCACCTTGCCGCCACCCAGATTGACCATGGTGCCCACCGGGGCGCCGAAGTTCACGTTGTGGCCCTTGGGCAGCACTATCTCGCTCGGCACCCCGTGGGAGTGGGCGTGCAGCTGCTCCAGCCGGTAGGCATCGCCGCGCACTATGACGGCGGCCACCGACTGGGCGATGCCGGCACTGGCGCAGGAGACCACCACCGCATCCTCCACGCCTAGCAGGCCGGCGAGGTAGGCGCCGGTCTTGTTGACCAGATCCTTCACCTCGAAGTAGTGGCCTAGGCCGAAGTTGACCGCGTCGACCACCTCCTGTTCCGGGGTGGAGACGCCGAGGAGGGTCATGCGCCCGGAGGCGTTGATCACCGGTTTGAGCTGATATTTCTCATACACAGAAGGCATGGTGGGATTTTCCATATTGAGTGAGAACCAGGTCACCGCCCACCAGGGCGGCGAGGGGAAGCAGTTGCAGATCGCCGCTACGCGACTGGGTTTCGGTATCCATAAACAGGGCCGGGCCGCTGGCCAGTTCGAACAGGGTCAGATCGGCGTCGGCTCCCAGCTCGAGTCGTCCCTTGCCAGGGAGGCGGAGCGCCTCGGCGGCCTGACTGGTGACGCAGGCGAGCACCTGCTCCAGCGTCATGCCGATGGCGAGAAACTTGGACATCACGTGGGCCAGGCTGTACACGGGCCCCTTGATGCGGTTCTTGCAGTAGATATCCGAGCTGATGGTGTGGGGCAGGATCCCCTGACGGATGGCGGCCTCCGCCACCTCGAAGCTGAAGCTGGCGCCGCCGTGGCCGATGTCGAGCCGCAGGCCCCGTTGCAGCGCCTCGCGCACCGCGACCCGCAGCTCGCCGGCCGGGGTCAGGATGCGGTTGGGCTTGCCGTTGAAGCAGTGGGTCAGCAGATCCCCCTGGCCGAGCAGGGCGACGATCTCGTCCAGCTCGGGCGGGGTGTTGCCCACATGTACCATCAGCGGCAACTGGCCGTGGGCCTGTTGCAGCGCCTTGGCCATGCGCAGCGGCTGCAGACCGTTCTCGCCCACTACGCTGCCGCTCATACGGGCCTTGAGGCCGACGATGAACCGCGGGTGGCGGGCGATGGCGGCAGACGCCAGCCCGACATCCAGATCCCGGCTGTCGGCCAGCTCGTTCTGGCGCAGCAGGCCAATGCGGGAGATGTTGAGCAGGGCGTGCACCCGGGTCTTGCAACCGGCCGCCAGTCGCTGGAACGCGTCCACGTCATCGGCGCCCGTGCTGCCGGCATCGATGACGGTGGTGACGCCGGACTCTACGCCGACCTTGTCCGGCTCATCCTGATAGATGGGGGAGGCGGGATAGCAGTGGGTGTGGCCGTCGATCCAGCCCGCGCTCACCCCGACCGCACCGGCCAGAGTGAGGGTTTGCTTCGCCTCGGCCGTCGCTGGCAGCTGGCCGAGGGCCGCAATCTTGCCGTCCTGGATGGCGATGTCGATGAGCTGGCCATTTCCCTGGCGCCCCGCTCTGATGATCATGTCATACATGCTGATGACCTCTGAAATGCCGCCCCCAAGGGCGGCCTGTGCTTAGACCAGGGCGATCGGGAAGAAGGTCCCGAGCAGCATGGCACCCAGGATGGCGCCGCCGGTGATGGGCTTGCCCCACACGTAGAACAGCAGCGCACCCAGCAGAGAGCCCAGCCCGATGGGGATGGAGGCGCCCATGGCGGAGAGGATGATCAGGGGGCCGAGGAAGCGCCCCGAGCTGTTGCCCGCGCCCATCATCACATCCGCCCCGTAGGTGGAGTTGCTCTGGTTGATGGTGAACTTGCGCGCCAGGATGATGATGCCGCCGATGGCGACCCCGATTGCCATGCCGGTCACCAGGGAGGCACCGAAGTTCTCTATCGGGTAGACGATGCCGGCTCCCAGCAACAGGGCGGGGACGCCCAGTCCGACCCCGGTCTGAATGGCGCCGCCGATATCCAGGATCCCCACCAGGGAGCCCTCGATGATGCGGGCGAACAGGAAGCTGGCCCCGAAGGCCGCGACCGCGCCATAGGCGCCGGTGTCCATCCCGGCTTTCAGCATGGAGACGAAGGCCACCTCGTTGAAGGCTCCGACTCCATACAGGTAGAACATATGGGTCCCGGCGAAGACGCCGGCCGAGAGCAGGCCGACGAAGATGGGGAAGGACCAGTCGGCATACCAGAAGTTGTTTCTCAGTTTCTCATCCATGTGGTGGCCCCTTATTTGCCGCTAAGCAGGTTATGGACGTTCTCCAGCCACAGGGGGATGCCCATGTGGAAGGATTCAATCAGTTTCATATCGAAGCCGCGGAAGAATCCGCTCAGCACGAACAGCAGCACGATGGCGCCCATCATCACGCGAGTGACATGGTTCCAGCCGCTCTCTTCCACCCCTTTGCCGATCAGGATGCCGAGCACCAGACCCGGCACGGCGTTGCCCATGATGAGCTGCGCCAGACCGCCGAAGATGGTGGCCCAGAAGCCGGACTTCTTGCCCGCCTCGATGGCGGCCAGCCAGAAGATCACCGGCATGACGGTGTTGACCAGCAGGTTGGCGGCCGGCACCAGTACCTTGACGGCGGTGACCTGCAGGGCCTCGGGAACAGCGGCGGCGGTGCTGTTGAGGAAGGCGACGACGATGGCACCAATGATGCCGCCGGCGATGGCCATCTTCTTGGGATCGTGCAAGGTGGTGGCGAGATCCCGGTTCTTGACCAGCAGCGCGGCCGTGGCCCAGTGCGGGATGATGCGGTGATCCACGTCCTGGGTGAAGGCACCGGCCGCCACTGTGGAGGCCCAGGCGTTGAAGAAGAAGCCGAGGCCGAAGGAGAAGTGGGAGGCGGGATCCCCTTCGCAGGAGTTGAGCTCACCCAGGGTTCGGAAAGCGCCCATACCCTGCACGGTCGGGGCGTGGAACATCCGCGCCGCGCCGGCTCCCACCCCGACGCCCACCAGGCCGCCGATGATCAATGATTTGAAAAGAATGATTAGAAACATCCAACATGTCCTTTTTGTGGGGTTGTGCCCGTCGAGGCATCACACCAGGGTGAACGTCACCTTGTCGGCGTCCAGGCTGCTGACCTTGACCGTGATCTCCAGCTGGACGCGGAACTCGCGGCGCTGGCGTGGCAGGAAGAAGAACAGGAACTTCTCCACCCGGACCGACTCCTCGGCCTTGAGCACCCGTACCTCGACCGGCTCGATCCGCAGCATCACCCGCGGGTTGTCCTTGAGCAGGCTGTGCTGCACCTGGCTGAGGGCGGAAGCGAACGCCTGCTGGCGGGTCGTCCCCTTGCCGTTGACGATGACCTGGGTGGTGAAGTCCTCTTTCATCAGGCGCGACCGTGTTTCTTGGCGAAGGCTTCGATCAGCTTCTGGCCCAGCTCTTCCTTGTCCATGAAGCCGAAGCCGAGCACCACGCAGCCGTCATTGATGGCGGTGACGCCCTCCTCGACGGAGCGCATGCCGTAGCGGCATTTGTAGCCGTACTTGGTCTGGGCGGTGATGGCGCCGGCGCCGCCGCTGCCGCAGAAGGAGATGCCGAGATCCGCCTGCTCCTTGTTCATCACATCACCGAGCTTCATGTCCGCGGCCATGCCGGGGATGACGGTCACGCTGGCACCGGCGGCTTCCGCCCCTGCGCCCACTTTCTGACCCTTGCCGAGACGATCTCCAATCACGAGTTTGATGGCTGACATTTAGTTATCTCCTGTGGTTACTGGTCGAGCAGCTGAGCTGAGTTCATTTTCTTTGGCAACTTCGAAATGGACGGACAAGAGGTGCGCCTCTTCATGGGCCAGCCTGTCCAGCCAGGCGACGACCTGTTCGGCCAGTCGCAGGGAAAGGGGGGAGATCTCCTCGAACAGGCTGAGGTCGACCTCCGGCAGGGATTCACCGCTGTGGGAGCGCCACACCATGGCTTTGACGTGGGAGGCGAGCATCTGCTTCTGCACCTCGTTGGGGATGATGCCTTGCTCGCCGAGCAGGCTGTGGATGCGGGCCAGGACCAGCTCGGTCTTGCGCAGCAACTGCGGACTGTCCGGGGTCAGGGCGGTGTCATGGGTGTCGGTAGTCAATGTCTGCTCTCCAAGGCTGGCAGAAGGAATAGCCTTACCCTAAGCCCGGGGGGAAACGCAGAGGAGGCAGTGTTTTTCCGATTCGAAATGGAAATCCCAGGTCGGGACTCCTCGAAAGGGGCCCTTTCTGTGTGCCAGGGGAGCAAAGGGGGGCTATCGGAGCCGACTCTATGTGATCGGACCCGCACTTTCGCGGCGGTGACCTGGGTGGGGTCGTTGGTGGAAACTGTGAGTCATCTCACGGAGTACGGGAGAACTCATGGGGGGAACCGGGGAGGGAGGAGTGACAAGGGGCGCCAATGCGCCCCTTGTGGTGGTCGAGTCTAGCCTAGCCTCAGCTGGCGGAGGCGGCGCTGGTGCTCGGCAGGTTCTGGTAGCGCACGTCTTCCTCGATGACGACCTCCACCTCCAGTGGCTTGCCGTTGCGGATCACCGAGATGGTCAGCTTGGTGCCGGGACGGCTCTCGACGATCTTGTCCATGACGGAGCGCACGCCGCTGATGGCCTCACCGTTGACCTTGAGCAGCACATCCCCGCGCTTGAGGCCTGCCTTGCTGGCTGGCCCGTCGGGATCCAGGCTCTCCACTACCAGGCCCTGCAGATCGCCCAGATTCATCATGCGCGCGACTATGGGGTTGATCTCGACGCTGGAGATGCCGAGGTAGCCGCGAATGACTCGGCCATTGGCGATCAGCTCGTCCATGATGCGTTTGGCCAGCTTGTAGGGGATGGCGAAGCTGATGCCGTAGCTCTCCTGATTGCCGTTGAGGTGATAGGCGGCGGTGTTGATGCCCACCAGATCGCCGCGGCCGTTGACCAGGGCGCCGCCCGAGTTGCCCTCGTTGATGGCGGCATCGGTCTGCAGCAGATCCTGCCGGCCGTTGCTGTCCGGCCCCATGCTGGAGAGGCCGATGCGACCGGTGGCGCTGATGATGCCCTGGGTGATGGTCTGGCCGACGTTGTAGGGGTTGCCGATGGCGAGCACCACGTCCCCCACGTCCGGCAGCCGCTCAGGATCTTGCGGGATCACCGGCAGGTTATCGGATTCGATGTAGAGCACTGCCAGATCGGTCAGCTTGTCGGTGCCGACCAGCTCGGCGCTGAAGACCCGGCCATCTTGCAGTGCGACTATGATCTGGTCCGCGTCGGCGATGACGTGGTAGTTGGTCAGCACGTGGCCGCGTTGGTTCATGATGACACCTGAGCCCAGCCCTTGCGGCCTGAGTTCGGCCTTTTCGCCGCGATTGCCGGCGAAACTGCGGGTGTAGATGTTGACGACGGCCGGGCCGGCGCGATGGGCGGCATAGGAGAAACTCAGCTCACGGGCATTGGTGATGAGACCCGGCAGGGGCGCGCCACCCCTGAAATTGGGGAACAGCAGCAACAGGAGCGCGGCGACGGTGAGGCCGAAGCCGACAGACTTGCCCAAGTAACTGATCAAAGGTGGGATTTTCATGTCATTCTCATCCGTACATGCTGCGCGCAGAGAATAACATTATCGGTGGATAAAAATCACCCGCGGCGGTTGCCGCGGGTGTGAGGGACTTAACGTATCACCAAATAGAGCGAGGAGTCGCCACGTTGGATGTTCAGCGCCAGGACTTCCGGCTTGTCTTTCAATGCCTTGGTCAGCTCTCCCAGGGAGTTGATGCGCAGGCGGTTGACCCCGATGATGATGTCGCCCTTCTGCAGACCGGAGGCGGCAGCAGGGGAGCGCGGATCGATATCGGAGACGGCCACGCCGGTCACCGGCTCTGTGGTGGTGCTGAGCTTGGCCCCTTCCAGTGCCGGATGCAGGGCGCTGGCGAGGATCTCGCTGTCATCGGCCTTCTTCAGGGTGACCTTGACGGTTTGCTCCTTGCCATCGCGGATCAGGCCGAGCGCAACTTGCTTGTCGGCACCCATGGTCGCAATCTTGGCGCGCAGCTCACCGAACGAGCGGATGGGCTTGCCATCGATGCTGATGATGATGTCGCCCGCCTTGATGCCGGCCTTGTCGGCGGCGGAATCAGGCATGACCTGGTTGACGAAGGCGCCGTCCTTCTTGTTGTAGCCGAAGGACTTGGCGATGTCGGTGGTCAGCTCGGTACCGGTGATCCCCAACTGGCCACGGCGAACTTCGCCGTACTTGACGATCTGGTCGGACAGATCCCGCACCATATTGGACGGAATGGCGAAGCCGATGCCGATGTTGCCACCGTTCGGGCCCAGGATGGCGGTGTTGATGCCGATCAGCTCGCCGCGCAGGTTGAGCAGGGCGCCGCCGGAGTTGCCGGAGTTGATGGCCGCATCGGTCTGGATGAAGTTCTCCAGGTTCTCGATGTTGAGGCCGCTGCGGCCCAGGGCACTGACGATACCCGAGGTCACGGTTTGACCCAGACCGAAGGGGTTGCCGATGGCAAGGGCGTAGTCACCGACTCTCAGATCGTCGGAGTCGGCGAACTTGATTTGCACCAGGTCCTCGGCCTTGATCTGCAGCAGGGCGATATCGGACTGCTTGTCTTCGCCGATCTTCTTGGCGGCGTATTCACGACCGTCCTTCAGATTGACCTTGATCTCGTCCGCCTCGTGGACCACGTGGGCGTTGGTGATCACATAGCCCTTCTTGGCATCGATGATGACGCCGGAGCCCAGCGCCTGGAAGGGCTGCTCGCTCACCTGCTCGTCAGGCATGTTGGGGCCGAAGAAGAAGCGGAATTGTTCCGGCAGACGCTGGCGAGTGATCTTCTTGCCAGAGACTGAGATGTTGACCACGGCAGGGGTGACCTGCTCGAGGACAGGGGCCAGGCTCGGCATCTCCTGGGTGTTCCCCAGCAGGGGCAGGGCAGCTTGCGCTGGCGCCGCAGACAGGGCGATACCGACACTGAGGGCTAAGACACTGAATACAGAAAGAGATTTACGCATATGAGAAACAGCTCCCAGAAAAAGTTGCATTGCAATCGTCAAGGTCTGACCACGATAAGGCGTAATTAGTTCCACTAGGGACTAGCTGGGTTGCTTGAGAAGCCCGGAAGCACCCGCGTAGTCGCGCGGCGGCAGGCCCGGTTCCTCGCTGGCGGAGGCGTCATTGACCTCGTCAGGCTGAGGTTCGCGGAACAGCGGCTCCTGTACCTTGGCCAGGAACTTGCTCTGCTCGGCCATGTGGCGATACAGGGTCTGATATTGATCGGCCAGCTGCTCCATCAGGGCGGCGCTGTCGGCAAAGTGAGTGGTGATCTGGCCCTGATAGCTTTCCAGTTCCTTGTGGGCCTTCTTCAGCTCCTGTTCCAGGCGCCCGGCATCCCGGCTGCGGACCGTGAAACGACCGACCAGAACGCCGATGATCAGGGCGGCTACCGCCAGCAGGATCCCGTTTAACAGAGTCATAGATGCTCCTTGTTACAGCTAATTCGATGAGTGTTGAGACGGCCCTGTTGGCCGCAATGCCTCGTGGGCACTATACCGTGCACCCCGAGAGCGTGATACTATTTTGTCCTTCATTCAGGGACTTGGAGGCGGTTTACAGGATGACCCCGCAGCAAAAATATCAGCAGGATTTGCAGCGTCCCGGCTTTTTGGCCGACCCGGCTCAGGCGATGGCAGTGGCCCGCCTAGAGAGACTCTATCAGGATTTGTGCGCCAACCCGACTCCGACCAGATCCCGCGGCTTGCTCGGCTGGTTGCAAAAGCCCAAGCCTGCCGATCCCGTCCTCGGGCTTTATATGTGGGGCGGAGTGGGCAGAGGCAAGACCTGGCTGATGGATACTTTTTTCGAGAGTCTGCCGGGTGAGCGGAAATTGCGCATTCATTTCCACCGCTTCATGCACCGGATCCACGCAGAGCTTCAGGCGCTGACCGGTCAGGCCGACCCGCTCAAGCTCATCGCCAGCAAGCTGGCCGGCGAGACCGATGTCATCTGTTTCGACGAATTTTTCGTCTCCGATATCACCGACGCCATGTTGCTGGGCACCCTGTTCCAGGAACTGTTCGGCCACGGCGTGGTGCTGGTGGCGACCTCCAACATTCCGCCCAAGGATCTCTATCGCAACGGCCTGCAACGGGCTCGCTTCCTGCCCGCCATCGCATTGATCGAGCGTCATTGCGAGGTGCTCAATGTCGATGGGGGCGTTGACTACCGGCTGCGCACCCTGGAGCAGGCGGAGATCTACCACTTCCCGCTGGACGAGCAGGCCAGGTGCAATCTCGATCGCTATTTCGGGCAACTGAGCGGATCGGCGCGGCTCGATGCCGCCATGCTGGAGGTCAATCATCGCCAGCTCAGTGTGCTGGGGATGGGAGAGGGGGTGCTTTATATGGAGTTCGAGCAACTCTGTTGTACCCCGCGATCGCAAAGCGACTATATCGAGCTGGCCCGGGAGTTTCACACCGTTCTGCTGGCCAATGTGCAGCCGATGGGGAGGGGGACGGACGACGCCGCTCGCCGCTTCATCGCCATGGTGGACGAGTTCTACGAGCGACACGTCAAACTCATACTGTCGGCGGCGGTGCCCATGAATGAGCTCTATGGGGAGGGTCTGCTGAATTTCGAATTCAAGCGCTGTCTTTCGCGGCTTCAGGAGATGCAATCGCACGAATACCTTGCCAGAGTGCACCTTCCTTAGTCACAATACCCGAGCCTGCCAGTCGGATGGGCATCTGCGGCAGGTAGGGCCGGGCGACATTTGCTAGCTTCATGGCAGTGAAATTAGCAGGTGATATTTAAGGCAACTTCACTTATAATCGCCCGGCCCACGTTACAGCTGTCGATAAGACAGCAACACTTTAAGCTTTACTTGTATTCGAAGGGGTACAGGTAGGCCATCGTTTGTTGTTTGTGGGAGAGCCCCCATAAGCAATTGGGTCTGTAACAGGTAATTGGGTTTAACTTAATGAAAACTTTCGTTGCCAAGCCAGAAACCGTAAAACGTGACTGGTACATTGTGGACGCAGAAGGTAAAACTCTGGGTCGTATCGCAACCGAGATCGCTGCTCGTCTGCGTGGTAAGCACAAAGCTGAATACACTCCGCACGTTGACACCGGTGATTACATCATCGTTGTAAACGCTGAGAAGGTACACGTAACCGGTAAGAAATTTACCGACAAAATGTACCATTCTCACTCCGGTTTCCCGGGTGGTATCAAGTCCATCAGCTTTGACAAGCTGATTCAGCGTAAGCCGGAAATGGTAATCGAAGCTGCCGTCAAGGGCATGCTGCCGAAGGGTCCGCTGGGCCGTGCCATGTTCCGTAAGCTGAAAGTTTACGCAGGCGCAGAGCACGCTCATGCTGCTCAGCAACCTCAAGTACTGGATATCTAACGGGAACTGGCAACATGGCAGAAAATCAATACTACGGTACCGGCCGTCGCAAAAGCTCCACTGCTCGCGTCTTTATCAAAGCGGGTAGCGGTAAAATCGTAATCAACCAGCGCTCCCTGGAGCAATACTTCGGCCGTCCGACTGCCCGCATGGTAGTTCGTCAGCCGCTGGAACTGGTTGAGATGACCGAGAAACTGGATCTGTACATCACCGTTAACGGTGGCGGCATCTCCGGTCAAGCTGGTGCGATCCGTCACGGTATCACTCGTGCTCTGATGCAGTACGACGAGACCCTGCGTGGCGAGCTGCGTAAAGCTGGCTTTGTTA
Organism: Aeromonas aquatica; assembly: GCF_000764655.1. Classification (GTDB taxonomy): domain Bacteria; phylum Pseudomonadota; class Gammaproteobacteria; order Enterobacterales; family Aeromonadaceae; genus Aeromonas; species Aeromonas aquatica. The sequence continues at coordinate 30,729 of NZ_JRGL01000155.1, forward strand.
CTCGCGATGCCCGTAAGGTTGAGCGTAAGAAAGTCGGTCTGCACAAAGCACGTAAGCGTCCGCAGTACTCCAAGCGTTAATTCGCTTTTGGTACGCACTCTCACGAGTGTCAAAAAAGCCTGGCAACTGCCAGGCTTTTTTTATTGGTAACATTACATACTCCAATGCTAACCATGCGTCACAAAAGACAAAAATTTGTGTATTTATTGTTTTTGCCCCTCGCTTCTCTTTCTTGTCAAATTGTTATCTTTTCTTTAAAATTTCCATGGTCTTTCTGTGTCAATTGCCACTCCGCTTCCGCTGCAGTTGTCATGGGGAGAGGAGATAGGAAACGGGGACACTATAAGAATGAGCGGAGTCCACATGGGAGAGTTTTTGGATGAGCAATGCGCCAGTTGATACCGGTCGCCGCAGATTTCTTACCTGGTCAACGGTTGCCGTTGGCGGAGTAGGAGCTGCTTTTACCGCAGTGCCGTTTATAAAGTCATGGAACCCGAGTGCCAAAGCCAAAGCGGCGGGGGCTCCGGTCGAAGTGGACATCAGCAAGTTGGAGCCGGGTCAGCTCATTCGCGTCGAGTGGCGCGGCAAGCCGGTCTGGGTGGTGAAACGAACCAAGCAGACACTGGATGCCCTGGCAACGCACGATGACAAGCTGCGCGATCCTGCCTCCGATGAGCCACAGCAGCCGGATTATGCCCATAACGGTTACAGATCCATCAAGCCGGAGATCTTCGTCGCCGTCGGTATCTGTACACATCTGGGGTGTTCCCCTTCTTATCTGCCGGACAGCTTCGGTGAGCAGGTACAGGGAGTGGCCTCCGGCTTCTTCTGCCCGTGCCATGGCTCCAAGTTCGACATGGCTGGCCGAGTGTTCCAGGGCGTACCTGCGCCGCTGAACCTGGTCATTCCGCCATATCAATTTCTTAGCGACACCACCATCCTGGTGGGTGCCGATGGCAAGGAGGCCTGACCATGTTTGTCAAACTCATGGGCTGGATTGACGATCGTTTCCCGCTCACTGCCATGTATAACGACCACATGGCCAAGTACCCAGCCCCCAAGAACCTGAACTTCTGGTACTTTTTCGGCTCCCTTGCCATGTTGGTGCTGGTCAACCAGATCATCACCGGCATCTGGTTGACCATGAACTACAACCCGTCGGCGGAAGGTGCCTTTGCCTCCGTGGAATACATCATGCGGGATGTGGATTACGGCTGGCTGCTGCGCTACATGCACTCTACCGGTGCCTCCGCCTTCTTCGTCGTGGTCTATCTGCACATGTTCCGCGGCATGATCTACGGCTCCTACCAGAAGCCGCGGGAGTTGCTGTGGATCTTCGGCATGCTGATCTTCCTGGTGCTGATGGCGGAAGCCTTCATGGGCTACCTGCTGCCCTGGGGACAGATGTCGTTCTGGGGTGCTCAGGTCATCATCTCGCTGTTTGGCGCCATCCCGGTCATAGGTGACGATCTGACCCTGTGGATCCGGGGGGACTACGTCATCTCGGGCGCTACCCTGAACCGCTTCTTCGCGCTGCATGTCATCGCCTTGCCGCTGGTGCTGGTGATGCTGGTGGCCATGCACATCCTGGCGCTGCACGAGGTGGGTTCCAACAACCCGGACGGCATCGATATCAAGAAGCACAAGGATGAGAAGGGCTGGCCGCTGGATGCGGTGGCGTTCCACCCTTACTTCACGGTCAAGGACATGATCGGGGTGGCGGGCTTCCTGTTCCTGTTCTGCGCCATCATCTTCTTCAAGCCGGACATGTGGGGTTACTTCCTCGAGAAACCGAACTTTGAAGTGGCGAACGGTCTGAAGACCCCGGAGCACATAGCCCCGGTCTGGTACTTCACCCCCTTCTACGCCATCTTGCGGGCGGTGCCTGACAAGCTGCTGGGGGTCATCATGATGGGTCTCTCCATCGTAGTGCTGTTCCTGTTGCCCTGGCTGGATCGCTGCAAGGTGCGCTCCGTGCGCTACCGCAGCACCCTGCACAAGCTGAACATCGCCCAGTTCGTGGTCTGCTTCGTCATCCTGGGTGTGCTGGGCGTGTTGCCATCGACCCCGACGCTGACCCTGATCGCACAGATCTGTTCACTGGGGTATTTCGGGTTCTTCGTCCTGTTGTTCTTCTACAGCAAGAATGAAAACACCAAGCCGCTGCCGGAGAGGGTGACATTCAAATGAAAAGAATAATTTTTGCAGTGCTGGCCCTGTTGCCCAGTCTGGCCTTCGCCTCCGGCAGTGCTTACCCGCTCGACAAGGCGGAGTACGATCTGAACGACAAGGTCTCCTTGCAGCGTGGCGCCACCACCTTCATGAACTACTGTGCGGGTTGCCACTCCACCCAGTATCAGCGCTACAACCGGGTTGCCACCGATCTCGGCATCCCGGAAGAGCTGATGCGGGAAAACTTGGTCTTCACCGGCGCCAAGATCGGCGATCTGATGAAGAGTGCCATGTCGGAAAAAGATGCGGCGCGCTGGTTCGGTGCACCGCCGCCGGACTTGACCCTGGTCGCCCGGGTGCGTGGCGCGAACTGGATCTACACCTACCTGCGCTCTTTCTACGTGGATGAGACCCGTCCGTTCGGGGTGAACAATGCGGTGTTCCCGTCCGTGGGCATGCCTCACGTGCTGGAGCCGTTGCAGGGAACCCCCCGCGCCGAATTCGGGACTCATGAGGTCGATGGGCAGTCGGTACAGCAGGTCGTCGGCATCAAATCTGACGGCAACGGTGAAATGAACAACGAAGAGTATGATCAGACGGTACTGGATCTGGTAAACTTCTTGGTCTACTCAGCTGAGCCGGTACAGCAGGAGCGCGAACGCATGGGCTTCTGGGTACTCGGATTCATCGTTATCTTCTTCATCTTCACTGTGCTGTTGAAGAAGGAATTCTGGCGCGACGTTCACTAAGCGACCGGATCAGGGTAATATGACGCACGGCAATGAGGTTCGAAATGCTTCATTGCCGTTTCTGCTTTTTAATGACGGGAGGGTTCAATGGCTGTAGCTGCCAATAAGCGTTCGGTAATGACGCTGTTTTCCGGTGCCAACGATATGTTCAGCCATCAGGTGCGTATTGTCCTGGCGGAGAAGGGTGTTAGCGTAGATATCTGCCAGGTTGATCCGAGCAACCTGCCGGACGAGCTGGCCGAGCTGAACCCGTACAACACTGTGCCGACCCTGGTGGATCGTGAGCTGGCGTTGTACACCTCGCGCATCATCATGGAGTATCTGGACGAGCGCTTCCCGCATCCGCCCCTGATGCCGGTCTATCCGGTGGCGCGCGGCAACAGCCGTCTGATGATGCACCGCATCGAGCTTGACTGGTACTCCCTGGCCGACAAGATCATGGCGGGCACCGACGTCGAGGCCGCTCGTGCCGAGCTGCGTGACAACCTGCTGGCCATTGCGCCGATCTTCGGCGAAATGCCCTACTTCATGAGCGAAGAGTTCGGTCTGGTCGACTGCTACATGGCTCCGCTGCTGTGGCGTCTGCCGAGCCTCGGCATCGACTTCACCGGTCGTGGTGCCAAGGAGCTGAAGGCCTACATGGTACGTCTGTTCGAGCGCGAATCCTTCCAGGCTTCCCTGACCGAAGCCGAGCGCGAGATCCGTGCCAGCGTATGAGCACTGAACCGACCATGACACCCAGTCGCCCGTATCTGTTGCGGGCGTTCTTCGACTGGCTGCTGGATAACGAGCTGACCCCCCATCTGGTGGTCAACGCCAATATCCCCCATGTGATGGTGCCGATGCAGTTTGTACAGGATGGTCAGATCGTCCTGAACATAGCGCCGCGGGCCGTAGGCCAGTTCCACATGGACAATGAAGCCGTCAGTTTCAGCGCCCGTTTCGGCGGTGTGTCGCAGCAGGTCTATATCCCCATGGCGGCCATCCTGGCCATCCATGCCCGGGAGAATGGCGTGGGCACTCTGTTCCCGCCCGAGCCGGGTTACGATCTCTGGCTGGAGCAGGCCGAGGCGCCCGCCGAGCCGGAGCCTGAGCCGCCGCGTCCGAGCGGTCGCCCGACCCTGAAAGTCATCAAATAAAAAAACGCAGCCAATTGGCTGCGTTTTTTCATCTCACCCTTGCCCCTTTAGTTTTGGGCAAACTCGAAGGCCTTGATCACCTGCTTCACACCGCTGACGTGGCGGGCGATCTCGACGGCCTGATCCCCTTCCTTGCGAGTGACCAGACCGATGAGGAAGACCTCGCCATTCTCGGTCACGACCTTGACCTTGGTGCTGTCAAAATCCTTGGTGCCCAGCATGTCGGCCCGCACCTTGGAGGTGATCCAGGAGTCGTTGCTGCGCACGCCTATGCTCACTGGCTTGCCCAGACGCAGCTCATTGTAGACATGACGCACCCCTTCGATACGGCCCACGATCTTGCCCGCCTCCTGCTTGTAAGCGTCGGACGGCGTCTGACCGACTAACAAGACGCGGCCGTTGTTGCTGTAGACACTGATCTTGCTGGCCGCATTCAACTGCTTGTTGTCTGCCAGCAGATTGGCCGCCTTCAGTTCGATGGCCTGATCGTCCCATTGGGCGCCCAGGGTGCGGCGATCGCCGGTCGCCTTGGCGGTACCGGCTGCTCCACCGACCACCACGGCGGCGCAGCCTTGCAGCAGCAGGGAACCGGCGAGCAGGCCAAGTACGAGAATATGCTTGTTCATGGTTTCAATCTTCCTGTTGCGGGAAAAGTGTCTGGTCGATGAGATCACAGAGGCAGTGCAGGGTCAACAGGTTCACCTCCAGAATGCGAGGGCGACGGGCCGACGGCACCCTGACTTCCACATCATTGGGGCCGAGCAGGCCGGCGATCTCGCCGCCATCGCCACCGCCGAGCACGATGATGGTCATGTCGCGGGAGAGCGCCGCCTCGGCGGCCTTGATCAGGCTGCGGCTGTTGCCCGTGGTGGTGATGACCACCAGGATGTCGCCAGGCTGGCCCAGGGCCCGGATCTGTTTGGAATAGACCTCTTCGAAGCCGTGATCGGTGGCGATGGCGCTGATGGTCGCCATATCGGGGGTGAGTGCCAGACCCGGCAGGGAGGGGCGTGGCGTCTCGTAGCAGTTCACCAGTTCGGAAATGAACAGCTGAGCCAGTGCCGAGGAAGGGCCATTGCCGCAGGCCATCACCTTGTGGCCATTGAGCAGGCAGATGGTCAGCATCTGGGCCGCGGTGTGGATGGCCTCCGGCAGCGCCTCGGCGGCGGCTATCTTGGTCTGGATGCTTTCGGTGTAATTCTCTTTGATGGGATCAGTCATGGGGTCCTCTTAAAAAGCGTTCTGGATCCAGTCTGGCTGGTCGCCCTCGAACGCGATCACATCGAATCGGCAGGCCTGGCTGGCCTCGTTGATGGCATGTTGCTTGAAATAGTGGCGGGCGGCCAGCACGATCTTGTGCTGTTTGCGTCGGGTGACCGAGGCGGCGGCCCCACCATGGCTGGTGTGAGCACGATATCTGACCTCGACAAACACCAGGGTATCCCCCTGGCGCATGACGAGATCGATTTCGCCTCCTCGGCAACGGTAATTGCGAAGCACGGGCTGCAGGCCCCGGGCCTGCAACCAGCGTTCAGCTACTTGCTCAAAGCGCTGTCCCTTGCTCACCGTTGCCGATGGCAACAGGTTCAACCACTGCTGGTGCAGTCTGGTCAGTAGCTTCTTCATGGGAGCTGTTCTCGGGCTGGGGCAGGGCGCTATCGCTGACCAGCTTGCCATCCTGATAGACGGCCCAATCCAGCACACGCACTATGTTGCCATTGGGATCTACGCTCAGCTGGCCGCTCATGCCTGGTTGCTGCATGGCGTTGACCTTGCGCATCTGCTGCAGATTGCCGGCCAGGCTGACCGCATCGTAACCGAGGGCAAACAGACGCAGCAGGTCACCCTGGGTCTGTGGCCAGAGCAGCGCTATCTGCTCCCGCTCTTTCTCGTAGCCGCCCAGCAGCAGCGGCATGTCGGCGATATGCATGCCGTTGAGCTCGGAGGCCGCCTCGGTCGCTCCGCTGTCATAACCTCGCGAGCTGCTGTAGATGGGCAGGCTGCCCATGGGATTGACCGAGATGTCCACGTAGGGCTTGATCATCCTGGTCTCCAGGCTGTTGGCTACCACATAGACGGCATCTATGCTGCGCGGTGCCGCATCAGAGAGCTGCACTATCTCCCCGGCCCGGGCGGTGGAGCGCCCGCTCAGGGCGTTCTTGACCATGCCTTGCACCTCGTTGCGCGCACCGAAGGTGGCGACCACGGGTTTCTCCTGGCTGACGCCGGCCCAGGCCTGTTCGAACGCCTTGATGCTGCTGTAACCAATCCGGCCTTGTGCCGCGATCAGCAGTGGCTTGCGATAGCCCTGACCATAGAGGTACTGGGCGGCCTGGCTCGCATCGGCGGCGGCGGAGAGGGAGAAGTAGTAGGTGCTGTCGTTGACGATGGGCTTGTCCAGCTCGTTGAGGGCCAGCACCGGTACGGCGGGGTTGGACTTGAGCAGCTCCTCGACCCTGTCCTTGAGCAGCGGGCCGATGATCATGTTGGCCCCCTCCTGGATCGCCTGCTTGTAGAGATCCGCCATCGCCTTGCTCTGAGTGTCATAGAAGTTCAGGGTGAATTGGCCCTGATTCTCCTTGTAGGACATCAGCATACCGTTGCGAATGGCCGCCCCCTGGGCCTCCAGATTACCGGAAAGAGGCAGGAAGACGGCGATCTGCTGCAGCGCACCTGCGTCCGTCGCGGCCAGATCGCCGAGGCCAGCTGGCATGTCGGTCTGGGCCGGGTGGTTCGGGAATGCCTGCTTCCAGCCCGCCAGCTGGCGGGCGAGCTGACTGGGCTGGGCCCCGAACTCGTTCACCAGTGCCGCCAGCCGCAGCCAGCCGGTGGTCACGTCGGGGGCCGGTGCCTCTTCCAGCGCCTGCAGGGTGGAGGGGGTCATGCTTTTCAGCAGGGACCAGATCTGCTGGTGGTTGGTCGCCAGCTCATTCTGGGCCAGATAGGGCTCCAGCAAGATCAGCGACTTGGCTGCACCAAACTTGTTGTTGATGTCCAGCTGCAGCACCACCCGCTGGCGATACCAGTCCTTCTGGGTGTCGGCATCGAGGGCCACCTCGGGTTTGCCTTCCAGCAGGATCAGCGCCTGATTGGCATTGCCCTGGGCCAGCAACAGATGCGCCTGCAACAGTTGCAACTGCGCCTTCTGCTCCGGGCTCTGGGCCTGCTTCTGCAGTTGCTGGTACAGGGCGGCAGCCGGTTTGGCCTGACCGAGCGCCAGGTAGCTGCGCGCCGCCATCACCTGCCAGGTGAAGGCCTCGGCCGGTTTGGCAGGGTCGACCTGCTCCAGATACCATTGGGCATTCTTGGTCAGATCCGAGAACGCCGACGGCATGCCAGGCTGCCCGGAAGATGGATTAGGCTCCGACGCACAGGCGACGAGCAGAACCGCCGCGAGTAGGATGCCGAAGAGTCGTGATACACTTAGCTGCTTTGTAACCCGGTTCAAGTTCATTCCCCGACCAGTGTTGAAGTTCCCCATAGTGTAAACGGGCCAATATGGCGACACAATTGTCGGGACACTCGGAGATCCCATGAGTGACATCCCAACCCTGTATATAGTCCCCACTCCCATCGGTAATTTGGCGGATATCACCCAGCGTGCATTGAACATTTTACGCAGCGTCGATTTGGTGGCTGCCGAGGATACGCGTCATACCGGTATCCTGCTCAGCCACTACCAGATCTCGGTGCCGACCTTCGCCCTGCACGATCATAACGAGCAGCAGAAGGCCGATGTGCTGATCGGCCGGATCAAGGAAGGCAAGAGCGTGGCCCTGGTGTCCGATGCGGGCACCCCGCTCATCAGCGACCCCGGTTATCACTTGGTCACCCGCTGTCGCGAGGCCGGGGTCAAGGTGGTGCCGCTGCCGGGCCCTTGTGCCGCCATCACAGCGCTCTCTGCCGCTGGCCTGCCCACCGACCGCTTCGCCTTCGAGGGATTCTTGCCAGCCAAAGCCAAGGGCCGTGACGACCGGCTGCAAGCCGTCATCGAAGATACCCGTTCCCTGGTGTTCTACGAATCTCCCCGCCGGGTACAGGATACGGTGGAGGCGATCGCGCGCATCTTGGGGGAGCGTCAGGTGGTGGTGTGCCGCGAGCTGACCAAGACCTTTGAGTCCATCCACGGTCTGCCCGCCTCCGAGATGCTGGCCTGGCTTGGCGAAGACGATAACCGCTGTCGCGGCGAAATCGTGCTGGTGGTGGCCGGCGCCAGCAAGCTGGATGAAGAGCTGCCTGCCGAGGCGCTCCGCACCCTGGGGCTGCTGGCGGCCGAATTACCGCTGAAGAAAGCCGCCGCCCTCACCGCCGAAATCCACGGCGTGAAGAAGAATGCCCTCTATAAATATGGTCTCGAGCACCATTGAGTGATCTAATAGCGCAGAAAATTGTCTTGATGGCAGTGAAATGCACTGATTGGAGTGTAAAAATCAGCGATACTCTCTGTTGAAATGGGGCTGTTATCACCCTGAATGGAGGTGAACGGCAATTGTCGGTTTACCCGGGGCGACGGACAAGGCTATAATCCGCGCCCGGAGTCGGCTGGGCAATCGCTGCTTCGTCGTTGTGTCCCTCGGGACAGACGGGCGGAGGGGAGGAAAGTCCGGGCTTCATAGGGCAGGGTGCCAGGTAACGCCTGGGGGGCGTGAGCCTACGACCAGTGCAACAGAGAGCAAACCGCCGATGGCCCGCAAGGGATCAGGTAAGGGTGAAAGGGTGCGGTAAGAGCGCACCGCGCGACTGGCAACAGTTCGTGGCACGGTAAACTCCACCCGAAGCAAGACCAAATAGGCCCCTATTGGCGCGGCCCGCGTTGGGGGCGGGTAGGTTGCTTGAGCCAGTGAGCGATTGCTGGCCTAGAGGAATGATTGCTACCGGGGCAACCCGGAACAGAACCCGGCTTACAGGCCGACTCCGACCTATTCCTGAAGAGCCTTGCGATTTATCGCGAGGCTCTTTTTTATTACCGGGAAAATATGCTGCATGTGAGCATGGGGTATCTGGATTGAATGGGTCTGTGATGCAGTCAGGTTGCTTTAAGATCATGAGATTAGGGCCCGTTTGCGCTAGCCTCGGCGCCATAAACGGTCGTATTGACGAGTCTGAAAGTATTCAAGGATACTTCCACCTTGTTTATTTTTTAATTGATTTCAAGCAGACGCACAGCCGTCATCAGAAATAACTCGTGGAAAATCAACTCATTTAATCGGTAGCCTCCCCGCGCTGCGTCAATATGTTCCCCATGCCCGAGATCCTTGCTTGAAAAGCCCTCAGCTCGTCCTTAAACTTCAAGGTGGGGAAAAGTGGATCAAAGTGGTTTTATGGGGCAGTCTGCCCTCCTTAATTCACCTTCGGGGACTGCAATTTGTTGCGTGGCGCTCACGCCATCAGCCTGGACAGCAAAGGGCGATTGGCGATTCCGACCAAATATCGAGATTGGCTGCGCGACGAATGCGACGGCCAGCTTGTCTGCACCATCGACATCGCTCACCCCTGTCTGCTGCTTTATCCCCTGAACGAATGGGAAGAGATAGAGCGCAAGCTCAAGACGCTTTCCAGCACCCAACCGGCGGAGCGCCGCCTGCAGCGCCTGTTGCTCGGTAATGCCGTGGAGTGTGAACTGGACGGCAATGGCCGCCTGTTGCTCAGCCAGCCGCTGCGCAGCCACGCCGGATTGGACAAGAAAATCATGCTGGTGGGCCAGCTCAACAAGTTTGAGCTGTGGGATGAAGCCCGCTGGCAACAACAGATCAATGACGACATTCAGGGGTTGCCTGAGGATGATTGGGCAAGCTCACCACGACTACAGGATTTTTCTCTATAAATGACCCAAGCCGCTGAACACATCACAGTGCTGTTGCACGAAGCCGTCGAAGGGCTGGACATCAAGCCGGACGGCATCTATGTCGACGGTACCTTTGGCCGGGGTGGTCACTCTCGTCTCATTCTCCAGCAGCTTGGCCCCCATGGTCGGCTGATCGCCATCGATCGGGATCCCCAGGCCATCGCCGAAGCGGGCAAGATCCAGGATCCCCGTTTCGAAATCGTGCACGGCCCCTTCTCCGGCATCACCACCTATCTGAGCGAGCGCGGCTTGCTCGGCAAAGTCGACGGCTTCCTGTTGGATCTGGGGGTTTCCTCCCCCCAGCTCGACGATGCCGAGCGCGGTTTTAGTTTCATGAAGGACGGTCCCCTCGACATGCGGATGGATCCGACCAGCGGCCAGAGCGCCGCCCAGTGGCTGGCCAAGGCCGATGTGGATGACATCGCCTGGGTGCTGAAGACCTTCGGCGAGGAGCGTTTTGCCAAGAAAATCGCTCGCGCCATCGTCCATGACCGCGTCACCGAACCCTATGTGCGCACCCGCCAGCTGGCGGAGATGATTGCCCGGGTCAATCCGAGCAAGGAGAAGGGCAAGCACGCCGCGACCCGCAGCTTCCAGGCCATTCGCATCTACATCAACAGCGAGCTGGACGAGATCGAAACCGCGTTGGACGGTGCCTTGCAGGCGCTGGCCCCCGAAGGACGGCTTTCCGTCATCAGCTTCCACTCGCTGGAAGACCGCCTGGTCAAACACTTTATCCGCAAGCATGAGAAGGGCCCCGAGGTGCCGCGTGGCATCCCGTTGACCGAGGCGCAGCTGGCCGGCGGGCGCAAATTGAAATCGATCGGCAAGGCCCTCAAGCCTTCCGAGCATGAAGTCACCGAAAACAGTCGATCCCGCAGCTCGGTGCTGCGGGTCGCCCAGCGTCTGGCGGATTGAGCCATGAGCGAGGTGCGCGTTCATCTGTCCAAAGAGATCATCGGGGATCTCTGGCGCCACAAGCTGCAGATTGTGCTGGCCGTCGCCGTGCTGATTACCGCCTTTGCGGTGATCTTGGTGACCAACATGACTCGCGGTTTGACCGCCAAGCAGAATGACCTGATGGCGGAAGAGGATCGGCTCAACATCGAGTGGCGACACCTGCTGCTGGAGCAGGGCACCCTGGCCGAGCATTCCCGAGTAGCGAGTCTGGCCATGGACAAATTGCAGATGGCTCGCCCGCTGGTGACCACCGAGAAGGTAATAACCCAACCATGACACGCAAGGTCACCACCAAGGCACCGGCAAAGGACAAAGCCAAGGCGAAAGCCCCGTCACTCTACCCGTGGCGCTTTCGCACGCTGATATTTTTCATCGGTATCGCCTTTGCAGGCCTGATCCTACGTCTGGCCTGGATCCAGGTGATAGATCCCGACCGGCTGCGTCAGGAAGGGGATATGCGTTCCTTGCGCACCACCTCCACCCAGGCCGTGCGCGGCATGATCACCGATCGCAACGGCGAACAGCTGGCGGTGTCGGTGCCGGTGGAAGCGGTCTGGGCCGACCCCAAGACGGTGCACGAGTCCGGCGCCATCCATAACGAGCGCGCCTGGCTGGCGCTCTCCGCCGTGCTCAAGCTCGACATCAACACCCTCAAGCACCGCATTTCAAATCCAAGCAAGCGCTTCGTCTATCTGCAGCGCCAGGTGACCCCTGCGGTGGCGGAATACATCAAGGGTCTCAAGCTCGGTGGCATCTACTTGCGACCCGAGGCGCGCCGCTTCTACCCCACCGGCGAGATCAGCTCCCACCTGGTGGGGGTGACCAACATCGACGGCAGCGGCATCGAGGGGATCGAGCGCAGCTACAACGAGTGGTTGACCGCGACCCCGGGCGAGATGCGGGTCCGCAAGGATCGTCAGGGCCGGGTCATCGAGCGGCTCGGTCTGGTCAAAGAGGGCAAGAACGCCAACGATCTGCAACTGAGCATCGATCAGCGGGTGCAGGCACTGGCCTACCGCGCCCTCAAGCGGGCCACCGACGAGAACAAGGCCACCTCCGGCTCCATGGTGATGCTGGACGTGAAGACCGGCGAGGTGCTCGCCATGGTCAACACCCCCTCCTACAACCCGAACAACCGCGGCCAGTACCAGAGTTTCCGGGTGCGTAACCGGGTGGTGACCGATACCTACGAGCCGGGTTCGACCGTCAAGCCCTTGATCCTGTTGAGTGCCTTGCAGGCGGGTGTCACCAGCTGGAAGGACACCATCCAGGGCGGGCCACTGTTTATCGGGGCCAAGCAGATCCGCGATGTGAGTATTCACAAGGCGACCAACCTGTACGACATCCTGCGCTACTCCTCCAACATCGGCATGTCGCGCATCGCGCTGCGGATGCCGGCGCAGGAAATGATCAATACCCTCAGCATGGTCGGCTTTGGCATGGACACCGGCAGTGGCCTGATGGGTGAGAGCAGCGGCATGCTGCCCCAGCGTCGCCGTTGGTCCGACATCGAGCGGGCGACTCTGTCGTTTGGCTACGGTCTGCGGGTCACCCCGCTGCAACTGGCCTCCGCCTACGCCACCCTGGCCAACAAGGGCAAGCGGGTGCCGCTTTCCATCATCAAGGTGACCACTCCGCCCAAGGGTGAGCAGGTCATCGATCACAACAATGCCACCGCCATGTTGCAGGCGCTGGAGTATGTGGTCAGCAACGCCATTCCTAAGGCGCAGATCCCGGGTTACCGGGTCGGCGGCAAGAGTGGTACCGCCAAGGTTGCGGTCGCCGGTGGTTACGGCAAGGACTACATGGCCTGGTTTGCCGGCTTCGCTCCCGCCAGCAACCCCCGCTTCGTCATGGTGGTGGTGATCAACGAACCCAAGGGCAGCGCCTACTACGGTGGCGCCGTCGCGACACCGCCGTTCGCCGAGGCCATGGGCGGCGTGCTGCAACTCTTCAACATTCGTCCCGACGCGGTGCCCGCAGAGGTACCCGCCAAACTTGCCCGTACGGAGGCTCCCCTTGCACCGCGCACCTGATCTGCCCCTCTATCCCATCGGTTCCGGGGTGTATTCCATGCTGTTTTGCGGTGTGAGCGTCTGCATTCCTGCCCATGCGGAGGCTTCCCATGTCGCACCGCGTACTTGATCAACTGCTGCGCCCCCTAGGCATCCATGCCCCGGCGCTCCCCCTCACCGATATCCAGCTGGACAGTCGGCGGGCGGGGCCAGGTTGCCTCTTCGTCGCCGTCCGCGGGCATCAGGTGGATGGCCGACGCTTCATCGAACAGGCGGTGGCACAAGGTGCCGCCGCCGTGCTGTTTGAGGAGGACGGGGAATTCGTCGCGCCCGAGCTGACCGTGCCCTGCTTCGGGATCCCTGCGCTGCCCGCCAGACTCTCCGAGTTGGCCGGTTATTTTTACGATCAGCCCGCGCACAAGCTGCAACTGGTCGGCATCACCGGCACCAACGGCAAGAGCACCACGGCGCTGCTGGTGGCCAACTGGCGTACCCTGCTGGGGGGCAAGGCCGGGGTGATGGGCACCATAGGCAACGGCCTGTTTGGTGAGCTGGTGGAAGCACAGAACACCACGGGTAGCGCAGTGGAGGTACAGGCCAATCTGGCAGCCCTGCAACAGCAGGGGGCTGATCTGGTGGCGATGGAGGTCTCCAGCCACGGTCTGGTACAGCACAGAGTCTCAGCCCTGCCGTTCGCGGCGACCGTGTTCACCAACCTGAGCCGGGATCATCTGGATTATCACGGCACCATGGAGGCCTATGGCGCCGCCAAGGAAGAGCTGCTGAAGCTGGTCGATGAGCCCAATGCGGTCATCAATGCCGACGACGAGGTGGGGCAGGCATGGCTGGCACGTTATCCCGAGGCCGTGGCGTTCGGGGTGAATGGCCCGATTGAAAACCATCCGGGGCGACAGTTAACGGCGCAGGATCCCCATTTCCACCAACAAGGTTTTCACACCAGGATTAACTCCAGCTGGGGGAATGGTGTATTATCCGCCCCCTTGCTCGGCCGCTTCAACGTCAGCAATGTGCTGGCGGCGATGGGCGCCATGCTGGTGCTCGGCTATGAGTTCGACGCCCTGCTGGCGAGTGCACCGAGATTGCAAGCGGTGACCGGCCGCATGGAGTGCTTCGGGGGCGGCAATGCGCCGCTCGCCGTGGTCGATTATGCCCATACCCCGGATGCGCTGGAAAAAGCCCTGCAGGCCCTGCGGGTGCACTGCGAGGGTCAACTCTGGTGTCTGGTGGGCTGTGGTGGCGACCGGGATCGCGGCAAGCGTCCCATGATGGCTGCCATGGCAGAACAGTATGCGGATCGCGTGATCCTGACCGACGACAATCCCCGTACCGAGGAGCCGGCCCAGATCATGGCGGACATGGTGGCGGGTCTTCGCGATCCCGCCGTCGTGCAGATCGAGCACGACAGAACCAGGGCGATCGCACTGGCGCTCGGTCAGGCGAGCAAGCAGGACATCATCCTGGTGGCCGGTAAGGGCCACGAGGATTATCAGATCATTGGAACCGACAAGCGGCACTACAGCGATCGGGAAACCGTCGCGGCCGCCTTGCACACATTATTGGAGTCATTCAGATGATGACCCTCAGGCTTGCCGACCTGGCGCAGGTACTCGATGCCCGTCTGATCGGCGGCGATGCCGAGATCACGGCGGTCAGTACCGACACCCGCACCCTGGGTGCCGGCGCGCTGTTCGTCGCCCTGCGCGGCGAGCGATTCGACGCCCACGATTTTTGCGAGCAGGCCGTTGCCGCAGGGGCCTCTGCCCTGCTGGTGGAACGTGAACTGCCGCTGGCCGTGCCCCAGCTTGTCGTGACTGACAGCCTCAAGGGGCTGGGCCGTCTCGGCAAGCTGGTGCGTGAGTGCATCAACCCGAAAGTGCTGGCCATCACCGGCAGCTGTGGCAAGACCACGGTCAAGGAGATGGCGACTGCCATCCTGCGCCACGAAGGGGAGGTGCTGGCCACCGCCGGCAACTTCAACAACGAGGTAGGGGTGCCGCTCACCCTGCTGCGCCTCGAGCCGCAACACAGGTTCGCAGTGATGGAGCTGGGGGCGAACCACCCCGGCGAGATTGCCTGGACTACCTCCCTGGCCCAGCCCGATGCCGCCATTATCAACAACGTGGCGGCGGCCCATCTGGAGGGCTTCGGCTCCCTGGAAGGAGTTTTCCACGCCAAGAGCGAGATCTTCGAAGGCTTGCGTGAACAAGGCGCGGCCATCGTCAACGCCGACAACGAGTTCTGGCCCAAGTGGCAGGCGAAGGGCATTCATTGCGCCTTCTCCATCGAGGATCAAGGTCAGCCGTTCCACGCCCGCGACATCCGCTTCAACACAGAAGGTTGTGCCCAGGGCACTCTGGTGACACCCCAGGGAGAGGTGAGCCTGACCCTGGCGATCCCGGGTCGTCACAACGTGGCCAACGCCCTGGCCGCCACCGCCGGTTGCCTCGCGCTCGGCGCATCACTCGCCTCGGTGAAGGCGGGGCTGGAGCAGATGGCGCCGGTCAAGGGCCGCTTCTGCGTGCAACGCTGGGGTGGTCTCACCTTGGTGGATGACACCTACAACGCCAGCGTGGAATCCGTGCTGGCAGGCATCGACGCCCTGACCGCCATGGGCGGCTACAAGGTGCTGGTGTTCGGTGACATGAAGGAGTTGGGTGAGGAGTCCGCCGAGCAACACGCCCGGGTCGGACGCCACGCCAGCGAGCAGGGCCTTGACGCCGTGCTGACCGTAGGGGAACAGAGTCGTCACACCGCAGATGCCGCGGCTGGCCGACATTTCGATAACAAGGCATCGTTGTTTGAAGTGCTTGCGCAAATGATAAATACACATCAAGAAATTTCGATACTGGTCAAGGGCGCCCGTGGCTCCCGCATGGAAGATATCGTCAAGATGGTCGTGGACCGTCAGGAGTCAGCCACATGCTAGTCTGGCTGGCAGAACTGCTCACCCCGCACTTCACCTTCTTCAACGTCTTCTCCTACCTGACGTTTCGTGCCATCCTGTCGATCATCACCGGTCTGACGGTGGCGCTCTGGATGGGGCCACGCCTCATCCGTCGCCTGCAGATCATGAAATTCGGCCAGGTGATCCGCAACGACGGTCCTGAATCCCACCTGAGCAAGAAGGGTACCCCGACCATGGGGGGCCTGATGATCATCGCCGCCATCTTCATCTCTGTGTTGCTCTGGAGTCGCCTCGACAACCCCTATGTCTGGCTGGTGCTGTTCGTGCTGGGTGCCTACGGCGCCATCGGTTTTGCTGACGACTACCTCAAGGTGGTGCGCAAGAATACCGACGGCCTGATCGCCCGCTGGAAGTATTTCTGGCAGTCGGCGGTGGCGCTGGCGGTGGCCGTCTTCCTCTACGCGACGGCCACCCACGATGGCCAGACCCAGCTGGTGGTGCCCTTCCTCAAGGATGTGATGCCGCAGCTCGGCCTGATGTTCATCGTGCTGACCTATTTCGTCATCGTCGGTACCTCCAACGCGGTCAACCTGACCGACGGCCTGGATGGTCTGGCCATCATGCCGACCGTGATGGTGGCGGGGGGCTTCGCGCTCATCGCCTGGGCGACCGGCAACGTCAACTTCGCCAACTATCTGCATATTCCCTATGTGCCCTATACCTCCGAGCTGGTGATCGTCTGTACCGCCATCGTCGGCGCTGGTCTTGGCTTCCTCTGGTTCAATACCTATCCTGCCCAGGTCTTCATGGGGGACGTCGGTTCCCTGGCCCTCGGGGGGGCGCTCGGCACCATCGCCGTGCTGGTGCGTCAGGAGTTCCTGCTGGTGATCATGGGCGGCGTCTTCGTGATGGAGACCGTCTCGGTGATCCTGCAGGTGGGTTCCTACAAGCTGCGCGGTGTGCGCATCTTCCGCATGGCCCCGATCCATCACCACTATGAGAAGAAGGGTTGGCCGGAGCCGCGCGTGATAGTGCGCTTCTGGATCATCACCCTGATGCTGGTGTTGCTCGGTCTCGCTACCCTGAAGGTGAGATAAGCCATGGTCATCATCATCGGACTCGGTAAAACCGGACTCTCCTGCGTCGACTACTTCCTCGGCCGCGGCGTGACGCCGTTGGTGATGGATACGCGAGCCAATCCGCCAGGCAAGGATCAACTGCCCGCCGAGGTGGAGCTCATCCAGGGGCTGGACGCGGAGCGGCTCAAGCAGGCCCACATGATAGTGGCGAGCCCGGGCATTGCCTTGGCGACGCCTGAGCTGAAAGCCGCCGCCGAGTTCGGGGTGCGCATCGTCGGCGACATCGAACTGTTCGTGCGCGAGACCCAGGTGCCGGTCATCGCCATCACCGGCTCCAACGGCAAGAGCACGGTCACTACCCTGGTGGGCGAGATGATCGCCGAGGCGGGTCTCAAGGTCGGAGTCGGTGGCAACATCGGCACCCCGGCGCTGGATCTGCTCAAGCAGCCGATGGAGCTCTGCGTGCTGGAGCTCTCGAGCTTCCAGCTGGAGACCACTCACAGCCTGCGCGCCGCCGCCTCGGTGGTACTGAATCTGTCCGAGGATCACATGGATCGCTACGCTGGCATGGCCGACTATCGCGCCGCCAAGCAGGAGATCCATCAGCACTCCCAGCACATCCTGATCAACCGTGACGATGCCCAGACCCTGCCCGATGTGGGCCAGGTGTGGCAGAGCTTCGGGCTGGATTGCAACGGCTACGGCCGCTGCCTGCTGGACGGCCGCCACTGGCTGACCCTGCACGGCGAGCCGCTGCTGGCGGTGGACGAGATGAAGATCGTCGGCGCCCACAATCAGGCCAATGCCCTGGCCGCCATGGCCCTGTGCGATGCGGTCGGCATTCCCCGTGAGCCACAGCTGCGGGTGCTGCGCCGGTTTGAAGGGCTGCCCCACCGTGCCCGCTTCGTGCGGGAGGTGAACGGGGTGCGCTGGATCAACGACTCCAAAGCCACCAACGTGGGCGCCACCCTGGCTGCCGTGGCCGGGGTGCGCGAGTCGGTCAAGGGCCGCTTGCTGCTGCTGGCTGGCGGTCAGGGCAAGGGCCAGGACTTCGGCCCGGTGCAGGCGCTGCTCGGCACGCAGATCGATCACATGTATTGCTTCGGTCAGGATGCGGACGTGCTGCTCGCCCTGGGGGAGCAGACCGAACGGGTTGCGGATCTTGACGCCGCCGTCGCCAAGGCTGCGGCAGATGCCCGTCCTGGCGACTGGGTGCTGCTGGCCCCCGCCTGTGCCAGCCTGGATCAGTTCAAATCCTTCGAGGCTCGCGGCGATCGCTTCACCGAACTGGTAAAGAAGCTATGAACGTCCCGTGCACCGGCCTGGATCGGTTTAATTCCTTCGAAGCGCGCGGCGATCGCTTCACCGAAGTGGTAAAGAAACTATGAACGCCCTTCGCGTCGTCGCAGGCTTCTTGCAACGCTGGTTGTTACCGGCGCGCCCCGCCGGTCTCTACGATCGGCAGCTGGTGGTGCTGGCGCTGGCGCTGATGTCGGTGGGTCTGGTGATAGTGGCGTCCGCCTCCATTCCCGAAGGCATTGCTCTGGGCAACGATCCCTTCATGTTCGTGAAGCGCCACGGCCTCTTCCTGGTGATGGCGCTCGGTATCTCCTGGTTCGTGCTGCAGGTGCCCATGGCGCGCTGGCAGCAATACAACAGCCCCATGTTGTTGCTTGCCATTCTGATGTTGGTGCTGGTGCTGCTGGTGGGTCGTAGCGTCAACGGCTCCATCCGCTGGCTGCCGCTCGGCCCCTTTAACCTGCAGCCTGCGGAATTTGGCAAGCTGGCGCTGTTCGTCTATCTGGCAGGCTACCTGGTGCGTCGCCAGAACGAGGTGCGTGAGCGCTTCATCGGCTTCATGAAGCCGATGGCGGTGCTGTTCGTGGTGGCCATCTTGCTGCTGGCCCAGCCGGATCTGGGCTCGGTGGTGGTGATGTTCGTGACCTCCCTTGGCATGTTGTTCCTGGCAGGAGCGCGGCTGGTGCAGTTCATCGGCCTCATTCTGGTCGGGGTGAGCGCTGTGGTGACCCTGATCATCGCCGAGCCGTACCGGATGCGGCGAGTGACGTCCTTCCTCGACCCCTGGGCCGACCCGTTCGGCAGCGGTTATCAGCTGACCCAGTCGCTGATGGCATTCGGTCGTGGCAGCTGGTTTGGTGAAGGGCTCGGCAACTCCATCCAGAAGATGGAATACCTGCCGGAGGCGCACACCGACTTCGTGTTCGCCATCCTGGGTGAAGAGCTGGGGTATGTGGGCGTGCTGGGTGCGCTCTTCCTCATCTTCGCACTGGCGTACAAGGCATTGCGACTCGGCCATCAGGCGCTGGTAGCCGAGAAGTTGTATGAGGGCTATCTGGCCATCGGCATCGGCATCTGGTTCAGCTTCCAGACCTTCGTCAACGTCGGCGCGGCCAGCGGCATGATGCCGACCAAGGGCCTGACCCTGCCCCTGGTCAGCTACGGCGGTTCCAGTCTCATCATCATGATGGTGGCGGTGAGCATGTTGATTCGTATCGATTTCGAGTTGCGCCAGGCCAGTGCCCAGGCGCGCGTGCGGGAGGTTTCGTGAGCAAGACGTTACTGGTGATGGCAGGTGGTACCGGGGGCCATGTGTTCCCCGGACTGGCCGTGGCCGATCGCCTCAAGGCCCAGGGCTGGACCGTTCACTGGCTCGGCACCGCCGACCGGATGGAGGCCGAGCTGGTGCCTGCCCACGGTTACCCCATCTCCTTCATCGACATCCAGGGGGTGCGTGGCAACGGCATCAAGCGACTGCTGGCGGCTCCCTACCGCATTGTGAAATCCGTGCTGCAGGCCCGCAAGGTGCTGAAGACCATTCGCCCGGACGTGGTGCTCGGCATGGGGGGCTTCGCCTCCGGCCCCGGTGGCGTCGCGGCCTGGCTGTCCGGCATTCCCCTGCTGCTGCATGAGCAGAACGCGGCGGCCGGCATGACCAACAAGCTGCTGGCGCGCCTCGCCAAGCGGGTGCTGATGGCCTTCCCCGGCGCCTTTGCGCCGAGCCATCGCACCGCCGTGGTCGGCAATCCAGTGCGTCCCGAAGTGGTGGCCCTGCCGGATCCGCAGCTGCGCAGCAGTGCCGAGCCGCTGCGTCTGCTGATCGTCGGCGGCAGCCTGGGCGCCAAGGTGCTCAACGAGCAGGTGCCCCCCGCCGTCGCCGCCGCCGGTGTGCCCATCCAGGTGCGCCATCAGTGCGGCAAGGGCAATAGCGATGCCGTGGCGGAGGCCTATACCCAGCAGGGGGTTGATGCCGAGGTTAGCGAATTTATCAAGGACATGGCCGATGCCTATGCCTGGGCCGATCTGGTGGTGTGCCGCGCGGGAGCCCTGACGGTCTCCGAAGTCGCCGCCGCCGGGCTCGCCGCCATCTTCGTGCCACTGCCCCATGCGGTGGACGATCACCAGACCCGCAACGCCCTGACTCTGGTCGACGGCGGTGCGGCCGAATTCCTGCCCCAATCCGAGCTGACCACGGCCTCCCTGGCCGCGCGCCTCTCTTGGCTCGCCGGGCGCAGGGAAACCCTATTGAACATGGCCCAGGCCGCCCGTCGCGTCGCTATTACCGATGCCGCCGAGCGGGTTGCCGATGAATGCAAACGGCTTGCGGCAGACTAAAGAGAGAACTATGACCAAGGTTGAACTGGCAAAACTGCGTACCGTGATCCCCGAAATGCGCCGCGTGCGCCGCATTCACTTTATCGGCATCGGTGGTGCCGGTATGGGCGGGATCGCCGAGGTGCTTGCCAACGAGGGGTATCAGATCTCCGGCTCCGATCTGTCCCGCAATGCGGTGACCGAACGGCTGGCCTCGCTCGGTGCCCACATCTTCGTGGGTCACAGTGCCAGGCACGTGAACGAGGCGAGCGTGGTGGTGGTTTCGACCGCCATCAAGCAGGACAACCCCGAGCTGCTGGCCGCCCGTGAGCTGCGCATCCCAGTGGTGCGCCGCGCCGAGATGCTGGCCGAGCTGATGCGCTTCCGTCACGGTGTCGCCGTCGCCGGCACCCATGGCAAGACCACCACCACCAGTCTGGTGGCGAGCATCTATGCCGAGGCCGATAGAGATCCGACCTTCGTCATCGGCGGCCTGCTCAACAGCGCCGGCACCAATGCTCGCCTGGGTAGCAGCCGTTACCTGATTGCCGAGGCGGACGAGAGCGATGCCTCCTTCCTGCATCTGCAGCCCATGGTATCCATCGTGACCAACATCGAAGCGGATCACATGGACACCTATGGCGGCGACTTCTCCAAGCTCAAAGCCACCTTCATCGACTTCCTGCACAACCTGCCATTCTACGGGCTGGCGGTGGTCTGTGTGGACGATCCCGTGATCCGTGGCCTGCTGCCGGAGATCGCTCGCCCGACTCTGACCTACGGCCTGTCTGACGACGCCGATGTGCAGGTACTGGACTTCGTGCAGACCAGCAACCGCAGCCGTTTCCGGGTGCGCCGCAAGGATGCCGGTGAGCTGCTGGTCACCCTGAACCTGCCCGGGGTGCATAACGCACTCAATGCCGCCGCTGCCATCGCGGTGGCGACCGAAGACGGCATCGGCGACGAGGCCATCATCCAGGCGCTCGCCAAATTTGAAGGGGTGGGGCGCCGTTTCCAGCAATATGGCGAGTTCGAGACCGGCCGTGGCAAGGCCATGCTGGTGGATGACTACGGTCATCATCCGAGCGAGGTCAAGGTCACCATCAACGCCGCCCGTGCCGGTTGGCCGGAGAAGCGACTGGTCATGGTGTTCCAGCCCCACCGCTACAGCCGTACCCGGGATCTTTACGAAGACTTTGCCGACGTGCTCTCCAAGGTGGATGTGTTGGTGATGCTGGAGGTCTATGCCGCCGGTGAAGAGCCCATTCCCGGCGCCGATGGTCGTGCCCTGTGCCGTTCTATCCGCTCCCGCGGCAGCCTGGAACCCATCTTTGTCGCAACGCCGGACGATGTGCCTGCGGTGCTGGCGGAGCTTATCGGTGAAGGGGATCTGGTGTTGACCCAGGGGGCCGGGAACGTTGGAGCGCTGGCTCGCCGTCTCGGTGAGATGAAATTGAGCGTAGATAGCATGAAATCCGGCGCCTGAGGGCCCAATGAGTGTTTTGACCGCCAAGCCGGGGCCTATATAATGGCGAACCGGTCTGCAAGGGCCGGCATGGCGCGCTAAACGGGGATAGATCGGGTGGAGGCAAGGGCACAAGGGCGCACCAAGGGGGGCTTCATCATCGGGGTGGGATTTTTCATCCTGGTCATGTGGGGGCTCTACCAGACTGCGCTGGATGTTAAAGATTGGCTGACGGATGCCAGTCGGTTGCCCATGAGCGAGCTGTTGCTGCAGGGGCAACACGAATATTTGAAAGCCGATGAGCTGCGTGATGCCGTGCTGGATGGTGCCGAGCTGCGCAACTTCTTCGAGCTGGATGTGAACGAATTGCAGGGGCGGTTGAACGCCCTGCCCTGGGTAGCCCAGGTCTCGGTCCGCAAGAAGTGGCCGAACAAGATCAAGGTCTACCTCACCGAACAGGCGGTGGCGGCACGCTGGAATGGCAACCGCTTCGTCAACACCAAGGGTGAGGTATTCAGTGCCCCGGACAGGGTGAAGACACCCCTGATGCAGTTGTCCGGGCCCGATGATCAGGCTGCCAAGGTGCTGGAGGCGAGCCATCAATACGAGGCGCAGCTGGCTGCCAAGGGATACAAGTTGCTGGGGGTGAATCTGACCCCCCGCCATGCCTGGGAACTGACCCTGGATGGCAACATTCAGCTGTTTGTGGGGCGCTCGGACATCGCGCTTCGCCTGCAGCGGTTTATCGATGCCTTCCCGGTCATCGAACCCCGTGAGCGGGTTGCTTACGTGGACCTTCGATACGACACCGGAATGGCAGTTGGCTGGAAGAAGAACGAAGAGAAAGTGAATGACCAACACCGCAGATAGAAATTTGATTGTCGGACTGGATATCGGCACGACCAAGGTGGCGGTACTGGTTGGAGAAGTGCTGCCGGATGGCGAGCTCAATGTCATCGGCATGGGCAGCCACGCCTCGCGCGGGATGGAGAAGGGGGGGGTCAATGACCTCGATTCCGTCGTCAAATCCTTGCGCCGCGCGGTGGAAGAGGCAGAAATGATGGCCGACTGCCAGATAAGCTCCGTCTATCTGGGCTTGTCAGGCAAGCACATCGATTGTCGCAACGAGACCGGCATGGTGCCCATCTCCGATGAGGAGGTGACCCAGGAGGACGTGGATAACGTCATCCACACCGCCAAGTCGGTGCGACTGTCCGATGAGCTGCGGGTGCTACACGTGCTGCCCCAGGAGTTTGCCATCGACTATCAGGAAGGGATCAAGAATCCGGTCGGCCTGTCCGGCGTGCGGATGGCGGCCAAGGTGCACCTGATCACCTGCCACAACGACATGGCTCGCAACATCGAGAAATGCGTTGAGAAGGTCGGTCTGCGGGTGGATCAGCTGATCTTCTCGGCGCTGGCCTCCAGCTATGCGGTGCTGACGGAAGACGAGAAGGAACTGGGTGTCTGCGTGGTGGACATCGGGGGTGGCACCATGGACATGTCGCTGTTTACCGGTGGTGCCCTGCGCCATACCAAGGTGATCCCCTATGCCGGCAGCACAGTGACCAGCGACATCGCCTACGCCTTCGGCACACCGCCGCTGGACGCGGAGGCGATCAAGGTGCGCTACGGTTGCGCCCTGGGCCGACTGGTCAGCAAGGAAGACAATATTGAAGTCCCCAGTGTCGGCGGCCGTCCGGCGCGCAGCCTGCAGCGGCAGACACTGGCTGAAGTGATTGAACCCCGTTACACCGAGTTGCTCTCCATGGTGAATGATGAGCTGGTGCGGGTGCAGAGCGAGTTGAAGGCGCAGGGGGTCAAGCATCAGCTGGCGGCCGGTGTGGTATTGACCGGTGGCGCGGCCCAGATCGAAGGCATTGTGGAGTGCGCAGAGCAGATCTTCCAGAGCCAGGTCCGGGTGGGCGAGCCCATGAATATTCGTGGATTGAGTGATTACGTGCAGGCGCCGGTGTACTCGACTGCGGTCGGGCTGCTGCAATATGGCCGTACCCATCAATCCACCGGCAGTAGCAAGGAATATGCCGCCAAGGCAAGCGTGGGTGGCCTGGTCAAACGGGTCAGCAACTGGCTGCGTGGCGAGTTCTAAAAAATTTTGCGTCAGTCAGCAAATAAAGCGGAGAGACAACATGTTTGAATTTATGGATAGCCACACTGACGAAGCCGTCATCAAGGTGATAGGTGTGGGTGGCGGCGGCGGCAACGCAGTCGAGCACATGGTTCGTCAAAACATCGAGGGTGTTGAGTTCATTACCATCAACACCGACGCCCAGGCGCTGCGCAACTCCAGTGCCAACACCACTCTGCAGATCGGCAGTGGTATCACCAAGGGACTGGGTGCCGGAGCCAGCCCGGATGTGGGTCGTGACGCCGCCCTGGAAGACAGGGAAGCACTGCGCGAGCTGCTGACCGGGTCAGACATGGTGTTCATCGCCGCCGGCATGGGCGGTGGTACAGGTACGGGTGCTGCCCCCATCGTGGCCGAAGTGGCCCGCGAGATGGGTATCCTGACCGTTGCCGTCGTGACCAAGCCGTTCTCCTTCGAAGGGAAGAAGCGGATGGGCTTCGCCGCTCACGGTATCGAAGAGCTGTCCAAGAACGTCGACTCCCTGATCACCATCCCCAACGACAAGTTGCTGAAGGTGCTGGGTCGTGGCATCTCCCTGCTGGACGCCTTCAAGGCGGCCAACGACGTCCTGCTGGGTGCAGTACAGGGCATTGCCGAGCTGATCACCCGCCCGGGCTTGATCAACGTCGACTTCGCGGACGTGCGTACCGTGATGCGCGAGATGGGTACCGCCATGATGGGGACAGGTTCTGCTTCCGGTGATGACCGTGCCGAAGAAGCCGCCGAGAAAGCCATCTCTAGCCCGCTGCTGGAAGACGTGGACTTGGCCGGTGCCCGTGGCATCCTGGTCAACATCACCGCCGGCATGGACATGACCATCGAAGAGTTCGAAACCGTGGGCAACGCGGTCAAGGCCTTCGCCTCCGAGAACGCCACCGTGGTGGTGGGTACCGTAATCGACCCTGAAATGCACGACGAACTGCGTGTCACCGTGGTCGCGACCGGTATCGGTGCCGAGCGCAAGCCCGACATCACGCTCGTGAAAAATAACATGGTCCAGGAACGTCCGGCCCGTCAGCCCCTGATCAGCGAAGCCCTGCAGTCTCGCGTGATGGAAGAGGCCCCGGCCAAGGTGGTGAACGCCGAGCCGCAAGCTCGTCGCGAACCGGATTATCTCGATATTCCTGCGTTCCTGCGCAAACAAGCTGACTAAGCCTCTGATGGCTCTGGTTTGTTTGTTGCTTAAGGATTGTGCTAAGATGGCCCGGCAACGACCATCTGGTCAGGAATTTGAGCTGTTGAGCGGATACACCCATGATTAGACAAAGAACCTTGAAAACGAGTGTTCAGGCCACCGGTGTGGGCCTGCATTCGGGCCGGAAAGTCACAATGACGTTCCGTCCGGCACCTGTTAACACAGGGATCGTTTACTTGCGTACCGATCTGAATCCTGTTGTAGCGCTGCCAGCCAACGCCGATCAGGTGCGTGATACCGTGCTTTGTACCGCTTTGGTAAACGAAGCCGGTGTCCGCGTGTCGACCATCGAACATCTGTCTGCCGCCCTGGCCGGGATGGGGATCGACAACCTCTACGTAGAGGTTGATGCGCCCGAAATCCCGGTGATGGATGGCAGTGCGCATCCGTTCATCTACCTGCTGCAAGAAGTGGGTATTCGTGAACAGAGCGCTCCCAAGCAGTTTGTGCGGATCAAGCAGAGCGTCCGGGTTGAAGACGGCGACAAGTGGGCGGAATTCCACCCCTATCGCAACGGCTTCAAGATGGATCTCGAGATCGATTTCCAGCACCCGGTGTTTGAAGGCCGCAACCAGCGTTGCGTGCTGGACTTCTCCGGCAGCTCTTTCGTGAAAGAGATCAGTCGTGCCCGTACCTTCGGCTTCATGCGCGACATCGAGTACCTGCGGTCCCAGAACTTGGCATTGGGCGGAAGCCTGGAAAATGCCGTGGTGCTGGATGACTATCGGGTGCTGAACGAAGATGGTCTGCGTTACGAAGACGAGTTCGTCAAGCACAAGATGCTGGATGCGATCGGTGATCTGTATATGTGCAACCGCAGCATCATCGGCGAATTCCGCGCCTACAAGACGGGCCATGCCCTGAACAACAAACTGCTGCGTGCCTTGCTGGCCAAGCAGGAGGCCTGGGAACTGGTGACCTTCGAGGGTGAGGGCGAGAAAGCGCCTATCGCTTACTACGATAACGGTCTGGTTCTGGCCTGATAGCTGTGCAACGGGACGTCGGTCATCTCTCCGCACCGACGTCCCGTCATTTGTTTATTCCATCCTTTAATACCGATTATCTCCCGGTTTTATTGCCCGTGCTGGCTCCTGGCCTCACCTGACCGAGAAGACATATTTCTATGAGCATTACCCTGATCCTCAACGGTAAGCAGCGCCGCAAGTTGCACTTACCCAAACAACGTCTGGCCTGGGTCGGCGGTATCCTCTTCACTGTATTGGCCCTGAGTGGTGGTTGGCTCTGGCAGAGCTGGCACCAGCAGATGGAGGCGCTGGAAGTCGCGCTGGCCATGGCCGAACAGCAAAAATCCACGCAAGGGGCCGATGAAGCCCGCGAACAGCTCGCCATGCTGGCCGCCCAGGTGGGCACCATGCAGGGGCAGCTGGGTCGTCTCAATGCGCTCGGCGAGCGGCTGACCGAAAAGGCAGACCTCGATCCCGAAGAATTCAACTTCAAGGAACTGCCTCCCATGGGCGGTCCTTCCTACGATACCGATCTCGAAGTCAGCCTCAACGAGCTGCAAGATTCCATGAAACATCTCAGCCGACAGCTCAGCAGCCGTGAAGAGCAACTGTCGGTACTTGAATCTTTCATCATGAATCACCATATCACCGATGCCGGTTTTATTGCCGGCTCGCCGGTCAAGCAGGAGCGGGTCTGGATCTCCTCCGGCTTCGGTGGCCGGGTCGATCCGTTCAACGGCCGCGCCAAGATGCACAAGGGGGTGGATTTCCGTGGCAAGCCCGGCACACCCATCCTGGCCACCGGCAAGGGGATCGTCAGCTGGTCAGGCCGCCACCCGGAATTTGGCAACATGGTCGAGATTGACCATGGCAATGGTCTGGTGACCCGCTATGCCCACAACTCCAAGTTGTTGGTGGATGTGGGCACCCTGGTCGATGAGGGCCAGAAGATAGCCCTGATGGGGCGAACCGGTCGCGCGACCGGGGTGCATTTGCATTATGAAGTGTTGAAAGATGGTCGTCAGGTCAACCCCGCACGCTTTCTGAATGCCAGACGGGGTTAGGTTTTTTCTTCAGGTTCCAGTGACGGAACGCTCAAATATAACCAAAACAGTTGGTACCCATGATTAGCACACTGCTCACCAAGATTATCGGCAGCCGGAACGACAGAACGCTCAAGGCTTTGCGCAAAATTGTAAAACAGATCAATGCGATGGAGCCTCAGTTCGAGGCACTGTCCGATCAGGAGCTGCAGGCCAAGACCGCTGAGTACCGTCAGCGTCTTGAGCAGGGTGAGACGCTGGAACAGCTGTTGCCGGAAGCGTTCGCCACCGTGCGCGAAGCCTCCCGCCGGGTGTTTGGCATGCGTCACTTCGACGTGCAGCTGATCGGCGGTATGGTGCTGAACTCCAACCGCATCGCCGAGATGAAGACCGGTGAAGGTAAGACGCTTACCGCGACTCTGCCGGCTTATCTGAACGCCCTGAGCGGTCGTGGCGTGCACGTGGTGACGGTGAACGACTATCTGGCCAAGCGTGATGCTGAGGCGAACCGCCCGCTGTTCACCTTCCTCGGCATGACGGTCGACTGCAACGTGCCCGGCATGGATGCGTCCCAGAAGCGCGACGCCTACGCCGCCGACGTCACCTATGGTACCAACAACGAATTCGGCTTCGACTACCTGCGCGACAACATGGCGTTCTCGCCGGAGCAGCGCGTGCAGCGTCCGCTCAACTACGCGCTGGTGGATGAGGTGGATTCCGTGCTCATCGATGAAGCCCGTACCCCGCTCATCATCTCAGGTCCGGCGGAAGACAGCTCCGCCATGTATACCCAGATCAACAAGCTGATCCCGCTGCTGGTCAAGCAGGACAAGGAAGACTCTGAAGAGTACACAGGTGACGGCCACTACACGGTGGACGAGAAGAACCGTCAGGCACTGCTGACCGAAAACGGCCAGATCTTCGTGGAAGAGCTGCTCAAGAAAGAGGGGCTGCTGGCGGAGGAGGACTCCCTGTTCTCCGCCACCAACATCAGCCTGCTGCACCACGTCAACGCCGGTCTGCGCGCCCATACCCTGTTTGAGCGCAACGTCGACTACATAGTGCAGAAGGACGAGATCGTCATCGTCGACGAGCACACCGGCCGTACCATGCCGGGCCGTCGCTGGTCCGATGGTCTGCATCAGGCCGTCGAGGCGAAGGAAGGGGTCAAGATCCAGAACGAGAACCAGACCCTGGCCTCAATCACCTTCCAGAACTACTTCCGTCTGTATGACAAGCTGGCGGGGATGACGGGTACCGCCGATACCGAAGCCTTTGAATTCCAACAGATTTATGGTCTGGATACCGTGGTCATCCCGACCAACCAGCCGATGGTGCGCAAAGATATGGGCGATCTGGTCTACCTGACCGCTCAGGAAAAGTATGCCGCCATCGTCGAAGACATTCGCGGTTGCGTCTCCCGTGGCCAGCCGGTACTGGTGGGTACCGTCTCCATCGAGAACTCCGAGCTGCTGTCCGGCATCCTGAACAAGGAGAACATCCCGCACAAGGTGCTGAATGCCAAGTTCCACGCCATGGAAGCGGAGATCGTCGCCCAGGCCGGCCAGATTGGTGCCGTGACCATCGCCACCAACATGGCCGGTCGTGGTACCGATATAGTGCTGGGTGGCAACTGGCAGGCCGAGATCGCCGCGCTGGAGAATCCGACCGACGAGCAGATCCGCGAGATCAAGGCCGCCTGGCAGATCCGCCACGATGAAGTGCTGGCCGCCGGCGGCCTGCACATCATCGGCACCGAGCGCCATGAGTCCCGCCGTATCGACAACCAGCTGCGCGGCCGTTCCGGTCGTCAGGGTGACCCGGGTTCTTCCCGTTTCTACCTCTCCATGGAAGATACCCTGATGCGTATCTTCGCCTCCGATCGCGTGACCGGCATGATGAAGAAGCTGGGCATGGAAGAGGGAGAGGCCATCGAGCACCCCTGGGTGACTAAGGCCATCGAGAACGCCCAGCGCAAGGTGGAGGGTCGCAACTTCGACATCCGTAAAAACCTGCTCGAGTTCGATGACGTAGCGAATGATCAGCGTAAAGTGGTCTATGAGCAGCGCAACGAGCTGCTGGATACCAATGACATCTCCGACACCATCCACGTCATTCGTGACGACGTCTATGGCGCCATCATCGATGAGTACATTCCGCCCCAGTCCCTGGAAGAGATGTGGGACGTGCCGGGTCTGGAAGCGCGCCTGAAAGCCGATTTCGCACTGGATCTGCCGCTGCAGCAGTGGCTGGCGGAAGATGACAAGCTGTACGAAGAGAAGCTGCGCGAGCGAATTCTGGAAGAGGCCACCAAGCTGTATGCCCATAAGGAAGAGCTGGTCGGCACATCGGTGCTGCGCAACTTCGAGAAGGCGGTGATGCTGCAGACCCTGGATGGCCTGTGGAAGGAGCATCTGGCGGCCATGGATCACCTGCGTCAGGGCATCCATCTGCGCGGCTACGCCCAGAAGAACCCCAAGCAGGAGTACAAGCGCGAGTCCTTCGATCTGTTTACCCAGATGCTGGAAACCCTCAAGCGCGACGTGGTCAGCATCCTGAGCCGGGTTCAGGTGCAGGAGCGCGACGTAGAGGCGATGGAAGAGCAGCAGCGCCAACAGGCGGAAGCGGCTCCTCGCACCTATACCCATGCCGCCGCCGAGAATCAGCTGGCCGACGAAGAGGCCCAGGCCGAAGCGGCGCCGGTGACCTTCGTGCGAGATGAGCAGAAGATCGGCCGCAACGATCCCTGCCCTTGTGGATCCGGCAAGAAATACAAGCACTGCCACGGTCAGTTGACCTGATCCGTTGTCAGGCTCCATGCACCGCCTCCGGGCGGTGCATCTATTTCAGGGCATCCGACCGGGTGGCCCATGAAGTGCGCTGGCTAGAGTGAGGACAAAGATGGAATCGAAGAAACGCATCTGGGTGGCGGTGGGCGTCATCGAGAATGAGCGGGGGGATATCTTCCTCGCTAAACGCTCCTCTGACCGCCATCAGGGCGATCGCTGGGAATTTCCCGGGGGCAAGGTGGAGTCAGGGGAAGACCTGCTCACCGCGCTGGACAGAGAGCTGTGGGAAGAGATCGGGATCCGGGTGCTGGATTGTTCCCCCTTCATGGAGCTGCACCACGATTACCCCGA
Source organism: Aeromonas aquatica (assembly GCF_000764655.1). Lineage (GTDB taxonomy): Bacteria > Pseudomonadota > Gammaproteobacteria > Enterobacterales > Aeromonadaceae > Aeromonas > Aeromonas aquatica. The sequence continues at coordinate 61,183 of NZ_JRGL01000155.1, forward strand.
CAAGCAGGTGCTGCTGGATATCTGGAAGGTGACCCGCTTCAATGGCGAGCCCTTTGGCAAGGAGGGGCAGGAGTGTCGCTGGGTGCCACTGGCGTCCCTGCACGAATACCGGTTCCCGGATGCCAACGGCCCGATCGTCGCCCGCCTGCAGGAACAGCTTGCGCAGTAAGATCGAATGCCGATGGCGCTGTGGTGTGTGGCTGTGCCGAAGACGCCGCTAACCGAGCCATCCGTGGGATATGCGTATTAAAAAAGGGCCTTGCTGGCCCTTTTTGCTGTTCGGCTTATTGCCACTGTTCCCCTTCCTCGGGATAGGGCAACAGCTCCGGATTGATTTCGCCGGGGATACGCTTCTCTTCGTCGGCCCACTCACCGAGGTCGATCAGCTGGCAGCGCTTGCTGCAGAAGGGACGAAACAGGCTCTCTGGGGTCCATTCCAGCTCGGTCTGACAGGTCGGGCACTTTACCTTGGTTACCATCTGATCACTCCTTAGCAGCAGGCGAGCTGGAAGGGCACGTCGCCGATCTGCTGTTCTGTGGTTGGCAGGAAGCGCAGGGCGAAGCGGTTCTTGTGGCCGCTCAGGGTCGGATAGCAGGAGGGCGCGCCAGGCAGGCGGATGCGAATGAGCTCGGCCCCCTCGGCGGTGTCCTGGAAGAAGCCATTGGTGGCGACCTGAGCGCTGAAGTTGCCTGATTCGCGCCACAGGCGCAGCAGCAGGGTGATGGCGTTCATCAGTAGATTGATGTCACTGAGCCACAGCTGCATCTGCTGATGGCGATCCACCGCCGGGGTGACCAGCCAGTGATGCAGCTGGGGCACGTCGAAGGCGCAGAGGCCGCCAGGGATGGAGAAGCGCTGGCGGATGGAGCCGAGCAGGCGATCCTCTTTCAGGCGGGCTCCGGGGCGAGGGGAGTTGAGCAGGCTGCGGGAAAGCTGGGTACTCTCCTGCTGCATCCGCTGGATCTGCTCAAGGTCGACTTCCGGCAGGCTGGCCCAGTGGCTCAGACGCTGGCTGAGCCGCTCCAGATCCTTGATCAGATCGGCGCGCAGGTCACCACGCTCCAGCAACTCCTGCAGATCGAACAGCCCCTTGAAGAAGGCGATGTGTGCCCAAGGCTGGTCACTCTCCAGATTGTCGCGGATCTGGGAAAACAGGGACTCCAGACGAAGATAGGTCCGGCTTTTTTCGTTGAGGGGAAAATCGTAAATCATGCCTAATCCTGGCCAGCCATAAACCGACCTAGTGTACTCACAGTTGGGGGGCTTGTTGAGAGGCAAATGCCAGATATGTCTCGTGCAGCGCCAAAATTCGCGCCTGAATGGTCTCGCTTGTGCCACTCTGGTTGTCCAGCACATCGTCTGCCGCCGCGAGGCGCTCGGCACGGCTCGCCTGGGATGCCAGAATGGCCTGGGCCTGCGCCCGACTCACCCCATCCCGGCGACAGGTGCGCTCGATCTGGGTCTCTTCATCCACGTCGATGACCAGCACCCGATCGGCGAGGCCGGTGAGTTTGTTCTCGACCAGCAAGGGGACGACCAGCAGGCAGTAGGGGGAACTGGCTGTGGCACACTGGCGCAGCATCTCGTGGCGTATAAGGGGGTGAAGCAGTGCATTCAACCATGATTTGTCTTCATGATGGTTGAAGATGCGTTCACGCAGGGCGCGCCTGTCCAGCTCGCCCTGCGCATTGAGGATGTCGCTGCCGAAATGGCCGACGATGGCGGCCAACGCCGGGGAGCCGGGCTCCACCACCTCACGGGCGATCACATCGGCATCGACCACCTCGATGCCGAGGGCCGCAAACTGGTTGGCGATGGTCGTCTTGCCGCTGCCGATCCCGCCGGTAATAGCTACCACATACATTTGTCAGAGATCCCGTTGTTAGAGGACGGTGTTCAGATACCAGCGGGTGATGCTATCTCCCCACAGCAGCGCGATCCAGCCCGCGATGGCGAGATAGGGGCCAAAGGGGATGGGGTTGGCCTGGTGGTGTTTACGCAGCGCGATGAGCCCAATGCCGATGACGGCGCCGACCAGAGAGGAGAGCAGCAGCACTATGGGCAGGGCTTGCCAGCCTAGCCAGGCGCCGAGGGCCGCCAGCAGTTTGAAGTCCCCATAGCCCATCCCCTCCTTGCCGGTGAGCAGCTTGAAGGCCCAGTAGAGGCTCCACAACACCAGATAACCGGCCATGGCGCCGATCATCGCATCCTCCAGCGAGACAAAGCCCCCCAGCAGATTGAAAAGCAGCCCCCCCCACAGCAGTGGCAGGGTGAGTTGATCCGGGAGCAGCATCTTGTCCAGATCGATAAAGGTGAGCGCGACCAGCGTCCAGGTCAGCATCAGAGCGGCCAGCATGCCCCAGCCCGGGGTGAGGGTGGCAGCGACGGCCACAGACAGCAGGGCGGTCAGCAACTCGACCAGGGGATAACGGGCCGAGATGGGGGCCTTGCACGCCCGGCAGCGCCCTTTGAGCCAGAGCCAGCTCAGCAGCGGGATGTTCTCCAGCGCGCCTATGGGATGCCCGCAGTGAGGGCAGGCGGAGCGTGGCACCATCAGGTTATAGGGGGCTGTGGGAGACGCGTCGGTATCTGTGTCGAAGTAGCCGCGATATTCGGCGTGCCATTCCCGCTCCAGCATGATGGGCAGGCGATGGATGACCACATTGAGGAAACTGCCGATCATCAGGGAGAAGATAAATATCAGGGAAAGGTAGAGCCAGGGCAGGCCCTGGGCCAGCTCGATCAGAAGCACCATATTCAACCGCTTGTGTTGGGAAAGGAGGGAGTCGAGGACCATGCCCAAGGCGATGCATGCCAGTTGGGCCGGTCCTGGACCGGGAGCTCAGTGTATCACAGAGCCCAGCTTGAAGATGGGGAGGTACATGGCGACTACCATGCCACCGACCAGCACCCCGAGCACCACCATGATGAGGGGCTCGAGCAGGCTGGTGAGGCCATCGACCATATCATCGACTTCCTGTTCGAAGATGGTGGCCACCTTGGAGAGCATGTCATCGATGGCGCCGGACTCCTCGCCTATCATCACCATCTGGATCACCATATCGGGAAAGAGATCCACGGTGCGCATGGCGACGTTGATCTGCATACCGGCCACTACCTCGTTACGGATGGCCATGATGGCGGTGCGATAGACGTAGTTGCCGGAGGCGCCAGCAGACGAGACCAGAGCATCCACCAGAGGAATACCGGCAGAGAAGGTTGTAGAGAGGGTGCGGGCGAAGCGGGCCATGGCGGCCTTGTGAAGGATGGAACCCACTATCGGTATGGTGAGGACGAACTTGTCCGTGTTATCACGCACCTTCTGGGAACTGCGCCAGGCGCGCACGTAGAGGAAAATGGCCAGGGCGATGCCGCCAAAGATCGCATACCACCAGTGCTGCATGAAGCGGGAGATGCCGATGACGAACTGGGTGAAGATGGGCAGTTCGGCACCGAAACTCTTGAAAATATCCTCGAACTGCGGAATGACGAACAGCAGCAGGATGGAGGTCACGACGATGGCGACCAGTATGACCATGGTCGGATAGAACATCGCCTTCTTGATTTTGGACTTGAGCGCCTCGCTCTTCTCGCGGTAGATGGCGATCCGATCATAGATGGTTTCCAGTGCACCTGATTGCTCACCCGCCTCCACCAGATCGCAATAGAGCGCATCGAAATGACGAGGGTGGCGGCGCAGCGCGTCTGACATGGGCGTACCGGTTTCCACATCGGCGGCGATCTGGCCGATCAGCTCGCGCACTGCCGCCTTCTCGTGACCGCGCGCGATGATTTGCAGGCTCTGTACCAGTGGCACGCCAGCGGAGAGCATGGTAGTGATCTGTCGGGTAATGACGGCGATGTCCATGGGCTTGATCTTGGCGCCGCCTTTGGAAAACATGCCCTGACTCTGTTTGCCGACCTTGGTGACATTGACACCTTGCTTGCGCAGCTCGATTTTGACGGTGTTGATGCTGTCGGCCTGCAACTCGCCTGAGACCTTCTGCCCCTTGCGATTGACACCGTGCCAGCGGAAGGAGAAGACTTTTTTCGGAGCGTTCTGTTTTTGCGCTAATGTGGCCATCACTGCATCCTGCAATTGGGCGACGGGGGCCGGATGATATTGCTTCCTGTCCGGCTCATCTTGGCTTGAAAAACGTATCAGGGGAGCGGCATCGGCTTCACCCGGGTGAATCGCCTGAGAAACTATGTGCTTAGTTGGTGGTAATCCGGTTAATTTCGGCCAGGCTGGTGACCCCTAACCTCGCCTTCTCGAGGCCGGAGGTGCGCAGATTGCGCATGCCTTCCTTCTGGGCAATGGCCGCTATTTGTAATGAGTTGGCCCCTTGCATGATCAGTTTTGCGATGTTGTCTGACATGAGCAGAATTTCATAGATACCGACCCGTCCCCTGTATCCTCCCGAACACTCCTTGCAGCCCACCGGTTTGAACAGCCTCAGCCCCGCGGCCAGCTGTTGTTGGGTAAACCCCAATTCCAGCAGTTCGGCATCGGGCACCATCTCAGGTGTTTTGCAGTGTTCGCACAGCTTGCGGGCGAGGCGCTGAGCCATGATGAGGGTCACCGAGGAGGCAATGTTGAAGGCGGGAACCCCCATGTTCATCATCCGGGTCAGGGTCTCGGCTGCCGAGTTGGTATGCAGGGTCGAGAGTACCAGATGGCCGGTCTGGGAGGCCTTGATGGCTATCTCTGCGGTTTCCAGATCCCGGATCTCACCCACCATGACGATGTCCGGATCCTGACGCAGGAAGGAGCGCAAGGCGCTGGCGAAGGTGAGCCCCGCCTTGGGATTGATCTGCACCTGATTGACGCCGGGCAGATTGATCTCCACCGGATCCTCTGCAGTAGAGATATTGACCTCGTTGGTATTGAGGATGTTGAGACCGGTATAGAGTGAGACCGTCTTGCCCGAACCGGTGGGGCCTGTGACCAGGATCATGCCTTGAGGCTTGGAGAGGGCGCGCAGGTATTGCGCCTTCTGCCGTTCGTCAAAGCCGAGTTGATCGAGGTTGAGCCGCGCGGCCGACGAGTCCAGCAGACGGATAACGATCTTCTCGCCCCACATGGTGGGCAGGGTGTTGACCCGCATGTCCATGGACTTGCTGCGCGATATCTTCAGCTTGATGCGGCCATCCTGTGGCAGACGTCGCTCGGCGATATCGAGCCGCGCCATCACCTTGAGACGGGCCGCGAAGCGATTGGCCAGATTGACCGGCGGTGTGGCGACCTCGTGCAGTATGCCGTCGACCCGAAAGCGGATCCTGTACTTGGTCTCGTAGGGTTCGAAATGCAGATCAGATGCGCCCCGCTTGATGGCATCCATCATGATCTTGTTGATGTATTTGACGATGGGGGCATCGTCGTCTGCGGTATTGACGCTCTCATCGAGCCGCGAACCCTCATCGGAGACTTCGAGCTCCGAAATCTCGGATTCGTCGATGTCATCCATGCCGAGGGCATCCTGCTCGCTCTCCATCAGCTTGCCGATGGCAGTGGTCAGCTTGCTCTCTTCAACCAGCAGGGCTTCGGTGTGCAGACCGAAGCTGAAGCCAAAATCTTCCAGCGCCGACACATTGGTCGGGTCCGACATGGCGATATAGAGGGTGTGGCCCTGGGTGTAGATGGGTAGCACATGATGTTTCTCGATCAGCTTCTGATTGAGGTATTTCTGCGGGATCTCGGCCAAGTCGAAGGCGGCAAGATCCAGTAGAGGTACCCCATATTCCAGCTCACAGAAATCGGCCAGTGCCTTGCTGTCGAGGATGTCATTCTCGATCAGAAAGGTAACAAAGGGCTTGCGCTGTGCCTTGGCTTGGCTCAGGAAACGTAGTGAGTCCGGCTCACTGAGGAGGGAGGAGGCGGCCAGGCTAGTAGCCAGGCCGCTATTGGGGCTAGAGGTCATGCGTTAGCAGGCATCGGCTGCAATACATGTACTAACACTGCCGGAAGCATCATTGCTCCATACTAATTTATTATTCGTGACGGTAGGTGTCAGAATATAGTTTTCACCATTAAGACCATTCGTAGTTACTGCAGTTGCAGTAATAACTCCATTTGTTGTAGTTAATGATTGGAGTAAACCTGTCGCGCCCGAAGGGTTAGCTGGCACACCATTACTACCTGCGCTGCAACCGGTAAGAGTACTTAAATTGCTATAGCATATTTCAACAGCGGTTTTTGCAGCACCAGTGGCGGCCACTACTTCTGTAAATCTTGCTTTTTTTGCATAGCTCTGATACGCCGGGAGGGCGATGGCGGCCAAGATGGCAACGATCGCGACCACTATCATCAATTCAATTAGCGTAAACCCTGACTGTTTTTTCATGTCAAATATCCTTTTGTCCATGGTTCCTGAGAAGTGCCGGTGGAATTCTATCCACACGTCCGTATCTTATCCGAGCGCTTAGGGTTGGCAACAGAGGCAAGCCCCTTGTTGGCGGTTTTTCTGTCATTTGGTGAAAATCGCAGGAAAATCAAAGCTTAAATAGTGTCTATTGACTCTGGATACAGTCGGGAGGGCCCATCTTCACACTCCTTATGTCGTGGGATCCTGCATAAAGAAAAGGCGCCGATGGCGCCTTTTGCAAGTTCCGAGTCCTGTAATATCTGGCAGGGTCACTGAGAACCTCTTGTTCCGATGAGTTCAGACAAAACGCATCGACAGATCCAGCGCTCGCACATGCTTGGTCAGGGCACCCACAGAGATAAAATCGACGCCGGTGGCGGCGTACTCGGCCAGGGTTTCCAGGGTCACGTTACCGGACACCTCCAGCTTGGCGCGTCCCCGGTTCAGGGCTACCGCCTCGCGCATCATGGGCACATCGAAGTTATCCAGCATCACGATATCTGCATTGGCTGCCAGCGCTTGTCCCAGCTCGGCCAGCGATTCCACTTCCACCTCAACCGGTTTGCCCGGATTGAGGCGGCGCGCTTCGCTGATCGACTCCTTGATACCGCCGCAGGCGAGGATGTGGTTCTCCTTGATGAGATAGGCGTCGAACAGACCGATGCGGTGATTCTTGCCGCCGCCGCAGGTGACGGCATATTTCTGGGCGCTGCGCAGCCCGGGCAGTGTCTTGCGGGTGTCGAGCAGACGGCAGTCGGTCCCTTCCAGCTCAGCGACATAGCGGGCGGTGAGAGTGGCGACACCGGAGAGGGTCTGCACGAAGTTCAGTGCATTGCGCTCGCCAGTCAACAGTGCGCGAGCAGGGCCATGGAGCCGGAACAGCTCCTGATGGGGGGAGAGGCGCTCACCGTCTTGCACCAGCCACTCCACCCGGACTTCGCCGCCGAGCTGGGCAAATACTTCATCCACCCAGGGCTGGCCGCAGAACACGCCGGCCTCGCGGGTAATGACCCGGGCGGTCGAGACACGATCGGCCGGGATCAACTGGGCCGTGATATCGGCGCTGGCATCCGGTTGATCCAGTGCGGTGAGGGCGTCGCCCAAATCTTCGAGTAGTGCGGCGCGTACGGCGCGGCTGATGTCCTGTTGTAACATGCCTTATTCCTGCAAGGGTCTGAGAAGCAACTGCCTGTCTTTCTGGCGCAATTCCAGTCGGCCTAGGGCATTCATGCCCACCAGGATCTCCTCCCCGTCGGCCACCGGATTGATAAAGACGGACAAATCGTACAGGGTCAGTGGGCCCATCGCCAGGCTTTCGATCTGGCCGGTCTGCACCTGGATCTCACCCGCCGCGGTATTGACCCGGCTGCGACCGGTGGCGACGAGACCGAGACGCGTCGCCACCTGACCCGGTACCGTCACCCTGGTGGCGCCAGTATCGAGCAGCAGTTGCACCGGCTGGCCGTTGATGGCACCCTCCAGACGATAATGCCCGCTGGCATCGGCCTTGAGCAGCAGGTCGCCGCTGGCGGTCACGGTCGGCTGAGCACCTGAGTAGAAGTAGAGGGTCAGTAGCCCCAGCAGGGAGAGCCAGGCCAGCAGCCAGAGACGGCGTGCCATCGGGTGCATATGGGGTCCAGTGCCTTGCGAATGATGGTTCAGCCTAACACAGTTTCACCCATGAATTCAGATGCTTGTTCCCGGTTTATGATGGGAGCGGCCGCCCGCTCGCGGGCTCATTTCCATTGTGGATCGAGTAGATGATGACGCAGCCCATAGCAGTTTTTTCCATCGACGCCGAGGGGTGGTGTGAGCAGGCCCGTCGGGTGCCATCCCCCCACCAAAACGAGCGGGCCAGCCCGGACGACATCTCCCTGCTGGTGGTGCACGGCATCAGCCTGCCACCCGGGCAGTTCGGCGGCCCCTGGATAGATGACCTCTTCCTGGGGCGACTGGATCCTGCCGCGCACCCCTATTTCGCCGAGGTCCATCAGCTGCGAGTCTCGGCCCACTGTCTGATCCGGCGCGATGGTGAGCTGGTGCAATATGTGCCATTTGGTGCCCGCGCCTGGCATGCCGGGGTATCGAGCTGGGAGGGCAGGGAGGCTTGCAACGACTTCTCCATCGGCATCGAGCTGGAAGGCACAGATGAGCAGCCTTACAGCGTTCAGCAGTACCAGGTGCTGGCGAGCCTCACTCGAGCCATCTCCCACCAGTATCCCGCCATCACATCCGATCGCATCGTCGGACATTGCGACATAGCGCCGGGCCGCAAGACGGATCCGGGCGACAGTTTCGAATGGCAGCGCTATCGTGGGATGCTCAACTTTGAGTAAAAAATCCAAACATTAGTTTGTATTTTTAAAATCAATGGCTTGCCTTTTGGGTGAGCCATTTTTCATGCTGTTGGCCAAATGTTATCTGTGAGCAAGCTCATAAATATTGGTCAGACCATTTTCTATGAGCTATATCATGATTTCGCTTTTTTACCCCTAAAGTGGCAAGCGTCGTTCTTGATGCAGATCATATTTTGGGTGGACTTTTTCCAAGCCCTCTGCTAATTTTCGCCCCAATCATAGAATTGGTAATACCAATTTAACAAAGTAGCCCCATGCCCTATATCAAGATTACTCAGCCCAAGCTGGCCGACGCCATCGTCGCCGAGCTGGAAAGCATGATTCTGGAAGGCAGCTTGCAGCCGGGGCAGAAGTTGCCCCCCGAGCGTGAACTCGCCATCCAGTTTCAGGTATCGCGCCCCTCCTTGCGCGAAGCCATCCAGCGTTTGGAAGCCAGAGGACTCTTGTATCGTCGTCAGGGCGGCGGCACCTATGTGCAGAATGCCCTGAGCAAGGGGATCGCGGATCCCCTGTTCGAGCTGCTCAGCACCCACCCGGAAGCCCAGTATGACCTGCTGGAGTTTCGTCACGCGCTGGAAGGCATCTGTGCCTACTATGCGGCGTTGCGGGGGACCGAGGCCGACTTCGAGCGGATCCGCCTGGCGCAATCCGCCATCGAAGAGGCGGGTCAGCAGGGATCGCTGGTGACCGAATCTGCCGCCGTCACCCAGTTCTATCTGGCGGTCGCAGAGGCGTCCCACAACGTGGTGCTGCTGCACCTGCTGCGGGCCATGGGCCCCATGCTCGAACAGAACATTTTACGAAATAATGAGATTTTGAATCGCCGTCCGGGAGTGGTAGCCAAGATCCGTCGCCATCGTGCGAGCCTGATCGAGGCTATCCTGTCGGGGGCTCCGGAGCGGGCCAGGGCAGCTTGTCATGAGCACCTGGCCTTTATCGAGGACACCTTGTTGGATATGCAGAGGGAAGACAGCCGGATCCAGCGATCCATGCGTCGGATCCGTCAGCAGGAAAACTAATCCTAACAAGGCTTTATTGTCGAATTCTTGCGCATCTTAACCGCCGTGCAAATAACAATAGGAACCAGCCATGTCTGATATCCTGAAGAACGATGTGGACCCGATAGAAACGCTGGAGTGGCTTGCCTCTCTGGAATCCCTGCTGCGTGAAGAGGGTCCGCAACGCGCTCAGTTCATCCTTGAACAGCTTACTGAGAAGGCACGCGTTAGCGGTGTTGACGTGGCTGAGAAGGCGAATCGCGACTACATCAACACCATTCCTGCCAGCGACGAACCGGCTTACCCGGGCGACCTGGAGATGGAACGTCGCATCCGCGCCATCATCCGCTGGAATGCCATGATGATAGTGCTGCGCGCCTCCAAGAAAGACCTGGACCTCGGTGGTCACATGTCTTCCTTCGCCTCTTCCGCGACCATCTACGAAGTCTGCTACAACCACTTCTTCCGCGCTCGCAGCGAGAAGGACGGTGGCGATCTGGTCTACTTCCAGGGTCACATCTCCCCGGGCATCTACGCCCGTGCATTCGCCGAAGGTCGTCTGACCGAAGAGCAGCTGGACAACTTCCGTCAGGAAGTGGACGGCAAGGGCATTCCTTCCTACCCGCACCCGAAACTGATGCCGGACTTCTGGCAGTTCCCGACCGTTTCCATGGGTCTGGGCCCCATCGCCGCCATCTATCAGGCTCGCTTCCTGAAGTACCTGACCGACCGTGGCATCAAGGATTGCTCCGAGCAGACCGTGTACGCTTTCCTGGGTGACGGCGAGATGGACGAGCCGGAAGCCAAGGGCGCCCTGACCGTTGCCGTGCGTGAAAAGCTCGACAACCTGGTGTTCGTGGTCAACTGCAACCTGCAGCGTCTGGACGGTCCTGTTGTCGGCAACGGCAAGGTCATCAACGAGCTGGAAGGTCTGTTCGCAGGCGCCGGCTGGGATGTCACCAAGGTTATCTGGGGTCGCAAGTGGGATGAGCTGCTGAAGAAAGACACTTCCGGCAAGCTGATCCAGCTGATGAACGAAACCGTGGACGGTGACTATCAGACCATGAAGTCCCGTGACGGCGCTTACGTCCGTGAGCAGTTCTTCAACCGTTATCCGGAAACTGCCGCCCTGGTCAAAGACATGACCGACGAGGAGATCTTCGCCCTGAACCGCGGTGGTCACGACCCCCGTAAACTGTTCGCCGCCTTCTCCAAGGCCGCAGCGACCAAGGGCAAGCCGACCGTCATCCTGGCCAAGACCATCAAGGGTTATGGCATGGGTGAAGCGGCCGAAGGCAAGAACATCGCTCACCAGGTCAAGAAGATGGATCTGGGCTCAGTGCGTCACCTGCGCGATCGTTTCAGCCTGCCGGTCACCGACGAGCAGCTGGAAGAGTTGCCGTACCTGAAGATCGAAGAGGGTACCGAAGAGCACAAGTACCTGCACGCTCGCCGTGCCGCGCTGAAGGGCTATGTACCGACCCGTCTGCGCGAGAGCACCACCAAGCTGGAAATCCCGGCGCTGGATGCCTTCGGCCCGCTGCTGGGTGAGCAGGCACGCGAGATCTCCACCACCATGGCGTTCGTGCGTTCCCTGAACGTGCTGCTGAAAGACAAGTCCATCGGCAAGCGCATCGTTCCGATCCTGGCTGACGAAGCTCGTACCTTCGGTATGGAAGGTCTGTTCCGTCAGATCGGTATCTACAGCCCGCACGGTCAGCAATACACCCCGCAAGACCGCGACATCGTCTCCTACTACAAGGAAGACAAGCAGGGTCAGGTTCTGCAAGACGGTATCAACGAGCTGGGCGCCATGTCCTCCTGGCTGGCTGCTGCGACCTCTTACAGCACCAACGACTGCCCGATGATCCCGTTCTACATCTACTACTCCATGTTCGGCTTCCAGCGGATCGGCGACATGGCGTGGGCAGCCGGTGACCAGCAAGCCCGTGGCTTCCTGCTGGGCGCGACCTCCGGTCGTACCACCTTGAACGGCGAAGGTCTGCAGCACGAAGATGGTCACAGCCACATCCTGGCCGGCACCATCCCGAACTGCATCTCCTACGATCCGTCCTACGCCTATGAAGTAGCGGTGATCGTACAAGACGGTCTGCGTCGCATGTACGGTGAGAAGCCTGAGAACGTCTTCTACTACATCACCACCCTGAACGAGAACTACGCCATGCCGGCCATGCCGGAAGGCGCCGAGGAAGGCATCCGCAAGGGTATCTACAAGCTGGAATCCGTGGCCGGTAACAAGGCCAAGGTACAGCTGCTGGGTTGTGGCTCCATCCTGGGCCACGTGCGTACCGCCGCCCAGATCCTGGCAAGCGAGTACGGCGTCGGTTCCGACGTGTTCAGCGTGACCTCCTTCAACGAGCTGGCTCGTGATGGTCAGGACGCCGATCGCTGGAACATGCTGCACCCGACCGCGGCCGCCCGTGTGCCCTACATCACCTCGGTACTGGGTTCCGAAGCCACCATAGCCGCGACCGACTACATGAAGTCCTTCGCCGAGCAGGTGCGTGCCTTCGTGCCGACCGAGAACTACCGTGTACTGGGTACCGATGGTTATGGCCGTTCCGACAGCCGTGCCAACCTGCGTCGTCACTTCGAAGTGAACGAGTTCTACGTCGTCGTTGCTGCCCTGACCGAACTGGCCAAGCGCGGCGAGATTGACAAGCAGGTTGTGGCCGACGCCATCGCCAAGTACGGCATCGATGCCGACAAGGTTAACCCGCTGTACGCGTAAGAGGATTGAGCGCCCTGTCCGGACTTGCGTGCCGGACAGGGCCTTGCCCAGGTTAATGCGACATAAGGGTAAGAGGAGATACAGGGTCCGGACGGCAACAACGAGCCGGAACCTGCTCTTGCCAAGGTTAACGCGATAAACGTACGCGTAAGAGGATAAAGCACAATGTCCAAACAGATTATGGTGCCGGATATCGGTGCCGATGAAGTTGAAGTGACCGAGATCATGGTCGCCGTGGGTGACAAGGTCGAACTGGACCAGTCCCTGATCGCCGTGGAAGGTGACAAAGCCTCCATGGAAGTCCCGGCTCCTGCCGCGGGCATCGTCAAAGAGATCCTGGTCAAGGTGGGCGACAAGGTTGCCACCGGTTCCCAGATCATGATCTTCGAAGCCGAGGGTGCGGCCGCTGCCGCGCCGGCTCAGGCTGCTGCCCCGGTTGCCGCCGCAGCGCCGGCTGCCCCCGCTGCTGCTGCCCGCAAAGACGTGCACGTGCCGGACATAGGTGACGACGAAGTCGAAGTGACCGAGCTGATGGTTGCCGTTGGCGACATGGTTGAAGCCGACCAGTCCATCATCGCCGTGGAAGGTGACAAGGCCTCCATGGAAGTGCCGGCGCCGTTCGCGGGCCGCGTGGTCGAGATCAAGGTTGCCGCCGGCGCCAAGGTCTCTACCGGTTCTCTGGTAATGGTATTCGAAGTGGCTGGCGCCGCGCCTGCCGCCGTTGCCGCGCCGGTTCAGGCTGCCGCTCCCGTGGCTGCTGCCCCGGTTGCCGCCGCTGCCAAAGAGGTCAACGTACCTGACATCGGCGGTGACGAAGTGGAAGTCACCGAGATCATGGTCGCCGTGGGTGACAAGGTCGAAGCCGACCAGTCCCTGATCGCCGTGGAAGGTGACAAGGCCTCCATGGAAGTCCCTGCGCCGTTCGCCGGTATCGTCAAGGAAATCAAGGTGAAGGCCGGTGACAAGGTCTCTACCGGTTCCCTGATCATGGTGTTCGAAGTGGCGGGTGCTGCCCCTGCCGCCGCCCCGGTTGCCCAGGCTGCTGCCCCCGTTGCCGCTGCACCTGCCGCCCCGGTGGCTCAGGCCGCTGCCCCGGCTGCCGCTTCTTCCGACTTCGTCGCCAACGATGCCTACGTCCACGCCTCTCCGGCCGTGCGTCGTCTGGCCCGTGAGTTCGGCGTCAACCTGGCCAAGGTGAAGGCCTCCGGTCGCAAGGGCCGCATCGTCAAAGAAGACGTGCAAGCCTATGTGAAGGATGCGGTCAAGCGCGCCGAGTCCGCACCTGCTGCAGGTCAAGGCAATGGCAACGGCATGAACGTGCAGCCATGGCCGAAGGTGGACTTCAGCAAGTTCGGCCCGGTCGAAGAGCTGGAACTGACCCGGATCCAGAAGATCTCCGGTCCTGCCCTGCACCGCAACTGGGCCATGATCCCTCATGTCACCCAGTTCGACGAAGCCGATACCACCGATCTGGAAGCGTTCCGCAAAGAGCAGAACATGCTGGCCGAGAAGCAGAAGCTGGATGTGAAGATCACCCCGCTGGTGTTCATCCTGAAAGCCGCCGCCAAGGCCCTGGAAGCGCACCCGCGCTTCTGCAGCGCCCTGTCCGAAGACGGCAGCAAGCTGATCATGAAGAAGTACATCCACATCGGTGTGGCGGTTGACACTCCGGGGGGCCTGGTAGTACCGGTCGTTCGCGACGTCAACAAGAAGGGCATCTATGAGCTGTCCCGCGACCTGGCCGAGATTTCCAAGAAGGCCCGTGCCGGCAAGCTGACCGCTGCCGACATGCAGGGCGGTTGCTTCACCATCTCCAGCCTGGGTGGCATCGGCGGTACCAGCTTTACCCCGATCGTCAACGCGCCGGAAGTGGCCATCCTCGGTGTTTCCAAGTCCGAGATGAAGCCGAAGTGGAACGGCAAGGAGTTCGTGCCGCGTCTGATGCTGCCGCTGGCACTGAGCTATGACCACCGCGTCATCGACGGTGCTGACGGTGCTCGCTTCGTCACCACCCTGAGTGGTGTGCTGTCCGACATTCGTCGACTGGTTCTGTAAATGTAAATGAGAGGGCGAGCACAGAGCTCGCCCTTTTCACTTCTCATTTCATTAACAAAATTATAAACTTGCCCCGTTTTTTTCACGGCTGCAGCCGCCTTCTTTGGCATAAGACTGTGCTGTCCGGGGATATAGAACGACAAAGAGGTCATGATGAGTAAAGAAATCAAAACTCAGGTCGTAGTACTGGGTGCTGGCCCTGCCGGTTATTCCGCTGCTTTCCGTGCCGCCGATCTGGGTCTGGATACCGTTATCGTCGAGCGCTACTCCACCCTGGGTGGCGTCTGCCTGAACGTGGGCTGCATCCCGTCCAAAGCGCTGCTGCACGTCGCTAAAGTCATCGAAGAAGCCAAGGCGCTGGCCGATCATGGCATCGTCTTCGGTGCCCCCCAGACCGACATCACCAAGGTGCGTCTGTGGAAAGAGAAGGTCATCAATCAGCTGACCGGCGGTCTGGCCGGCATGGCCAAGATGCGTAAAGTCCAGGTTGTGAACGGCTTCGGCAAGTTCACAGGCCCGAACACGCTCGAAGTGGAAGGCGCCGACGGCAAGACCACCGTCACCTTCGATAACGCCATCATCGCCGCGGGTTCCCGTCCGGTGAAGCTGCCCTTCATCCCCCACGATGACCCCCGCGTCTGGGATTCAACCGATGCGCTGGAACTGACCACAGTACCGGGCAAGCTGCTGGTTATCGGCGGCGGCATCATCGGCCTGGAGATGGGTACCGTTTACTCCTCCCTGGGTTCCGAGATCGACGTGGTGGAATTTGCCGATCAGCTGGTACCGGCTGCGGACAAAGACATCGTCAAGATCTACACCAAGCGCGTTGCCAAGAAATTCAACATCATGCTGGAGACCAAGGTCACCGCAGTTGAAGCCCGTGAAGACGGCCTGTACGTCTCCTACGAAGGCAAGCACGCCCCGGCCGAGCCGGTTCGCTACGACAACGTGCTGGTCGCGGTCGGTCGTGTGCCGAACGGCAAGCTGATGGACGCCGAGAAAGCCGGTGTTGCCGTCAACGAGCGCGGTTTCATCGAAGTGGACAAGCAGCTGCGTACCAACGTTCCGCACATCCACGCCATCGGTGACATCGTCGGTCAGCCGATGCTGGCCCACAAGGGTGTGCACGAAGGCCACGTGGCGGCCGAAGTCATCGCCGGCAAGAAGCACTACTTCGACCCGAAAGTGATCCCGTCCATCGCCTATACCGAGCCGGAGATGGCCTGGGTTGGCCTGACCGAGAAGGAAGCCAAGCAACAAGGGCTGAACTTCGAAGTCGCCACCTTCCCGTGGGCGGCTTCCGGCCGTGCCATCGCCTCCGATTGCGCCGACGGCATGACCAAGCTGATCTTCGACAAGGACAGCAACCGCGTCATCGGTGGTGCCATCGTCGGTACCAACGGTGGTGAGCTGCTGGGCGAGATCGGTCTGGCCATCGAGATGGGTGCCGACGCCGAAGATCTGGCGCTGACCATCCACGCTCACCCGACTCTGCACGAGTCCGTGGGTCTGGCTGCCGAAGTGTACGAAGGATCCATCACCGATCTGCCGAACGCCAAGGCCAAGAAGAAGAAATAAGCCTCCTCTTCCTGCAATGATGAAAAAGCCGCTCTCTCGAGCGGCTTTTTTGTTTTTCCTGTCCCGTCCTGAATATGGTTTACACCTTTCCCCCACATAAATGGAGAACCCGATGGGACAAGGTGTGAAACGGACACAGCGCGATTACTCGCTGACTTTTAAACTGGCGCTGGTCGAGCAGATTGAAAAAGGCGAGCTCACCTACAAACAGGCTCAGGCCCGTTATGGCATTCAGGGCCGCTCCACCGTTCTGGTATGGTTGCGTAAACATGGTCGGCAGGATTGGAGCCAGGGGGCTTCTGTGCGCGCCGGCAGGAGCATCACCATGCCTGACCCCGACAACCAGACGCCCGAACAACGTATCAAGGAGCTCGAACAGCAGCTGGCGCTGATGAGCCAGAAGGCCCAGTTCTTTGAGGCCGTCGTCGATGTCCTGAAGAACGACTACGGCGTCTCCATCGTAAAAAAGCGACCCGGCAAGTCCTCTCGCAGCGGCAAGTCGAGAGGCTGACCATCGTCAGG
>NZ_JRGL01000156.1 GCF_000764655.1 Aeromonas aquatica
GCTGGACTCTTACTACCAGTTGCGCTGGGAACTGCTGCGCAAGCCCTTCAATCTGCCCATCGGCTCCGAGCGGGACGAATACGACAGCGTCGCCATTCACCGGCTGATGCTGGCCGAAGATGGCACCCCCATCGCCGTCGGTCGGCTGTTCGTCGGTGGCGACGAGGCCCAGATCCGCTTCATGGCGCTGCGCCCCGAGTTTCGTGGGCAGGGGCTGGGGGCCCGCATGGTGGAGGATCTCGAGCAGCTTGCCCGGGACGAGAAGGTGAAGCGGCTGGTGATGAATGCGCGCCAGGAGGCGGTAGAGTTCTACCGCAAGTGCGGCTTCCTCGAGGTGGGGGAAGGGCCTGTCTCCTTCGGTCGCATCGCCCACCGCCAGATGATCAAGTCCCTGAGCCCGCTGCAGACTATCCAGTACCGCCCGGAGTGGTGCCAGGATCTCACCACCCGCTGGTCGAGGGGCATTCCCATCAGCGAGAAAATGGGGGTCCACATCACCCATTACGACGGCCAGACCTTCCATCTCAAGGCCAAGCTGGCGGCCAACCTCAATGTCCACGACACCATGTTTGCCGGCAGCATTTACAGCCAGTGCGTGCTGGCAGGCTGGGGCCTCATCTGGTTGCAGCTCAAGGAGGCCGGGCTGGGGGGCGACACCGTGCTGGCCGAGGGCAACATCAAATACCACAGGCCGGTGAGCGAGGAGCCGGAGGCCAGGGTGGCCCGGGAGGGGATGCCCGCCGTGCTGGCGCCGCTCAAGGAGGGGGAGTCGGCCAAGTTCAGCCTCAAGGTGCAACTGTTCAGCGGCCGCAAGCTGGCGGCGGAATTCCTGGGTCAGTACGTGGTGCTGCCGATCAAGCGAGCCGGGCACTGATCTCTACCTGCCCTCGCTAGCAAACAAGGCCTCATCGTGAGGCCTTGTTTGTTACTGGCTCGCTTCCTGCGCCGATTGTGGTTTGGGCGCTGGTGCCGGTCGCCAGAGCGGGCTGTTGCGACCCTGGGCCGGGTAGCGCACGCCCGGCTCCCAGCCGCAGGAGGCCTGGGCCGGTAGTTCCCAATTCAGGCTGGGAGCGTCGAGCGGACCGCGCCAACGGGTCAGCAGCTCGGCGCAGCGCTGGCCGTTGAGCACGCCGAGATCCAGCTGCCACTGACCCTTGGCCAGATCCACGCCCCCTTGCAGGGCAAGCAGGTGGGTGATGGTGGAGGCGCCGGCCTGCTCGATTGCCAGCTGACCCTGCTCGGCCTTGGCCTGCAGCTTGATGCGATAGAAGGGGGTATCTCCCTGCTGCATCGCCTGCCACAGCGCCGCCGGCGTCAGGCTGGGGGGCTTGCTGCCCTTGAACCAGTCATCCAGCAGGGTATCTATGCCGACCTTGTCCCAGAAGGGATCCTTGGCATCCAAGCTGATCTTGCCCTGCAGGGTGCCGAGCCAGCCATCAGCTGTCTCATTCGGCGTGCCGCTCGGCGTTTTTTGCATGTCCGCCTGCAGGTCGGCGCTGATATCCAGCTTGCCTGCCAGCGAGACAGGGGACGGCGAGTGGGGGTGCAGCAGTTTGTTCCACTGCTCCAGATCCAGCTGCTTGCCCTGCAGTTGCAGCTGGCTGATCTGGCCGGGTGCCTTGCCCCACTGACCGCTCAGGCTGAGGGAGCCCTGATCCGGCAGTGCACTGGTCAGCTTGTTGAGCTGCCAGGCGCTGGGGGTCAGCTCCGCATCGAGCTCGCCGTTGCGGGCACTGAGGCCGTCCCACACCAGCTCGAACCACTTGCTCTCGATCCGGGCCCGGCCGAGCAGGGGCCCTGGCTGGTTGTCGCGCAGGCTGAGATCGGTCAGGTAGAACTGCCAGCCAGTCAGGGAGAGCGGCAGGGCATCGTCGAAGGAGAGCACTTTCAGCCGGTCAAAGGTCAGCTTGCGCACGTCGATCTGCTGGGGGCGCCAGCCTTGCCAATCCTGCCACCAACCGTCCGGCAGGCTGATGTCCATGCCGCTCAGGGTCATCTCCTTGAGGGTCAGCTTCTGCAGATCGGGATCCGCCGCCAGCTCCAGGCTGAACTCTCCATCAAAGGCCTTGCCCTGCAGCTCGGCATCGATCTGCTGGGGTGAGAAGGCGAGTCGCCCCTCGATCCCTTCCAGCTGGAACAGACCGCGGCCGAGATCCGCCAGGGTGCCGGAGAGGTGGCCGCTTGGGCGGCTGCCGGCCTGCCACTCGAAGGAGGTCAGCTGGCCGCTGAAGTTGTTGAGGGCGATCTCCTGGGCGATGGCATTGAGGCTGGTCTGCTCGAACTGACCCCGATCCAGACTGATGCGGCGCAGGGGAAACTCGCCCTGTGCGAAGTCGCCGAGTTCGACGCGCATGGCGCGCGCCTTGAGCCCATGCAGTTGCAGGCTGCGCTCGGGCCAGTCCAGCACCATGCCGGTCTCCACCAGGCCATCAAACAGGTTGGTGGTCAGCCTGTCGGTGCTCAGCACCTGGCCCTCCAGTCGGCCCTTCAGGCTGAGGCGGGCCAGGGTGAACTGGGGCGTCTCTAGCTGATTGATGCCGAGGCTGAGATTGGCCTGCGGCTGGCGCTTGGGGTCGATCAGTTCCCAGTCGCTCAGGGTGGCGCTCAGGCCCCGCAGGGTCAGCTGCGGGCTTAGCAGGCTGAGGTTGTCTATGGTGCTGTCGCTGATGGTGAGAGAGCGCACTGGCAGGGTCGGCAGCTGGTTGGGGAGCGGCAGCTTGATGATGGGGCGGATGAGATCGAGATGGGCGATGCGCACGTCCCGGTTCAGCCAGTCGATGTTGTCTATCTCCAGATAGATCTTGTCCAGCTGCACCGCGTCCCCGTAGTGCACCTGCTCCGCCAGCAATGTGTAGGGATGCAGTGGATTGAACACCAGCCGGCCGATGGCGACGGGCACGCCGGTCTGCTGGCTGAGCCAGTTGGCGATGGGACCCCGGGCACGCTCGGCGTCGAACAGGCCGAGACCCATCCAGACGAACAGCAGCAGGAAGGCGAATACATAGAGCAGGGCGCGTAGCCAGGAATTCATCGACATCTTCCTCCTGTTTTCAATGGGTTGTCAGGCGTTGGAATAGTGATCCCGCAGCCCCGGCCTGCGGCGGATCGGCAGGGCAACCTGATATGGATAATCTGTTTGCCCATGAGGAAGCCAGCAATTCATCGGCTTCCTCCTCCTGTTCTCAATGGGGTGTCAGGCGTTCGAATAGTGGTCCCGCAATCCCAGCCAGCGGCGGATCAAGGGATCGACATGGCTGGGATGTCGGTCCATCAGGAAGCGCGCCATCTTCTGCACCTGGGGGATGAGCGACTGATCGCGCACCAGGTCGGCGATCTTGAGATCCGCCAGCCCGGTCTGGCGGGTGCCGAGCAGCTCCCCAGGGCCGCGCAGCTCCAGATCGCGCTGGGCGATCTGGAAGCCGTCGCTGGTCTCCCGCAGCACCCCGAGCCGGCTCTGGGCCGTCTTGGAGAGGGGGGCGTGATAGAGCAGCACGCAGTGGGAGGCCACGGAGCCGCGACCGACCCGGCCGCGCAGCTGATGCAACTGGGCCAGCCCGAGCCGCTCCGGATTCTCGATGATCATCAGGCTGGCGTTGGGCACATCCACCCCCACCTCGATGACGGTGGTGGCGACCAGCAGCTGCAAGATGCCGGCCTTGAACTCCTCCATCACCCGCTGCTTCTCGACCGGCCGCATCCGGCCGTGCACCAGCCCGATGTGCAGGCCGGGCAACAGGTTCTGCAGCTCGGCGGCGGTGTCCTCGGCGGCCTGGCACTCCAGCACCTCGGACTCCTCGATCAGAGTGCAGACCCAGTAGGCCTGCTTGCCCTCCTCGCAGGCGAGTTTGACCCGCTCGATCACGTCGCCCCGGCGACTGTCCGGCAGGGCGACCGTGGTGATCGGGGTGCGGCCCGGCGGCAGCTCGTCGATGACGGAGGTGTCGAGATCCGCATAGGCGGTCATCGCCAGGGTGCGGGGAATGGGGGTGGCGGTCATGATCAGCTGATGGGGATGAACCCCCTCCCGCTCGCCCTTCTCCCGCAGGGCGAGGCGCTGGTGCACCCCGAATCTGTGTTGCTCGTCGATGATCACCAGGGCGAGGCGCTGGAATACCACCTGCTCCTGGAAGATGGCGTGGGTGCCCACCACCATCTTGACGCTGCCGTCGGCGATGGCGGCCAGCGCCTCCTCCCGCGCCTTGCCCTTCTGCTTGCCAGCCAGCCAGCCCACCTTGATGCCGAGCGGTTCCAGCCAGTGGGCGAAGTTGATGGCATGCTGCTCGGCCAGCAGCTCGGTCGGTGCCATCAGCCCCACCTGGCAGCCGTTGCCGATAGCCTGCAGCGCCGCCAGTGCCGCCACCAGCGTCTTGCCGGAGCCCACGTCCCCCTGCACCAGCCGCATCATGGGGTAGCTGCGTTGCAGATCCTGACTGATCTCCGCCACCACCCGGTTCTGGGCCCCGGTCGGCTTGAACGGCAGGGCGCCGAGCAACTGTTTGACCAGGGTGGGGGCCGGTTTGAGGGTACGGGCCAGCTGGGTCTGGGCCTGGGCGCGGACTTTCAGCACCGACAGGTTGTGGGCCAGCAACTCTTCCAGCACCAGTCGCTGCTGGGCCGGATGCTGGCCGCTCTCCAGCAGTGCCAGCGCCACCGAGGGAGGGGGTCTATGCAGCAGGCGCAGGGCGGCGGCGAGTTCTATCTGGTGCGGGTAGAGGCCAGCGGGCAGCAGCTCCTCCACCCCGTACAGCGCGAGCTGGGCCAGCGCCTGATCGGTGAGGCTGCGCAGGCTGAGCTGGCGCAGACCCTCCGTGGTCGGGTAGACGGGGGTGAGTGCCTCTTCGGTCTGGCCGGCCTGCTCCTCGCCGAGCAGCTTGTACTCGGGGTGGGCCATCTCCAGCCCGTATTTGCCGGGGCGCACCTCACCGAAGCAGCGTAGCAAGCGGCCTGGGGCCAGGCTGTTTTTCTGGGCGGCGGTGAAGTTGAAGAAGCGCAGGGTCAGGCTGCCGGTGCCATCGCTGATGCGGCACACCAGCATGCGGCGGCGGCCCATCACCAGCTGGGTATCCTGGATTTCGCCCTCGACCGCACCGTGCAGGCCCGGCGGCAGATCGCCGATGGGCCACACCTGGGTGCGATCCTCGTAGCGCAGGGGAAGGTGGAACAGCAGATCCTGTACCGTCGCCAACCCCAGTCGTTCGAGTTTCTCCAGCATCTTGCTGCCGACGCCCTTGAGGCTATCGAGGGAGATTTTATCCAATTTCATCAATTAGATGCCCGAAAATACTGTAAATATGTCCAGATGATAGGGGTTGTTGATGGCTCGATGCAAGCCGTGTTGCTGTGAGCCGGGTTGGGTTGCCGCATCTGAAAAAGGCCTGCCGAAAACGGGAGGCCTTTGGATGGGGGCTGAGACGGGCGTTGGATAGCGGCTAATCGACTCAGATGATCCGCTTGAGCAGCAGGTGTGCCTTGACCCTGTGGATGCGGGCCAGCAGTTTGCGGACCTGTTCCGGGTAATCCTTGATCTGCTCTATCTGGTCGAAGTGACTGATGCGACGGGTGTGCGCCAGTATGTTGGCCCGCTCCTCGTTGAACCGCTCGCGCAGGTGGTGATGCCTGTCATGCACCAGCAGGCCGTTCTCCAGATCCAGCGCCCAGGCGCGGGGATTGAGGTTGTTGCCGGTCAGCAGCGCCCACTCCTGGTCCACGAAGAGCCCCTTGAGGTGATAGGAGTTCTGCTCGCAGCACCAGAGCATCAGGTTGAGACGGCCGGCATCGATGTGACGCTGGTTGCGCTCGGCAAACTTGCGCAGGTTGGTCTCGTACAGATAAGGCAGGCCGCCTATGGTGGAGAACTTCTCCTGTGGCGGGATGAAGAAGTCGTTGGCGGTCTTGTCGCCCACCACTATGGTCACGGTGCAACCGCGCTTGAGCAGCGACTCCACATCCTTGCTCAACTCCTTTGGCGGGTTGAAGTAAGGGGTGCAGATGAAGATCTCGCGCTCGGTGGCGCGCACCAGGTTGCGGATCATCCGGTTGAGCTGGTTGCCACGCTTGCCCAGCCCCGCCATGGGGGTGATGGCGATCTCCTGGCTGCTGGCCGGGATGCTCTCGAATCTGTACTGGCTGGTGCGCAAGCTCTGCTTGAAGCGGCGGATCTGGCTCTTCAGCTGCTTGGCACCCGGGATCTTGGTGCGATCCAGTCGCTGGACGGCATCACTGCGCAGAAACACATCATCCACGTAGTTGACCATGCTGCGAGTCAGCGCCTGGCTGCGGATCTGGTGATAACGATCGAAACGGTAGCGATCCTGCTGATGCAGGTAGATGTCGTTCAGGCTGGCGCCGGAATAGAGCAGGGTGTCGTCGAAGATGAAGCCCTTGAGGTGCAGCACGCCGAGCAGCTCGCGTCCCTTCACGGGCACGCCGTAGATCTCGATCTGGTGTTCATGGCGAGCGGCCATCTCCTGATACATCAGGTGATTGCCGCCCTGCTTGCCCTTGCCGATGAGGCCGCGCTGGGCGCGGTGGAAGTCGACGAAGACCTTGATGTCGAGGGCCGGGTTGCGCTGCTTGGCGGCATAGAGCGCCGACAATATCTCCCGTCCCGCCGCGTCATCCTGCAGATAGAGGGCGATCAGATAGATGCGCTGGGTCGCGCCGGCGATGAGCGACAGGATCCGGCTCTTGAACTCTTTGGCGCTGCTGAGTACCTGAAACTGATCCGCGGCAACCGCGATCTGGGGTAAACGTGTCAGCAACTGTCGATAATGTGCCGATGAATGCATAGAGAAACCTGAAATCACGGGGTTAAGCGTTCCACTCGGGGCAATGAATAGGCGATTCTAGCAATCTCGGCGCTGAATACCCAATAAAGAATCCACGTCGGTGTGACCCTGCTAAAAGAATGCGGGTCGGGGAAAGAGCCCGACCCGCATTGAAAGCGGCATGACATGGCAGGTGATTAGAACAGCATGCTGGCCAGCGCCACGATGAGGAAGGCGATGGTGCCGAGCAGGGTCTCCATCACGGTCCAGGTCTTGAGGGTGGTCTTCACATCCATGTTGAGGAAGCGACCGACCAGCCAGAAGCCTGAATCATTGAAGTGAGACAGCACAGTCGCTCCGCCGGCGATGGCGATGACGATGAAGGTCAGATCCAGCTCGCTCAGCCCGGGGGTGGCGGCCACCATGGGTGCCATCAGGGCGGCGGTGGTGGTAAGGGCCACGGTGGCGGAACCCTGGGCTACCCGCAGGGCGGTCGAGACCAGGAAGGCGGCCAGGATCACCGGCATGCCGGTGTCAGAGAGCACGTCCGCCAGGGCGGCACCGATGCCGCTGGCACGCAGTACGCCACCGAACATGCCACCGGCACCGGTCACCAGGATGACGGCGCAGACGGGAGCCAGTGCATCGTTGCAGAATTTTTCCAGCTGTACCTTGCCCTGTTGCTTGCGAAAGAGCCAGACCGCGTAGAGCAGGGTGATCAGCAGTGCGACCGGGGTTTTGCCGACCATGCGCAGGATGTTGACCCAATCAGCACTTTTGTCGACCATTCCCATGGCTCCCAGGGTGTTGAGGCCGGTATCCATGAAGATGAGTGCCAGCGGCAGCAACAGGATGGAGATCACCTGGCCGAAGCTTGGCAGCTGACCGGCCGGGATGGCAGCCGGATCGGTAAAGCTTGGCGGCAGCGGCAGGTCGAATTTCTTGCCGGCCCACAGGCCGTACAGATAAGCCCCCAGATACCAGGTCGGGATGGCGACCAGCAGGCCGACGATGGTCAGCAGGCCGATGTTGGCGCCGAGCAGCTCGCTGGCGGCGACGGGGCCGGGGTGGGGGGGCATGAAGGCGTGCATCACGGCGAAGGCGCCCGCAGATGGCAGTGCATATTTGAGCACAGAGCCACCAAACTGCTTGGCCACGCTGAAGATGATGGGCAGCATGACGATGAGACCCGCATCGAAGAAGATGGGGAAGCCAAACAGCAGAGAGGCAACACCGAGCGCAAGAGGAGCGCGATGGGCACCGAAGCGGCTGATCAGGGTATCGGCCAGCACCTTGGCGCCGCCTGTCATCTCCAGGATCCGGCCGATCATGGCGCCGAGACCGACCAGCAGGGCCACCCCGGCCAGGGTGCTGCCGAAGCCGCCCAGCATGGTCGTTACGACCTGATCGTAGGCCACGCCGGTGGCGAGGGCCGTGACCAGGCTGACCAGCGTCAAGGCGACGAAGGCGTGGATCTTGAAGCGCATTATCAACAGCAACAGCATGATAATGGCACCGCCTGCTACCGAAAGCAGGTAGGCGACATCGGGGGTATTAGCCACACCTTCCATAATTTTTATATCCTCAAAAGTTCCAGTTTTCGTCTTGCACAAATTTGTGCATCACTTCACATGTCGTAACGTTACCGGTAACATGTTACCGGTAACGTGGTAAGTTAGAAGTCATCTACGGTACGTTTTTTGAGAAATGGGATAGAGGTCAAACAATGGCTGGTAAGAGTATTATCGTGATGGGTGTCTGTGGTAGCGGCAAGTCGAGCGTCGGTCTCAAGCTGGCGCAAGCCCTGGGTGCCAAGTTCATCGACGGTGACGATCTGCACCCTCGTGCCAACATCCAGAAGATGGCCAGCGGCGCCCCGCTCGACGATGAGGATCGCGCCCCCTGGCTGGAACGGATCCGTGATGCGGCCTACAGCCTGGAGCAGAAGAACGAGGTAGGGGTGATCGTCTGTTCTGCCCTCAAGCGCCAGTACCGCGATCAGATCCGCGAGGGGAATTACTCGGTGCACTTCCTGTTCCTGGATGGCAGCCAGTCGCTCATTCTCGAGCGGATGCGGGCCCGCAAGGGCCACTTCATGCGCGAGGGCATGGTGCAGAGCCAGTTTGATGCCCTGGAGCGGCCGGATGGCGAGGCCGGGGTATTCCATATCGATATAGACGGGCCCTTCGAACAGGTTGTCGATCGCGCCATCACCACATTGGGGCAGGCCCTGTGAGTCACCTGCCGATCCCGACGGTTACCGACCGCCGTCTCATCACCGTACTGGAGCAATCACTATGACCCACCCTGTCATCACCGCGGTCACCGAGCGCATTCGTGAGCGCAGCCGCAGCCGTCGTGCAGCCTTCCTGGCCCGCATCCAGCGCCAGGCCGCTCAGGGCAAGACCCGCGCCGCCCTGGCCTGTGGCAACCTGGCGCACGCCGTGGCCGCCTCCGGCTGTGACGAGAAGGGCCGTATCCTCGACATGACCCGCGCCAACGTCGGCATCGTCACCGCCTACAACGACATGCTGAGCGCCCATCAGCCCTATCAGGGCTACCCGGACCAGATCAAGGCCGCGCTGGCCGAGCTCGGCCACAGTGCCCAGGTCGCCGGCGGCGTGCCCGCCATGTGTGACGGCGTCACCCAGGGCCAGCCCGGCATGGACATGTCGCTGTTTTCCCGGGATCTCATCGCCCAGGCCACCGCGCTGTCGCTGTCCCACAACACCTTCGACGCCACCCTGCTGCTCGGCATCTGCGACAAGATAGCCCCTGGCCAGATCATGGGGGCGCTCTCCCATGCTCATCTGCCCACCGCCTTCGTGCCCGCCGGCCCCATGGCCAGCGGCATCAGCAACGACGAGAAGGTGAAGGTGCGCCAGCAATATGCCGCCGGTGAGGTGGGGCGCGAGGCCCTGCTGGAGATGGAGTGCGGCGCCTACCACTCGGCCGGCACCTGCACCTTCTACGGCACCGCCAACACCAATCAGCTGGTGTTCGAGGCCATGGGCCTGATGCTGCCGGGCTCCGCCTTCGTGCATCCCCACAGCGAGCTGCGCCATGCGCTGACTGCCGAGGCGGCCCGTCGCATCAGCGCCATGATCCCCGGCTCCCCGGCCTATCGTCCCCTGAGCGCCGTGCTGGACGAGCGTTCTCTGGTCAACGGTCTGGTGGCCCTGCTTGCCTCCGGCGGCAGCACTAACCACAGCATCCACATGGTGGCGCTGGCCCGCGCCGCCGGTCTGGAGCTGACCTGGGACGACTTGAGCGATCTCTCCGAGGTGGTGCCGCTGCTGGTGCGCATGTACCCGAACGGCCCGGCGGACGTGAACGCCTTCGAGCAGGCGGGCGCCGTGCCCGGCCTGATGCGCCGTCTGGCGCAGGAGGGACTGATCCACATGGACGCGACCCCGACGTTTGGCGAGATGCAGGATTACCTCAGTCGCCCCGCACTGGTGGAGGGTAAGCTGGCGTGGCAGTCGGTGGGCGAGAGCCAGGATCCGAGCGTGTTGTCAGTGTCCGGCGCCCAGTTCCAGGCCACCGGTGGCACCAAGTTGCTGTCAGGCAACCTGGGCCGCGCCGTGGTCAAGGTCTCGGCCGTGGCGCCAGAATACCGCGTCATAGAGGCACCCGCCCGGGTCTTCTCCTCTCAGCATGCGGTGGAGGCGGCCTACCAGGCCGGTGAACTCAATCAGGATGCGGTCATCGTTGTGCGCCACAATGGCCCGGCCGCCAACGGCATGCCGGAGCTGCACAAGCTGATGCCGGTGCTCGGCAACCTGCAGAAGGCGGGTCACAAGATGGCGCTGGTCACCGATGGCCGCCTGTCCGGTGCCTCCGGTAAGATCCCGGCCGCCATCCACGTCACCCCGGAGGCGCTGCACGGCGGCGCCATCGGCCTGTTGCGAGACGGTGACCTGCTGCGGGTGGATGCCGAGACCGGCCGCCTGGATTGCCTGACCGATTTGACCGGCCGTACTCAGGCCGACATCGACCTCAGCCTGGAACAAGAGGGCTGGGGCCGTGAACTGTTCAGCGTGATGCGTCGCGCGGTATCGAGCGCCGAGTGCGGCGCCACCATCTTTGACTAAGAGCTGACTAAGGAAGAGCTATGCAAAACTGGAAAGTGACTCCCGCCGAGGTGTTTGCCGCCTCCCCCCTGGTACCCGTGATGGTCATCAACGACCTGGAGCAGGCCCTGCCGATGGCCAAGGCGCTGCTCGACGGCGGCATCTCTGTGTTCGAGATCACCCTGCGCACCCCGGTGGCCCTCGACGCCATCGCCCTGATCGCCAAGGCGATGCCGGATGCCATGGTCGGCGCCGGCACCGTGCTCAACTGCGCGCAATTTGATGCCGCCGTGGCCGCCGGTGCCCGCTTCGTCATCTCTCCGGGCATGACACCTGCGCTGCTGGCCCACGCTGCCAAGAGCACGGCACCGCTGATCCCGGGGGTGGCAACCCCGTCCGAGGTGATGCAGGCGCTGGAAGCGGGCTACGACCACCTGAAATTCTTCCCGGCCGAGGCCAATGGCGGCACCAAGGCGCTGGCCGCCATCGCCGCACCTTTGCCTCAGGTGCGCTTCTGCCCCACCGGCGGCATAGGCCCGAAGAACGTGGCCGACTACCTGGCGCTCAAATGCGTGGCCACCGTCGGCGGCTCCTGGATGCTGCCGGCCGATGCCATCAAGAGCGGCAACTGGGATGAGGTGACTCGTTTGTCTCGTGAGGCGGTTGAGCTGGTTAAACGCTAAGCGCATATCGTTTAGAAAAACCAAACAGGCCACCCAAGGGTGGCCTGTTTTTTCATGGGTGTTAACGAGCGGCGCGCGCTTCTCTCTGCCGTGGGGAGAGGGGTCGGGGATGAAGTCAGCCCAGACTTTCTCCCTGATAGAGGGAGAAACCCAGGTCCCGGCAGGTCTCGGTCAGCGACTGGCCATTGAGCCGGGCCAGCAACATGGTCGCCGCCTCGCGGCCTATCTCCTGGCGCGGGGTGATGATGCTGGCGAGCTTGGGGGTCATGGCCTGGCCGATGTCGAGGCCATTGCTGCCGGCGATGGCGACCTGCTGCGGCACGGGTATCCACTTGGCTTGGCACTGCAGCAGGGCACCGACCGCGAGATCGTCGTTGGTGCAGAACAGGCCGTCGAGATCGGGATAGCGCGTCAGCGCCTGTTGCAGCAGCTGGCCCCCCAGGGTGAAGCTGGAGGATTGCTCGGTCAGCAGGTGCTGGCCCTCGAGGCCATAATCGCTCATCGCCTGGTAGTAGCCCTCCATCCGCAGCTGGGTGCGCACGTCGAGCCGGGCGCCGAGATAGACCACCTTGCGCCGACCCCGCCGCAGCATCTCTGTTACCATGGCCCGGGCGGCGGCCCGGTGATCCATGCCGGCCACCATGTCGATGGGGGTCTGGGGCAGATCCATGGTCTCCACCACCGGAATGCCGGCGGTGGCGATCATCTTGCGGGTCCGCTCGGTGTGCTCGCTGTCGGAGAGGATCAAGCCATCCACGTTGTAGGAGAGCAGGGCTGCTACCTGTTCCTCCTCCCGCTGCGGGCTGTAGCCGTAGTGGGCGAGCAGGGTCTGGTAGCCGGCGGGGCGAGTCACCGCCTCTATGCCCTGCACCAGGGCGGAGAAGACCTGGTTGGAGAGCGAGGGGATCAGGATGCCGATCGCCCTGCTGGTGGCGTTGGAGAGCATGTCCGGTGCCCGGTTGGGGATGTAGCCCAGCTCCTCCACCGCGGCGGCGATGCGCTCACGGGTGCCTTCGGCCACGGCACCGGGATCGCGCAGGTAGCGGCTGACGGTCATCTTGGTGACCCCGGTCAGATCGGCGATGTCTTGCAGGGTGGGGCGGCGTTTGCGGGTGTCGTTCATCTCGAGATCCGTCAGAAATGTTACAGGTAACATTACCGTTTTTACGCCATGGTGTCAGCATATGACGCCATAAACAGGGGGAAGCTTGGAATGATCAAGGGTAAAACGTTCGAGGGGAAGCGGTTCGAGCAGCAGGAGGTGGAGGGAGAGCAGTTCAGCGATTGCCGCTTCATCGGCTGCAACTTCTCCTGGCTCGACCTGAGCGAGAGCCGGTTCGTCGACTGCAGCTTCTATGAGCGCGAGCGCGAGCTAGGCTGCCAGTTGCAGGGCTGCGATCTGCGGGAGGCCAGCTTCCTGCGCTGCGATCTGACCCTGGCGGATCTGAGTCGCAGCCAGTGCCTCGGGCTGGAGATGCGGGATTGCCAGGCCATGGGGATCAACTTCGCCCAGGCCAGCTTCGCGAACCAGATCACCGTCAAAAGTTACTTTTGCGAGGCGCATCTGACCGGCAACAACTTCAGCTATGCGAACTTCGATGGCTGCCTGCTGGAACGCTGCGAGCTGAGTGGCAACCGCTGGCAGGGGGCCAGCCTGCGAGGAGCCTCATTGGCGGGATCCGATCTCAGCGGCGCCGAGTTCGGCCAGATAGACTGGAGCAGCTTCAACCTGCAGGGCTGCGACCTGCGCCAGTGCGATCTGCCCGGGCTGGATCTGCGCCGGGTCAACCTGGACGGGGTGCAGATAAGCGAAGAGCAGCAGCAGGGGCTGCTCGAACAGATCGGCCTGATCGTCTTCCCCTAAGAACCTGTTCACGATCTTACTGCGAGACCGTGATCAAGGCTCATGTGCTGCTCGGAATCCTCATTTATGTCTATAAACTCCGGTTCCTGCGCTGCTCTTCACCTTGCTGACAGCCTCTCGTGACAGATCGTGAACAGGTTCTAAGGGACAGGAAATGCCGTAAGTTTTCATCATCCGGCGCTGGCGCCTGGCGAAGGACGGCATGAAAAAGCCTGCAAGATGCAGGCTTTTTCATGGATTGGACGAGGAACTCAGCGCTTTGCCAGCCACTTGGTGGGGTTGATGGCCTCGCCTTGATAGCGGATCTCGAAGTAGAGGCCGGGTCTGTCCTGGCCGCCGCTGTCACCGACCAGGGCCACGGGCTCACCCTGTTCCACCTTCTGGCCGACCTGGCGCAGCAGCGACTGATTGTGACCGTAGAGGCTCATATAGCCCTTACCATGGTCGATGACCAACAGCATGCCGAAGCCATCCAGCCAGTCCGCGTAGACCACCTGACCCGCCGCCACCGCCTTGACCTGGGTGCCTTCGCTGGCGCCGATCAGGGTGCCTTTCCACTTGAGCTCGGCGGTGCGAGCCGAGCCGTAGGAGATGAGGATCGGGCCCTGTACCGGCCAGCGCAGGCTGCCATTGGTGCTGAGGCCACCGTAGCCGCCTGTGCTTGCCTTGGCGCTGCTGCGCGCGGCGGCTTGCTGTTGAGTCACCTTGTTTTGTTGTGCGGTCACTCTCTGCTGCTCGGCGGCGAGCCGTTGCTGCTCGCCGGCCTTCTGCTGTTGCGCCGCGATCCGCTGTTGTTCCGCAAGCCGCTTCTGTTCGGCGGCCAGGCGTTGTGCCTCCAGGCGGCGCTGACGCTCCTGCTCGGCCTTGAGCTTGGCGAGGCGCTCCCGCTCGGCCCGCTCGCGGCGCTCCTGCTCTTCCCGCTGGCGGCGCAGCTCTTCCAGCCGGGCCTTCAGGGCCTTCTCCGCCTTGACCAGCTTGGTCAGCTTCTGCTCGTCATCCTGCACCGACAGTTGCAGCTGGTTGCGCACCTTGGCGCGGCTCTGCTGGCTGGCCAGCAGGCTCTGGTGGGACGCTTGCTGTTCGCTCAGCAGGGCTTGCAGCTTGCTTTCGGTCTCCTGGGTCGCCTGCTGGTTTTTGGCCAGCTTGGCGCGGGTGGCGCGCAGGGCCTCGATGGCCTCGATGCGGGCCTTGTTGAGATAGTCGAAATAGTCGAGGGCGCGGCTCAGTTTGGCCGGATCCTGCTGATTGAGCAGCAGTTTGAGGTAGTCGTGGTTGCCCGCCTGGAAGGCGCTTTCCGCCTGCTTGGCCAGCAATTGCTTCTGATGTTTGGCCTGTTGCTCCAGATCCAGCTTGTCCTGCTGCAGGTTCACCAGCTTTTGCTGGTTCTGCTTCAGCTGCAGTTTGGTCTGATCGAGCTTGGCGGCGGCGGCCGAGATGGCCTGCTCATCGGCTTTGAGCTGGGTATTGAGTTTGGCCAGCTCCTGCTTGCTGAGCTTGATGGTCTTCTGCTGTTCCTTGATCTGGGACTGCATGGTGCCGAGCTGCTGGTTGGCAGCCAGGGCCTTGCCTGCGCCGATCAGGCAAAAAAACAGCGCGCCGGCCAACAGGCCGACGCGACTGGTTTTGGTTGAAATAACTTCGCATCCCCGCATGGGGCAGGATTATTTCAGAATCATCAGGGGCTTGCCAGTCATTTCCGGCGGCACAGGCAGACCCATCAGGGTCAACATGGTCGGGGCCAGATCGGACAGTTTGCCACCTTCCAGCACCTCGGCCTTGCGACCGAAGTAGATGAGGGGGACCGGCAGATTGGTGTGGGCGGTGTGGGCCTGACCGGTCTCTTCGTCCAGCATCTTCTCGGCGTTGCCGTGGTCGGCGGTGATCAGGCACTCGCCACCCACCTCGGCCAGGGCCTCGGTGACACGACCGATGCAGTGATCGACGGCCTCACAGGCCTTGACCGCGGCATCGAACACGCCGGTGTGACCGACCATGTCGCCGTTCGGGTAGTTGCAGATGATGACGTCGTACTTGCCGCTCTTGATGGCCGCGACCAGCTTGTCGGTCAGCTCTTCGGAGCTCATCTCCGGCTGCAGATCATAGGTGGCCACTTTCGGGCTGGCGACGATCTCGCGATCCTCACCGCTGAAGCAGGACTCTTCGCCACCGTTGAAGAAGAAGGTGACGTGGGCGTACTTCTCGGTCTCAGAGATGCGCAGCTGGGTCTTGCCCTGCTTGGCCAGCCACTCACCCAGGGTGTTCACCAGGGCAGTGGGCGGGTAGGCGCAGGTGGTTTTGATGTCGGCGGCGTATTCGGTCAGCATCACGAAGTTCAGCGCCGGGGTGACGGCACGGGCGAAGCCGGTGAAGTCGCTGTCGACGAAGGCGCGGGTGATCTCGCGGGCACGGTCGGCACGGAAGTTCATGAAGATCAACGCATCGCCATCCTGCATGGGGGCGGCGGCACCGATGCGGGTGGCCTTGACGAACTCATCGTTCTCGTCGCGGGCATAGGCGGCGGCCAGGGCTTCGCTGGCGCTGTCGGCGGTGAACTCACCCTTGCCCTGAGTCATCAGGTCATAGGCTTGCTGCACGCGGTCCCAACGGTTGTCACGGTCCATGGCGAAGTAACGGCCGATCATGGAGGCGAAGCGACCCTTGCCCAGACGGGCAAACAGGGCATCGAACTGCTCGATGGAGGACTGGGCGGAGCGCGGCGGCACGTCGCGGCCATCCAGGAAGGCGTGGAAGTAGATCTGCTCGGCGCCACGCTTGGCGGCCATCTCGATCATGCCCATGATGTGCTCTTCATGGCTGTGTACGCCACCCGGTGACATCAGACCCATGATGTGCACGGCCTTGCCGTTGGTCACGGCGCCGTCAACAGCCTTGGCCAGCTCGACATTCTGGAAGAAGTCGCCGTCCTTGATCTCTTTGGAGATGCGGGTCAGCTCCTGATACACGATGCGACCGGCACCTATGTTGACGTGACCCACTTCGGAGTTGCCCATCTGACCATCCGGCAGGCCCACGTCCAGGCCGGAGCCGGAGATCAGGGTGCTGGTGTAGTCACGGGCGAGGCGGTCGAGGTTGGGGGTCTTGGCGGCAGCGACGGCGTTGTGCTCTTGCTTGGTGCTGTAGCCCCAACCGTCCATGATGACCAGAACCAAAGGTTTCTTAGCTGTTGACATAAGGCTATGTCCTCTCGGATAGGAATGAATTGCGGGAAGTGAAACTAGCGTAATATTACTACATCTGCCGAAATAGTCACCTGATAGCCAAGTGCCTCTGTGGCCTGACTTTTTGGTTGTTAAGACCGCGTTTTAGGCATGTTGCCGGCTTGTCTGACGACCCGCATTTTCTCCTCATTTCCCAGGGTTCCTGCCGCAGGATCCGCATCCAGGGTCACTTCTTTAGAGGGGGCAATCGGCTGGCAACCCCCGATGGGAGCTTGCTCTCGCTTTGCCGCCAAGATGGCTGATCTTATCAAGGGCCCCATGTATACTCGGGCCCTTGTCTTGGTCCCTGGATAGTAGAAGATGCAAGAGTATTTGGATTTTGCGACCCGCAACCCGCTGCTGACCGCAGCCTGGTTGGGTCTGGCAGGCACTCTGGTGTACACCACGGTGCGTGCTCGTTTTTCTCCGGTCAAGGTGGTGAACAACCACGCCGCCACCCTGCTGATCAACCGTGAGAATGCCACCGTCGTGGACATTCGCAGTCAGGATGAGTTTGCCAAGGGCCATCTGGCCGGTGCCCATCACCTGCCACTCACCCAGATCCAGGCCAACAATTTGGGCCCGGTTGAAAAACACAAAGACGCCCCCATCATAGTGGTGTGCGAGTCGGGGATGACCGCTGGTGGCGCGGGTCGCCAACTGAGCAAGGCCGGTTTCAAGCAGGTATATGTGCTCAGCGGTGGCATGGCCCAATGGCGTGCAGAGAATCTGCCGGTGACCAAAAAACGCTGATTTAAGGGCCTGCGCCCACTCATTTTCTTAAAAGGAATCAAACGAAATGGCTGACGAAATCAACAATCAGGAAGTGCAACCGGAATTCCACATCCAGCGTGTCTACACCAAGGATGTTTCCTTCGAAGCCCCGAATACCCCCCACATCTTCCAGAAAGAGTGGCAGCCGGACGTCAAGCTGGACATGGACACCAAGACCAATGTGCTGGCTGACGGCGTGTTCGAAGTCGTGCTGACCCTGACCGTGACCTGCAAGCTGGAAACCGAAACCGCCTTCCTGTGCGAAGTACAGCAGGCCGGTATCTTCACCATCGGTAACCTGCCTGAGCCCCAGCTGGCTCACTGCCTGGCCGCCTTCTGCCCGAACATTCTGTTCCCGTACGCCCGTGAAGCAGTTGCTAATCTGGTGAGCAAGGGTTCCTTCCCGCAGCTGAACCTGGCACCGGTCAACTTCGATGCCCTGTTTGCCCAGCACATGGCGCAAGCACAGGCCCAGCAGGCGACTGCGGAAGCCTGATAATGGCCGACCAGATCGCTATCTCGGTCTTGGGGGCGGGGTCTTACGGCTCCGCCCTTGCCATTTCTCTGGCGCGCAACGGCCATCCGACCCTGCTGTGGGGTCACGATCCCGCCCATGTCGCCGTGCTGGAACAAGATCGCTGCAACAAGGCTTTCCTGCCGGATGTCCCTTTCCCCACCGATCTGCAACTGACGGCGGATCTGCAGGCCGCGGTGCAAGCCGCACCCGTGCTGCTGCTGGTGGTGCCTAGTCATGTGTTCGGCCAGGTGCTGACCCGGATCAAGCCCTTCCTGCGCCCCGATACCCGTATCGCCTGGGCCACCAAGGGGCTGGAGCCGGACAGCGGTCGTTTGCTGCAGGACGTGGCCCGCGAGGTGCTGGGGGATGAGATACCGCTGGCGGTGATCTCCGGCCCCACCTTCGCCCGCGAGCTGGCCGCCGGCCTGCCGACCGCCATCTCGGTGGCCTCGACCCACGATGGCTTTGCCGATGATCTGTCCCACCTGCTGCATTGCGGCCGCTCGTTCCGGGTCTATACCAATCCGGACTTCATCGGTCTGCAACTCGGTGGCGCGGTCAAGAACGTCATCGCCATCGGCGCCGGTCTCTCCGACGGGCTGGGTTTTGGCGCCAATGCCAGAACCGCGCTCATCACCCGGGGTCTGGTAGAGATGCAGCGCCTCGGTGCCGCACTGGGCGCCGATGCCAAGACCTTCATGGGGATGGCGGGGCTCGGGGATCTGGTGCTGACCTGTACCGACAACCAGTCCCGCAACCGTCGCTTCGGTCTGGCCCTCGGGGCCGGCAAGTCGGTGGAAACCGCCATGACCGAGATCGGTCAGGTGGTGGAAGGCTATCGCAACACCAAGGAGGTGCATCTGCTGGCGGCCCGTTGTGGCGTCGAGATGCCCATCTGCGAGCAGATCTTCAAGGTGCTGTACGAAGGCAAGAACCCGAAAGAGGCGGCCATCGCCCTGCTCAGCCGGGACAAACGCGACGAATAAGAGCAAATCCCATTAGGCTGTTTTACAACGACGCCTACTGAGATAAGCTCCAAGCCTCGCTGATTCGGTTCGCCGGATAGCAAAAGGCCCCGCCATATCCTGGCGGGGCCTTTTTCATGTGCTTGTCCCGTCCTGAATATGGTTTACACCTTTCCCCTCAATAAATGGAGACCCCGATGGGACAAGGTGTGAAACGGACACAGCGCGATTACT
>NZ_JRGL01000157.1 GCF_000764655.1 Aeromonas aquatica
TATTTCAGGACTAGACACAGTTATTGCTTGTCAGCCGGCGGCTATGAGGGTTGCCTCGTTACGGCATCAAGTCCGGTTGCCCGCTTCGATGGTGCGCCGGATCTTGGTGCTGAGCAGCGGCACTATGTTGTCGGCCAGCGCCTGGAAGCGGCCCAGATCCGGCTTGCAGCCCGTATCCAGATAGCCTTCGCTGCGCAAGGAGTGGATCAGGGTGCTGAACAGCTTCTGGTCGAAGAACTCGGGGGCGTTGATGCCGTGCAGGGTGCCGAGGCGCTCCGCCATCATCAGGCCGTCCGCCTCCAGCTGCTCCGCCCCGATATAGGGCTGGGCCAGCACCCGGGTCAGCACGATGGCGTAGCGTTGCAGCGTTTCCTGAATGCTCTCCGCCAGCAGCAGCAGGCGCATCTGGTTGACCGGGTTGACCCAGTAGCCGCTCTCACGCTCCTCGATGAGCTGCTGGCGTTGCAGTTCGGCCAGCAGGGCATCGACCAGCGCCGGCAGTTCGTCCTCCTGGTAGCGCAGGAACAGCTCCGTCTTGAGCAGCGGATAGATGTCGACGCAGCGGGCGACGATCTCGCCGCGGGAGATCCCCTCGCAACGCTCGATCAGGGCTGCCACCAGGGAGGGCAGGGCGAACAGGTGCAGTATGTTGTTGCGGTAGTAGGTCAGCAGGATCGCCTGATAGCGGTCCAGGCTGACTATCTGACCGAGCTTGTCCTCGCTCACCTCGAACTTGTTGAGCTCCATGGCCTGATCCAGCAGGATCTTGGCGTCTTCGTCCGGCAGGGTGCTCTGCGGGCTGTAGGGCACCTGCTTGAGCAGGTCCAGATAGGTGTTGAGTTGAGCCTGCAGCTCGTCCCGGGTCAGGGCATGGCGCTCGGCGGCCAGCAGTGCCAGGGCGCTCAGGGTCAGGCCGTTGACGGCGGCGGCATCGTTGATCCGGGTCATCAAGAGCTCGGCCAGCTGATTGACGGTGGAGGCCATCCACTCCGGGCGCTCTTCCTTGCCTATGCTCTCCTTCCAGTGCGGTACCTGCTCGCCGAGGTAGCTGTTGAGGGTCAGCGGCTCTCCGAAGTTGACGAAGCCACGGCCATAGTTGCGCAGCTTGCGCAGTATGCCGAGCACCTGCAGGAAGCTCTCTTTCTCCTTGCGGCTGCCCTTGAGCTCGTTGTGGTAGGTGTTCACCTCCATCACGTGCTCGTAGCCCAGATAGACGGGCACCAGGGTCACCGGCCTGTCCAGCCCGCGCATCATGGCCTGCAGGGTCATCGCCAGCATCCCGGTCTTGGGCGGCAGCAGGCGGCCGGTGCGCGAGCGACCCCCTTCGGTAAAGAACTCCACCGAGTAGCCCTTGGCAAACAGCAGGTTCAGGTATTCACGAAATACGGTGCTGTAGAGCGGGTTGCCCTTGAAGGTGCGGCGGATGAAGAAGGCGCCGCCGTGGCGGAAGATGGGGCCCGCCGGCCAGAAGTTGAGGTTGATGCCGGCCGCTATGTGGGGCGGTACCATGCCCTGGTGATAGATGACGTAGGAGAGCAGCAGATAGTCCATGTGGCTGCGATGGCAGGGCACGTAGACGATCTCGTGGCCTTCCTGCGCCAGCTGGCGTACCCGCTCTGCGCCATTGACCGACAGGCCACGGTAGAGCTTGTTCCACAGCCAGCCGAGGAAGGTCTCGCCGAGGCGGATCAGCCGGAAGGAGAAGTTGGAGGCGATCTCGTCCATGTAGCCGTGAGCGCGCTTCTGGGCCTTCTCCAGGCTGATGCCCTCGCGTCTGGCCTCTTCTTCGATGGCCTGCTGGATCACGCTCGAATCCAGCAACTGCTTGAACAGCAGGTTGCGGTTCGGCAGCTTGGGGCCGGTGGCTGCGAGCTGCTGGCGGCTGAAGTGGATGCGCGCCACCCGCGCCAGCTTGTGGGCGATGGCCTCGTCGGTGCCGTGTTTGTCCGCCATATGACGCAGGGAGAGCGGCGGGGAGAAGCGCACCAGATTCTCGCGCCCCTTGAGGATAACGATCAGTGCCTTCTTGAGCCGGTTCGGCGCCAGACTGCTGATGATGTTCCAGCCGGAGGCCTCTTCGCCTTCGCGACCCGGGGCGCGGCCCCAGAACAGGGTGACGGGCACGACCTGGATATCCAGCGCCGGATCCTGCTTGTGCAGATCCAGCAGCTGATGAAATTCTTGCAGGAAGGGGAGCGGCTTGGTGCGTTTGCCAAACAGGGGCGGTGGCCGATCCAGGCAGACGTAGCGCGGCAGCAGCTGACCATTCAGCTCAAGGGGCGTGAAGGGGCCGGGCAGACCGAGATCCTCGCAGCACTGCTGCAGGGTCATCAGATCGGTGATCGAGCTGGTCTTCAGGGCATAGACAATGGGTCTGGCCGGGTCCAGATCCAGTTCCGCGATGGGGTTTTCCGGCAGGCTCTTGTGGTTGACCAAGCCGCTGACCGGCCATTGCAGAATGGCTCTGGAAATCTTCTGTCCGATGGACATGGGTGTCTGCTCTCCAAAAAAATGCGGCGTGAGCATAACAAATCACCGCTGGCTTGTCGCCGAGAGGTACGATGAGTGGCGCTACAGATCAAGGATGGGCCATTTTGTGAAAGAAGTGCGACAAGGGCACGACAAATATCAGCAACGCCTTGCCTTGGCCACAGCACTGTATATACTGCCAGTGTGCTGTATAAAAAGACAGGTGCCCATGCTATGAAACCCCTTACTCCCCGCCAGGCTGAAGTGCTGGAGCTTATCAAGGCGAACATGAGCGAGACCGGTATGCCGCCGACTCGTGCCGAGATCGCCCAGAAGCTTGGTTTCAAGTCGGCCAATGCGGCCGAGGAACATCTGAAGGCCCTGGCCAAGAAAGGGGTCATCGAAATCATGCCCGGTACCTCCCGCGGCATCCGTCTGCTGATCGAAGAAGAGGAAGCCGCACCGGAAGAAAGCGGCTTGCCGCTGATCGGCAAGGTGGCCGCCGGTGAGCCTATCCTGGCCCAGGAGCACATCGAGAGCCACTACCAGGTGGATCCCGCCCTGTTCCATCCGCGGGCAGACTTCCTGTTGCGGGTACAGGGAATGAGCATGAAGAACATCGGCATCATGGATGGGGATCTGCTGGCGGTGCACAAGACCCAGGACGTGCACAACGGTCAGGTCGTGGTCGCCCGCCTCGATGAAGATGTCACCGTCAAGCGCTTCCAGCGCAAGGGCAGCCAGGTGTGGCTGCTGCCGGAGAACGAAGAGCTCTCCCCCATCGAGGTGGATCTCGCCAGCCAGCATCTGACTATAGAGGGACTGGCGGTCGGCGTGATCCGCAATGCCGACTGGATGTGAGATGCAGGCATGAGATCTGATAGACGGCCTCCTTTGGGAGGCCGTTTCGTTTCTGCTGTTTGCCCCGAGCTCTGATACCCACCATTTTCGTCGCCATCCTCTGCCGCAACAGAAAGCAGCAAAGAGAGCGCAACTAAAGAGAGTGTCGCCACACAGCTGGCATTTCGGATATATCCTTTGATGAGGCACGGTACGCCGTTACCGGGCCACGGGATCTGCCATGATCCGGGTTGTTGCCTGAACCGGCCAGCATAAGGTCGCAGGGATGCATCACTGGCACCGCCAACGCGGTGTCGGGTAGAAGGGAGAGTCGTCAGGGGGCTCGCAGTCCATGACCTGGAACGACTCAGTCAGTACGTGACTGTGTTTTGCCTGTCATCCTGGCAGGACACTAGTTGACGTGGCCTGTTGAGCAAGGAGGACAGGTATGGCTTCAAGCTCGCCATGGGATCCGGGTCTGGCCGCAGCGCCCGCATCCTCCATCACCCGGTTCATCAAGGGCAGTCGGATGACGTGGTTTTATGCGCTCTGGGTCTATCACAAGGGGAATGGCTGGACCATCTGGCTGGGGTGTCCCAAGGACAAGATTGTCCACCTGGTTCGTCTGTTTCGCCGCCACCACGACATAGGATTGCCCAATGCACCCTGGGTTGCCCCCGTCGTTCCGCTGCACGCCGTGGCCCGGCGCCCTCAGGCGCAGCACCGGCGGCGACCCTGATCCACTTAGCCAACATTGTGTGTGAGCCCCACCTGATGTGGGGCTTCTGTTTTTTCCCATCTGCGATGAATACTGAGGGCCAGTACCACCCCTTGTTGGGCCTCTTTGTGCCCGATATCCGGACTCCGGGGTAGCCAGAGATAGGAGGGCCCGGGTTACAATGCACCTCCACCGGGCCCGCCCAACGGCTGATTAGACTAGCAAGGCTCTGTTTTATATGATTAAACCACGTTATCCCCTGCTGTTTCTGTTACTGGTCGGCAGCATGATGGTTGCATACAGCTGGAGC
This sequence comes from Aeromonas aquatica, assembly GCF_000764655.1. Taxonomy (GTDB): domain Bacteria; phylum Pseudomonadota; class Gammaproteobacteria; order Enterobacterales; family Aeromonadaceae; genus Aeromonas; species Aeromonas aquatica. The sequence goes on from NZ_JRGL01000157.1 coordinate 4,338, forward strand.
CAGCCTTCCCCACCCGAGCAGGCCGACTATTATCCGGTGGGACGGGATATCAATCCTTTCACCCTCACCGACGGCGATGGCAAACCCTTCACCGCAGCCAACCTGGTCGGGCATTGGACCTTCCTGTTCCTCGGCTACACCTATTGCCCGGACATCTGCCCGACCACGCTGGCGGATCTGCGCTCCGTCTATCCGGAACTGCAGAACATAGCGCCTGGCAGTCAGGTGGCCTTCATCTCGGCGGATCCCCAGCGCGATGACAGTGCCCGACTCAAGCAATACACCAGTTTCTTCCAGCCAGAGTTCAAGGCGGCCACCGGCCCTCACAACCAGCTGTTCCCCTTCGTGCGCAACCTTGGTCTCGTCTACTCCATCGTCGATCACGGGAACCAGGATTACCTGGTAGACCACTCGGCCTCGATCGTGCTGATCAGCCCGGAGGGCAAGCTGACGGCCGTGTTCCGCCCCCAGATGGAGCCTGGCCAGGTGCCCCACGTGGCCATGAAAACCCTGGTCTCTGACTTCGCGCGGATAGTGCGGCTGGCCGACCAGTGATGCTCAGGAATGAGACCTGCCCATGCTGATCCCGCACTGGTTGCGCGATCCCCGGCGTCACAGCGCCGTGTTTGTACTTGCCCTGCCGATGGTGTTCTCGAACGTCACCACCCCGTTGCTCGGGCTGGTGGATACCTGGGTGATCGGTCATCTCGGTCAGGCCTGGTTTCTCGGCGGCGTCTCGGTCGGGGCGACCCTCATCAATCTTCTGTTCTGGCTGCTTGGCTTCCTGCGGATGTCCACCACAGGGCTGACCGCACAGGCCTACGGGGCTGGCAGTGCCGAGGGGCAACTGGACACCCTGGCGCGGGCCTTGGGGCTGGCGATCGGCCTGGGAATGGCGCTGTTGCTGCTGGTGTTACCCTTGCTGCCGGCCCTCATTGCGCTGAGCGGCGGCTCCCCCGAGGTGCAGGGCTATGCCGCAGAATATGTGTCGGTGCGGATCTGGAGCGCCCCGGCGGCCCTGTGCAACCTGGTCATCATGGGTTGGCTGCTGGGCATGCAGGACGCCCGCAGCCCCATGTTGCTGCTGATCCTGAGCAACCTGGTCAACATGGTGCTGGATACCTGGTTCGTGCTGGGCCTGGGCTGGCAGGTGAAAGGAGTGGCCGCCGCCTCGCTGCTGGCGGATTACAGTGCGCTGGGGGTCGGGCTCTGGCTGGTGAGCCGCCGGCTGCGCCACCTGTCTGTGTGGCAGGGGGCCTGGCAGCGCTGGTGGCAATGGTCAGCGCTGCGGCGCCTGCTCGGTCTGAACCGGGACATCTTCATCCGCTCTCTTTGTCTGCAGCTCTGTTTTGCCTTCATGACGTTGCAGGGGGCCAGACTGGGGGATGTGGCGGTGGCCGCCAATGCCGTGCTGCTCAACTTCCTGATGCTCATCTCCTACGGGCTGGATGGCTTCGCCTATGCGGTGGAGGCCATGGTGGGGCGCGCCATCGGGCGTCGGGATCGGCAGGGACTGCGTGAGGCGATCGTACTCAACCTGGGCTGGGCCCTGCTGATCGCCCTCGGCTTCACGCTGTCGTTTGCATTGGGGGGGCAGCTGCTCATCACCCATATCACCGACATCCCGGCGGTGATCGCCGAGGCGAGCCGCCAGCTGCCCTGGCTGGTGGCCATGCCGCTGCTGGCGGTCTGGTGTTTCCTGCTGGATGGGGTCTTCATCGGCGCGACCCGTGCCCGGGAGATGCGAAACAGCATGCTGGTGGCGGTGTTTGCCGGTTTCTTCCCGGTCTGGTGGCTGTGCCAGTCGTGGGGCGTCTCCGCCCTGTGGGCCGCGATGGCGGCCCTGATGGCGGGGCGTGGCCTGACCCTTGGCTGGCTATGCTGGCAACTGGAGCGGGATGGCCGCCTGCTGGGTCAAGGCCGGGAACCCGCCTGACGGGATCTCATGGTCTGCGCCGCCTCTGAGAGGCGCAGCGCCGACGGAGGCTAGAGGGACCCCTCATAGCCAAACTGGCGCCAGCTCTCATACACGAAGACCGAGACCGCATTGGCCAGATTCATGCTGCGGCTCTGGGGCAACATGGGGATGCGCAGCCGTTGCTCGAATGGCAGGCTCTCGATGATCTCGGCCGGCAAGCCGCGGCTCTCCGGGCCGAACAGCAGGGCATCTCCCAGGGCGAACTGGACCGCCGAGTGGGCGGTGCGACCCTTGGTGGTACAGGCAAACACCCGCCTCGGTGCCACCGCCGCCAGGAAGTCGGCATAGCTCGGCCAGCGCTTCACCTCGGCAAACTCGTGATAGTCGAGCCCGGCCCGCTTCACCCGCTTGTCATCCCACTCAAATCCCAGCGGCTCGATCAGGTGCAACCGGTAGCCGGTGTTGGCGCAGAGGCGAATGATGTTGCCGGTATTGGGCGGAATTTCCGGTTGATAGAGCACTATGTCGAGCATGGCGGGGTCCTGAGGGCGCAATAAGGGCGCCAGCATACCCAGCGCCCACGGGGATGAAAAGGGGGAGCCTCACGAGATGGGCAGGCGGATGGTAATGATGAGCCCGGTCGGCTGATTGCTGCTGGCCTTGATGGTGCCGCCGTGCTGCTGGATCGCCTCGGCGGCGATGGCGAGGCCCAGCCCGGTGCCACCCGTCTTGGCGTTGCGGGCATCATCGACCCGGAAGAACGGCAAGAACAGCTGTGCCTGCTGCTCCACCGGAACACCCGGGCCATCATCCCGGATGGTCATCACCCACATACGCCCTTCCCGATACCAGTCCGCCTGGATGAACTCGCGGGCATACTTGAGGGCGTTGCGCAGCGGATTTTCCAGTGCCCGCGCCAGCAACTCCGGCCGCATCATGAGCGATTCCGTCGGCAGGGCAGGTAGGCGCAGTTGTTTGCCGTTCTGGTTTGCCTCGAACATGGCGTCGTCCAGGATGGGCTCCAGCAGCTCCGCCAGCGGCAGCAGCACGGGGGCCTCCACATGTTGCTGCACCCGGGACAAGTCCAGCAGATCCCCGATCAGCTTGTCGAGTCGCCCGATCTCGGTTTCGATCCGTACCAGCTCACTGCTGTCCCCCTGCTTGCGGCGGATCAAGGCCTGCGCCAGCTGGATGCGGGTGAGGGGGCTGCGCAGCTCGTGGGAGATGTCGGACAGCAGCTGCTTCTGCTTCTGGATCATGTTCTTGAGGGTATCCACCATGTAGCTGACGTGATCCGCCAGCTGGCCAATCTCATCCTGCCTGCCGAGGTTGGGGATCCGGGTCTCCAGCTTGCCCTGCGCCAGTTGCGAGACCGCCTGCTGCAGCTGCAGTATGGGACGGGTCAGCCGCCAGGCCAGCAGCAGACAGAGCGGGGTGCTGACCAGCATGGCGATGCCCAGGATCTGGATGGGGTGATCCAGGATCTGGATAAACAGGAACAGGTAGGAGTTTTCGACGTTGAGGCCGAAGTAGACGTGATAGGGCTGGCCATGGTGCTGCATCAGGAAGGGGCCGGCGATGGCCCGCTTGTGCTCGCTGCCCAGCATGGGCATGGCCGGGTTGTCTGAGTCCACCATGAAGCGGATGACAAACTTGTTGGGCTTGGCGGTGAACTGCAGCTGGCCCTTGGCATCGCGCAGATAGACGTTGTCCACCGGCAGCAGACCCGTGGCCTCCATCGCCTGGGACAGGTTGAAGTCCTGGCTCGGATCCGCCCCCCGCTGCAGCGCCTGCAGGTTGTTGTTCATCCGGCTGACCTCGTGCTCGGGGAGCGGGATGGTATTGCGGGGGTCTAGGGTTGGCAGTATGACCACTGCGGCCATCATCAGTAGCAGTATCAACCAGAACCAAAGGAAAATCTGGGTTGAAAGTCCACCTAGTGAACGGTTCATAGTTATGCCTGTTCCAGCCAGAGGTAGCCTCGACCACGCACCGTCTTGAAGCGGGGCTGGCCATCGCTGCGTTCCGGCAGCTTCTTGCGCAGGTTGCTCAGGTGCATGTCGATGGCCCGATCGAAGGGCTCCAGTTTCTTGCCAAGTACTTGTTCAGAAAGCAGATTCTTACTGACGATCTGGCCAGGGCTGCGCAGCAGGCATTCCAGCAGGCCGAATTCGGTGGCGGTGAGGTCCAGCAGCTGGCCATCGCTGCGCGCCTGTTGCAGGCCGGGTTGCAGCACCAGATCCATGAATCTCAGCTCGTCGGTGCCGCCGCGCTGGGGTTGCAGGCTCTGGGTGCGGCGCAGGATGGCGCGTACCCTGGCCAGCAGCTCCCTGTCGTCGAACGGCTTGGCCAGGTAGTCATCGGCGCCGGCCTCCAGCCCGTCCACCCTGTCCTGGCTGTCACCGCGGGCAGTCAGCATCAGCACCGGGGTCTCATGGCGCTTGCGCAGCTTGGCCAGCATGGCGAAGCCGTTGAGCCTGGGCATCATCACATCCAGCAGCACCAGATCGAACGTCTGCTCGGCCAGCCGTTGCAATCCCTCCTCGCCATCCTCTGCGACCGTGACCTCAAAGCCTTCCAGGGTCAGGATCTCGGTCAGCAACTGGGTCAGCTCGAGATCGTCGTCGACCAGGAGTATTCTGTTCATCTGGGGTCACTCCGTTGATTTTGCACGCCAAACTGACGCTCGGGTCAGGGTATAATAGATTTTTACGCGCCAGAGGAAAGCCGGTTTTGAGCCATCAACAATATTCTCGCTGGGTGACCCTGGCCAGCGTGGCGGCGGTCACCACCGCCACCCTTCTTATCGTCGGCAAGCTGATCGCTTGGCTGATGACGGATTCCTCCAGCCTGCTGGCGTCGCTCACCGACTCCTTCATGGATGTGAGCGCCTCCCTCATCAACCTAGTGGCCATCCGCTATGCCCTGGCGCCGGCGGACGAAGAGCATAGATTCGGCCACGGCAAGGCGGAGTCGCTGGCGGGTCTCATCCAGTCGGCCTTCATCTCGGGCTCGGCCCTGTTGCTGGTGATGCATGGCATCTCCTCTCTGCTCAATCAGGTACCGGTACAGCGGCTCGAGGCCGGACTCTGGGTCAGCGGCGGCTCCATCCTGCTGACCCTGCTGCTGGTCAGTTTCCAGGGTTTGGTCATCCGCAAGACCAACAGCGTGGCCATCAAGGCCGATATGCTGCACTACCGTTCCGATCTGCTGCTCAACGCCGGCGTGCTGCTGGCCCTGGTGCTGGCGGGGCAGGGCTGGTACTGGGCAGACGGCCTGTTTGCCATCCTGATCGGCCTGTTCCTGGTGTGGGGGGCCATTCAGATCGGCTACGAATCGGTGCAGGCCCTGCTCGATCGTCAGTTGCCAGCGGAAGAACAAGCGAGAATAATGGCCCTCTGTTGTGCCGTAGAGGGGGTACATGGTGTACATGATCTGCGTACCCGCCAATCCGGGCCCACCCGTTTCGTGCAACTGCATCTGGAGCTTGACGATCAACTTCCCTTGGTCAAGGCCCACCAGATAGCCGACGAGGCTGAACTGGCCGTGCGCCAGTCATTTGAGCGGATGGATGTGATCATTCACATGGACCCCATCTCGGTGCTGACCAAAGAACAACAAAGCCCTCACCCCGAACAACAGTAGGCTGCAACATGGACGATCTGGTTGCCCAAACGTGGCAAAAAATTCAGCAAGAAGCGCAGAGCATGGCGGCCCAGGAGCCCATGCTGGCCAGCTTCTTCCACTCCACCATCCTCAACCACGGGGATCTGCGCTCTGCGCTCAGCTTCCAGCTTGCCAACAAGCTCGACAGCACCACCATGCCGGCCATCGCCCTGCGTGAGGTGATCGAGCTGGCCCTGCGCAGCGAGCCCGAGCTGCTGGACATGGTGGCCGCGGACATCTGCGCCGTGCAGGACCGTGACCCCGCCGTCGACCTCTTCTCCACGCCGCTGCTCTACCTCAAAGGCTTCCACGCCCTGCAGGGTTATCGGGTCGCCAACTGGCTGTGGCGCCAGGGGCGCCGCTCGCTGGCGCTCTATCTGCAAAACCAGATTTCCGTGGTGTTCGGGGTCGATGTGCACCCGGCCGCGCGGATCGGCAAGGGCATCATGTTTGACCATGCCACCGGCATCGTGGTCGGCGAGACGGCGGTGATAGAGGACGACGTCTCCATCCTGCAGAGCGTGACCCTGGGTGGGACCGGCAAGGAGAGTGGTGATCGTCACCCCAAGATCCGGGAAGGGGTCATGATCGGGGCGGGGGCCAAGGTGCTCGGCAACATCGAGGTGGGCGTGGGCGCCAAGATCGGTGCCGGCAGCGTGGTGATCAACCCGGTGCCTCCCCACACCACGGTGGCCGGTGTGCCGGCCAAGATCGTGGGCCGACCGGAGTGTGACAAGCCCTCCTTCGACATGAACCAGAACATCTAGGGGCTCATGGTCAAGCGCTGGTCAGGCTTTCTGATCCTGGGGATGTGGCTGCTCAACCTGCTGCATCTCTATTTCGGATTCTCCCCCTGGCCGGCGGCCATCGCCGCCTGGGCTGCCTCCTTGCTCACCTGGCCCTGGCTGGTGGGCGCCGCACGGCGTCAGGCACTGGCCCTCTACGGTGCGGCCCTGCTGCTGCTCATTTTTTCCTGGTGGCGCGGCGCCAGCCTCAGCCCCGGTAACTGGCTGCTGCCCAACATCAACATGCTCACCATGTTTGCCGCCGTCAGCACCCTCAACCTCGCCACCTCCGGCCTGCTGACCGGCTCCGCCTCCTGGTCGGGGCGCAAGGGGCTGTGGAGCACCATGGCCAGCCTCAATCTGCTGGGCGCTGTCATCAACCTCTCGGTGCTGTTTATCATCGGCGATCGGCTGGAGAAAAACGGCACGCTTGAGCGGCGTCAGGTGATGGTGCTGAGCCGTATTTTCTGCGTGGCTGCCTTCTGGTCTCCCTTCTTCGTCGCCATGGCGGTGGCGCTGACCTATGCGCCCGGTCTGCAGTTCGCCAGCATCTTGCCGTTTGGCCTTGTCGGTGCCCTGCTGGCCATGGGACTGACGGCCTGGCAGGTGGAGCGGCTCGGGGTCGCCGATTTCGAGGGCTATCCGCTGCGACTGCAGACCCTGGGGCTGCCGGTGACCCTGGCGCTGCTGGTCTTGCTGATCAACCGGCTCTGGCCCGGCCTCAGCATACTGGCGGTGATCGCGCTGGTGGCGCCTTTGCTGGCGCTGCTGTTCATGCCAAGCGTCGGGCGAGGGGCGGCCCTCAAGCGGCAGGTGGTGGAACGCTTCCCCGCCATCGGCGGTCAGCTGGTGCTGTTCCTCGGGGCCGGCTTGCTGGCGGCGGGCATCAACAGCGCGCTGTCGGTGCTGGAGATGGGGGACGGCCATGGCCTGCCGCTGTTCAATCACTTCGGCTGGCTGGAGGCCTGCCTGACCCTGCTGCTGATCTTCCTGGTGGCCATCATAGGGGTGCATCCCCTCATCAGCATCTCCGGTGTGGCCCCCTTGTTGTGGCCGTTGGCGCCGGATCCCAGCCTGCTCGGCATGTGCTTCCTGCTGGGCTGGGGGCTGGCCACCGGCACCAGTCCGCTCTCTGGCTCCAACCTGGCGCTGGCGTCGCGTTACAACCTGAGCGCCGGCTTGCTGCTGCGCTGGAATCTGCTCTACGGCCTGCTGATGTACGGGGTTGCCTGCCTGTTGATGGGAGCATTCATCACCCTGCATGGATGAGGCCGACGGCAGCTTGAACCGTCGGTTGGCAGCGTGCTATATATCGTAATTGTGCTGCCACAGGCATCCCGAATCGGTGTTCCTGCTGCCTGCGAGAAAAATAGACGCATATTTAAGCAATACCGGCAGGGAAGGCGCATTTTACGGCGCACCGTCTTGTTTGTGCCGAGCGCATCAGGGTATGCTGGCTTCACGCGCTTGAATCGCCCTCTGTGGGGCATCGCAATTGAACAAACAGGTATGCATATGTCACTAGAAGTCCTTGAGCAACTCGAATCCAAAGTACAATCCGCCGTCGACAACATCTCCCTGCTGAAGATGGAGCTGGACGAGCTGAAAGAGCAGAACAGCAAGCTGCAAGACGAGAACCATCTGCTGCGCAACGAGCACGTTGCCTGGCAAGAACGTCTGCGCGCCCTGCTGGGCAAGATGGATCAGATGGGCGAAGCCATCTAATTCCGTCTCTGCCGGCAAGAATGAAAGCGGGCCACTCCATGAGTGGCCCGCTTGTTTTCCGGCCGGGCGCTACATGGCGAGCAGTTGCTTGACCGTCTTCTCGATGCCATCGGCCGCTTCCACTATGTTGTTTGCCAGCATATAAGCCGGGGTCGAGATGACTTTGCGCTCCTGATCCACCACGAACTCGCTGACCGGGCAGTTGAGGTGACTGCCGCCCATGGCCTCGATGGCGTTGGCGGTGCCCTCGTCATGGCCTATGGTGGCCAGGGTGCCGGCGCCGTAGATGAGCGGGATCATGGCGGGTGCTATGCAAATATAGGCCGCCGGCTTGCGGGCCTTGGCGAAGCTCTGGCAGGCCTTGAGCACATCCGGCTGGATCCGGCAGTTGGCACCCTGAACGGCAAAATCGCACAGGTTCTTGGCGGCGCCGAAGCCCCCGGGTAGCAGCAGGGCGTCAAAGTCGGCCGCATCCAGCTCGGCCACGTCCCGGATCTGGCCACGGGTGATCCGGGCCGCCTCGACCAGCACGTTGCGGCGCTCTCCTTCACTCACCTCACCGGTCAGATGGTTGACGACGTGCAGCTGTTGCACGTTCGGTGCGAAGCATTGGACCTCGGCGCCCTGGCGGGCCAGCGCCAGCAGGCTGATGACGGTCTCATGGATCTCGGCGCCGTCAAAGACGCCACAGCCACTCAAGATCACGGCCACTTTTTTCATGGCGAACTCCTCGTTGTTGAAAATGTGAGCCAGGGTAGATTGTTGTACTTTTGTATGGTTATCGTTCGCCCTCCACTGGTCAAGTCATCCCGCTGTGCTAGGATTGTTTCGTTTTGGATCCTGCCGTATCGCCCCCTTAAAATTTTTTCCACATTGATCGAGATCATGATGGTCGCACCGCGATCAGTTTTTATGATCTCAATTATTTGTTTTATATGTAGTTTTTTAATTCAATCCACAGCTTTGTCACCACGACTCGCCCATGCCTCCATTTTTGGGCACAGACTTATCCACAGCCTGTGACCCAGTTGATGGCCCGAGCGGTAAGGTGCCAGCCCCTTGGTGTGCTGCGGGCCCTGTGGCATCCTAGCGACTGTTTATTCTTGGCAGGACGATTTCATGGCCTCTAGCAATCCCCTTATTCTGGTCGACGGCTCTTCATATCTTTACCGCGCCTTCTTCGCCTCCCAGCAGGCCGACCTGCGTACATCGACCGGGCTGCCGAGCGGCGCCGTCCGCGTGATGGCCAACATGATGCGCAGCCTGCGCAAGCAATATCCTGACAGCCACGTGGCCGTGGTGTTCGATGCCAAGGGCAAGACCTTCCGCGACGACATCTATCCCGAATACAAGGCGACCCGCGCCAGCATGCCGGACGATCTGCGCAGCCAGGTCGCTCCCATCCATCAGATGATCAAGGCGATGGGCTTCCCCTTCCTGATGGTGGAAGGGGTCGAGGCGGACGACGTGATCGGCACCCTCGCGCGCCAGGCCACCGAGAAGAAACTGCCGGTGCTCATCAGCACCGGTGACAAGGACATGGCGCAGCTGGTCTCCGACCACGTCACCCTGATCGACACCATGAAGGACGTGACCACCGACCGGGAAGGGGTGATCGAGAAGTTCGGCGTGCCGCCGGAGCTCATCATCGACTACTTGGCCCTGATGGGGGACAAGGTGGACAACATCCCCGGCATGACGGGGGTGGGCGAGAAGACGGCCCTGGCCCTGTTGCAGGGGATAGGCAGCATAGACCAGATCGCCGCCAACCTGGACAAGGTGGCCGCCCTCGGTTTTCGTGGCTCCAAGGCGTTCGCCGACAAGTTCCGCGAGCAGGAAGAGCAGGTGCGCCTCTCTTATCTGCTGGCGACCATCAAGACTGACGTCGAGCTGGAGCAGGAGCTGGAGCAGTTGCAGCTGGGCCCGATCGACAAGGAATCCTTGCTGGCAGTCTACCGTGAATACGAGTTGCGCAACCTGATCAAGGAGCTGGAGTCAGGTGAGGGCGCCAGCGGTGAAGGGAATGCAAGCCAGGAGGCCTCGGCTGAGGAGGTGACCCCGGTCGCCACCATCGAGACCGATTATCGCTGCATTCTGGAGGAGGCCGAGCTCGACGACTGGCTGACACAACTGAAAGCCGCGCCGCTGTTTGCCTTCGACACCGAGACCACCAGTCTGGATTACATGGAGGCGCGGGTCGTCGGCGTGTCGTTCGCCATCGAACCTGGCAAGGCGGCCTATGTGCCCTTCGGTCACGACTATCTGGGGGCCCCGACCCAGCTGAGCGAGGCGCAGGTGCTGGGCAAGCTCAAGCCCCTGTTGGAGGATCCTGCCCACCTCAAGGTCGGCCAGAACCTCAAATACGATCGCAACGTGCTGCAGAACCACGGCATCGATCTGCAGGGCATTGCCTTCGACACCATGCTCGAGTCCTATGTGCTCAACTCCACCGCCAGCCGTCACGACATGGACTCCCTGGCCAGCAAGTATCTCGGGGTCGAGACCATCTCCTTCGAGGAGATCGCCGGCAAGGGGGCCAAGCAGCTCACCTTCAACCAGATCGAACTGGAGCAGGCGGCCCCTTATGCGGCTGAAGATGCGGACATCACCCTGCGTTTGCATCAAACCTTGTGGGGGAATCTGAGCAAGCTGCCTGAGCTGGCCAGGGTATTCACCGAGATCGAGCTGCCCCTGCTGCCGGTATTGGCACGGATGGAGCTGATGGGTACCACCATAGAGCCCAAGTTGCTGCATCAACAGAGCCAGGAAATAGAGGTGCGGTTGGGGGAACTGGAGCGTCAGGCCCACGAGCTGGCCGGGCAGGAGTTCAATCTCTCCTCACCCAAGCAGCTCGGCGAGATCCTGTTCGTCAAGCTGGGGCTGCCCATCCTCAAGAAGACCCCCAAGGGCGCCGCGTCCACCGCCGAAGAGGTGCTGGCCGAGCTGGCGGAAACCTACGAGCTGCCGCGTCTGCTGATGGAGCACCGTGGCCTCGCCAAGCTCAAGTCCACCTATACCGACAAGTTGCCGCTGATGATCAAGCCCCAGACCGGGCGGGTGCATACCTCCTATCATCAGGCGGTGGCGGCGACCGGCCGGCTCTCGTCCACCGATCCGAATCTTCAGAACATCCCGGTGCGCAACGAGCAGGGACGCCGGATCCGGCAGGCCTTCATTCCGAGCGCCGGTTACAAGCTGGTGGCGGCGGATTATTCCCAGATCGAACTGCGCATCATGGCGCACCTCTCCGGTGACAAGGGGTTGCTGACCGCCTTCGCCGAGGGCAAGGACATCCACAAGGCGACCGCCGCCGAGGTGTTCGGTGTCGCGCTGGATGCGGTGACTACCGACATGCGCCGCAGTGCCAAGGCGATCAACTTCGGCCTTATCTATGGCATGAGCGCTTTCGGCCTCGCCAAACAGCTGGGGATCGGTCGTGCCGAGGCGCAGAAGTACATGGATCTCTACTTCGAGCGCTACCCAGGTGTGCTGGACTACATGGAGCGCACCCGCCAGCAGGCCGAAGCCCAGGGCTACGTCGAGACCCTGTTCGGCCGCCGCCTCTACCTGCCGGACATCAAGTCCCGCAACGCCGGTCTGCGCAAGGGCGCGGAGCGGGCGGCGATCAACGCCCCCATGCAGGGCACGGCCGCCGATATCATCAAGCGCGCCATGATCGGTGTCGATGGCTGGATCCAGGGTATTACCGATGATTCCATCCACATGCTGATGCAGGTGCACGATGAACTGGTGTTCGAGATCCGTGAGGAGAAGCTGGAAGAGTACGTCGCCATCATCAAGGAGAAGATGTCGGCGGCCGCCGAACTGCATGTGCCGCTGGAGGTGGAAGCCGGCGTCGGTGACAACTGGGATCAGGCCCACTGATCCCTCTATCGGTATCCGTTAGCTATATAAGAAGAGAAGCCCGGCATCATGCCGGGCTTCTTGTATTTGGTCGCGATGCAGCGCCTCAGGCTTCTTGCAGATATTCGTCCTTGAGCAACACATAGTTGTCGGCGGAGATCTTGAGGAAGGCGATCTCGGCCGGCTTGAGTGCTCTGGCCTGCTTGGCTGGATTACCCATATATAAGAAGCCGGACTCGAGCCGCTTGCCCGGTGGTACCAGGCTGCCGGCACCGATCATCACATCATCCTCTACTATGACCCCGTCCAGCAGGATGGCCCCCATGCCGACCAGCACTCTATTGCCGATGGTGCAGCCGTGCAGCATGGCCTTGTGACCCACGGTGACATCCTCGCCGATCAGCAGCGGATACCCATCGGGATTGCCGGCGCTCCTGCGGCTGAGGTGCAGCACTGTACCGTCCTGCACATTGCTGCGGGCGCCGATGCGAATGTGGTTCACGTCGCCCCGCGCCGCCACCATGGGCCAGATGCTGGCATCGTCGCCGAGTTCAATATCTCCCACCAGGGTGGCGCAGGGATCCACATATACGCGTTCGCCCAGTTGCGGGCGTTTTCCTTTGTAGGGTCTCAGTCTCAGGTCCATCTTGGCCTCCTTGTTTTCGGCCATTCTAACAATCCAGAGCTGTTTCTGTGGATAAGTTTGTATAGAAGCTGTGGCTGGTTATGAATAACTAAAAAAATGCCGATTTTTGCAGTTTTATTGCGTTCAGGGGCTTGCCAGAAAGTTTCAGCTCCCTATAATGCGCCTCCATCGACAGGGCAAGCGGCAACGCAGCTAAGCCAGTCGGTGCCTCGAAAAGCCTCTGAAAATAAGGCTTGACTCGAGAAGGCGGTTGAGTAGAAT
>NZ_JRGL01000158.1 GCF_000764655.1 Aeromonas aquatica
ATTTAGTTGACCACTACATTAACCGATTGCTTGGGAGTAACCAGCTCAAACCACAGAATGGTGTTTTGGCGTTTTAATAATGACCTGTACCACCTTGGCTGGCAGTTCGTCTCATGCCAAGCAGGTGCTCAAAACGAACCATGGGGCTGGTATCTGGAGAAAATCTGAGAGGTGATCGGGTGCATCGGATCAGATCAGCGTTCCCTGCTCCGATCGCTTTATCTGATCAGATCAGTCTTGCCTGATCACCTATCCCTAGAAGGCTCGCGACGAGAAAAGCCACGTCCTGCCTAGGGTTGGTAATGATCATGGTGATTTGAGTGGGAAAGCCGCAGGCGTGTAAATCTGTCGCTCAATGCCCGTCAAAAAATTTGCTTGTCTCGTTACGGGTGATCACATACGCGCTCAGATGATTCCCGAGATCGAGACCCGACGCGCCAAAACTAGGCGTACTCCTTGGTCTTTTGTGGCTATTGCTCTCATGCCGGGATGCCCCATTGCCACCAACTCACCTCTCCCAGAGGTCGTGCCAGGCATCGCTCAGCTCGGCGCATTGGATACAGGCAAAACCGGGCTGGCTATCGAGCCACTGGCGGGCGCGATCCCGGTCGACCTCGCCGAGGGTACCCCGTTCGAAGCTGGCCAGATAACCGGACAGGATATCTGACCCTTCCCCGCCACCGCCGCCAAAGCCCCAGCCCTGGGACTCGACAAACTCGATCCAGTGATCGAGGGCCTGATCCAGGGTGTGGCGCTGGCTATCGAAGCGGAAGCTGATGGCAAAGCCAAGCTCCTGAAACTCTCCGACTCTCAGCTTCTTGCGCAGACGGCAGGTGCGGGGTTTGGCCTGTTGTTCGGTGGTCACTGTTTTCATAATGAACCTTGTGGTGATGGCGTCGAATGCTCGGGGCAGCGATATAGCCCTGCCTCGAGTGCGTTTTATATTGCGGGAAAGCCAGCCTGAGTTTGCCCGCCTTCACCAGCGCCTTCAGATACTGCTGTCGGATGGATTGCGCATCTCTCTCGATGATATTGGCGAGTACCAAGATAAATAGACGAAATGCCCCTGGCAAACCCGGATCAGCGCAGCCTCCATGGCGTTGCGATCCAAGCGCTTCTTCCGGCCAAGTTCGCAAGCCAACTGGAAGAGCTGCTGTCTCATGGTCTCAGTCAGGTGAGCCACATCATCGATATAGGGGGCATCAAAATGCCCCGAGATTAATCGTCCGTGCAGATCTCTGGTTGCGTTATCTGTCGCTCCCTCATCACTATGTGTGGAGCTCCGATCGTTATATGTGGAGCTGCTATTGCCCATTTCTGAGGAAGAAGTAAATGAGAACACTTCATCTGGCGTAGGGAGCGAGACGCCGGGCAGGGTATAGATCTTTTGTTTGAACTCACCGCTGGCCATCAAAAAGCCTCTGTGCTCAAGGCGCGGCAGGGCTGGGTCACTTCACGAGAGTGCTGTGTCGTTAACTGGCAGGCCCGCTCATGATTGACCCACCCCTCGATGGCGGCGGTCGTCACAATCAGTTGCTCGAAATCATCGAGCCGATTGAACTCTTCGCCAAACATGCCGAGCAACTGGACTCGGGTTTCATCGGGGATCAGGCTTGCCAAGGAAAGCTCCAGCAAGGTTTGTTGCAAAGAGTCTTTCTCCCATAGCTTGGGCGGTCGCCAGTTGGCTGATCGCCACCCGCTGAAAATCTTCGGCATGCCAGAGCCGGCCCGTTCCCCCCAGACCTACCAGTAAAAACATCTGATGGAGCAGCCGGTTACGACAGTCGGTATTGCCACCAACAATCACATCCTCCAGAGGGATGCGCATCAAGCCAGGGTTACGAAAGGCTATGTCCCAATTACGT
>NZ_JRGL01000159.1 GCF_000764655.1 Aeromonas aquatica
GTCCAGACCACGTCGTCGGCGGTGAACGCGTTACCGGAATGGAACTTGACGCCCTTGCGCAGGTGGAAGCGGACGGTCTTGTCGTCGATGCGCTCAAACTTCTCGGCCAGACGCGGCTCGAATTGCAGATCCTGGGTGTAACGCATCAGGGGATCGAACACCAGGTGAGACATCTCCAGGGTCTGACCGGAGAGCTGCTCCTGCGGGTCCAGCGAGGTGGCATCGGAGGCGACGGCCACCTTGATGTCGGCGGCAGAGACGTTAAATGCGAAACCAGCGGCGAACAGCGCCATGGCAATCTTTGATAATCCTTTCTTCATGTCTTTCTCCATGCTTTTGGCTTTTTTATTGATACTATTGATGACAAACAGACCGGCGAGCCGGCGCTTTCCTAACTTGCGATTTCCAGCCCCTCGCGGGACATTCCCTTAAACTCCGGCATCAGCGAGATCAGCTTGCGGCTGTACTCATGCTCGGCATTGGTAAAGAGTTTCTCGGTCTCGGCCACTTCCACCAGATGACCGTGATGCATCACCCCGATGCGATCGCACATCTGGCGAATGACCGGCAAGTCGTGGCTGATGAACAGCATGGTGAGCCCAAGCTCCTGCTGCAAATCCTTGAGCAGGTTGAGGATCTGGGCCTGTACCGAGACATCCAGCGCCGAGGTCGGCTCGTCGCAGATGAGGAAACGCGGCCGGGTCGCCAGGGCACGGGCAATGGAGATGCGCTGGCGCTGACCACCGGAGAACTCGTGGGGATACTTGACTCCGGCACCGCGGCCGAGGCCGACGTGATCGAGCAAGTCGCTCACTATCCCCTGGATCTGGCTCTCGCTGCTGGCGAGTTTATGGAAGCGAATGGGCTCTGCGATGATGTCACGCACCTTCATGCGCGGGTTCATCGAGGAGTAAGGGTTCTGGAACACCATCTGCATCTGGCGGCGCAGCGGGCGACGCTCGTGTTCCCCTTTCAGGGCAGTCAGATCGATCCCCTCGAACACGATTTTGCCGGTATCGGGCGGATAGAGGCCGGTGATGGCGCGGGCTATGGTGGATTTGCCGGAACCCGACTCCCCCACCAGACCGAAGGTCTCCCCTTCGAAGATCTCGAAGCTGACGTTGTTGCAGGCACGCACGTACTGGCGACGGCTCGGGAACAGGGAGTTCTTGGTGACAAACTTCAGATCCACGTTCTCCACCCGCAGCAGCGCCCCTTCATAGCTGCGCTGATCCTGACTCTGGCCGAGCCAGTGGGTCTTGAGGTCGATACTGGTGTCCGGCGCGCTCGCGTCTTCGATATAGGAAACCAGCGGGAAACGCACCAGCTTGACGTCCGAGCGGGGCACCGCCGAGATGAGGCTGCGGGTATAGGGGTGACTGGGGCGACCCAGCACCTGTTCGGTGGTACCGAACTCCACCAGATCGCCGCGATACATCACCGCCACCTTGTCGGTGACGTTGGAGACGACCCCCATGTCGTGGGTCACCAGCATGCAACCCACCTGACGCTCCTTGCACAGGTTGCGGATGAGTTGCAGGATCTGGTCCTGAATGGAGACGTCCAGCGCCGTGGTCGGCTCATCGGCGATGATGAGCTCGGGATCCCCCGACAGGGCGATGGCGATGACCACCCGCTGGCGCATGCCGCCGGAGAATTGATAGGGATATTGCTTGATGCGCAATTCCGGTTGCGGAATGCCGACCGCGCTCATCAGCTCGAGCGCCTTGGCGAAGGCGGCCTCGCGATTGAGGTCGGTATTGGCCAGGATGGTCTCCACCAGCTGCCGCTCAACGGTGAACAGCGGGTTCAGGGAGGTCATGGGATCCTGGAAGATGAAGCCGATACGGGAGCCGCGGATGGCCCGCATCTCGTTCTGGCTCTTGCCGGAGATCAGCTCACCATTGAGGTAGATGTCGCCACGGGCGATGCGACCGGGCGGGCTCAACAGATCGATGACGGCATTGCCGATGGTGGATTTGCCGGCACCTGATTCGCCGACCACCCCGACGATCTCCCCCTTTTCAACAGAAAAAGAGAGATCCTTCACCGCGGCCAGCACCCCATAGCGGGAGGGGTACTCGATCCGCAAGTTTTTCACTTCGAGCAAGGACATGGTTACCTCTGCGGGGGACATCCGTCCCAAATAATTCGTCCGTAAATCAGCCGCAGATGCTGGGTGTGCCTTGAGTCGTTGATATTGAGTGTTTAGCGAGTAAGAAACGCTCAATCCATGAGGCAGCGAAACCAGCAATCCGGGCGGGTTTTTTGCATTTTTTTGGAATAACCCGCGAGTAAGTTAGTCGGTTTGCCCGCGGGTGTAAATGATCCAGTTATACAATTTCGCAATGTTTTGCGCAGATAACGCACACTTCAATGGCGTAAAATGTCGACTAAAATCACATTAGCAGATGTTGTGACGGCAACGCGAGTGGTTACCACATTTAAATTTCAACAATAGCTTAACAAGCAATCAGATCAACTATTCCATTTCGCCTGTCGAGCTTCGAATGAGTAGTGAATATTTATGTAAAATGATTTTTTAACGGCAGCATATCTGGATGAAGGAAAAATAAGCAGAGGTAAATAGGGATAAATCAGAATGATCCGCCAGTGACGGGGGCGGCCATGGGGGGGAGGCAGGGGTAAAATTGCATACAAAACAGTGCAGGTCCGCCAAAAGGTCGGACCTGCACTCCATCCGAGGGAATTATTTTATCCCGCCGGCCAGTCGCTGCATGCAGGACGGGGTGAATAACCCGGCGATCAGACAGCTCGTCGAGCAGGATGTCCAGCCTGCCCGAAGACGGCAGGACTTAGCCTATCCAGCCGGCCAGCAACTGCATGCACAAGAGGGCGAACAGACCCGCGATCAGATCGTCGAGCATGATGCCCAGGCCGCCGTGGATGCGGCGATCGAACCAGGAGATGGGCCAGGGCTTGAGCACATCGAACAGCCGGAACAGCACGAAACCGGCCAGCACCCACTCCCAGCCGGCGGGGGCCGCAATCATGGTCACCCCGAAGCCAATCACCTCGTCCCAGACGATGGCGCCGTGATCCGGCATGCCGATGGCATCGGTGGCACCCTGGCAGATCCAGATCCCCGCCACGAAGCCCAGCGCCAGCAAGGCGACAAACCAGGGGGTAGAAAGGCCGCTCACCAGCAGGTAGAGCGGAATGGCGACTAAGGTCCCCATGGTGCCCGGCGCCTTGGGAGAGAGGCCGGCACCAAAGCCCACCGCCAGCAGGTGGCGCGGGTTCCTCAGGTTCAGCCGTTTCAACTCGGGCTTTATCATAAACAAGCTCATGCGAAGTGATCCCATCCCTTGAGTTCAAGCTCCACCGCTTGCTCGCCCCGCACATAGTCGATGCCGGGCTCGCCAGCCAGGATCCGGCCGATGCGGGTGAACTTGACGCCGCAGTTCGCCAGCGCCGTGTCCAGCGCGCCGTGATGCTCCTGTGGCACGGTGAAGCAGAGCTCGTAGTCATCGCCCCCCGCCAGCGCCAGCTGCCAGGCATCCCGTTCGGGCACCGCATCCTGCAACACGGGGGAGAGCGGCAGCAGACCGAGATCGATCTGCGCCCGCACGCCGGAGGCCTTGAGGATGTGGCCAAGATCCGAGGCCAGACCATCGGAGAGATCCAGCGCACTGCCCGCCAGCCCGCGCAGGGCCTGGCCAGCCAGGATGCGGGGATGGGGGTGATCGAGGCGCGGCAGCACCGCGGCCAGTTGGTTCTCGTTGAGGCTGCGCTTGCCCAGCAGATGGGAGAGCGCCAGGGCGGCGTCCCCCAGGGTGCCGGTCACATAGATGCCGTCGCCGGCCTTGGCGCCGCTGCGCAGCAGGGCGCGCCCGGTCGGCACCGAGCCCTTCACCGAGACGGTGATGGAGAGCGGGCCGCGGGTCATGTCCCCCCCCACCAGGGCCACGTTGTAGTACTCGGCAAGCTCGAGGAAGCCCTCGGCAAAGCCGGCGACCCAGGCCTCGTTGATGGCCGGCAGGGTCAGCGCCATCGAGACCCAGCGCGGCTCTGCCCCCATGGCAGCGAGATCGGACAGATTGACCGCCAGCGCCTTGTAGCCGAGATCCACCGGATCCATGTCGGGAAAGAAATGCACGCCGCTCACCAGGGTATCGGTGCTCACCGCCAGCTGGGTATCGGCAGGCAGGGTCAGCAGGGCGCAGTCATCTCCAGGGCCCATCACCACGTCCTTGCGGGCGTGGGGGACCTTGAAGTACTTCTCAATCAGCTCAAATTCACCCATACAGTAAAAAGCCAGCAATAAGCTGGCTCCTCTCTTAATGCGGATGGACGACGGGATCAACGCTTCGGCAGCGTCTTGATCACCTTGTCCAGTACACCGTTGACAAACTTGTGGCTGTCATCGGCGGCGAAGGCTTTGGCCAGCTCGATCGCTTCGTTGATCACCACGCGCGGCGGCACATCATCACGACGGGTCAGCTCGTAGGTCGCCAGACGCAGGATCGCCTTGTCCACCATGTCCACTTCGTCCAGCGGACGGGAGAGGAAAGGAGAAAACACCTTGTCCAGCTCGCTGCAGTGGAGGGCTACCCCGAACAGCAGATCGCGGAAATAGCTCAGGTCCACACCCTTGGTGTCCTGATCGATCTTGAACTGCTCTTCGATGTCGCCCACGTTAGCCTTGGTCATCTGCCACTGGTAGATGGCCTGGGTGGCGCAATGACGGGCCTTACGGCGCTCAGACGGTTTCAATGTATTATTCCTCAAGCAGTTTCAGTACGTTGATCATTTCGAGCGCACTCAGTGCAGCCTCTGCACCCTTGTTACCCGCCTTGGTACCGGCGCGCTCGATGGCTTGTTCGATGTTTTCGGTGGTCAGCACGCCGAAGGCAACGGGAATTTCATATTCCATCATTACCTGGGCCAGACCCTTGCCGTTCTCGCTCGCCACCAGTTCGAAGTGGTAGGTACCACCACGGATGACGGTGCCGAGGGCGACGATGGCATCGTATTGACCACTCTTGGCCAGCTTCTTGGCCGCCAGGGGGATTTCGACGGCACCCGGCACGCGCACCAGGGTCAGATTGCTGTCCTGCACCTGGCCTTGACGCTTGAGCACGTCCAGCGCACCGTTCACCAGGCTGTCATTGATGAAGCTGTTGAAACGGGCAACGACAATAGCAACACGCGCCTCGGGAGCCGCGATATTTCCTTCGATAATCTTCATTGGAAATCCTGTCTCTGTGCAATCAAAAAGGGCCGGGGTCAAAAGTGCGCACATTCTAGCACAACAGACCCACGACAAAAACCATGCCCGCACAGGGCGAGCATGGTGGCTTGTTCATTCATCCGCAGGGTTTATTCGCCGACGTATTCCACGACCTCGAGACCGAAGCCACCCAGGGCGTGATATTTCTTGGGGGAGCTCAAGAGTCGCATCTTGCCGACTCCCAGGGTCTTGAGGATCTGGGAGCCCACGCCGACCCGGCGCGAGGTACCCTGCCACTTGGCCCCTTCCGGTTGCAGCCCCTTGTCGGCGGCTTCGAACGCCTTGACTCGGGCCAGCAGCTCGCTGCCGCTGGCTTCCGCCCCCAGGATCACCAGCACGCCACCCTCTTGCGCGATGCGCGCCATGGACTTCGGCAGCGGCCAGCTACGGGCGCTGTGACGGTCGGTGTGCAGCAGATCGCTCAGCACGTCGTGCAGATGCACTCGCACCAGGGCCGGCTTGTCGGCCTGGACTCACCCTTCCTCAGGGCGAAGTGCACCTGATTGTCGATGGTGTCGCGGAAGGTGATGAGGTCGAATTCGCCGTACTCGGTGGGCAGCTTGCACTCGGCCACCTTCTCCACCGTGGTCTCGTGCTGATTGCGGTACTCGATGAGATCCGCGATGGTGCCGAGCTTGATGCCGTGCTGCTCCGCGAAGATCTCCAGATCCGGGCGGCGCGCCATGGAGCCGTCTTCGTTGAGGATCTCGACAATGACGGAGGCCGCCTCATAGCCAGCCAACCGGGCCAGATCGCAGCCCGCCTCGGTGTGACCGGCACGGGTCAGCACGCCGCCGTCCTGCGCCATCAGCGGGAAGATGTGGCCGGGCTGCACCAGATCCGCAGCCTTGGCGTTCGGCGCCACGGCGGCCTGCACGGTGACGGCGCGATCGGCGGCGGAGATGCCGGTGGTCACCCCTTCGGCCGCCTCTATGGTGACGGTGAAGGCGGTGGAGAACTGGGCGTTGTTACGGTCTACCATCAGCGGCAGCGCCAGCTGCTTGCAGCGATCCCGGGTCAGGGTCAGGCAGATCAACCCACGGCCGTAACGGGCCATGAAATTGATGTCTTCCGGCCGGACACAGGAGGCGGCCATGATGAGGTCCCCTTCATTCTCCCTGTCTTCGTCATCCATCAGGATCACCATCTTGCCAGCCTTGATATCGGCAATGATTTCCTGGGTTGTGCTCAGCGCCATGGGCTACTCCATCAACATGCTTCGGGGATTGAGCCCGTGGGCTCGACTTGATACTGCGTCATTCCGTCCTAGATGGGGGCGCTGGCCCCCGTTTCAACCCGGGCGGGATCACAGAAAACCGGTTTGGCGGACCACTCAGCCAGGCTATCGGGCTGAGCGGCGGGCCGGGATCCGTCGCGAGCGCTCATCAACAAGGCAAACAACCGCATTTCACTAGCTGTTTATACCAAAAAATAAATATTAAACGGATAATTAAACCACCACATCAATGAATGATGGAATTATTCACCATCACAGGAAACCGGATTGCGCCAGTTTCTCCAGGGTCAGAGACGAGCCCGCGCTCTCCTGTCCCTTGCCCTGCATCAGCCGCTCCAGATAGCGGGCTATCTGATCCACCTCGAGGTTGACCCGATGGCCCGGCTTCCAGCGGGCTATGGTGGTCTCCTGGGCGGTGTGGGGCACTATGGTGAGGCGAAACAGCGAGCCCTGCACGGCGTTGACCGTGAGGCTGATGCCATCCACCGCGATGGAGCCCTTCTCGGCGATGTAGCGGGCGAGCTCGCTAGGCGCTTCAATCCAGTATTCGATGGCGCGGCCACTGCTGGACTTGCTCTTCACCTCGCCGATGCCGTCCACGTGGCCGGAGACCAGGTGGCCGCCGAGGCGCGAGGTCGGCATCAAGGCTTTTTCCAGGTTGACGGGATCGCCGACCTTGGCGCTGGCAAAGCCGGTGCGAGACAGGGTCTCCAGCGACACGTCGGCGGTGTAACGCTGATCACCCAGGGCCACCACCGTCAGGCAGACGCCGTTGGTGGCGATGGAGTCGCCGAGCTTGACGTCGCTAAAGTCGAGGGTCGGCGCGTGCACCGTCAGGGCCATGTCCTCCCCCTGACGACGCAGCTCGGCCAGGGTACCCATGGCTTCGATAATTCCGGTAAACATGCAGATCACCTTGCTGATGACGGGGCCCGCTCAGCCCCGGCCTGTGTTGAATATGGAGAACTGAAGGATCAGCCCCTTTGGCCGTGATGGGAATGGCCTGTGTTCGGCCACCCACCCTAGCGCTTCGGGGCTAAACGATCTTGGCCGTGATGCGAATGTCCTGCCCCACCAGCCGCACATCCTTGAGGTTGAGCTTGGGCGCCTGGAACAGGCGGGTCAACTCGGGCAGGTGGAACAGGCCGCGGCCCTCGTCCCCCAGGAGCTTGGGCGCCTGATAGAGCACCAGCTCATCCACCAGCCCCTTGGTCAACAGGGCGCCGCACAGCGTTGGCCCCGCCTCCACCAGCACGGAGTTGATGTTCCGCTTGGCCAGCAGCATGAACAGGCTCACCAGATCCAGCTTGCCGTCCAGCAGCGGCAACTCCAGCTGCTGCACCCACTCGGGCCAGTCCCCGGCCACCTTGTGACGGGCCAGCAGCACGGGTCCCGTGGTCTGGAACAGCGGCAAGTCAGGGGTCAGCCGGTTCTGCGAGTCGACGATGACCCGCAGCGGCTGGCGCAGGGCCTCCTTGGGATAGACCGCCTTGACCGAGGGGGGCAGCTCGTCCCACCGCACGTTCAGGGAGGCGCCGTCGGTCAGCACCGTCTCGGCGCTGGAGAGCACGGCATCGTGACGGGCACGCAGGCGCTGCACGTCGGCACGGGCAAGGGGACCGGTGATCCACTGGCTCTCACCGCTCGCCATGGCGGTGCGGCCATCGAGACTCGCGCCGAGCTTGACCGTCACCTGGGGGAAGGCGGTGCGCATCCGCTTGAAGAAGCCGGGATTGAGCGCCTCGGCCTCGGCACTGAGCAGGCCGAAGTCCGCCTTGATGCCCGCCTCGGACAGCATGCGCAGACCGCGCCCGCCCACCTGGGGATTGGGATCCACCATGGCGGCGACCACCCGGGTCACCCCGGCCTTGATCAGCGCCTCGGCGCAGGGGGGCGTGCGACCATGGTGGGAGCAAGGCTCCAGGGTCACGTAGGCGGTGGCACCACGGGCCTCTTCCCCGGCGGCGTGCAGGGCATAAACTTCCGCATGGGGTTCGCCGGCACGCTGGTGCCAGCCCTCCCCCACCACCACGCCGGCCTTGACCAGCACGGCGCCGACACAGGGGTTCGGGGCCGTGGTGTAGCGGCCGCGGCGGGCCAGCTCGAGGGCCCGGTTCATCCATTGATAATCGTCTTGACTAAACATCTGGGCTCCCGTTACAGGCGAGAAAATGGGTTATATGGCGCCGGCCTATTTTTCCAGCTTGGCGATCTCTTCACCGCTTCTTGTCAGAACAAGGCGGATATCCTCGAGTCCTGAGGTAGAGAGGGGCGAAGCGGATATTGCCTTGCTCACCCTCGTTACTTCTCCAGCTTGGCGATCTCTTCGCCGAACTCGCGGATGTCTTCGAAGCTGCGATAGACGGAGGCGAAGCGAATATAGGCCACCTTGTCGAGGGTCTTGAGTTCATCCATCACCAGGTTGCCCAGCAGTTGGGAGGCAACCTCGCGCTCGCCGGTGGCGCGCAGGCGGGACTTGATGTGATTGATCCCCTTCTCGATGGCTTCCATGCTCACCGGCCGCTTCTCCAGCGCCCGCAGTATGCCGCCGCGCAGCTTGTCTTCGTTGAAGGGCTCGCGAGAGCCGTTGGACTTGATGATGCGGGGCATCACCAGCTCGGCCATCTCGAAGGTGGTGAAGCGCTCGTGGCAGAGCAGGCACTCGCGGCGTCGGCGCACCTGATGGCCTTCTGCCACCAGACGGGAATCGATCACCTTGGTATCAACAGCACTACAGAAAGGGCAATGCATCGGACCTCCGGCGCAAACTCAGGGCAAGTAAAGGGTCACCTGCCATTGGGGTCAGGATCTTGGCCTGCCAGTGTAACACGGCCACCCAAAACCGGTAAAAGCCCAGAAAAAACAATGCCACCCGTGGGTGGCATCGAGACGACAGGGGGCACAGCCGCTCAATCGTCATAGGGCAAGGTGTCGGGATCGCAGTCCACATAGTCGGGAGCCGGATCTTGTTCAAACTGCACCGCATCGATGTGGGTCGCCCCTTGCATCAGCGCCTTGCTCACCCTGTGCATGCCATCCATCACCCGGCCTTCGCTGTCCAGGATGATGGGATAGGCGAGATCCGCGGCCAGCATCAGCTGGCAGTGCTCGACTATGCTGCGCACCGTGGGCCTCACGCTCCCATGTCCGTACCAGTGCACGCTGTCCAGCTCAGCAATCTGCGAGAGGGGGACAGGGCGCACTGGCAGCTCACGGCTGAGCCTCACCAGCCTGCGCACGTCCCACGCCAGCAGGCCCTCGGGCGCGGGGCGAAAGTGATACTGGGGGCGGATGGACGAGATGAGGTCGTTATCGTTGAGTCTTGTCTGATCGGGCATGAGATCTCCTCTCTATGATCGGCGGTGCACGGCGCCCAAGTGGCGCCGCCATATAAACAACAATGCCACCCGAGGGTGGCATTGTTTTTATACCAGAGTTTCTGGCGTATCAGGCATAAACCGGCAGACGATGGCAGATATCCAGCACTTTCTCACGCACGGTGGCCAGCACTTCGTCGTTGTCGTGGTTATCCAGCACGTCACAGATCCAGCCAGCCAGCTGCTTGCTCTCGGCTTCCTTGAAGCCGCGGCGAGTGATGGCCGGGGTACCCAGACGCACACCAGAGGTGACGAAGGGGGAACGTGGGTCGTTCGGCACCGAGTTCTTGTTGACGGTGATGTTGGCCTTGCCGAGGGCGGCATCGGCTTCTTTACCGGTCAGCTCGCGGCCGATCAGATCCACCAGCATGAGGTGGTTGTCGGTACCGCCGGAGACGATCTTGTAACCACGGCTCAGGAACACCTCGACCATGGCCTTGGCGTTCTTGACGACCTGGGCCTGGTAGGTCTTGAACTCGGGCTCAAGGGCTTCCTTGAAGGCCACGGCCTTGCCGGCGATGACGTGCATCAGCGGGCCGCCCTGGCCACCCGGGAAGACGGCGGAGTTCAGCTTCTTGTAGAGCTCTTCGTCATCGGCGGCGGAGAGGATCAGACCACCGCGCGGACCGGCCAGGGTCTTGTGGGTGGTGGAGGTGACCACGTGAGCGTGGGGCACCGGGTTCGGGTAGACGCCAGCGGCAATCAGACCGGCAACGTGAGCCATGTCGACGAACAGCCAGGCACCGATCTTGTCGGCGATCTCGCGCATGCGGGCCCAGTCAACGATACCGGAGTAGGCGGAGAAGCCACCGATCATCATCTTCGGCTTGTGCTCGACGGCCAGACGTTCCATCTCGTCGTAGTCGATCTTGCCGGATTCATCGATGCCGTAGGGGATGATGTTGTACAGCTTGCCGGAGAAGTTGACCGGGGAGCCGTGGGTCAGGTGACCGCCGTGGGCCAGGTTCATGCCCAGCACGGTGTCGCCCGGCTGCAGCAGGGCCATGTAGACGGCGCTGTTGGCCTGGGAGCCGGAGTGCGGCTGCACGTTGGCGTAAGTGGCACCAAACAGTTCCTTGGCGCGCTCGATGGCCAGGGTCTCAACCACGTCCACATACTCGCAACCTCCGTAGTAACGCTTGGCCGGGTAGCCTTCAGCGTACTTGTTGGTCAGCTGGGAGCCCTGGGCTTCCATGACACGGGGGCTGGTGTAGTTCTCAGACGCGATCAGCTCAATATGCTCTTCCTGACGACGGGTCTCGTCGGTAATGGCCTGCCACAGCTCGGGATCGTAGCCGGCGATGGTCATGTCACGTTTCAACATCCGTTTATCTCCTGAAAATCGTTTGCGCGATAGGTGAAGTGGGCCCGCGCATTGTAACGTGAGCGAGATCAAAGAGACAGTCCAACCACCTAAAAAAATGTTGAATCTATGTTGCAAAATGCACATTTATTCAGTCGGCAGCCACGCTTTTCGTCGCCAGCCAGCGCCGCAACGCCTCCATGGTCTCCTCGAACACCGCGGTCAGGGTCGCCGGATCACCACCCCCCGCCTCCAGCTCGGCGCAGTGCGTCGCAAGCTCGCTCAAGCCCAGCGCCAGGGCGCTGCCCTTGAGCTTGTGGGCCCATTGTCGCCGCGCCTCTCCGGGCTCGCTCGCTACCAGTGCCGCCACCAGCTCGGCGCCCTGCGACTCGAACAGCGCGACCAGCTGGCGGATGCGCGGCAGGCCCAGCATGGGCAGATCCGCCTCCAGCATCGCATTGCCCGCAGCCGGTCGTGACGCCGTCGCCTCAGTGCCAGCCTGAGCGATCGAGGCGTCTTCCTCCTTGCACTGACGCGCGATGGCGCCGGCCAGGGCCGCCAGCCGCACCGGCTTGCCGACAAAATCGGCGAAGCCGGCCGCCAGGCAGTGGCGGATATCCTCGGGGTACATCTGGGCCGAGACGGCGATGGCGGGCAGCGCCCGGCCATGGACCTCCTCGCTGATGGCGGCGAGATCTTCCCGCAGGCTGATGCCGTCCATGTCCGGCAGGTTGATGTCGAGCAGCGCCAGATCGAATGCCCGTTCGGTCACCAGCGCCAGCGCGCTGCGACCGTCCTCCGCCAGGGTAACGCCGTGGCCGAGGCGCGCCAGCATGCCTTGCGCCACCAGCCGGTTGATCTCGTTGTCCTCCACCAGCAGGATCTCCCGTGGCCGGCAGAGGTGGAAGGGCTGCGGCTCCGTTGGCAGGAGCGCGGCCGAACGTTGCAGGGGCAGGCTGAAGCTGAAGCGGCATCCCTCCCCCGGCTCGCTGGACAGTAGCAACTCGCCCCCCATGGCGCTCACCAGCTTCTGGCTGATGGCAAGGCCAAGCCCGGTGCCACCCTGATGGCCGAGATCCCGCTTGCGCTGGCGAAACGCCTCGAACACCAGTTGCTGCTCATCGTCCGGGATGCCGGGGCCGGTATCCTGCACCACGAACTCGATGCAGGGCTCGGCGCAGGGGCCATCGCACGCCAGCGGCATCAGCGACAGGCTGATGCGCCCCTGCCGGGTGAACTTGACGGCGTTGCCGAGCAGGTTGGCGAGCACCTGGCGCAGCTTGCCCATGTCCCCCTCCACCACGGGGGGCAGGGTGTCGGCACAGGCCAGCTCGAGGCGCAGCCCCTTGGCCTCGGCCCTTGGCCGAAACAGGGTGCAGAGCTCGTCCGCCAGCTGGTGCAGCGGGAAGGGCTCGCGGCGAGCCTCCACGTGGCCTGCCTCTATCTTGGAGTAGTCGAGAATGTCGTTGAGGATCTCGAGCAGGGATTCACCGCTGTGGCCGATGGCGGCCAGATAGCGCTGCTGCTCCCCATTGAGCCGGGTATCTTCCAGCAGACTGAGTCCCCCGAGGATGCCGTTCATGGGGGTACGGATCTCGTGGCTCATGGTGGCGAGGAAGACCGACTTGGCCCGGTTGGCCTGCTCCGCCTCGGCGCGGGCCAGTCGCTGCTTCTCCACCTCTTCGTTGAGGCGCAGGTTCGCATGGCTGAGCTGGCCGGTGCGCTCCTCCACCCTGGACTCCAGCTCCCGCTGATAGCGACCGAGCTCGATGGCGTTGTCGCGAAACACCTGCAGGGCCCGGCCGAGCTCGGCCAGCTCGTCCTGCCCCTGTGCCCTTGAGGGCAAGGGCGCCAGATCCCCCCGCGCCAGCCGGCTCATCCCCTCCACCGCGTGTTGCAGCGGCCAGACGATACGACCGTAGACAATGCGCCACATCAGCAGGATCAATAGGCCAAGGGTGAGCAGGCCGATCAGCACCAGGGCCCGCTCCACCAGTTGCAGCCGCTCCCGCAGCGCCTGCTGGCTCTGGCCGAGGGCGTCGCGCGCCCCCGTCACCAGGCTGTCGACCTGCTGGTTGAGGCTCGCCATCATGACCTCGTTGGCCGAGGCCAACACCCGCAGCGCCTCCCCCTTGCCGAGCCAGTCACTGCGCAGTTGCACCAGCTTGTCGCTCTGCCCGAGCAGCGCCAGCGCCTGCTCCACCGACGCCCGGCGACCGGGATCCGTCACGGCGCCAGCCCGCAGTTGCAAGATGGCCAGGGCCTTGCGGCTCTCCTGTTGCAACCGCTGCAAGGCGGGTTGTTGCTCGCTGCGCCAGATCTCCTCGATGCGTTGCTGCTGCATCAGGGTGCGGTGACGCAGTTCCGTCATCTGCTCAAGCCAGTCGAGATCCTGCTCCAGCAGGCGATCGAGCACCCCATGGGCGGGGACTCCCTGCAACCCATAGAGGGATCCCATGCCCGCCACCATCACGGTCTCGGCGTTTTCCATCTGGCTGCGGGCCAGCTCCGCCACCTGGCCGGCGGCGCCCACCAGCCTAGTGCGCAGCGCACTGCCTTCGGCCATCAGCCCCAGCCGCTCCCCCACCAGCCAGCCCTGCTGCCCCAGGTTGCCGATGATGGTCTGGCTGAGTCGATGGAGCTGTGCCAGATCCCCCTCGGTGCCGAGCCTGTCCAGCACCTGTTGCATCTGCTGCCCCTGCAGGGTCAGCAGGCGTCCCTGATGCGCACGCTCGGCCTCGCTGCTCGCCATGGCCAGCAGGTGGGACGAGTTCTGGATCTCGCCGCCAAGGCGCGCAAGGGTGCGGGCGCTCTCCTGGCTCGCCAGGGTCTGCTGCACTCCCTGCTCCAGCTGGCGCAGGCGGTTGAGCCCGACCCAGCCCAGCAGGGAGGCGCTCAGGGTCAGCAGTGCCATCAGGGAGAAGGCCAACAGCAACTTGCCGCCAAGGCCGGAAAACATTCGCACGGGGGATCCCTTGGTTGTGATCGGTTTTGTCCGGATAATAGGGCCTCACACTTTAACAAAACCCTCTGCCATGCGAAGCCTCTCTCTGTGCATTCTGCTCGCGCTGCTCGCCCGTCCCGCCTTCGCCTTCGAGGTGGAGCACTGGCCGGACGGGGCCTTCACCGGCCAGCCCACGCGGCTGGCCTGGGCGGAGCCTGCGCCCCTCGCCAAGCCCTTGACCCTGTGTGCACTCTACCCCCATCTGCGGGATGCCTACTGGCTGTCGGTCAATCAGGGCATGGTGGAGGAGGCCAGGCGGCTGGGCGCCCGGGTGCGGATCCACGAGGCGGGGGGCTACGGAGCCCTGGCCGAGCAGCGCAAGCAGCTGCGCCAATGCGCCGACGAGGGGAGTGACGCCATACTGCTCGGCGCGGTCAGCTATGAGGGCCTGGCCGAGGCCATCAGGCAGAGCCCCCTGCCGGTGTTCGGTCTGGTCAACGATCTCGCCCCGGGGCTTGCCATCGCCCAGGTTGGCGTGCCCTGGCAACAGATGGGCTGGCGCATCGGCCACTGGCTGGCTGAGCGCCATCCGGCGGGCAGCCCGCCCGTCTCGGTCGCCCTCTTTCCGGGCCCCGACTCCGGCGGCGGCACCCCCTTCGTCGAGTCCGGCTTCCTTGATGCCATCCGTGGCAGCGCCATCCGGCTCGTCACCACGATGCGCGGCGACAACAGCCGCGAGATCCAGCGCACCCTGGTGCAGCAGACCCTGAGCCGCCATCCCGACCTCGACTATCTGGTGGGGGGCGCCATCGCCGCCGAAGTGGCGGTCAACGAGCTGGCCCAGCATCATGCCGGGCATCCCAGGGTGCTCTCCATCTACTTCAGTCACGGGGTCCAGCGCGGCCTGCTGCGCGGCAAGATCCTCACCGCCAACAGCGATCAGATGCGCGAGCAGGGACGTCTCTCGGTGGCTCAGGCGGTCTGTCTGCTCAGGCAGCCGGATGCCAGCGAGGCGCAGTGCCCACGGGTCATGGGGCCTCCCATCCTGACCCTGACAGCCCCCCTGAGCGCGCCGGAACACTCGCTGTCGGATGGGAATTTTCGTCCCGTCTACCGGGTCGGCCTGGACCAGGCAAGCCCCTAGACCAAAACCCGAAGCGGATCACAATCCCCCCTTGGCGGTTCTTGTAACATATTCATTCGAATAGCATTTAAGTCTGGAACCGCACAGGGCAAACGGGGAGAGTCGTGATGGAGCATCTGCTGACCTTTATCATTCTGGTGGTCTTCTTTCTGTTTTACTGGATCTACTACAGCCATCAGCGCAAGTGCGTCCCCGCTACCCCCTGGGAGGAGGTGCCCACCCGGGCCCAGTACCTGAGTGCCCACCCGGAGGCGGTGGACGGCAAGATAGTGTTCTGCCGCCACTGCGGTCACCACAAACTGCTGGAGGTCGGTCTGGTGCATCTGGCAGACTTTCGGCGCGAATGGGCCTGTGCCAAGTGCAAGCGGGTACTGTTTCGTGCCGAGGATGACCACTAGACCCAAACACCCGCGAGGAAGAGAGATGAAGATGTTACACGCGAGCTGCCTGTGCGGCGCCGTCAAGCTACGCCTGCCGGACAGCTTCGACTACATGGGCAACTGCCATTGCGGCGAGTGCCGCAAATTTTCCGGCTCGGATTACGCCTCGGTGGGTGGGCTGGACGGGGACAAGGTCGAAGTGGTGAAGGGCAGCGACGCCATCGCCCGCTTCCAGAAATCGGAGGAGACCAGCCTCGCCTTCTGCCGCCACTGCGGCTCCAGTCTGTTCAGCCAGAAGCGCAGCAGCGGCAAGATCAACCTGCGCCTCGGGGTGCTGGACGAGGCGCCGAGCCAGCAGCCCGGCTTTCACATCTTCGTCGGCTCCAAGGCGCCCTGGCACCGGATAGGGGACGACTGCCCGCAGTTTGAGACCCGACCACCGGCCTGATGGCAGAACAACCCACCACTTACTGCAAAATTACTTATTAAATAATTCACAAAACGCACTAAAAGCAGCCAGATTCACTGCCTACGGGGCGATCTGACCGGCGAACAGGTAACCCTCGCCGTGGACGGTGACAAACAGCTGGGGATCCCGCGGCTCCTCCTCCAGCTTGCCCCTTAACCGGCGGATCAGCACGTCTATGGTGCGATCGCTCGGCCCGTCCCCGCGATGGGTCACCAGTGAGAGGATCCGCTCCCGGCTGAGCACCCGGCCCGCATGGGCGACGAACACCACCAGCACCTCGTATTCCGCCTTGGTGAGGCGCACCGGCACCCCGTCCTTGCTGAGCTGACGGCGGGGAATGTCGAAGCGCCAGGGGCCGAAGCAGACCGCATCGTCATCGGGCTCGCGCACCTCCGAAACCGGGGCCGCCAGGGAGATGCGCCACAGCAGGTTCTTGACCCGCACCAGCAATTCCCTGAGCTCAAACGGCTTGGTGACATAGTCATCGGCCCCCATCTCCAGCCCCACTATTTTGTCCACCGCATCGCTGCGGCCGGTGACCAGAATGATGCCGACCGTGCTGCGAGCCCGCAGCTCGCGGGTCAGCAGCAGGCCGTCTTCCCCGGGCAGGTTGATGTCCAGCATCACCAGGGCGATGTCCTGCTCCGCCAGGGCGGCCCGCATCCCCTGCCCGTCTTCCACCGCCGTCACCCGATACCCTTCCCGCTCGAAATAGCCGGTCAGCTTCTCGCGGGTCACGACGTCATCTTCGACGACCAGTATGTGGTGGCGCATGGCAGGGCTCGCAGCAGGGAAAGAGGGGAGTATTCTATTCACATTTTTTCATAAATACCCCTAATTCATTAATTTTTACCGGCAACCCTGTTCACAGCCGCTCCCTATCATGGCTCACATCAAAAAAGCGATCTGAGAGACCTTCCATGAAAAAACTGTGGCACTTCCTGCGCACACCCAGCCGCCGCTGGTCGGTGCTGGCGCTGATCCTGGTCGGGGTCGGCGTGACCCTGGCCGGCTCCGTCGGCCTGCATTACGGCTTCGAGAAGACCAGCTCCCTGGAATTCTGTGTCTCCTGCCACTCCATGGAGAGCACCGTCTACCAGGAGTACAAGGAGTCCATTCACTACAAGAACGCCTCCGGGGTGCAGGCGGTCTGTACCGACTGCCACCAGCCCAAGGACTTCGTCGGCAAGGTGGCCCGCAAGATGGAGGCCGCCAACGACCTCTATCAGGAGTACATAGGCCACAGCATCGACACCCAGGAGAAGTTTGAGGACAGGCGCCTGCACCTGGCGGAGAAGGTCTGGGCCCGCATGAGCAGCCAGAACTCCAAGACCTGCAAGTCCTGCCACAGCTACGACAACATGGATCACGCCAGGCAGTCCCCCGCCGCCGCCCTGGCCATGCAGGACGCCGCCGCCAAGAACATGAACTGCATCGAGTGCCACAAGGGCATAGCCCACGAGCTGCCGAACATGGCAGGGGGCTTTCGCGCCACCTTCGCCAGCCTCAAAGAGGCAGCCCAGGAAGCCCCCGCCGCCGAGACCCTCTACACCCTGGCCGAGAAGGATCTCTACGCCGATGAGCAGAGCACCGAGGCCGTCGGCAAGCTGCTGCCCGCCTCCCGCATTCAGGTGCTGGCCCGCAGCGGCGATCGCCTGCAAGTGGTCGTTGAGGGCTGGCGCGAGCGGGACGGCAAGGGCCGGGTGCTGAGCGAATACATGGGCAAGCGGGTCTTCGTGGCCACCCTGCGCGATGAGCTCAAGGCCGGCGAGCAAGTGCTCAAGCAACAGATGGATGAAGCCACCCAGATCCCCTGGGAGCAGGTACGGGTCCAGGCCTGGGTCGATGGCAAGGGACTTGAGTCCTCGTTACAGCCCATCTGGGACTATGCCGGCGAGATGTACAAGTCCACCTGCAACTCCTGCCACGCGGCGCCGAACCCGGCGCACTTCACCGCCAACGGCTGGATCTCCGGGCTCAAGGCGATGTCCGCCTACTACCGCCTGAGCAAGGAAGAGGAGCGCACCCTGCTCAAATACCTGCAGAACCACGCCGCCGATACCGGCGGCCAGGGTAGCCACTAAGGATTCGAAAGAGGAATAACATCATGATCAACATTTCCCGCCGTGGTTTCCTGGGTGGCCTGCTGGCCAGCGGTGCCTCTGCTCTGATCGGCCCCTCCCTGCTCGGCCGCGCCGTCATGGCCGCCGAGTCCGGCAACAAGCTGGTGCAATCGGGCTCCCACTGGGGCGCCTTCCGCGCCCGGGTGGTGGACGGCCGCTGGGTCGAGACCCTGCCGTTCGAGCACGACAAGCACCCGACCGAGATGCTCAAGGGGCTGGCCGAGGTGGTCTACAACCCCTCCCGCATCCGCTACCCCATGGTGCGCCTGGACTGGCTGCGCAAGGGGCACCAGTCCGACACCAGCGAGCGCGGCCAGAACCGCTTCGTGCGGGTGAGCTGGTCCCAGGCCCTGGACTTCTTCTATCACGAGCTGGAGCGGGTGCAGAAGACCCATGGCCCGAGCGCCCTCTACGCGGGTCACTCCGGCTGGCAGTCGGTGGGCAAGCTGCACTCCGCCGGCGCCATGCTGGGCCGCGCCATGAACCTGCATGGCACTTATCTCGCCAAGGCCGGTGACTACTCCACCGGCGCCGCCCAGGTGATCCTGCCCCACGTGGCGGGGGCCATGGAGGTGTACGAGCAGCAGACCTCCTGGCCGCTGCTGCTGGAGCACAGCAAGACCATCGTCATCTGGGGCTCCGATCCCATCAAGAACCTGCAGGTGGGCTGGCTGGTGCCGGATCACAGCGTCTATGACTACTGGGCACAGCTCAAAGAGAAGGTGGCCAAGGGGGAGATCCGGGTCATCAGCGTCGATCCGGTCAAGTCCAAGACCCAGAAATACCTGGGCTGCGAGCAGGTCACCCTGAACCCGCAGACCGACGTGCCCCTGATGCTGGCCATCGCCCACACCCTCTACAGCGAGCAGCTGCACGACGCCAAGTTCCTGAAGAACTACACCACCGGCTTTGACAAGTTCCTGCCCTACCTGCTCGGCGAGAGCGACGGTCAGGTGAAGGACGCCGACTGGGCGGCCAGGCTGTGTGGCGTGCCCGCCGATACCATTCGCGAGCTGGCCCGTACCATGGCCAGCGGCCGTACCCAACTCATCGGCGGCTGGTGCGTGCAACGCATGCACCACGGCGAGCAATACGCCTGGATGCTGGTAGTGCTGGCCTCCATGCTGGGCCAGATCGGCCTGCCCGGCGGCGGCTATGGCTTTGGCTGGCACTACAATGGCGCCGGCACCATCACCTCCAGCGGCCCCATCATGTCCGGTTTCAGCTCCGTCATCCCCGGCGTCAAACCCATTCATGACGGCGACTGGAAGGGCTACTCCAAGTTCATCCCGGTGGCCCGCTTCGTCGACTGTATCCTCAATCCAGGCAAGACCATCGCCTTCAACGGCCAGACCATCATCTATCCAGAGATGAAGATGGCGGTGTTCTGCGGCAACAACCCCTTCCACCATCAGCAGGATCGCAACAAGATGGTGGCGGCCTGGCGCAAGCTGGAAACCGTGGTGAGCGTGGATCACCAGTGGACCGCGAGCTGCCGCTTCGCGGACATAGTGCTGCCGGCCACGACGACCTATGAGAGAGACGATATAGAGCAGTGGGGCTCCCACTCCAACGCCGGCATCCTGGCCATGCGCAAGGTGGTGGAGCCGCTGTTCGAGGCGCGCGATGACTACGACATCTTCGCCGACCTCTGCCGCCGCTTCGACCGCGAGGCCGAGTTCACCGGTGGCAAGAGCAAGCTGGAGTGGATCCAGAGCATCTATGACGACGCCCGCCTGCAGGGCCGTGGCATCGGCATCCGTCTGCCCCGCTTCAGCCAGTTCTGGCAGGGTGAGGGCTTCGTCACCTTCCCCGCCGGCCAGCCCTGGGTGCGCCACGAGTCGTTCCGTCAGGAGCCGGATCTGGAGCCGCTGGGCACCCCGTCCGGCCTCATCGAGATCTTCTCCCAGACCATCGCGAACTACGGCTATGCGGATTGCCCCGGCCATCCGGTCTGGATCGAACCATTCGAGCGCTCCCACGGCGGCCCGGGCAGCCAGCAGTACCCGCTGCACCTGCAGTCCTGCCACCCGGACAAGCGGCTGCACAGCCAGCTCTGCTCCTCGGATGCTTACCGCGCCACCTACACGGTGCAGGGGCGTGAGCCCGTCTACATGAGCCCCCAGGATGCCAAGGCGCGGGGCCTCAAGGACGGGGAGCTAGTGCGGGTGTTCAACGGTCGCGGTCAGGTGCTGGCGGGGCTGGTGATCTCTGATGACTATGCCCCCGGCGTGGTACGGATCCAGGAGGGGGCCTGGTACGGTCCGCTGGAAGGGGGCAAGGTGGGTACCCTCTGCACCTATGGTGACCCCAATGTGCTGACCGCGGACATCGGCTCCTCCAGTCTGGCCCAGGCCACCACGGCCCACACCACCCTGGTGGAGATCGAGAGATTCCAGGGCCAGGTACCGGCGGTCACCGCCTTTGGCACGCCGGGATCGGCGGTCGGCATCGACCCCATGTTCCCGGCACTGTGAGCGGGGCTGGCCAAAACAGCCCCTTGAGTTTCCTTTATTTTTAAAGTCGTTAGAATCGGGGGCCATCCAGGCTCCCGATTGTCATCCACGGAGGAAAAATGCAGGAATTTATGGCTACCAGCGAACGCAGGGCCGAACTTTACTGGTGGTTTTCCACCCTGTTTGCCACCGAACTCAGCGATGCGCAGATCGCCGAGTATGACAGCTACGATGTGCGCAGCTTCCTGAAAAGTCTCTCCACGCTGGATCCCATGCGTGAGGCAGTAGCCGAGCTCAACGACGCCATCGCTCGCCTGCTGGTGCGTCCGGATCGCCAACTGGAGCTGGCTGCCGATTTCGCCGGCCTGTTCCTGGTCGATCCCAAGCAGGGCGCCCTGCCTTACGAATCCCTCTATCGCGGGGAGGCCAAGCTGCTGATGCAGGCCCCCATGGCCGAGATGCAGGAACGTCTCAAGCGCCTTGGCATCGATGTGAGCGACAAGTTCAAGGAGCCCGCCGATCACCTGGCCATCGAGCTGGATCTGATGGGCAATCTCATCATCCGCGCCGCCGAGGCCACCACCGCGGATGAGCGGGCGCAATGGCTGCAGGAGCAGGAAGAATTGCTGCACCAGCATCTGCTGGGTTGGTTCGAGCGCTTCGAGCAGGCGTGCCGCCAGGCCGACAAGTTCGGTTTCTACGGCGCCAGCGCCCGTCTGCTGGGGGTCTTCCTGCACATGGATGCCAACTACCTCAGCCTGGTCAAACCGGCGCAAGCCGCCGACTGATCCGATGAAAACGGCCCTGCTGTTTATCAACCGCCAGCTGTCGATGCCATGAAAACAGCCTTGCAGCTCATCACTTGTCGGCTGTCGATGCCATGAAGACAGCCTTGTTGCTCATCAACTACCGGCTGTCGATGCCATGAAGACAGCCTTGTTGCTCATCAACTACCGGCTGTCGATGCCATGAAGACAGCCTTGTTGCTCATCATCTGCCGGCTGTCGATGCCATGAAGACAGCCTTGCTGTTGATCGTCTGCTGGCTGCTCACCTTTATTCCGATGGAACAGGGCCTGCTCCCCCTGGCGGCCCTGTTGTTCAACCCGGACAGGGAACTCTACGGTGCAGCTCAGCTCACCGGTTTCGCCGGCATCTTGCTGACTCTCTACCTCGCCAACCTCGTGGTGGAGGTGGTGCTGCGCCGCCGCTTCCAGATAGCCGGCATGCTGGCCTTGCTGGTGGCATGGATAGATTTCATCCACAGCAGCGGCAGCGATGCCCACTGGCTGCTGCTGATGGCCTTCGCCCTGCCTTTTCTCGTGCTGGCCATGCTGGTACTGGTGCGCGGCCTGCAGGCCTTCGGTCGCCAGAAAGGCTGACCCCCTTCATCCCGATCTCGCGCCACTCTCTGGCTAGCTCCCACTTATGGTTCAGTGTCA
The DNA here is from genome assembly GCF_000764655.1 of Aeromonas aquatica. GTDB lineage: Bacteria > Pseudomonadota > Gammaproteobacteria > Enterobacterales > Aeromonadaceae > Aeromonas > Aeromonas aquatica. Next base: position 22,129 of record NZ_JRGL01000159.1, read on the forward strand.
CGTCCAGATGACAACGACCGCAATTGAGCCGCCGCCATGGCGCGAAAAAGGGAGCCTATGGCTCCCTCTCACTTGTCAGCGACCTTGCCCCCATCTGCTGCCATCATTCCCTTCGTCGCTATCCAAAAGTCTAATTGCCCTCGGGCACCAAAGGTATAAGTTGTTACTCAAACATGACAGAAATGTATTCACAGGAGTGAGAGATGAGCGAGCACAAGGTCTACCCGGTCAAGGCCCACATCGGCAGCGGCGCCCTGCTGGACAAGGAAGGTTATGAGGCCATGTACCAGGCATCGGTACAGGATCCGGACGCCTTCTGGGGTGAGCAGGGCAAGATCCTCGACTGGATGAAGCCCTACACCAAGGTCAAGAACACCTCCTACGATCCGGGCCACGTCTCCATCAAATGGTATGAGGACGGCCTGCTCAACGTCTCGGCCAACTGTCTGGATCGCCATCTGCACGAGCGCGGTGACAAGGTCGCCATCATCTGGGAAGGGGACAACCCCGCCGAGGATCGCAAGCTGACCTATCGCGAGCTGCATACCGAGGTGTGCAAGTTTGCCAACGTGCTCAAGGCGCAAGGGGTCAAACGCGGCGACATGGTCTGCCTCTACATGCCCATGGTGCCGGAAGCCGCCGTTGCCATGCTGGCCTGTACCCGCATCGGTGCCGTGCACAGCATCGTCTTCGGTGGTTTCTCACCGGAAGCCCTGGCCGGGCGCATCATAGACTCGGGCTCCTCGGTCGTCATCACCGCCGATGAAGGGCTGCGCGGCGGTCGCCCCATCCCCCTCAAGAAGAACGTGGACGAAGCGCTCACCAACCCGGAGACCCGGGTCAGCAAGGTGATAGTGCTCAAGCGCACCGGTGGTCAGGTAGCCTGGCACAACCATCGCGATATCTGGTGGCACGACGCCGTCGCCGCCGCCAGTCCGGATTGCCCGGCCGAGGCCATGGGCGCCGAGGATCCGCTGTTCGTGCTCTACACCTCCGGCTCCACCGGCAAGCCCAAAGGCGTGTTGCACACCACCGGCGGCTACCTGGTCTACGCCGCCCTCACCTTCAAGTACGTGTTCGACTACCACGAGGAGGACATCTACTGGTGTACCGCCGACGTGGGTTGGGTCACCGGCCACTCCTATCTGGTCTACGGGCCGCTCGCCAACGGTGCTACCACACTCATGTTCGAAGGGGTGCCGAACTACCCGGCCACCAACCGCATGAGCCAGGTGGTGGACAAACACCAGGTCAGCATCCTCTACACGGCGCCGACCGCGATCCGCGCCCTGATGGCCAAGGGCCGCGACGCCATCGAAGGCACCTCTCGCCAAAGCCTGCGCATCATGGGATCCGTGGGTGAACCCATCAACCCGGAAGCCTGGGAGTGGTACTACCGCACCATAGGTGACGAACGCTGCCCCATCGTCGACACCTGGTGGCAGACCGAGACCGGCGGCATCCTCATCAGCCCCCTGCCCGGCGTCACCGCACTGAAACCGGGTTCGGCTACCCGTCCCTTCTTCGGGGTGCAGCCGGCGCTGGTGGACAATCTGGGCGAGCCGCTGGAGGGCGCCACCGAGGGCAACCTGGTGATCACCGACTCCTGGCCGGGCCAGATGCGCACCGTGTTCGGCGATCACGAGCGCTTCGAGCAGACCTACTTCTCCACCTTCCCGGGCCGCTACTTCACCGGCGACGGTGCTCGTCGCGACCAGGACGGTGACTACTGGATCACCGGCCGAGTCGATGATGTACTGAACGTCTCCGGCCATCGCATGGGCACCGCCGAGATCGAATCGGCCCTGGTCGCCCATCCCAAGATCGCCGAGGCGGCGGTGGTGGGCGTGCCCCACGAGATCAAGGGTCAGGGCATTTACGCCTATGTCACCCTGATCGCCGGGGAAGAACCGAGCCGCGAGCTGCACAAAGAGGTGAAGGAGTGGGTGCGCAAGGAGATAGGCGCCATCGCCACCCCGGACGTGATCCACTGGGCCGAGGGGCTGCCCAAGACCCGCTCCGGCAAGATCATGCGCCGGATCTTGCGCAAGATTGCCACCGGCGAGACCGACAGCCTGGGGGATATCTCCACCCTGGCGGATCCGGGCGTCGTGGACAAGCTCATCCGCGAGAAGTCAGAGGCGGCTTGATCCCCGTCCCGACGCCCCACAAAGCCGGCCTTGCGCCGGCTTTGTCGTCTTCGCCGTCCGCGTTTCAGCTACCGGCCTAAAAAGCTCAATAAACGACCAGATGTAGAGATTAGACCAGTAAAATGCTGCTAATTTTCACGAAATCAATATAATTGCGAAATCTGTGTGCCAGGGCACACCGAATTGCGCAGAAAATGGCTAGATTTCTGGTAGTCCACAGATTGCTGATAGATAGCAGCATTATCATCGAGGATGCACTCAATATGTCGCAACATCACCGAATTCTCCTGCTCAACGGTCCCAACCTGAATCTGCTGGGCAAGCGGGAGCCGGGAATCTACGGCAGCAAGACACTCGATGAGATCGTCGCCGATCTGCAGCAAAGTGCCGGCGAACTTGGCGCCACCCTGGAACACCTGCAATCCAACGCCGAACATGAGTTGGTCGGCCGTATTCATCAGGCCATGGGCCAGGTGGATTTTATCATCATCAACCCGGCAGCCTTCACCCATACCAGCGTCGCCCTGCGCGATGCACTGCTGGGTGTGGCCATCCCCTTCATCGAGGTTCACCTGTCAAACGTCCATGCCAGGGAACCCTTCCGCCATCACTCCTATCTGTCTGATGTCGCCAAGGGGGTGATCTGCGGGCTGGGTGCCGATGGCTACCAATTCGCTTTAACCGCAGCCGTGCATCAATTGCGCGCGGCTTGATAATCACTGATCAGATAAAGAAGAAAGAGAATGCTAATGGATATCCGCAAAATCAAGAAGCTGATTGAACTGGTTGAAGAGTCCGGCATCGCCGAGCTGGAAATCTCCGAAGGGGAAGAGTCCGTTCGCATCAGCCGCAATTTCTCCGGCCAGGTTAGCGTTGCACCGCAGATGATGATGCAGCAGGCTCCGGTTCAGCAGGTTGCCGCCCCGGTTGCCGGTGCTGCCCCTGCCGCCGCCCCTGCGGCTGCCGACACCACTCCGAGCGGCCATCTGATGCGCTCCCCCATGGTCGGCTCCTTCTACCGCTCCTCCAGCCCGGAAGCCAAGGCCTTCGTGGAAGTCGGTCAGCACGTCAATGTCGGCGATACCCTGTGCATCGTCGAAGCCATGAAAATGATGAACCAAATCGAGTCTGACAAGGCCGGTGTGATCAAAGCGATCCTGGTTGAAAATGGTCAGGCCGTCGAATTCGACGAGCCGCTGTTCATCATCGAATAAGGGAAAACGCCACCCATGTTGGACAAAGTAGTCATCGCCAACCGAGGTGAAATTGCCCTGCGGATCCTGCGCGCCTGCAAAGAGCTCGGGATCAAGACAGTGGCCGTTCACTCCACCGCCGATCGGGAGCTCAAGCATGTGCTCCTGGCCGACGAAACCATCTGCATCGGCAAACCCGCCAGCGGTGAGTCCTACCTCAACGTGCCGGCCATCATCGCCGCCGCCGAGGTGACGGGTGCCGTCGCCATCCACCCGGGTTACGGCTTCCTCTCCGAGAACGCCGACTTTGCCGAAGTGGTCGAGAAATCCGGCTTCATCTTCATAGGCCCGCGCGCCGAGACCATTCGCCTGATGGGTGACAAGGTCTCCGCCATCGAGGCGATGAAGAAGGCAGGCGTACCCTGCGTGCCCGGCTCCGACGGTCCGGTGGACAGCGATGCCAAGCGCAACGCCACCATCGCCAAGCGGATCGGCTACCCCGTGATCATCAAGGCCGCCGGTGGCGGTGGTGGTCGTGGCATGCGCGTGGTGCGCAACGAGGCCGAGCTGGCCGCCGCCATCGCCCTGACCAAATCCGAAGCAGGCCAGTTCTTCAAGAACGACATGGTCTACATGGAGAAGTACCTCGAGAACCCGCGCCACATCGAGATCCAGGTGCTGGCAGACGGTCAGGGTACCGCCCTCTATCTGGGTGAGCGGGACTGCTCCATGCAGCGTCGCCACCAGAAGGTCGTAGAAGAAGCGCCGGCACCCGGCATCACCGAAGAGATGCGCAAGTTCATCGGTGAGCGCTGCGTGCGTGCCTGTCTCGAGATCGGCTACCGCGGTGCGGGCACCTTCGAGTTCCTGTACGAGAACGGCGAGTTCTACTTCATCGAGATGAACACCCGGATCCAGGTCGAGCACCCGGTCACCGAGATGGTCACTGGTGTGGATCTGATCAAGGAGCAGCTGCGCATCGCCGCCGGCCAGCCCCTGTCGATCACCCAGCAGGACATCCGCATCCGTGGCCATGCCATCGAATGCCGGATCAATGCCGAGGATCCGGCCACCTTCATGCCCTCTCCCGGCCTCATCCAGCGCTTCCATGCGCCGGGTGGTCTGGGGGTGCGTTGGGAGTCCCACATCTATGCCGGCTATAAAGTGCCGCCATACTACGACTCCATGATCGGCAAGCTGATCTGTTACGGTGAGAACCGCGACATCGCCATCGCCCGCATGCGTCACTCCCTCGACGAGCTGGTGGTAGAAGGGATCAAGACCAACATCGCCCTGCAAAAAGAGATCATGAAGGACGAAAACTTCCAGCACGGTGGCACCAACATCCACTATCTGCACAAGAAGTTGGGTCTGTAAGAGGCTCTCAGCAAGAGAATCTCGGGTCCAGACAGGATCTGCAATTGAAAAAGGGCCATGGCGACATGGCCCTTTTTTGTTATCCTTGCGCCCCTCAAAAATGGTTGGAGGCCAAGGTGAACCGTTTCGCACTCGCCCGTCGGGAAGCAGCCCTCTGCCTGCTGCTGACCCTGCTCTATTTCGTTGCCTGGTATGGCACCGCTTATTTCATCCCGGAAGAGCTGGAACTCTGGGACATGCCGCTCTGGTTCCTGCTCAGCTGCATCCTGATGCCACTGCTGTTTATCGGCCTCTGCGCGCTCATGGTGGATCGCCTCTTTGTCGACATCCCCCTCGATACCGAGGAGCCCTTCGTCGAGCCAATTCAGGCCAACGGCACCCAGGGATCTGTTCACGCTTTCCACGAGTCCTCATCCCATAGCGAGGAGTCTCGCCGCCATGAATCTTGAGTTGATGCTACCGCTTATCGTCTACCTGGTGCTGGTGCTGGGGGTCGGCTTCTGGGCCAGCCGCCATCGCAGCAACGGGGACTTCGTGCAGGAGTACTTCATCGGCAACCGCAGCATGGGTGGCCTGGTGCTGGCCATGACGCTGGTGGCCACCTACACCTCGGCCTCCTCCTTCATCGGTGGGCCGGGCGCAGCCTACAAGATTGGCCTCGGCTGGGTGCTGCTGGCGATGATCCAGCTGCCCACCGTCTGGCTCACCCTGGGGGTGCTTGGCAAGAAGTTCGCCATCATCGCCCGCCGGGTCAACGCGGTGACCATCAACGACATGCTGTGGGCCCGCTATCGCAGCAAGTGGGTGGTGGTGCTGGGATCCGTGACCATCATCCTCGCCTTCATCGCGACCATGGTGGTGCAGTTCATCGGCGGGGCCCGCCTGCTAGAGACCGCCACTGGCCTCAGTTATCAGCAGGGCCTGCTGCTATTTGCCAGCTGCGTACTACTTTATACCGTCATCGGCGGCTTTCGCGCCGTGGTCATGACCGATGCGCTGCAGGGGATCATCATGCTGATCGGTACCGGCGCCCTGCTGGCCGGGATCCTGGTGGCCGGCGACGGCCTGCCGAACCTCATCCATCAGCTCAAGGTGATCGACCCCAAGCTGGTCAGCCCGCAGGGGGCCGGCGACATGCTGACCCAGCCCTTCATGCTGAGCTTCTGGATCCTGGTCTGTGTCGGGGTGGTGGGGCTGCCCCACTCGGCCCTGCGCTGCTTCGGCTACCGGGACAGCAAGGCGTTGCACAGAGGCATCCTCATCGGCACCGTGGTCAGCGCCCTGCTGATGTTCGGCATGCATTTGGCCGGCGCCCTGGGGCGCGCCATCCTGCCCGGCATGGACAGCCCGGACAAGATCATGCCGTCCCTGATGATGGAGGTGCTACCACCCTGGCTGGCGGGGGTCTTCCTGGCGGCGCCCATGGCGGCCATCATGTCCACCATCGACTCCCAGCTGATCCAGGCCTCGGCGACCCTGGTGAAGGATCTCTACCTCAACTATCTCAGTCCTAAACAGGAGCAGCAGGAGAAGCTGGAGGTGCGGGTGCCGCGCCTCTCCCTGCTCTGCACCCTGATCCTGGGCACCCTGGTGCTGCTGGCGGCGTTGCAGCCCCCCGAGATGATCATCTGGCTCAACTTGCTCGCCTTCGGGGGCCTGCAGGCAGTGTTCCTCTGGCCGCTGGTACTCGGCCTCTACTGGTCGCGGGCCAACGGCCCCGGGGCACTGGCCAGCATGGTCTCGGGCATTGTCTGCTACGGGGTCCTGAGTCAGTGGGGGATCCAGCTGGCCGGCCTGCACGCCATAGTGCCGAGCCTGGGGCTGGGGCTGGTGGCCTTCGTGCTGGTGAGCCTGCTGACCCCGCCTCCGGATCAGGCCGTTCGCCGATTATTTGATCAGAAATAATAAAGAGCGCAATAAAGGGATCTTCCCTATCCCAAAATGGGTGCCTTGCGGTTAAACTGTGCGCCACGTCACAAAAAGTTCCGCGATCATGCCCGTTCAGAACGCCAGAAAGATCCTGACCCAGTCCCTGCAACGGCTCGGCTATGCCCTGCTGCTGCCGGTCTCCATCCTGCCGCTGGCCGCCCTGCTCTATCGGCTCGGCCAGCCGGATGTGCTGGATCTGGCGGTGCTCTCCCTCGCCGGGCAGGCCCTGTTCAGCCAGATGCCGCTCATCTACGCGGTGGCCATCGCCTTCGGGCTGAGCCGGCAGGGACAAGGGGCACAGGCCCTGGCCGGGGCGGTCAACTTTCTGTTGCTGAGCTCGGCGCTGGGCACCCTCTGTCCCGGCCTGCATGCGGACATGATCTGCGGTCTGCTGGCGGGGCTGACCACGGCGCTGGTCTGCTCCTGGGCGCGCAGCCTGTCCCTCCCCGGCTGGCTGAGGGCGCTGCCGGAAGAGATCCCCGCCCTGCTGCTCTCGGCCCTGGCCTGCATGCTGCTGGTCATCCCGCTGGCGCTGATCTGGCCACTGCTGGAGCAGGGCATCAGCCTGATCGCCTCCGACCTGCTCACCACCCCCTTCGGCGCCTTCTGCTACGGCGTACTGAACCGACTGCTGATCCCTCTCGGTTTGCACCAGGTGCTGGGCAGCCTCGTCGGCCTGGGCGAGAGCAACCTGCAGGCGCTGGCCGCCGCCCAGCCGCTGCACGAAGGCTATGTGGCGGGACTCTATCCCGTCATCATGTTCGGTCTGCCGGGGGCCTGCTTCGCCATCTGGCTCCATCGTCAGCGCATGCACCGACTGCCACAAGGGGGCCTGCTGCTCACCTTGGCCCTCACCTCGGCGCTGGTGGGGATCACCGAACCCATCGAGTTCCTGTTTGCCTTCACCGCCCCCTGGCTGTTTCTGGCCCACGCCCTGCTGACCGGGCTGTCGCTCGCCATCTGCAGCGGGCTGGGGATCAAGGTGGGCACCTACTTCTCCGCCGGGCTGCTGGATCTGGTGCTGAGCTACTCCACCGGCGAGCACAGCTTCTGGCTCATCCCCCTCGGCATCCTGTTCTTCGTCGCCTACGCCCTGCTGTTCTCCCAACTGCTGGAACACGCGCCCCTCAGCCTGCCGAGCAGGCCCCTCGCCGAGGTGCTGCCACGGCTGGCGAGCGTGGCCCCCACCGATCCGCAGATGCTGGCGATCCAGTACCTCAAGGTGCTGGGGGGCATGGACAATCTGCAGGCAATGAGCGTCTGCCTGACCCGCCTCAGCCTGCGGGTGCGTGACATGGCGCTGGTGGATCAACTTCGTCTGACGAGCCTGGGTTGCCTCTCCTGGATAGCCCTGAACGAGCATCAGCTGGTGCTGGTGCTGGGCCCCAATGCCGGCTTGGTCGAGGGGCAGCTGCGCATGCTGGCCGATCGCCAGTCGGTCCCGCTCGGCTTCGAGCCCAACAAGGCCACCCTCAGCTTCTGACGACTCAGGCGAAGGGCAGGCGGTCGGCGACAAAGTCCATCAGCGAACGCAGGGCGGGGGCCAGGTGCTCCCGGCTCGGGTAGATGAGGTAAAACGGATTGGGCGGTATGGGGTGGTTCGGCAGCACCTTCTGCAGCCCCCCCCCGATCAGATCCTCCTGACAGACATGATCCGGCAACAGCGCTATGCCGCCACCGTTGAGGGCCAGCTCCCGCAGCGCCAGCAGGCTGTTGCTGATGCAGGCTCCCCGTGGGCGCCAGCCCCCCTCCTGCAGTGGCCACACCGGCAGCGCCGAATGTACCAGACAGGCGTGCCGTCCCAGCTCGCTCAGTTGCTGAGGCTCGCCATGCCGGCCCAGATAATCCGGCGCCGCCACCAGATGGCGCGCCACCTGGCCGATGCGCCGGCAGATGAGGCTGGAGTCTTTCAGCGGCGCCGCCCGCAGCGCCAGATCGTAACCCTCCCCCACCAGATCCAGCTGCTCGTCACTCAGGGTCAGCTCCAGCACCACCTCGGGATAGAGGGCACGAAACTCAGCCAAGATCTTGCCGAGCAGCAGGGTGCCGGTGGCCTCGGGGGCGGTGACCCTCACCCGGCCGGCCGGGGCTGTGCGCAGCCTGGCCATGGCCAGGTTGGCGCTGCGGGCCAGGGTCAGCAACCCCCGACAATGCTCCACATAGAGCTCCCCCTGCGGGGTCAGGCTGAGCCGGCGGGTGGTGCGCTGCAACAGGCGCACCCCCAGCTGGGATTCGAGGCGCGAGATCTTTTGGCTCACCGAGGACTTGGGCATGCCGAGCACCTCGGCAGCCCCGGTGAAGCTGCCCTGCTCCACTACGGTGGCGAACAGCCCCATCAACTCCAGTTCGACATTGTTCATATATGCAAACAGTCTTTACCAATTACCCATCTTAATCGGAATAATTAACCAGACTAGACTCTCTGGCAATCCCACTCATCCCGATTTGAAAGGAATTGCCATGAAAGCCATCGCCCTCACCCATTATCTGCCCAGCGATCACCCCCACTGCTTCATCGAGGCCGAGATCCCCACCCCGACCCCGGGCCCGCGGGATCTGCTGGTGCGGGTCAATGCCACCTCCATCAACCCGGTCGACACCAAGGTGCGCGCCCCCAAGGCCAAGGTGGAGCCGAGCCCCCGCGTGTTGGGGTGGGATGCGGTGGGGGAGGTCGTCGCCGTGGGCAGCGAGGTGACCCTGTTCAAGGCCGGCGACAGAGTCTGGTATGCCGGTGACATCAGCCGTCCCGGCAGCAACAGCGCCCTGCAGCTGGTGGACGAACGCATCACCGCCCTGGCCCCCACCAACTTAAGCGATCTCGAGGCCGCCGCCCTGCCCCTCACCGCCATCACCGCCTGGGAGGCGCTGTTCGATCGCATCGGCCTTCACCCTGAGAGCGAGGGCCGACTGCTCATCATCGGCGGCGCCGGCGGCGTCGGCTCCATCGCCATCCAGCTGGCTCGCCAACTCACCAGGATGGAGGTGATCGCCACCGCCTCACGGCCGGAGACCCGTGACTGGTGCCTGGCCATGGGCGCCCACCAGGTGGTGAGTCATCACAACCTGCAGGCGGAGCTGGCGGGGCTTGGCATCAGCCAGCTCGACGCCATCTTCTGCACCAACGCCACCGAGCAGCACTGGAGCGCCATGGCGAACCTCATTCGTCCGTTCGGCCACATCTGCACCATCGCCGAGTCCAACGAGCCCTGGGATCTCGGCCTGCTTAAGCCCAAGAGCGCCACCTTCAGCCAGGAGTTCATGTTCACCCGCTCCCTGTTCCAGACCCCGGACATGATAGAGCAGCACCATCTGCTCGGCCGGGTCGCCGCGCTGCTGGATGACGGCACGCTCAAGACCACGCTCACCAGGACGCTCCCCGCGCTGACACCGATGAGCCTGGCGCAGGCCCATCGCGAGGTAGAGGCCGGCAACATGGTCGGCAAGCTGGTGATCGACATGAGTGGCTTTGCGGACTAATACCTTAGGGGTAAAAAATGCACCATCATGGGGTGAACTCACCAGCGGCAGGCCCCAAGAGTGCACAGCGTCATCGGGAATAAGTGGCCATCAGCCGGCATCATCCCGGAAAACCGATAAAAAGAGGCCATCCCGCCGGGATGGCCCTGAATACCTGAACGTTGGGATAACAATCACACACATATCCTTATGCAGGACAGAGTTGCTTTTGCAGCTTGCGTGCCAGACTCCGCTTTTCCCCTAAAAATTCTCCACGCACCCCACTATTTTTTCTCGCCCATAAAAAAAGCCACCCTAAGGTGGCTGAAAAGATGACGGAACTTTCATAGAGCAAAGCATTCAGCGGGAACAGGTTGCTTCCCGTCACCCAAGGAGAAATACATGAATCGTGCCAACTTGGCAGAATCACCTTCCTCCGACCTGTGCCATGGGCAAACCACGACAGCACAGGCCCATGATGATAGACTCCCGCGGTTTCACATTTATGAAGAGTCGACCCCATGCCCTGGATACAAATTCGAATCAACGCCACCGCCAAGACCGCGGACAAGGTGAGCAACATGCTGCTGGGGCGTGGAGCCCAGGCCGTGACCTTTATGGATGCCCAGGATGTGCCCGTCTACGAGCCCCTGCCCGGTGAGACGCCGCTCTGGGGCGAGACCGAGGTGATGGGGCTGTTCGACGCCGAAACCGATCCGGCGCCCACCATCGCCTTCTTCCAGCAGATCTTCGGCGAAGACGTGGGCTACAAGGTCGAGCAGCTGGAAGACAAGGACTGGGTGCGCGAGTGGATGGATCACTTCCACCCCATGCAGTTCGGCGAACGGCTCTGGATCTGCCCGAGCTGGCGCGATGTGCCCAACCCGGACGCGGTCAACGTCATGCTGGATCCGGGCCTGGCGTTCGGCACCGGCACCCACCCCACCACGGCGCTCTGCCTGCAGTGGCTGGACGGGCTGGATCTGGCCGGCAAGACGGTGGTCGACTTCGGTTGCGGCTCCGGCATCCTCGGCATCGCCGCCCTGAAACTGGGCGCGGCCCGGGTCATCGGCATCGACATCGATCCCCAAGCCATCCAGGCCAGCCATGACAACGCCGAGCGCAACGGCGTCGCCGGCCAGATCGAGCTCTACCTGCCGGCGGATCAGCCTCAAGGAGTGGAGGCGGACGTCGTTGTGGCCAACATCCTGGCCGGCCCGCTGCGGGAGCTGGCGCCGCTCATCGCCGGCCACGGCAAGCCCGGCAGCCTGATGGCCCTGTCCGGCGTGCTGGAGAGCCAGGCCCCCGAGCTGGAGACCATCTATGGTCAGTGGTTCGACATGGACCCGACTGCCGTCAAAGAGGAGTGGTGCCGCCTGTCAGGTCGCAAACACGGCTGATCATCGGCACGGCAGTTGCCGGCACAGCGGTCGTAAACACGACTGGTCATCAGCGCGGCCAAGCGCCATATCGAACAACAAGGGCACCCCAGGGTGCCCTTGTTGTTTCTCACACTGTTTTTCACTCCTTTCCGAACCGTCCCCTATCTCCTTCACCGACATGCCAGCACTGGGCGCAGCTTCACTCTTCTTGCTGCCGTCTGGGGGTAAAATGGCTCTCCCCCCGATGGGCCTGCGAGGGCGCATCCACCAACCACCACGACCACGACCATAGAGATCACCATGAGCAACTATCAGAAGATGATCAGCAGCCAGCCCTACAACTGCATGGCCCCCGAACTGGATGAGATACGCCGGGAGACGGCCCGCCTCTATCGCCGTTTCAACAAGGCCGATGAGGAGGAAGAACAGCAGATCCTGCTGCAAGCGCTGGTGGGCGAGCTGGCGGAAGGGGCCTTCATCTGCCCGCCGTTCTACTGCACCTATGGTCGCCATGTCAGCCTAGGCACCGGCACCTACGTCAACATGGGGGCGACCTTCCTGGATAACGCGCCGATCCGCATCGGGGCCAACGTCATGATAGGGCCGAACGTGCAGATCTATACCGCCGCCCACGCCCTGGAGGCCGACGCACGCATCCAAGGGGTGGAGACGGCGCTGCCGGTCACCATAGAGGACAGGGTCTGGATAGGGGGCGGCGCCATCCTGCTGCCCGGCGTCACCATAGGGCGGGACGCCATCGTCGGCGCAGGCTCGGTCGTGACCAAGGACGTACCGGCCGGCGCCCGGGTGGTGGGCAATCCGGCCCGCATCCTGCCCGCCAAGGCAACAACGCCAGTGACCTAGATGAACAGGCCAAAAGCCGCCCATAAAAATAAAGCCCAATGTCATGAGCCACATTGGACTGTAAAAAGGGGCTGCCGGATGCCAGGGACACAGGTCAAAAAACGTCCATAAAAATAAAGCCCAATGTCATCAAGACGTTGGGCTGTAAAAAGGTGCTACGGAATTGCGACTCTCATCGCAGAATATTAGAAGGGGTCACCTTCTAAACTGGCAAAGGAATAATAACGGGGCGCAAACGTTTTACGTAGCGTAATCGACCAGGATTGAGAACAGCCTCTCACTATTCAAAAAATTCCCCACCAGCCCCTTTCTCCCCCTTGGCAAGTTCGCATTTTTCAGTACAGCCTGATGAGAATATCACCAAAGACAAAAAGCCCTGATAAATCAGGGCTTTTTGTCATAAATCGGGTATTTTAGAAGCGCCGGATAAATTCGTTCAGGGGCAATTCACGCAACTTGCGCGCCTCCAGCATGGGGGTGCCCAGGTAGAGGAAGCCCACCAGCTGATCCTCCTCGGCCAGCCCCAGCCCGGCGTTGATATGCTCGTCGAAGATAAACCAGCCGGAGCGCCAGATGCCGTTGAAGCCCTGGGCCTGGGCCGCCATCTGCATCGCCATCAGGGCGCAACCGGCGGAGAGCTCCTGCTCCAGCTTGGGCACCTTGAAGTGGGCCTGATAGCGGGTCGCCACGGCCACCAGCAGCGGAGCCCGCAGCGGCGCGGCACGGCTCTTCTCGATGCTCTCCTCGTCTTCGCCACGGGCACGGGCCGCCTCGGCCAGCAAATCCCCAAGGCGCTCCCGTCCCTCCCCCTCAAACAGGATGAACTGCCAGGGCGTCAGGGTGCCGTGATCCGGTGCCCGCAGCCCCGCCTTGAGGATGTTGTCGAGCACCTCGCCGCTCGGGGCCGGGGTGGTCAGGCGGCCACAGGAGTGGCGGTTCAGTAACAGGTTGAGGGCATCCATGGGCGACTCCGTGTATGAGGCAAGAAAGCGGGGCTATGAGGCGCTACCCTAGCACAGCCAGGAGACGTCGCAAAGGCGCCCCGGCTGAGCCGGTTAGAAAGAATAAACCCCTGGCTGGCAGGGGTTTATCGCTATATCCGTTGCATTTTTGGTCAAATGACAGCAGCCAGCTCTGCCCCCTGGCGGATGGCCCGTTTCGCGTCCAGCTCGGCGGCCACGTCGGCGCCGCCGATGATGTGCACCGGCTTGCCCGCCGCCTGCAGCCCGGCTTGCAGCTCCCGCAGGGGCTCCTGGCCGGCGCAGATGATCACCTGATCCACCGGCAAACATTGCTGGGTCTCTCCCACCATGATGTGCAGCCCTTCGTCGTCGATGCGCAGGTATTGCACACCGCTGAGCATCTGCACCTTGCGGTTCTTGAGCACGGTGCGGTGGATCCAGCCGGTGGTCTTGCCCAGCCCGTCCCCCACCTTGCTCTCCTTGCGTTGCAGCAGCCAGATCTGGCGCTCGGGGGCGTCTATCTCGGGCTTGATCAGGCCGCCGCGCTCGCCGAGGTGCTTGTCGATGCCCCACTCCTTGAGCCAGTGGTCACGGTGCTGATCGGCATCGCCCTCTACTGTCTTGTCCACCAGATACTCCGCCACGTCGAAACCGATGCCACCGGCGCCGATCACCGCCACCTTCTGGCCCACCGGCTTGTGATCCCGCAGCACATCGAGGTAGTTCAACACCTTGGGATGCTCGATGCCCGGAATATTGGGGGTACGCGGGCGGATACCGGTGGCGAGGATCACCTCGTCGAAGCCGCCGCCGAGCAGGCTCTCGGCGCTCTGGCGCTGGCCGAGGTAGAGCTCGACGCCACACTTCTCCAGCCGTCTGGCGAAGTAGCGCAGGGTCTCGTGGAACTCCTCCTTGCCCGGGATCTGCTTGGCGAAGTTGAACTGGCCGCCTATGGTCGGCGCCTGATCGAACAGGCTCACCTGATGGCCGCGCTCGGCGGCGTAGCAGGCGAATGCCAGACCCGCCGGGCCGGCCCCCACCACCGCCAGCTTCTTGGGCTGGGGCACCCGGCCGAAGGTGAGCTCGGTCTCGAAGCAGGCGCGGGGGTTGACCAAACAGGAGGCGCGTTTTTGCTTGAACACGTGATCGAGGCAGGCCTGGTTGCAGGCGATGCAGGTGTTGATCTCGTCCGCCCTGTCCTCGGCCGCCTTGATGACGAACTCGGGGTCGGCCAGGAAGGGCCGCGCCATGGAGACCATATCCGCTTCCCCCTGTGCCAATATGCGCTCGGCCACCTCGGGGGTATTGATGCGGTTGGTGGTGATGAGCGGCACGGTGAGGTGTTTTTTCAGCTCGGCCGTGACCCAGCTGAAGGCGCCGCGCGGCACGCTGGTGGCTATGGTGGGGATGCGCGCCTCGTGCCAGCCGATGCCGGTGTTGATGAGACTGACGCCGGCCAGCTCCAGCGCCTTGCCAAGAGCGATGACCTCCTCCAGAGAGGATCCCTTCTCCACCAGATCCAGCATGGAGAGACGGAAGATGATGATGAAATCGGTGCCGACCCGCTCACGGATGGCGCGCACTATCTCGAGCGGGAAGCGCATCCGATTGTCGGCACTGCCGCCCCAGCCATCGGTGCGCTGGTTGGTGCGCTCGCAGATGAACTGGTTGATGAGATAGCCTTCCGAGCCCATCACCTCGACCCCGTCATAGCCGGCGGCCTTGGCCAGCGCGGCCGTGGTGGCGAAGTCGCGGATGGTGCCGCGGATCTGGCGCTCGCTCATGGCGCGCGGCTTGAACGGGGAGATGGGAGCCTTGAGGGCGCTCGGCGCCAGGCTGAACGGATGATAGGCGTAGCGGCCGGCGTGAAGGATCTGCAGCGCTATCTTGCCCCCCTCCTGATGCACGGCACCGGTCACCTTCTTGTGCTTGGCGACCTGCCAGGGGAAGCTAAGCTGCGAGCCGTGAGGCACCAGACGCCCGCGCAGGTTCGGGGCGATGCCGCCGGTGACGATGAGGCCGACGCCGCCCCGGGCGCGCTCGGCATAGAAGGCGGCCAGCTTGTCGAAGCCCCCCTTCTCCTCTTCGAGACCGGTATGCATGGAGCCCATCAGCACGCGGTTCTTTAGCTGGGTAAAACCGAGATCGAGGGGGGTCAGCAGGGTTGGGTAGCGGCTCATGATGCGGCTCCTTGCAAGACAGGGGCGCAGGGGATCGCGAGCACGCTGCGACGCGAGGGGGCACAAGCTGGCTCAAGGGGGATCGGCAACGTCGGGTAGCGGCTCACAGGGCCTCCAGTTAATTTTTTGTTATCAAACTGAGGCTAGAGTAAAGAATCGAAATTTCTTTTTCAAACAAATGTTTGGACATTTTTTCGGCGAACAGCCGTGTTCCGAAGAGAGGGTAGCGGATCGCACTGGCGATCGAACCCAGGCGGAAATGGCAATTGACACTCCATCTGGTTAATAATGGCGTTTCTCTACCCATTAACAGGGCGATAACGCGGCTATGTCTATTTTCAAAGGTCTGGGGTGGCTGTTTCGCAGCCTCTGGCGTCTGCTCAACTTCACCCGGCTGATGCTGGTCAATCTGCTGTTTCTCATCATAGTGCTGGCCATCGTCTTCACCTTCGGCCAGAAAGAGGCGCCAAGCACCCCCATCGAAGGGGCCCTCACCCTCAACCTCTCCGGCGCACTGGTGGAACAGCGCACCCAAACCGATCCCGGCGTGCAACTGCTGCGGCAGGTGGACAGCAGCGACGATCAGCCGAGCGAGATCCTGATGTCCGATCTGCTGTGGGCCATCAAGAGCGCCAAGGATGACGATCGCATCAAGGCGCTGGTGCTCAAGCCCCAGGGGCTGCAAGGCACCAGCCTCTCCAAGCTGCAGGAGGTGGCGGCCGCCATCGACCAGTTCAAGGAGAGCGGCAAGCCGGTCATCGCCATGGCCGACTACTACGCGCAAGGCCCCTATCTGCTCGCCGCCCACGCCGATCACGTGCTGCTCAACCAGAGCGGCGCCGTGCTGATCGAGGGGCTCGGTGTCTACCAGACCTACTTCAAGTCGGCGCTGGAGAAACTCAACGTCACCCCCCACGTGTTCAAGGTCGGCACCTACAAGTCCTTCGTCGAGCCCTATACCCGGGATGAGATGTCGCCGGAGAGCAAGGAGGCGAACCAGCGCTGGCTGGATCAGCTGTGGCAGTCCTATGTGAATGACGTGGCCGAAGAGCGGGAAATCGAGCCCGATGCCGTCGCACCGACCAAGGATCGCTTCCTCGAGCTGCTGCGCAAGGCCGGTGGCAATGCCGCCAGCTACGCCCTCGACAACGGCCTGGTGGACGAGCTGGCCACCCGCGACGAGATGACCCAGGCGGTCATCAAGGAGGTCGGAGAAGACAAGGATAACGGCTGGAAAGGGGTGGGCCTGAAGGAGTATCTGGCCGCCATTCCCGAGCAATATCCCCAGAACGGCAAGGATGAGGTGGGCCTCATCGTCGCCAGTGGTGCCATCATGGACGGCATCCAGCCGGCTGGCACTATAGGCGGTGACAGCCTCGCCGATCTGCTGGCCGAGGCTCGCCGCGACGACCAGGTCAAGGCCCTGGTGCTGCGGGTCGACAGCCCGGGTGGCAGCGCCTTCGCCGCCGAGCAGATCCGCGCCGAGTTGCTGGCCCTGAAACAGGCGGGCAAGCCGGTGGTCATCTCCATGGGCAGCTACGCCGCCTCCGGGGGTTACTGGATCTCCGCCGATGCGGACAAGATCTTCGCCTCCCCCACCACCCTCACCGGCTCCATCGGGGTGTTCGGCATGTTCGCTACCATCGACAAGGCGCTGTCCCAGTACGGGGTCCATACCGATGGGGTCGGCACCACGGACTTCGTCGGGGTCGGCCTGACCCGGGCCCTGCCCGAGCACGTCGGTCAGGCTATTCAGCTCAGCGTGGAAGACACTTATCAGCGCTTCGTCGGTCTGGTGAGCAAGGGCCGCGGCCTGAGCCCGGAAGAGGCGGAGAAAGCCGCCGAAGGCCGGGTCTGGACGGGCCAGGACGCCAAGGCGCTGGGACTGGTTGACGAGTTCGGCAATCTGGACGACGCCCTTCAGGCAGCCGCCGATCTCGCCAACCTCAAGAGCTGGCAGGTCACCCCCATCGAGCAGGAAGAGTCGGCAAGGGACAAGTTCCTGCGCGAGTTGTTCGACAGCAGCGCCCGCGCGCTGGCTCCCCATCTGCAGAGCTGGCTGCCCGCAGGCGTTGGCAAGGCGCTGGTCGAGGTGAACAAGGGGCTGGATCCGCTGATCCGCTTCAACGACCCGCAAGGCACCTACGCCTTCTGCCCGGTCTGCCTCCCTTGACAGGACACTGGAGAATAAAAAAACCGCCATCCGGCGGTTTTTTTATTGGGGCGGCTCCTGGCTCAGGCCAGCAACCCGGCATCAAACCAGTGTTGCAGCTCGGCCAGCACCCGGGTCTCGCGCACCGTCCACTGCGGGCAAGGACCGGCCAGCTGGGTCTTGTTGGTCTGCAGCGCCTCGTCCAGTGCAAACCAGCCGGGGGTGAAGCCGAGCCGTATCTCATAGGGCTGGGGCCGCGGCTCGCTCCAGGCCTCGCCCAGCTGGCAGAGGTAGTAGAAGGAGTGAATGCAGTAGGCGTCGTAGGCCGCCTCCCGGGCGGCGCGAAACTCCCGCGTCTCGCCAAGCAGGGCCCCCACCGCCAGCAGCTCGGCACCGCACTCCTCCCGCAGCTCTCGGGCCAGCGCCTTGCCGTGACACTCCCCCGCCTCTATGCCACCGCCCGGGAACATGAGATCCCCGTTGACGCGGGAATGCACCATCAGCAACTCGTCACCGCGCAGCACCACGGCCCTGACTGTGATGCGCTCGAGCACCCGCCCGTCGCACATCACCTGACCGTGGAGGAGGCGAATATCGAAGGGGTGGGCCCATTGGGTATCTGGCTGAACAGGGATCATCAGGATAGGTATGCCCCGCGCGTGGGTTGAATGATGAGGGTGGTCGCCGTGAAAGCCTGGTCATGGTGCCCGTCGGCCTGGTAACAAGCCTCGCCCGCCATGGCCACCATCAACTAGCAAATCGGCTACATATCCATTACAATGCGCGCGCCATATAAGGCCGCGATCGCAGAATAATATAACGAAATATACAGCCCTACACTGATCTGCTTTCGACGAATTTCTATTTTTCCAGCAATTTGCCCAACAACGTGAAATAAAGGATCTGGTTAATGACCCACGAGCACTACTTGCAGGCGTGGCAGGAGAGCCAGGCGCTCGCCGAAGCCATGCAACCCTTGATCGGCCGCCTCTACCGCCAGCAAGGGATAGAGATCACCCTCTTCGGACGCCCCCTGCAAAACGCCTCCACCATCGACATCCTCAAGGCCCACAGGGTCGTTCGCCGCCACCAGGGCGCCCCGCTCCCCATCCAGCAAAGCTTCCCCCTGCTGTGCGCCATAGTCGCGCTGAACCCGACCGCCGCCGAAGTGGATCTCGGCAAGCTGACCGTCGGCTACTGGCAGGCCCATCAGGACGAGGCGGGCATCGAGGACTACCTGAGCGCCAAGCTGGCGCCAGCCCTGAACCAGGGCGCCGTGCCTGCTCCCACCGATGTGGTGCTGTACGGCTTCGGCCGCATCGGCCGCCTGCTGGCGCGCCTACTGATCGAGCGCACCGGCGCCGCCAACTCCCTGCGCCTGCGTGCCATCGTTGTGCGCGGCGGCCGCGAGGGGGATCTGGAGAAGCGCGCCAGCCTGCTGCGCCGCGACTCGGTGCACGGCCCCTTCAACGGCTCCATCGAGGTGGATGTGGAACGCAGCGCCATCATCGCCAATGGCACCTTCATCCAGGTGATCTATGCAAACAGCCCGGCCGACATCGACTACACCGCCTATGGCATCGACAATGCGCTGATCGTCGACAACACCGGGGTCTGGCGCGATGAGGCGGGTCTTTCCGAGCACCTCAAGGCGCGCGGCGCCGCCCGGGTGCTGCTGACCGCCCCCGGCAAGGGGGAGATGAAGAACGTGGTGTTCGGGGTCAACCACGAGGTGATAGGTCCCGATGACAAGATCATCTCTGCCGCCTCCTGCACCACCAACGCCATCACCCCCGTGCTCAAGGTGATGCAGGACAGGTACGGCATCCGCCACGGTCACGTGGAGACGGTGCACTCCTACACCAACGATCAGAACCTGATCGACAACTATCACCAGGGTGAGCGCCGCGGTCGCAGCGCCGCCCTCAACATGGTGATGACCAGCACAGGCGCCGCCAAGGCGGTGGCCAAGGCGCTGCCCGAGCTCAAGGGTAAGCTGACCGGCAACGCCATCCGGGTGCCAACCCCCAATGTGTCCCTGGCCATCATCAATCTGTCCCTGGAGCAGGCCACCGACAGAGACAGCCTCAACGCCTATCTGCAGCAGATGTCGCTGAGCTCGGCCCTGCACCGTCAAATCGATTTCAGCGCCAGCACAGAGCTGGTTTCCTCCGACATGGTGGGCTCCCGCTTCGCGGGCATAGTGGACTCCCAGGCCACCATCGCCGAGGGGGATCACTGCGTGCTGTACGTGTGGTATGACAACGAATTCGGGTACAGTTGTCAGGTAGTGCGGGTGATGGAGCAGATGGCCGGCGTAGTCCGCCAGGATCTGCCCGCCTGATCCCCTCATGGCTCAACGTTTTCAAGGAGAGGCCGGATGTCATTTCAGCAAGTCATAGGGCAGATGCCCAGGGAAGTGTACGAGCGGCTCAAGACCGCGGTCGAGCTCGGCAAGTGGCCCGATGGCCAACCCCTCACCGAGGAGCAGAAGGCCACCTCGCTGCAGGCCGTGATGGCCTGGCAGGCGATGCACCTTGAAGATCCCGAGCACATGAACATAGGCCGCGACGGCGAGATAGTGATGAAGAGCAAGAGCGAGCTCAAGCGTCAGTATCGTGACGAGGAAGAGATAGTCCGTATCGAGATCAGTCACTGAGCCTTGCCGCGAGCCCTGGCTCGCACGCCATAGCAAAGAGGGGAGCCATAATGGCTCCCCTCTCTTTTCCTCTCCCCCTCATGGTGAGGAGGCCAGAAGCTGTTCACGACCTGTCGCGAGAAGGCGTCAGCAAGGTGAAGAGCAGCGCAGGAACCGGAGCGTATAGATATACGTGAGCCCTCTTGTTCACAAACACGCGAGCAGCACATGAGCCTTGATCACGGCTTCGCAGTAAGATCGTGGACAGTTTCTCAGGGCGTCAGCTCGCCGCGCAGAGATTGCTGCATCAGCTCGCGGATGCGCGGCGCCGGCAAGTCCTGGCTCAGCAGGAAGTGCAGCTTGGTCAGCGCCGCCTCGGCGGTCATGTCGAAGCCGGAGATGACCCCGGCCCGGGAGAGGGCGTTGCCGGTGGCATAGCCCCCCATGTTGACCTTGCCGTGCAGGCACTGGCTCAGGTTGACTATGATGACGCCCCGGGCCGAGGCCTCGGACAAGAGCGCCAGCATGGCCGGGTTCTGCGGCGCATTGCCCACCCCGAAGGAGAGCAGGATCAGCGCCCGCACCGGCTGCTGCAGTATGTTGGCGATCACCTCCGCCGAGATGCCGGGATAGAGGGTCACCACGCCGATGGGCTGGGGGGTGATGTCGTGCAGCACCAGGGCACGATCGGAGGGCAGTCCCAGCTCCCCCGCCTCCAGGGAGATGGCGATGCCGGCGTTGAGCAGCGGCGGGTAGTTCGGCGAGTCGAAGGCGTGGAAGCCGTCCGCGTGCACCTTCTTGCTGCGGTTGCCGCGATAGAGCTGGTTGTTGAAGAACAGCGTCACCTCATGGATCGGGTAGTTGGCCGCGATATAGAGGGCATTGAGCAGGTTCTGCTGACCGTCGGAGCGCAGCTCGGCGAGGGGGATCTGGGAGCCGGTGATGATGACCGGCTTGTGCAAGTCCTCCAGCATGAAGGAGAGCGCCGAGGCGGTGAACGACATGGTGTCGGTGCCGTGCAGGATCACGAAGCCGTCGTATTTCTCGTAGTTGCCTTTAATGTCCTCGGCGATGCGCTGCCAGTCCGCCGGGGTCATGTCGGAGGAGTCGATGAGGGGAGCATATTCGTGAATGTGGTAGGACGGCATCTCGGGCCGGTGGAATTCGGGCATCCGCGCCAGGCAATCTTCCATGAAGCCCGCCATCGGCACATAGCCGTGATCGGAACGCTGCATCCCTATGGTACCGCCTGTGTAGGCGATGTAGATCGACTTCTTCACACCCTCTCCTCTCTATGGGCTGGAAACCGGCAAATCATATAGGGATCACCCGATTTCTTCACTTCCTATTCCTCTCCCAGACGGGAAAGCGGCGAGTCGTCACCCGCTGGCAAAGCGGCCGTTTCGCATCATGTCGCTCGCCTCGCTATGAGCCGGCAACGGGCGAATGAGGCAGTGAGCAACCAACCTCGTCATCGCCCATTTGTCGATGGCATCTAAGCCGTCTGGCCATCAAAGTCGACGCCCAAAAAGGAGCGTCGCCGGCAGGTTTTTTAGGGCCGGATCCGGCTTTCTTAAAAAGTGATAAATATCACAACAATGTTAAAAAACAACCATTAATCTGACAAATATGGATGGAGTTGGTATTTTTTGCTACTATCCGGCGGATTTTGATTAAATCACCTCTGGATGCCTGATGGAATCAGGCTCGTATAAACCCCATATCCACATGGGGTGGGGCCTGTCGCCCCTCCTGAAATTGGCGTCTTAGCCACACTGTTTTTCATCCCGGCTGAATCTGTGCGTCTTCATCAGCGAAGACACAGCCAATCAACATGGGAGTACCGAATGATACAACTTGATTCCTACGCCACTCTGGTCGCCGCCACTCTGGTGCTGCTGCTCGGCCGATCCCTGGTCAACCGGATCAACGTACTGCGCACTTTCAGCATCCCCAAACCGGTGGCAGGGGGCCTGCTGGTCGCCCTGGTGCTGGTGCTGCTACGTGCCAGCATGGACGTGGAACTGCGCTTCGATACCGCATTCCAGACGCCGCTGATGCTGGCCTTCTTCGCCTCCATCGGTCTTTCTGCCGATCTGGGAAGCCTCAAACGGGGCGGCAAGGCGGTATTCACCTTCCTGCTGGTGGTGACCGGCCTGCTGCTGATGCAGAACGTGCTGGGGGTGGGTCTGGCCACCCTGCTCGGCCTGGATCCGCTGATGGGACTGCTGGCCGGCTCCATTACCCTCTCCGGCGGCCACGGCACAGGCGCGGCCTGGGGCGCCATCTTCAGTGAAAAGTACGGCCTGCAATCCGCCACCGAACTGGCCATGGCCTGTGCCACCTTCGGTCTGGTGCTGGGTGGCCTGATCGGCGGCCCCGTCGCGCGTCACCTGGTGAAGAAGGTGCAGGTGCCCGGCGCCGAGCACAACCAGGACGAAGCTCCCCAGGGCTTCGAGATGCCGGAGATGGAACGCCCCATCACCACCTACAGCCTGATCGAGACGGTGGCGCTGATCGCCATCTGCCTGAAGGGAGGCGAGCTGCTCTCCCTTTACCTCAAGGGCAGCGTCTTCGAGCTGCCGGTCTTCGTCTGCGTGCTGTTCACCGGCGTCTTGCTGCGCAACATGCTGGCCCTGCTCAAGTGGCACGAGGTGAGCGATCGGGAAGTCTCCTTGCTCGGCAACGTCAGCCTGTCGCTGTTCCTCGCCATGGCCCTGATGAGCCTGAAGCTGTGGGATCTGGCGAGCCTGGCCCTGCCCATCTTCATCCTGCTGGCCGTCCAGACCATAGCGATGGCGCTCTATGCCAGCTTCGTCACCTTCAAGGTCATGGGCAGCAACTACGATGCGGCCGTGCTGGCGGCGGGCCACTGCGGCTTCGGTCTCGGGGCTACCCCGACCGCCATTGCCAACATGCAGGCCATCACCCAGCGCTTCGGCCCGTCCCACATGGCGTTCCTGGTGGTGCCCATGGTCGGTGCCTTCTTCATCGACATCATCAACGCCATGGTGATCAAGCTGTTCCTGGCGATGCCCTTCCTGTAACGCGCCGCGCCAGACCCCATATGACAGAGCCCACCTTTTGGTGGGCTCTTTGCTTGCTGGCTCCCACCGGCACGGCCCCCATGATGCAGCCCACGCCAGCGACAGCCAGGGGGCGCCCGGGGCATTGGCCAGATGGTGGACAACAAAAAACCCCGCACTCTGGTACGGGGCTTTTGCATGAGGCGCCGGGGTGGCGCCGCTTCCTGAGCCTCCCTTACAGGATAAAGGTCGAGACCTGCTGGTTCAGATTGGTGGCACGGCCCTTGAGGCCCTGCGCCTGATCCAGGTCCCGCATGGCGGCGGCGGTGATCTCGTCACTCACATCCTTGATGGCGGTGGTGTTCTGGGTGATCTCGCCGGTCACCTGGGTCTGCTCCTCGGCGGCGGTGGCGATCTGACCCGCCATGTCGGAGATGAGCGAGACCGCCTGGGTGATCTCCTCCAGCGCGGCGGCGGCGGCATCGGCGTCCTTCACGCTGTTGTCCGCCAGCCCCTGGCTGGTCTGCATCAGGCTCACCGCACGGGCCGTGGTCTGCTGCAGCGTCTCTATGGTGGACTGGATCTCCTGGGTGGAGTCCTGAGTACGACGGGACAGTACCCGCACCTCGTCCGCCACCACCGCGAAGCCACGACCCTGTTCACCGGCACGGGCCGCCTCGATGGCCGCGTTCAGCGCCAGCAGGTTGGTCTGCTCGGCGATGCCCTGGATGGTGGAGAGGATGCCGGAGATGGCCTGGGCATGGCGGCTCAGCTCGCCGATGACGCCGGTGGCCTGACCCACTTCCTCCGCCAGGCTGTTGATGGACTGACGGGTCTGGTTCACCAACATCTTGCCCTGCTCGCTGCTCTGGGCGGATTGCTGGGCGGCGGCGGCGGTGTTCTCGGCGTTGCCGGCGATCTCCATGGTGGCGCTCGCCATCTCGGTGACCGCGGTGGCGACCATGGTCACCTCCTGTTGCTGGCGCTGCAACTCTTCGACCGCGGCCTGGTTGGTCACCAGACTGCGCTCCGCATCGGCGTTCAGCTCGTTCGCGAGCTGGCGGATGTTGCCGATCAGCTGATGCTGGCTGCCGACGAAGCGGTTGAAGCTGTTGGCCAGCTGACCCACCTCGTCGTTGGCGTCGATCTTGATGCGCTGGGTCAGATCGCCGTTACCGTCGGCGATGCGGGCCAGAGCCTGGGAAACCTTGCCGAGCGGGCCGAGCAGCAGGCTGACCAGCCAAGAGATGGCGAGGATGCTGCCCACCAGCACCAGCAGGGCCAGGCCAAGCTGGGTCATCAGCAGGGAGGAGAGCGGCGCCTCCAGGGTGGCCTTGTCCAGCACCAGCACCAGCTCCCAGTCGGTGTCCGGGATGTCCACCGCCCACAGCAGCTTGTCGCGGCCCTCGTTGTCGAAGTAGGCCGGCACCAGGCTCTGGCTCGCCTTGCTCTGCTCGATCAGGCCGTTGGTCAGATCGTTGTCGATCTCGGTGGCTGGCTTCATCGCCTTGGCCGCGTCCTTGTACGCGATGACGGTGCCATCCTTGTGCATCATGATGGCCATGCCGTCGGCGGGCAGTTTCATCCGGGTGACATCTTCCACCAGGGAGGCGATGGAGAGATCGCCGCCGACCACCCCGCCCTGCGCGGGCTGGGCCAGGGTCACCACCATGATGTTGTAGGCCACGTCCAGATAGGGCTTGGTCACGATCAGGCCGCCCTTGCCCATGGCCTCCTGATACCAGCCGCGGGAGCGGGGATCGTAACCGTCACGGTTGATGGAGGGATCGGAGTCGTTCATCTTGCCACTGCCCTCACCGAAATAGGTGAGCTGGAAGCGGCCGGACACCTGGGCCTGTTGCAGCGCGTTGAGGGGCTCGGGGCTGGCCTTGTTGCCCAGCGCCTGGATCACGTCACGACGGGCGGAGAGCCAGTCGCTGATCCGTTCCGCCTGCTGGCTGCCGAGGCGTTGCACCTGCTCCTGGCTGCCTTGCAGCAGCAGGGACTTCTGACTGGTATAGCTCTGCCAGGAGAGCAGCAGGATCACCAGCGACAGGGCGATCACCACAGACAACAGTATCTTCTGCTTGAGTGATAGATTGTTCATCGTATGTTCTTCTTTTGGGTCAGGAACAGGATTGCTCGGAAAGTGCGTGGCACTGTGCGTTGTTAACGGCCGGGCGGTGCCAAACTGAAGCGGGGAGTGGGGCAATCGACGATATTTTCCTCGCAAAGGGGAAAATGACGGCAGAAATTGATCACAGTAGGCGACCCGAGCCAGCCAACCCTGTTTATTCCTTCCGCAATTGGCTAGAATATCCCGTTTTTAAATCACATCGACCCCGAGAGTTTTCACGATGTTTGAAGTCAATCCTGTATTAAACAAGCTTAAGGAGCTGTCTGAGAGGACCGAGCTGCTTAGGGGGTACCTTTGACTATGACGCCAAGAAAGAGCGTCTAGAAGAGGTCAATGCCGAGCTGGAACAGCCGGATGTCTGGAATGAGCCAGAGCGCGCACAGGCGCTGGGCAAAGAGCGCGTGTCGCTCGAAAACGTGGTCAGCACCATAGATACCCTGACCCAGGGTGTCGATGATGTGGAGATGCTGGTGAGCCTGGCTGTCGAAGGGGAAGATGAAGAGACCTTCAACGAAGCCGTGGTCGAGGCCGATGGCCTGGAAGCCAAGCTGGTGGATCTCGAATTCCGCCGCATGTTCTCCGGCCAGCACGATGGCTCCGACTGCTACATCGACATCCAGTCCGGTTCCGGTGGCACCGAGGCCCAGGACTGGGCCAACATGGTGCTGCGCATGTACCTGCGCTGGGGCGATGCCCACGGCTACAAGCCGGAGCTGATCGAGCTGTCTGACGGCGACGTGGCCGGCATCAAGTCCGCCACCGTCAAGTTCACCGGCGAGTATGCGTTCGGCTGGCTGCGCACCGAGACCGGCGTGCACCGCCTGGTCCGTAAATCACCGTTCGACTCGGGTGGCCGTCGTCATACCTCGTTCTGCTCGGTGTTCGTCTACCCCGAGATCGACGACGACATCGAGATCGACATCAACCCGGCGGATCTGCGCATCGACGTCTACCGTGCCTCCGGCGCCGGTGGTCAGCACGTCAACCGGACCGAGTCCGCGGTGCGTATCACCCACATCCCGACCGGGGTGGTGGTGCAGTGCCAGAACGACCGTTCCCAGCACAAGAACAAAGATCAGTGTATGAAGCAGCTGAAGGCCAAGCTCTACGAGCTGGAAATTCAGAAGCAGAACGCTGAGAAGCAAGCCCTCGAAGAGACCAAGTCCGATATCGGCTGGGGCAGTCAGATCCGCTCTTACGTGCTCGATGATGCCCGTATCAAGGATCTGCGCACCGGCGTCGAGACCCGTAATACCCAATCGGTACTCGACGGCGACTTGGACAAGTTTATCGAAGCCAGCCTGAAATCAGGCCTGTAAACAGAGCAGCAGGAATCACCATGTCTGAACAAACCACCACTCCGGCAGTCGAGAATCAGCTCGAACTGAACAACGAGATGACCGAGCGTCGCTCCAAGCTGGCTGCCCTGCGCGCCCAGGGCAATCCCTTCCCCAACGACTTCCGTCGTGACAGCCTGTCCGGCGATCTGCACGCCGAGTTTGGCGACAAGAGCGCCGACGAGCTGACGGCCTTGGGTAAACGGGTGAAGATTGCCGGTCGTATCATGACCCGCCGGATCATGGGTAAGGCTTCCTTTGCGACCCTGCAGGACATGGCTGGCAAGATCCAGATCTACGTGACCCGTGACGATCTGCCGGAAGGCTTCTACAACGAGCAGTTCAAGAAGTGGGATCTGGGCGACATCGTCGGCGTGGAAGGGACCCTGTTCCGCACCAACACCGGCGAGCTCTCCGTCCACGTCTCCACCATCCGTCTGCTGACCAAGGCGCTGCGTCCGCTGCCCGAGAAGCACAAGGGCCTGACCGATCAGGAAGCGCGCTGCCGCCAGCGTTACCTGGATCTGATCGCCAACGAAGAGTCCCGCAAGACCTTCATGATCCGCACCCAGGTGGTCTCCGGCATCCGCAAGTTCTTCAACGAGAAGCGCTTCATGGAAGTGGAAACCCCCATGATGCAGGTCATCCCGGGTGGTGCCTCCGCGCGTCCGTTCGTCACTCACCACAATGCGCTGGACATCGACATGTACCTGCGTATCGCCCCCGAGCTCTATCTGAAGCGGCTGG
Source organism: Aeromonas aquatica (assembly GCF_000764655.1). Lineage (GTDB taxonomy): Bacteria > Pseudomonadota > Gammaproteobacteria > Enterobacterales > Aeromonadaceae > Aeromonas > Aeromonas aquatica. The sequence goes on from NZ_JRGL01000159.1 coordinate 49,659, forward strand.
TGGTCGGTGGTTTCGAGCGCGTGTACGAGATCAACCGCAACTTCCGTAACGAAGGCATCTCGGTGCGTCACAACCCCGAGTTCACCATGATCGAGTTCTACATGGCCTATGCCGATTACATCGATCTGATGGATCTCACCGAGGAGCTGCTGCGCACCCTGGCCCAGGACATCCTGGGTGACACCAAGATCCATTACGCCAAAGAGGGCGAAGAGGGCCTGACCATCGACTTCGGTCAGCCGTTCCAGCGCCTCACCATGGTGGACTCCATCCTGAAGTACGCCGAGGGCGTGACGCTGGAAGATCTGTCTACCCTGGAGAGCGCCAAGGCCGTCGCCAAGCGTCTGCACATCGATCTGATGAAAGGCTGGGAACTGGGTCACGTGATCACCGCCATCTTCGAAGAGACGGTGGAGCACATGCTGCTGCAACCGACCTTCATCACCGAGTACCCGGCCGCCGTTTCCCCGCTGGCCCGTCGCAACGACCAGAACCCGGACGTGACCGACCGCTTCGAGTTCTTCATCGGTGGCCGCGAGCTGGCCAACGGCTTCTCCGAGCTGAACGATGCGGAAGATCAGGCCAAGCGCTTCCAGGATCAGGTGAACCAGAAAGAAGCCGGTGACGACGAAGCCATGTTCTACGACGCCGACTTCGTGACCGCGCTGGAACACGGTCTGCCGCCGACCGCCGGTCAGGGCATCGGTATCGACCGCCTGGTGATGCTGTTCACCAACAGCCACACCATCCGCGACGTCATCCTGTTCCCGGCCCTGCGCCCGCAACAGAAATAAGCCCGAGGCGCAGGCCTCGCCTGCCCCTCGATGGCAACGAAACGCCCCGCATCTGCAGGGCGTTTTTTATGGACAAGAGAAACTGCCGGCGAACCGGTACACCCGGCTGGCAGCTTATGGGGCGGGCGGCAGCAGCCACTCCCCCTGCCACAGGGTCAGCGCCCGACCCGCCATCAACACCCTGTCCCCCTCCAGCCGCAGTTGCAACTCTCCGCCCCGCGCCGAGATCTGGCGAGCCTTCAGTTGGGTCTTGTCGAGCCGTTCGGCCCAGAACGGCACCAGAGCGCTGTGATTGGAGCCAGTGACCGGATCCTCCTCCACCCCGACCCAGGGGGCGAAGTAGCGGGAGACGAAGTCATCGTCCGTGCGGCTGGAGGGCGCTGTCACCATCAGGCCGCGACCGGGCAGGGCCCGCAGGGCGTGAAAGTCCGGTTTGAGCGCCCTCACCTCCTCCTCGCTTGCCAGCTCCAGCAGGAACTTGGCGCCGACGGCCAGGGTTTGCAGCGGCTGACAGCCGAGCGTGGCGGCGTAGGCCGAATCCAGGGTCAGGGGCGCAAGCGAGAGACGGGGGAAGTCGAGCCAGATCCAGTCACCCTCCCGCGCCGCGGTCAAGACGCCGCTGCGAGTCTCGAAGCGCAGTACCTCGTCAACCGCCGCCAGCCCGGCCTCCCAGAGGGCGTGGGCCGCCGCCAGGGTGCCGTGGCCACAGAGATCCACCTCCAGCGCCGGGGTAAACCAGCGCAGCCCATAGTGCGCTTTTCCTATCGGCGTGAGGAAGGCGGTCTCCGACAGGTTGAACTCGGCCGCCATGGCTTGCAGCTCGGCATCGGACCGCTCCGGCCCCAACACCACCACGGCCGGGTTTCCGCCAAAGGGGCGCTGACTGAAGGCATTGACATGAAACAGTTTGGTCGTCGACATGGGGTGTCCTGTGAGGCGGCATAAAGGGATTCATTACAGCTCTTTTATACCACCGAGCCCCGGCACCGGGCAGTCTGATGACTTTCTAAATTCATAAATAGCATAAAGAATAAGTTTATATTCTTTGTTGTCATTCATCAGGCCCCTTACCCTGACTAAAAATCAGACCATGGAAGACCTGTGTGATGCAATTGACAGCCCCTTTACCCAACCTGAGCCCGCTCTCCGATGAGCAGCAGCGCCAACTGAACCAGGTCCTCTCGACCCTCAACACCCAGCAACTGGCCTGGGTGAGCGGTTATCTCTACGGCCTCTCCCAGTCCGGCAGCCAGCCGGTCACCGGCACCGCGGCCAGCCCGGCGGCGGGTGGCAGCCTGACCATCCTCTACGGCTCCCAGACCGGCAACGCCAAGGGCGCGGCCGCCGCTATCCAGAAACAGGCCGAGGCTCAGGGCCTGCCGGTGACCCTGGTCTCCATGGCCGATTACAAACCCAAGCAGCTCAAGAAAGAGAGCCACCTGCTGGTGGTAGTGAGCACTTACGGGGAGGGTGAGCCGCCGGAGAGCGCGGTCGATCTGTTCGAGCAGCTCAAGAAGGGCAAGATAGGCAAACTCGAGGGTCTCAAATTCGCGGTACTGGGCCTTGGCGACAGCTCCTATGAATTCTTCTGCCAGACCGGCAAGGACTTCGACGGCTTCCTCGCCAAAGCAGGGGCCGAACGCATTTATGAGCTCGCGAGCCTGGATGTGGACTACCAGGCGGCTGCCAAGGCCTGGAGCGAGCAGGCGGTCAAGGCCATCGCCACGACCCTCTCTGCCGGCACGGCAACCGCCAGTGTGGCCGGTGCGGTACAAAGTGCCGTCGGTCACAGCCAGTATCACAAGGAGAATCCCTTCCCGGCGCGGTTGTCGGTCAATCAGAAGATCACCGGCCGCGATTCCACCAAGGACATCCGCCATATCGAGATCAACCTTGAGGAATCCGGCATCCAGTATCAACCCGGCGACGCCCTCGGCATCTGGTTCGACAACGATGCCAGTCTGGTGGGCGAGGTGCTGGCTCTGACCGAGCTGCGCGGTGATGAAGTCACCTCCAAGGGCCCCCTGCGCGAAGCCCTGACCCGTCACTTCGAGCTGACCCGACTGCACGGCGGCTTTATCACAGGCCTGGCCGACATCTCTGGCAACGCCGCCCTGAAGGACCTGGCGGGGGACAAGGCCCAGGTCAATGCCCTGGTCGCTGCGGCCCAGGTGGTGGATGTATTGAAACGCTTCCCGGCCAAGCTCAGCGCCGAGCAGCTGGTCAGCCTGCTGCGCCCGTTGACCCCCCGCCTCTACTCCATCGCCTCCGCCCAGAGCGAGGTGGAAGAGGAAGTTCACCTGACCGTGGGGGTGGTGCGCCATCCCCAGGCCGATGGCACCCTGCGCTCGGGCGGCGCCTCCTCCTATCTGGCGGACAGGTTGCCGGAAGAGGCCGAAGTGCGGGTGTTCGTGGAGCACAACGACAACTTCCGCCTGCCGACGAGCCCGGATACCCCCGTCATCATGGTGGGCCCCGGCACCGGCATAGCGCCGTTCCGCGCCTTCCTGCAGGAGCGGGAAACCACAGGGGCAGAGGGCAAGAACTGGCTGTTCTTCGGCAACCCCCACTTCACCCAGGACTTCCTCTATCAGGTGGAGTGGCAGCGCTATGTGAAATCCGGCCTGCTGTCGAAAATTTCCCTGGCCTTCAGCCGGGATCAGGGCCACAAGATCTATGTGCAGGACAGACTGCGCGAGGCGGGCCTCGAGCTCTACCAGTGGCTGGAGGCCGGCGCCCACTTCTACGTCTGTGGCGATGCCAACCACATGGCGAAAGATGTGCAGCAGGCCCTGCTGGAGGTGATTGCCGAACATGGTCACAAGAGCCATGAGGAAGCAGAAGAGTATCTGAGCGAATTGCGTCGTGCCAAACGTTATCAAAGGGATGTCTATTGATGAGCAAGCAAACAATCTCGAAGCAAGAAGCAGGACCGGTTGAAGGGCCATTGTCCGACAACGAGCGCCTCAAGCGTGAAAGCAACTTCCTGCGCGGCACCATAGAGAAGGATCTTCAGGACCCGCTCACCGGCGGCTTCAACGGTGACAACTTCCAGCTGATCCGCTTCCACGGCATGTATCAGCAGGATGACAGAGACATCCGCGCCGAGCGCACCGCCCAGAAGCTGGAGCCGCTGCACAACGTCATGCTGCGGGCTCGCCTGCCCGGCGGCATCATCACCCCGGCCCAGTGGCAGGTGATCGACAAGTTTGCCGAGGAGCACAGCCTGTACGGCAGCATCCGCCTCACCACCCGTCAGACCTTCCAGTTCCACGGTGTCTTGAAGCGCGACATCAAGCTGATGCACCAGACCCTGAACAGCACCGGTATCGATTCCATCGCCACCGCCGGCGACGTGAACCGCAACGTGCTCTGCACCAGCAACCCGGTGGAGTCCGAACTGCACCAGGAGGCCTACGAGTGGGCCAAGAAGATCTCCGAGCACCTGCTGCCCAAGACCCGCGCCTACGTGGAGATCTGGCTGGACGGTGAGAAGCTCGGCGAGGATGAGGAGCCCATCCTGGGATCCAACTACCTGCCGCGCAAGTTCAAGACGACCGTGGTGATCCCGCCCCACAACGACGTGGACATCCACGCCAACGATCTGAACTTCGTGGCCATCAGCGATCACGGCAAGCTGGTGGGCTTCAACGTGCTGGTGGGCGGGGGTCTTGCCATGACCCACGGCGACACCAGCACCTACCCGCGCAAGGCGAGTGACTTCGGTTTCATCCCGCTCTCCCACGTGCTGGAGGTGGCAGCCGCCGTGGTCAGTACCCAGCGCGACTGGGGCAACCGGGTCAGCCGCAAGAACGCCAAGACCAAATACACTCTGGAGCGGGTCGGCGTCGAGGCCTTCAAGGCCGAGGTGGAGAGCCGCGCCGGTATCGCTTTCGAACCGGTGCGTCCCTATGAGTTCACCAGCCGCGGCGATCGTTTCGGTTGGGTCGAGGGGATCGATGGCAAGCACCACCTGACCCTGTTCATCGAGAATGGTCGCCTGCTGGACTTCCCGGACAAGCCCCTCAAGACCGGCATGCTGGAAATTGCCAAGGTGCATCAGGGGGACTTCCGCCTGACCGCGAACCAGAACCTCATCATCGCCGGCGTCCCCTCCAAGGAGAAGGCACGCATTGAGCAACTGGCCCGCCAATACGGCCTGCTGGATGACGGCGTGAGCGAGCAGCGCAAGCAATCCATGGCCTGCGTGGCCCTGCCCACCTGCCCGCTGGCGATGGCAGAAGCCGAGCGCATGCTGCCGGCCTTCGTCACCGACATCGAAGCCTTGCTGGCCAAACACGCCCTGGCCCAGGACGCCATCATCTTCCGGGTCACCGGCTGCCCCAACGGCTGTGGCCGCGCCATGCTGGCGGAGGTGGGGCTGGTGGGCAAGGCCCCCGGTCGCTACAACCTGCACCTGGGTGGCAACCTGGAGGGGACCCGGATCCCGCGCCTCTATCAGGAGAACATCACAGAGCCGCAGATCCTGGCCGAGCTCGACACCTTGATCGGCCGCTGGGCCAAGGAGCGCAACGGGGCCGAGTGCTTCGGTGACTTCGTGATCCGCGCAGGGGTGGTGGCCCCGGTCATCGACTCCGCGAGGGACTTCTATGCAGCCTGAACAGACCGATGGCGGGCTGCCTGAGCTGACCGTCGACGGGCGGCTCGATCTGCAGGCGCTCCTGGCCCTCGGCCGGGAGCAGCAGACCGAGGCGCTGGCCCCCATCAATCGGGAGCTGGAAGCCATGAGCGCCCCCGAGCGGGTGCGCTGGGCGCTGGCGAACCTGCCGGGGGAACACGTGCTGTCGTCCAGCTTTGGCATCCAGGCCGCGCTGATGTTGCACCTGGTGAGCCGGGAGCGCGGCGATGTGCCCGTGGTGCTGACCGATACCGGTTATCTGTTCCCCGAGACCTATCGCTTCATCGACGAGCTGACCGAGCGCCTCGCACTGAACTTGCGGGTCTACCGGGCCGAGCACTCCCCCGCCTGGCAGGAGGCGCGCTTCGGCAAGCTGTGGGAGCAAGGCGTGGAGGGGATCACCCGCTACAACCAGCTCAACAAGGTGGAGCCCATGGACAGGGCGCTGCGGGAGCTCGGCGCCCAGACCTGGTTCTCCGGCCTGCGCCGGGAGCAGTCCGGCAGCCGGGGCCAGCTGCCGGTGCTGGCCATCGCCCGCGGCCGCTTCAAGTTCCTGCCGGTCATCGACTGGAGCAACAAGGACGTCTTCTACTACTTCAAGGAGTTCGACCTGCCCTACCACCCCCTGTGGGAGCAGGGCTATCTGTCGGTCGGCGACGTGCACACCACCGCCAAGTGGGAGCCGGGCATGAGCGAGGAGCAGACCCGCTTCTTCGGCCTCAAGCGCGAGTGCGGCCTGCACGAGGAGAGCGACGAACAAGGCGGCTCCGATCGCTGATCCCGCCCGCCATCGCACGGCCCGAGAATAAGACAACGCCTGGCAACTGCCGGGCGTTTTTATGCCTGAGGTTCCGCAGGACGGTGCGCAGGGATGGCGCTGCCGCCTGTGCACTCCCTCATCGTGCAGCGGAGCGGGCTCAGTGCGCGGCGGCGCGAGCCTGGGCCAGCCAGTCGTCGACCTGGGCCTGGTGCCCCTTGAGCCAGGCATCCGCATGACGCTCCACATCCGCCGGTTTGTTCTGCCCCTTGTTCATCAGCCCATTCTGGATGTTGATGTCGTTCAGCGGCAGCTTGACGATACTGAACAGCTTGGCGGCCGCCGGGTTGGCATCGGTGAAGGCCTTGTTGGCGACTATGTGCATGGTGTTGACGGTGAAACCGTAGTTCTTGCCGTTCGGCAGCCGGGTCTTGGCCGCCTCCTTGCCATCGGCCGGCACCTCCAGCCAGACCACGTCCCGCCCCGGCACCAGCTCGCTGCTCAGCCAATAGGGCGTCCAGGTGTAATAGAGCACCGGCTTGCCACTCTGGTAGCGGGCCAGGGTGTCGGCGACCAGGGCCGCGTAGTTGCCCTGCTTGTGGCTGACGGTCGGGGTCAGGCCGAACTCGTCGAGATGGCGGTTGATCGCCCCCTCGCAGCCCCAGCCCGGGTTGCAGCCCACCAGATCCGCCTTGGCGTCACCGTCGCCGTCAAACAGCGCCGCCAGCTTGGGATCCTTGAGCTGACCCAGGTTGGTGATGCCGTATTGAGTGGCCGTCTTCTTGTCGATGAGATAACCCTGGGCGGCACCGGCCACATAGGTCCCCTGACGGAAGAACACCTTGTCCCCCCCCGCCTGCTCGTACTTGTTGTCCTGCAACGGGATCCAGTTAAAGGCCAGGAAGGTGCCGTCCCCCTGCGCCACCGAGGCGTAGGCCACGTTGTAGTCCACCTCCTGCGCGGGCCGCACCTCATAACCCAGCCGCGTCATCAGCTTGCTGACCAGCAGGCTCTGGAAGGCCTCCTCCGGCAAGGAGCTCTGCAGGGGTTGCACCTTGATGCCCTCCCCCGGCAATGTGGCGCTGGCCATGGCAGCCCCGCTCATCAACAGGGTGCTCAACAGCAGGGTGCCCAGGGTCAGTTGCGTGGTGATGGGTCTCATGAGGTTGCTCCTTTGCATTGGATGGATGGGTTGCGACCACAGAGTCGCAGCAGCAGGGCCAGAGGGCCGCGCTGATACCAGCGACCGGTGCAGCTGCGATCCGGCTGACCCATGGCCTGGGTCAGGCGATCGAGGACGATGGCCAGCAGCACTATGCCGAGGCCGCCGATGGAGGCGAGCCCCATGTCGAGCCGGCCTATGCCGCGCAGCACCATCTGGCCCAGACCGCCGACCGCGATCATGGAGGCGATCACCACCATGGAGAGCGCCAGCATCAGGGTCTGGTTGACCCCGGCCATGATGGTGGGCATGGCGAGCGGCAACTGCACCTTGAACAGCAGCTGGGAGGGGCTGGCACCGAACGAGTGGGCCGCCTCCACCAGATCCGTGGGCACCTGCCGGATCCCCAGCATGGTCAACCGGATCATGGGCGGCAGGGCGAAGATGACGGTCACCACCACCCCGGGCACGTTGCCGATGCCAAACAGCATGACGATGGGGATGAGGTAGACGAAGGCCGGGGTGGTCTGCATGGCATCCAGCAGCGGCCGGGTCCAGGTGGAGAGCCGCTCGCTGCGGGCCAGCAGGATGCCGACCGGCAAGCCTATCAACACACAGAAGAAGAGGGATGTCAGCACCAGCGACAGGGTCACCATGGCATCGGACCAGGCACCGATGAGGCCTATCCCGATGAGGGAGACCAGGGTGCCGAGCGCCATGCGGCCGTTGACCAGCTGCCAGGCGATCAGGGTCAGCAGGCCTATCATCAGGGCGGACGGCACCGATTGCAGCAGGTGAGTCATGCCCCCCAGAGCCAGCTCCACCGGTGCCCGGATCAGCTGGAACAGCGGCCGCAGGTTCTCCACCAGCCAGCCGATGCCGCCCTCTACCCAGGAATCCAGCGGCACCAGCGCCTGCTGGAAGGGATCCAGCCAGTCGATGGCCACATCGGTATCCACAGAAGCGATCTGGTTCTGCCAGTCGGCGGCCTCGGTCGCCGTGCTGCCCCAGGGATCGCTGGCAGCCTCGGTCGCAGGGCCGCTCACAGCTTCGGTCGTGGCAGCGCCCCAGGGATCGGCCGCGGCCTCGTCGGCCCGGGCGGGGCAGCTCGCCAATAACAACAGTGCCAGCAAGCCGGCCAGCAGACGGTGAGGGATCAAATTCATAGCGGGGAACTCCTGTCCAGGGTGTTCAGCAGGTTAGCCTTGGAGATGAGCCCAAGGTAGGTGCCATCCTGCTCGACCACGGGCACCTGACAGGGTGCGGCGGCCACCTGGCTGATGAGTTCGTTGAGGGAGGTGTCGGCCAGGATGGGCTGGATGTCCGCCAGCAGCGCCTGCTCCAGGCTCCCCCTGTCACGCACCGCCTGACTCAGCGACTCGACCGAGACGACCCCAATGAAGTGGCGGCTGCGATCCACCACGTAGCCGTACTCCCGCTCCAGCTCCTTGAGCTGGCGCAGGGCGTTGCCCGGCCCGTCCGTGGTGTGTTTCTTGATGAGCGGCGTCTGCTTGCGACTGGCCACATCCCGGGCGCTGAACACGTTGGCGAGATCCACCCCGCGAAAGAAGGCGCGCACATAGTCGTTGGCGGGCTGGTTCAGGATCTCGTCCGGGGTGCCGACCTGCACCACCTGGCCATCCTGCATGATGGCGATGCGATCGCCGATGCGCATCGCCTCGTCCAGATCGTGGGAGATGAAGACGATGGTGCGCTGCTGGCTGGCCTGCAGCTTGAGCAGCTCGTCCTGCATCTCGGTGCGGATCAGCGGATCCAGCGCGGAGAAGGCCTCGTCCATCAGCAGGATGTCGGGGTCGTTGGCCAGCGCCCTGGCCAGGCCAACCCGCTGCTTCATGCCGCCGGAGAGGGCATCGGGGTAGGCGTCAATCCACTGCCCCAGGCCCACCTGATGCAGCGCCTGACGGGCACTCTGCTGGCGCTCCGCCAGCGGCACCCCGGCCAGCTCCAGGCCGAAGGCGGTATTTTCCAGCACGCTCAGGTGGGGCATCAGGGCGAAGGACTGAAACACCATGCTGATCTTCTTGCGCCGCACCTGGCGCAGCTCGCTGTCCGAGATGGCGGCGATGTCCTCACCGTCGATCAGCACCTGACCACGGGTCGGCTCGATGAGGCGGTTGAAGAGCCGCACCAGAGTGGACTTGCCCGAGCCTGACAGGCCCATCACCACAAAGATCTCCCCCTCGTGGATGGCCAGATCGACCCCCTGCACCCCCAGGGTCTGTCCTGTCTTGTGCAGGATGCTGGCGCGGTCGTGGCCTTTTGCCAGCAATTTGAAGGCCTTTTCCGGATGTTCTCCGAAGATTTTATAGAGTGATTTGACTTCGAGTTTGACTGTCATATTGTCCTTTTTTTATGGCCGGCATATTGCTGTTCCTGCTGCCGAACGCGAACCAATTACTTTCTACACTAAACAATTTTCATGAATAACAAAAGAACCATAAGAGTCCCAAAAAATTACTAAATTCATAAGCAACTGATTTTTATAATTTATTTACAGCAACAAAAATTCAACAGATGACCGAATAACGCCGAATAAACATGATATCCTTGCAATAAAAATCCATAACCATTCCATTTAATGAGCAAAATCAAGCGAGTGAGGGTCATGGCGGAGGACCATTCCCGGGTGGATGGCTGCCTCCCATGAAGGGCCCCGAAATGATTACAATACTAACTATATTTAATCGCTGTGAGGGGAACATTCGGAGGGGGTTGGGCAGAGCGAGAACCTATGCCGGGTGCGACGACCAAGCCGCATAAAAAAGGCGCTGTCCCAATTACGTGTTGAAAGGCTAACCTTGAAGTAGGTCATCACCCTGAAGGCCACCATCATGGATACTCAAGCCTTTCAACACCTGCTGTCTCTCTTCCCACTGCTCAGCTTGCGCCAGCGTCGTCTCGCACAACATGAACTCACAACTCCCCATCCCATCACCT
>NZ_JRGL01000016.1 GCF_000764655.1 Aeromonas aquatica
ACTTACCGCCTCTAGGGCCTGTGTAAATTGTTGAATCCGCTTTTGAATCATATGATGGGTGATCGTGAATACTGTCATCGCTTCCGTTTCGTTCGAAGTGTCCAGAGTATTCTTCTTGTTTTTTCTTTGTGGTTGAGTTTATGATATTTGCATTCGATGCACATTTAATGTCACTAAAGATTGTTACTCCATTTACCTCGCATCTATATATCTCCATCGATATGGATTTGACTGGGATAAGAAGTAAAAATACATAAATGATCGATGTGGTGATGTTCTGCATGTGCATTCTTCCAACCTAACGCCCGCAGCACGCGTGGCTTTGTAGAGGAGGCGAAGCCGCAACGAAAAAGCCGTCGCTGTGCTTGCGCTTGTTAGGCAATTTCTCCCTCTAAGTGCATGGAGGTGCTACTTAAAATAGCGCTGCCTATATCCGGTCTTTCTTTCATCAATATTTTCGAAAATGCATTTTGAAAGAATGGAGAAACCCAATATTGCGAATCCTCTGGTGGTGTCATACCGCACTCAAGGTGATCTAGGTAGTCGCTAGACATCATATAATGCTGGCAGATAGTACAAATGTATGACAAGTGAAGAATGAAAATAGATCTCACATCTTCCAATAGCTCATCTAAAATGCAAGACCTTTCTTTTAAATAGACTTCGCTGTCATTAAGTAGAACATTTTTAAAATAGTTGTAATGCGTATGATCATTGCAGCGTTCTCTGACATTTTTGTACAACTCGTTGACATATAGCAGGTTGTTTATTGCTTCAAGTACCCGACTTTTCTTGATGTACTGTGACATTATTCGATATTCTGGAAGTTTCTCCTTTCCGTGGAGCCAGTTATTGACTTTTTCAACTGTATAGTTATCGATGCTTCGATGGTCTTGGAGATATAAGTTCGAGTAGACATTTATAACGGCTGAATCAAAATACTTCCTCACTAAGCTATAACAATCATTGATTCTCCCTTTTTCAAGAAGAGTCTTGATCGAGTCAACCGTACCCTGAATTGACGAGTAGACGTAGGTATCCATACTAACGAAAGCCGTAGTACCCATGGTGGCAAAACTCATGACGGATATAGATAGGCTGCGATAAAAATCAATGTACTCATCCAGCTCAGAAAATACTTGATGCCCCCGGTATCTTTCGTCACTCACCATCATTTTGAAAATACTCTTTCTTGAGTCTAACAGTGACTAGATGGAAGGCTGTACTAATCCGATGTTGGGTCCTTCCGTATAACTCCGTACCGACTTTATCACCGTGACGAAATTTTATTTAAAATCATCACATTATCGTCTTGGTTCAGTGCCTGTCCGTCTTCACTTGACGTCCTCTTTTGGCCCTATCATTACAGCTGTATAAAAACACAGTCAATAAGAAAATCAGGACATTCACTCTTTGAGCAAGGTGTGGTCACCAGGTTGCTCCATGGCGAGGCCCGCATCACTGGTGTTCCGTATTTTTTCCTAAAACCGGATCACCACAGATTCCGCACTGCGCTTTGCCTCGCCGTGATACACCGCTTCGATATTATTGCCGTCCGGGTCGAGCACAAAGGCGGCGTAGTAGCCGGGATGATAATGGCGCTCACCGGGGGCGCCGTTGTCCTGGCCGCCGTGGGCCAGCGCCACCTGATAGAAGCGCGCCACCATGGCGTGGTCTTGCGCCTGAAAGGCGAGATGATGGCGGCCGGTCAGTATGCCGAGCGCCGCCGGGCTGTCGATGGACGTGACAAAGAGCTCGTCTGCCCAGAAGTAACCCTCGCCCGTCCCCCCCATCGGAATATTCAGGGTGGCCAGGATGGCCGTGTAAAAGCGCTGGCTGGCGGCCAGGTCCTTCACCACCAGCTGGAGATGGTCGATCAGTCGACCGCGATGCAGTGTTTGCGTTTCCATACACTCACTCCACTCGACATAGTTGGATAAGTCACCGGTCCCCTGCCTGTCATTACCGTCTGGCACGCTACCGCCCCTGGATCTCAGCCTCCGGTGTGCTGCTCTTTACCTGCGAGAGGGTTGGCGTGGCTCATGGGGAGACTCCGACGAGGCGTTGATTGCCATTCGGATATGTTAGCCGGTGAGATGTGGAGGGGAAGAGCAGGGTGATGGATTTCTGGGCGGGATCAAATAATGAGTCGCTATGGCAAGAGACGTGTCGGTGCCCGGGGTCTGTAAGAGGGGGCTCATTGGGCTCATGGGGCCAGTTTTGCTGGCCTCCTTTAGGCCAGCACCAGGGTTTGGCGGCTGCTATAGCCGCTCGTGAAGGGAAAGGGCTGGTCGCCCTCCCTTATGCCAGTGCCAGTTGCTGGCGGCTTCGCCACAGCCGCTCGTGGAAGAAGAAGACGACTGTGTTGATGGCAGGCTCTATCAACGCCATGACGCCGCCGGTGAGCAGCTCGCCACTCAGCAGGTAGGCGACGGCGAAGGCCACCGAGAAGTGCACCAGGGCGAAGCTGCTGGTCTTGGCCTGCAGGCTGTGGTCGGGTTTGAGCTTGTGCCAGCCCAGGTCGTGGAAGTAGAAGGCGACGGTGTTGACGGCGGGCTCTATCAGGGCGATCAGGCTGGCGGTAAGCAGTTCGCCGGTCAGCAGGTAAGCGACGGTGAAGGCGACACTGAAGTGCAGGATGGCAAAGCTGATGGTCTTTTTCATGATGGTGTCTCCTCTGGCGATGAGTGCAGTATCACCCGGAATCACATCAAATGAAAACTATTCGCATCTATCGGCTGAATAGAAAAAGCCTATCGACCGAGGTCGAGACCACCAGGTTGGGGACTTGCCTGGGGCCACGGCGGCGCTAGAGTGTGCCTTTGCCATGAAAAAGGCGCTTTCATGACCCTTAATGCCAACCTGTTTGTGCTGTTCATCTTGCTGCTGATGATCGTCGCCGGCGTCGTGGCCTGGCGACTGGCGCGGCGCAAGAGCCACCATCCTGTGCTTATCACCGTTCTGTGCGTGCTGCTTTGTCTGTTCCCGCCCTTGGCCCTGCTGGCCTTGCTTGTGCTGGCGCTCTGGCGAGATATGCCGGTCTGGGTCTGAGGCGTCATCCCGGCAACGGCAGACAGAGAAAAGCCCCTTTCGGGGCTTTGTCATTCGGTCGGTGAGGGCTCAGTCGGCTGCCTTGTTGAGCCACTCCACCCTGTAATGGGCACCCGCGCCCTGCGCCAGTTTGGCGCACAGGGGTTTCAAGAAGGCTTCGATCTGCTCGGCCAGCATCCAGGGGGGGCTGATGATCAGCATGCCTGAGCCGTTCATGCCCCAGTCGGCGGTCTGACCGGCCACTTCCAGCTCGGCCACCAGGACGTTACCGAAGTTTTCCCGCTTGATCGCTTTGAGCATGTCGCGGGACTTGTCCGCCTCCTGCCCCAGAATGGGATACCAGAGGGCATAGATGCCGGTGGCCCAGCGCTTCTGTGCCTTTTTCAGGGTATCGACCACGGCGAAGTAGTCTTCCTTCAGCTCATAGGGGGGGTCGATGAGCACCAGTCCCCGGCGCGGGGTGGGGGGCAGCAGGGCGATCAGCCCCTCGAAGCCGTCGCGGTGGTGGACGGCGACGCGGGGGTCGTAGCCCATGTTGGCGCGCAGGTCCTCCACCTCGTTGTTGTGCAGCTCCATCAGGGCCAGCTTGTCCTGCTCGCGGGCGAGACGGCGCGACAGCTCGGGGGAACCCGGGTAGTAGTGCAGCTGACCATCGCTATTCATCTCTTCGATCACGCCAAGATAGGGCGCCATGGCGGACCACTGGGCCCGCTCGTCCCACAGGCGGCCTATGCCGTCGGCGTACTCCGCCTTCTTCTGGGACCAGTCGCCGCGCAGGTCGTAGAGACCGCCACCGGCATGGGTGTCCAGCACGATGAAGGGTTTTTCCTTCTTCTTGAGGGACTCGATGATCAGGGCCTGAACGGCGTGTTTGAGCACGTCGGCGTGGTTGCCGGCGTGAAAAGCGTGGCGATAACTCAGCATATTAGGTCTCTGAGGGAGCCCTGAAGGGCTCCCAATAACGATAGGTAGTTCAACAAGTTGTGGCTGTTGCCCCGCACCAGGCTGAGGCCGCGCAGGGTCTGCAACAGGACCCCCTGCTGCAACCGTTCCAGCTCCAGTTCGTGAGCCAGCATGGACTGGTACTCGGCTTCATCCAGGCGTGCCTTGGCGTTCTGGCGCAGGGCCCGCCAGGGGGTCAGCACCACCTCGGTCTGCACCAGCGCCGGTTGCAGATCGGCGAGCTCGACCAGGATGCCATCCTGATCCAGCCGGTGCAGCAGCAGGGCCAGATTGACGTTGCCGCCGAGCGTCTGCACCTCGAGCCAGTCCTGGCTGCGCTCGGCATAGCGTTTGCTGCTCCAGTGCCAGAAATCGACCGGATTGGGCAGTTCATGGCTGGCCACCCGCTCGGCGGTCATCGAGAGTTCATCACGCAAAGAAGGTCTGCTCCCGGGTTTCCAGTTCCTCGCTGAGGCTCATCCACTCCAGCTCGACCCCTTCCAGCTCTTCCTTTATAGGGCCCTGGGATTTGAGCAGTTCGGAGAGCTTGGTTTTAGCGCTCTCCTCGTAGATGGCGGGGTCGGCCAGCTGCTCCTCCACCGCGGCGAGCCGGGTCTGCAGCTTCTCCATGCTGGCCTCGAGCTTCTCCAGCTTCTGGCGCAGGGGCCGGGTCTGCTGGCGGAATTCCGCCTCGCGCCGCTTCTGATCCTTGCGGGCCACCGCGGAGTTGGCGGCTACCGGGCCATCGCTTGGCTTGGCGTTCGCCTCTTTCTCCTGCTCGCCGAGCCACTTGTGGTAGTCGTCCAGATCGCCGTCGAACGGCTCGACCCGGCCGCCGTGCACCAGATAGAAGTCATCGGTGGTGGTGCGCAGCAGGTGACGGTCGTGGGAGACCACCACCATGGCACCCTCGAAGCCTTGCAGCGCCATGGTCAGGGCGTGGCGCATCTCCAGATCCAGGTGGTTGGTCGGTTCATCGAGCAGCAGCAGGTTCGGCTTTTGCCAGGTGACCAGGGCCAGCACCAGCCGCGCCTTCTCGCCGCCGGAGAAGGGGGCGACCTTGTCCAGCGCCTTGTCGCCGTGGAAGCCGAAGCTGCCGAGGTAGTTGCGCAGCTCCTGCTCTGTCTTGTCCGGTGCGAGGCGGACCAGGTGGTCGAGGGGGGTGTCATCGAGACGCAGGGTCTCGAGCTGGTGCTGGGCGAAGTAGCCGATACTGACCCCGGCGCTCACCTCCAGCTTGCCCGACAGCGGCGGGTTGGAACCCGACAGCATCTTGATGAAGGTGGACTTGCCGGCGCCGTTGCGCCCCAGCAGGCCGATACGCGAACCCGGTACCAGGTTGAGTTTGATCTTCTCCAGGATCACCTTGTCGCCGTAACCGGCGCACAGGTTCTCCATGGCGATGAGCGGGGTCGGCAGGGCCGACGGCTCGCGGAATTCGAAGCTGAACTCGGAGTCAACGTGGGCCGGCAGCAGCTTCTCCATCCGCTCCATGGCCTTGAGGCGGCTCTGGGCCTGACGGGCCTTGGAGGCCTTGTAGCGGAAGCGGTCAACATAGGCATGCATGTGGGAGATTTCCCGCTGCTGCTTCTCGTACATGGATTGCTGCTGGGCGAGCTGCTCGGCCCGTTGCAGTTCGAAATCGGAGTAGCCGCCGGTGTATTCGTTCAGCTTGCCGTTCTCGATATGGATGATGCGGTTGATGACCGAATCGAGGAAGTCGCGGTCGTGAGAAATAAGGACGAGGGTGCCCTGGTAGCCCTTGAGCCACTTCTCCAGCCAGATGACGGCGTCCAAATCCAGGTGGTTGGTCGGCTCATCCAGCAGCAGCAGGTCGGAGCGGCACAGCAGCGCCTGGGCCAAGTTGAGGCGCATGCGCCAGCCACCGGAGAAACTGCGCACCGGCGAGCCAAGCTGATCGTCGCTAAAGCCGAGGCCATGCAGCAGCTCGGCGGCGCGGGAGCGGATGCTGTAGGCACCTATGGTGTCGAGTTTGCCGTGCAGCTCGGCCACCAGCAGGCCATTGTCATCCTGCTCGGCCTTCGCGAGCTGGGCCTCCAGGGCGCGGAATTCCTTGTCGCCGTCGATCACATAATCGAGCGCTGAGCAGTCCAGCGCCGGGGTCTCCTGGGCGACGCCGGCTATCTGCCAGCCGGCGGGCAGGCTGAAGCTGCCGTTGTCGATGGCCAACTCGCCCCGCACCAGCGCAAAGAAGGTGGACTTGCCACAGCCGTTCTTGCCTACCAGACCCACCTTGTGGCCGGGATGTATGGTGCAGGAGGCGTTGTCCAGCAGCGTGCGGCCGCCGCGGATCAGTTCGATTTGACTGGCAACTATCATGGATGGATCTGCTTGGCTCAATGGAAGGAGAGAAACTGGCGCGGATCTTACGTGAAATGGCGCAGATTTGCACTTTAGGCTGGGGGGCCTGGCTGGCTGCGGCAAGAAAAACGTGCCATAACAGAGACATCTGTCAGGGGACAGGAGGCTGCCATGCTGATTAAAGAGATCATGACGACCCGGGTTGCGACCGTTTCCATGGATGACAGGCTCAACGTCATCAAGGAGATCTTCGAGCAGGCCCACTTTCGCCACCTGCTGGTGCTGGAAGAGGATGTACTGGTCGGCGTCATCTCGGACAGGGATCTGCTGCGTGCCCTCAGCCCCTATCTCGGCACCGAGGCGCAGATGAACCGTGATACCGAGACCCTCAACCGGCGCGCCCACCAGATCATGAGTCGCCAGCCCGTCACCATAGCCCCGGACAGACCACTGCAAGAGGCGGCCAGCATGATGCTGGCGCAGCATGTCTCCTGCCTGCCGGTACTGGAGAACGGCGCTCTGGTCGGCATCCTCAGCTGGAAAGACTT
Organism: Aeromonas aquatica; assembly: GCF_000764655.1. GTDB lineage: Bacteria > Pseudomonadota > Gammaproteobacteria > Enterobacterales > Aeromonadaceae > Aeromonas > Aeromonas aquatica. The sequence continues at coordinate 6,864 of NZ_JRGL01000016.1, forward strand.
GCTGCGCGTCATGCAGGAATGGACACCGGCCTGAATACCCGCCCGGCTGTCAGGCCGGGTCTGCGCCATGTGGGGGCTGGCGTCGTTCTCGCGGTGCCGGGATGCTCATACTTGGGCTTTAATGATGTATGTGTCAATATCATCATCTGCATCTTCCCCTTTAACTGGTTTATTAATCTGCAATAAATCCATTCGGCTCGTTTAAATGGGCGGCACTTGTCAATATCAGCGACATAAAATGTCGCTGATATCTGATTGGAGCCCGCTTTTTCGAACTAATCACCAACCGCTTCAGTTCCTGTCAAGGTTCGGGGATCTACCCTAGGTCATCGGAACATAGACCCGATCATAATGACCGAGCACAGGTCTGCAGGTCTGATTAGTGTTTACACCAGAGGAACGAACAATGAAAAAGACAGCATTGACTATGGCCATCTCCAGCCTGCTGCTGGCAGGTGCTGCCCAGGCTTCTACCGTATACAACCAAGACGGTACCAAGCTGGACATCGGTGGCCGTGTTCAAGGTATGTACTACGGTAGTGACAACGACAGCGAAAACGGCGACCAGAGCTACCTGCGTCTGAATATCGCTGGCGAAACCCGCATCAACAACGAAACCGTTGCTAACGGTTTTGTTCAGTACAACGTGCCGACCAACAGCTCCGATAACGAACTGCGTTACGCCTATGTTGGCGTGAAGAACGATCGTTTCGGCGCCTTCAGCTACGGTCGTCAGGACGGTCTGATTGCCAAGGCCGTTAACGATTACACCGACGTTCTGCCAGAGTGGGGCGGCGATGGCCTGGGCAAGGGTACCGAAGTCTTCGGTACCGGTCGTACCAACGGCCTGGCTCAGTACCTCTACACCTTCGACGGCCTGGTGCTGGGTGCTCAGTTCACTGGCGAAAACGAAGCTCAGAACGAGAGCGCCTCCAGCTGGACCAAGGGTTCCGCCGAAGGTTATGCCCTGTCTGCCAACTACAACTTCGACATGGGTATCAGCCTGGGTCTGGCCTATAACCAGGCTGGCAAGACTGCCGACCAGAGCGCCAATTCCAACTTCGGTGGTGACGGCGATGCGAAGCTGACCGCCGTTGGTATCAAGTACAACGCCAACAACCTGTACGCTGCCGCGACCTACGCCTATGGCGAAGACCACGTCTATGTGAACCAGGCTGGCAACGACGGCTACGCCGACGAGAGCAACGGTTACGAAGCCGTGGTTCAGTACACTTGGGGTCAATGGAAGCCGTCCCTGGCGTATAACCGCCTGGACGTGAAGGGTGAGACCTTCGACGACACCCTGACCGAATACGTCTCTATCGGTGCCTGGTACAACATCAACGAAAACTTCGACGTTTACGTTGATTACAAGGCCAACCTGCTGAGCGGTGGCGATACTGATGGTTACAACGAGTTCGGTCAGAACACCGACGACGTCGTTGGCGTGGCCATGCAGTACCACTTCTAAGTCATTCCCTGACTGCCTACTGTATTTTTTTGACCGGCCGCTTTGCGGCCGGTTTTTTTATGGGCGCAGCATAAGCTCGCGCTTTTGGAACCTCAGACCAATCCCCAGCTCAGCATTGTCCCCTCCTGGTCGATAACCCTCTTGTCGGGCCGATGGCGATCGGGTTTCCCGCTCTATGCGGTGGCTATGGGGCGAGGATCACGCCCCGCGGTCAAGATCCTATCTTTCCTCGACCCTTTTCATTATTTCTATAGGGACTTGCGTTGCGCCTATGGCGGGGGAATGCGGGTCTGATTGGTATGTCGACGCCGTGCTACGGTGGCGGCACTCGGGAAACGGACGTAAGGGCGTTATATGGCGAGCATATTGGATTCGGTGGATCAACGTACCCAGCTGGTGGGGGAGAATCGCCTGGAGTTGCTGATGTTCCGGTTGGGATCCCGGCAGCTGTTTGCGATCAATGTGTTCAAGGTGCGGGAGGTGGTGAAGCTGCCTCATCTCAACAAGATGCCGGGCTCCCATCACAACATCAGCGGGGTGGCGAACATCCGCGGCGTCTCCATTCCCGTCATCAACTTGCGCGGCGCCATCGGCATGCGCCCCATGGCGGTCGACAACGAATCCAACCTCATCATCACCGAGTACAACCGCACCATTCAGGGCTTCCTGGTGGGTCAGGTGGCCCACATCGTCAACATGACCTGGAAGGACATACTGCCGCCCCCCCGCTCGGCCGGCCGCTCCAACTACCTGACCGCCATCACCCGGATCCCCGAGGGAGGTGTCGATCAGATCGTCGAGATCATCGACGTGGAGAAGGTGCTTGCCGAGATCATCACCTATGACATCCGCATCTCGGCCGAGGTGCTGGACAAGGATATCCTGCCCCAGATGCAGGGTCGCCGGGTGCTGATCGTCGACGATTCCAGCACGGCGCGCAATCAGGTGCGGGAGACGCTCGCCCAGCTCGGGCTCGAGGTCATCGAGTGTCAGGATGGGCTGCAGGCGCTCAAGCTGCTCAAGGGGTGGTGCGATGCGGGCAAGAAGGTGACCGACGAGATCATGCTGATGATCACCGATGCCGAGATGCCCGAGATGGATGGCTACCGGCTCACCCATGAGGTGCGCAGCGATCCGCGCATGTCCGATCTCTTCATCACCCTCAACACGTCGCTCAGCGGCAACTTCAACGAGGCCATGGTCAAGAAGGTGGGATGTGATCGCTTCATCTCCAAGTTCCAGCCCGATCTGCTGGTCGGGGTGACCCAGGAGCGCATGCGTCAGATCCTGGGGGTGTGAACCCGACTCAGCCGGTCATAGCCGACTGCGTCGTGCCTTGCCAACTTACAGTCGAACTGGCCTGCTGGCAGGGGATTCAAGAATGCATGGGTCAGAACCTGAGGCTCTGGATCTGGCAAAGACAGATAGCAACGCACCCGCCTTGGCGGGTGCGTTCGTTTTGGTGGGTTGGAGCCCGCGTTCGCCCCTTGGGGTCACTGGGTCAAGAGGGGCTCGATAAAGCTCGCGACCCGGTCGCGGATCTGTGGCTGTGCCGCGGCCGTTGGATGAAGCCCATCGTTCATCATGAGTTCAGGGCGCAGCGCAATATCATCCAGAAAGAAAGGCATCAGCGGCAGCCCGTTGGCCTGCGCCAGCTCCGGGAAGATCTGCTCGAACTGCTGCAGGTAGCGAGCGCCATAGTTGCGGGGCAACTGGATCTGGGTCAGCACCGTCTTCGTCTTGCTGGCCTTGGTCAGCGCCACCATCTTGGCCAGATTGGCCCGGGTGATGGCGGGGGCAAAGCCGCGCAGGCCATCGTTGGCCCCCAGTTCGATCAACACCCAGTCCGGTTTGTGCTCCTCGAGCAGGGTGGGCAGGCGCGCCAGCCCGCCCTGGGTCGTTTCACCACTGATGCTGGCGTTGATGAGCTTGTGCGTGCCCCCCTGCTGCTGCCATTTCTGATCGAGCAGGGCAGGCCAGCTCTGCTCGGCCTGCATCTGGTAGCCGGCACTCAGGCTGTCCCCCAGCACCAGCAGGGTCTGGGCCTGCACGGACGACACCCAGCAACACAGGCAACTTAAGGCGAACAGAAAACGCGCCATGGATTCAACTCCCATCATTAATTGTCAGTAAAGGCCTGGGTAACCAGGAAACATTATGTATTGTCATTTAGGGCCAAGGGAAACAGGAAACGCATCATGAGTTCGACCCCCATCATCACCGTCAGAGGGCTTGGCAAAACCGTCCGTCTCGGCCAGGAAAGCCTCACCATCCTTGAAGGGATAAACCTGCAAGTCAATACCGGCGAGACGCTGGCCCTGGTCGGTGCCTCCGGCTCCGGCAAGTCGACCCTGCTTGGCCTGCTGGCCGGGCTGGACTTGCCGAGCAGCGGCGACATCGAGATCCTCGGTCAGTCCCTGACCCGGCTGGACGAGGAGGGGCGAGCCAGGCTGCGGGCCGAACAGGTGGGTTTCGTGTTCCAGTCCTTCCTGTTGCTGCCGACCTTGAGCGCCTTGGAGAACGTCATGTTGCCGGCCGAGCTGCGCGGTGAAACCGACTGTGAACCCAGGGCCCGCGAGCTGTTGGCCGAGGTGGGGCTGAGTGAGCGGTTGCACCATCTGCCGCCGCGCCTCTCCGGCGGCGAGCAGCAGCGGGTCGCCATCGCCCGGGCCTTCATGACTCGCCCCAGCCTGCTGCTGGCGGACGAGCCGACCGGCAACCTCGACAGCAAGACAGGGGAGACGGTGATCGAACTGCTGTTTCGCTTGAACAGAGAACATAACACTACCCTGGTGGTGGTGACCCATGATCATGAACTGGCCCAGCGCTGCCAACGGCAGGTGGTGATGGCGGCGGGACGACTGGAGGCGGATGCGCCGGCATCCGACGTTGTCTTGGCCCCCCGCGTCAGGGAGCTGCCATGAGTCAGTGGCGACTGGGATTCAAGCTGCTGAAGCGGGAAGGTTTCAACGGTGAGCTGCGCTGGTTTGTGCTGGCGCTGGCCCTGAGCGTGGCCTGCGTGCTGAGCGTGGCGCTGGTGGCGGACAGGCTGGATGCAGGGCTCAAGGCGTCCGGCCGTGACTTCATCGGCGCCGACCGGGTGCTGCGATCCGCGACCCCGGCACCGGAGGCCTGGCTCAAACAGGCGGCAGAGGCGGGCCTCGCGGTCCAGACCACGGTCAGCTTCAACAGCATGCTGTTTCACGGCGACGGGCTGCAACTGGCCTCCATCCGCGCCGTGCCGAGCGACTTCCCCTTCTATGGCAAGCTGGAGCTTAACCCCCAGCGGGCACCGGCCCCCGGCGAGATCTGGCTCTCCGATCGGGTGATGAAGCTGCTCGGCGCCAAGTCGGGGGATGAGCTGGAAGTCGGCAATACCAAATTGACCGTGGCGGGCGAGCTGGGCCAGGAGCCGGATCAGGGCTTCAGCCCCTTCCAGATGGCGCCCCGGGCGCTGATCCACAGTGCCGATGTCGAGGCGACCGGCGCCCTGTTGCCGGGCAGTCGTCAAGAGTGGCGCTACCTGCTCAAGGGCTCCCGCGAACAGGTAGCCGAGTATGAGCGCTGGCTCAAGCCCAGGCTGAAGGCCGGGCAGAAGCTGCTCAAGCCGGACGATCAGGGCTCCCAGGTGGGCAAATCCCTGGCCAATGCGGAGCGCTTCTTCCGGCTAGCGTCGCTCGCTGGGGTGCTGCTCGGGGCCCTGGCCATGGGCATAGCGGTGCGCCACTTCGCCGAGCGCCAGACCAACATGGTGGCCCTGCTGAAGACGCTGGGCGCGTCGCGGCGCACCCTCTGGCAGCTGATGGGCACACTGCTCGCCTCCCTGACCCTTATAGGAGCCCTGATCGGCCTGGTGGCGGGAAGCGCCATGCAGTGGTTGACGCTGCAACTGCTGGGGGATCTGCTGCCCAGCGATCTGCCGCCTCCCTCCTGGCGGCCGTTCGTCCTCGGCATCTCGGTCGCCTTCTTTATCACTCTGTTGCTGGCCTTCGTGCCCTTCCTGCGCCTGCTCAGGGTGCCGCCACTGCGGGTGCTGCGCCGTGAGCTGGAAGCGGGGATACCGCCCTGGCTGGCGCTACCCGTCGGGCTGCTCGGCCTGTTTGCCCTGGTGTGGGGCTTCACCGCCGATGCCAGGCTGGCGCTCGGCCTCATCGGTGGCATGGGGCTGTTGATGGCGCTGCTGGCGCTGCTCGCCTCCGGATTGCTGCGCCTTGGCAGCCGGCTCAAAGGGCCCCACGCCCTGCGCCTGGCCATCAGCCATCTCTCCCGGGAGCGGGGCAGCGGCCTGTTCCAGCTGGCGGGTTTCGCACTGGCGCTGATGCTGTTCGGCCTGCTGTGGGCGGCGCGGGTCGATCTGCTGGATGATTTTTCTGCCCGCCTGCCTGCGGATGCCCCCAACCGTTTCCTGGTCAATGTGGCCGACGAGGAGCGGGACGGGATCCTGGCCGATCTGCAGGGTGCCGGCGCCATCACCTCGGACTTCTACCCCATGGTGCGGGGGCGCCTGACCCGGATCGCCGGTCAGGCGGTGGGTGAGGATGCGGCGCGGGAGGGGGTGAACCGCGAGCTCAACTTCACCACTACTGCGACCCTGCCACCCGACAATCAGGTCACCTCGGGCCAATGGCTCGGCGGCAAGGGGGAGGTCTCCGTCGACGAGGTGCTGGCCGGCCAGCTGGGCATCGCCCTAGGCGACGCCCTGCGCTTCACCATAGAGGGGCGCAGCTTCGAGGCCAGGGTGACAAGCCTGAGGTCCATCAAGTGGGACAACATGAGACCCAACTTCTACATGATCTTCTCGCCGGACGTGCTGGCCCCCTTCTCCCAGACCTGGCTTGGCAGCTATCGCCTGCCGCCTGAGGGACGCAGTGCCGAGGTGGAGCTGATCCGCCGCCACCCGACCGTCAGCCTCATCGATGTTGAGGATCTGATCGCCAGGCTCACCGTTGTCTCCGATCAGGTGAGCCGGGCGCTGGGGTTGATGCTGGGGCTGGTGACCGTGGCCGCCCTGCTGGTGCTGCTGACCCAGACCCAGGCCAGCATGTCCGCCCGGCGCCGGGAGCTGCTGTTGATGCGCACCCTGGGGGCCGGCAGCAAACTGCTGGAGAAGATGCTGCGCTGGGAGCTGGTAACGAGCGGCGCGCTGGCGGGGCTGTGCGCCGCCATGGTGGTGGAGCTCTGCTCCTTTGGCCTGCAGTGGTGGTGGTTCGATGGGCAGTGGCAGTTCCACTGGGCCATCTGGGCTGGCTTGCCGCTGCTGGGGGCCCTGCTGGTGACCCTGGCCGGCCAGGGCATGCGCCGTCAATTGCTGGCGGGCACCCTGAGCGACCGACTCAGAGGGCTGGGGCAGGGGCTGCTGTAGGTTCGATTAGCCACCAAGTGGTGTCATCGAGCCTACGGCTTGCCTGTTTGCGAAAATCAGACGATCCCGGCCTTGGCCGGGATTTTTTATGGGCGCTCAGCGCGGGGGGTGCAGCAGGTCGTCGAGGGCCAGGGGCAGCTCGGGATAGGTGAAATGGAAGCCCGCCTGCTGCAGGCGGGCGGGCAGTACATGCTGGCCGGTGAGCAGCAGATCCGCCGACTCTCCCATCAGCAGGCGCAGCGCCCCGGCCGGCACGCAGAGCAGGTGGGGGCGGCGCAGGCTGCGAGCCAGACTCTGGCTGAAGGTGTTGTTGTCGACCGGTTGGGGGGCCGTGCCATTGAAGATGCCGTTGCACTCCTCGTGCTCCAGCAGGAACAGCATGGCGCGCACCAGATCCTGAATGTGGATCCAGCTCATCACCTGGCGGCCCGAGCCCATGGGGCCGCCGAGGCCGAGGCGATAGGGGGGCAGCAGCTTGGGCAGGGCGCCGCCATCTTGGCCGAGCACCAGCCCGATGCGCAGGATGCAGACCCGGGTCTGCGGGCTCCTGGCCTGCAGCGCCAGCTGCTCCCACTGCTGGCAGAGCCGGTGAGTGAATTCGTCGTGGGGATGGTGGCACCGCTCGTCCAGCGGCTCATCCCCCTGGCGGCCGTACCAGCCGATGGCGGAGGCATTGAGCAACAGGCGGGGCGGGCTGCTCGATAGCTTGATAAGGTCGACCAGCTGTTCGGTCAGCAGCCAGCGACTGTTGCACAGCAACTGCTTGCGGGGTTCGCTCCAGCGCCCGGCCGCGATGGGTTCACCAGCCAGATTGATGACGATGTCCACGTCATTGAGATCGTCCAGCCGGTCCAGGTTATCGAGCAGCTTGACGTCGTGGCCGAGCAGATCGTAGGCCCGGCTGCCCTGACGGGTCAGCACCATCACTTCGTGCTGTACCTTGAGATGGGCCACCAGACGACGGCCGATGAATCCGGTCCCCCCCGTGATCAGTATCTTCATGTGCTGCCTCCCCGATGCCGTTGACTCTACTCTAGAGGGCCGGACGCAGATGAACAAGCGGTTGTTTTTGCGGGTATTATTGTTTTGTCATTCGGACTGGCCCCGACATTGGAGCCAGATCCGGTGATGCAGATGCCCCTTGGCAGCCTGTCGATAAAGATATGTGTTGGAGGCCTGTTTTAAGGGGGACGATGAATTCCTGGCGAGCTTTTGAGTCCCTCATTACTTGCCAAGCCGGCGACAAGCTGTAAAATTGTTTGCTTTTTCACCGCTGGAGTCGTGGAGAATTATGCCGTTTCATCGTCTGAAGGCGCGCCAATACCAACGTCGCCTGGTTTTCTCCCTGCTGGTAGGCCTCTTGCCCATGGTGCTTGGTATTGTTGTCACCATTTGGCAGACCATGACCGGGGTGAGGCAGGAGGCGGAGCAGCGGTTGTTGCATGCGAAATACATGTTCGAGCGTACTCTGGGCAATGCCGAGCTGGCCGCCTCGGCGGTGATGGGGAGCGTCGGCAAGCCCTGTCTCGAGGTGGTGCAGGGGCTGCGGGATCAGGTGGCGACGGTGCCGGACGTGCGCAGCGTCGGCCTGACCGAGGGGGAGCGCATCTACTGCACCTCCCTCTACGGCCCCGTCAAGGGGGAGATCGATCTCGACAACTACGTCGGGGGCAAGCTCGACCTGATGAGGGGCAACCCGGTGACGCCGAACAGGCCGCTCATCGTCTACCGCCAGGAGGTGGGGAAATACGCTGTGCTGGTGGGGGTGGATGGCTACTATCTGCTCAACATCCTGGACATGATGAGCCGCGACTCGCCGCTCGGGCTGGTGGTGGGCCCGCAGATGTTGTTGCGGGACAGTCGACTCACGGATCAGCTGTTTGCCCCCGACACCCCTGGCTATCTGGAACAGGCGTCAGAGAAGTATCCCTTCAAGGTGGTGACCAGCATCTCGAACCGCGATTACGGTGCCCATCTGTGGGACTACTCCAAGGTCAGCCTCATCCTCTATCCCTTGCTGAGCCTGCTGTTCGGGGGCGGCGCCTTCTGGCTGACGGGGCGCTCCACCTCCCCGGAGCAGGAACTGAGGCGGGCGTTGGACCATCAGGAGTTCATCCCCTATCTGCAACCCGTGGTGGCAGGAGAAGACGCCCACTGGAGCGGTTGCGAGGTGCTGATGCGCTGGCAGCATCCCCAGCAGGGCATGATCTCGCCGGATCGCTTCATCCCCATGGCGGAGGACAGTGGGCTCATCGTGCCCATGACCCGTTCGCTGATGAGGCAGGTGCGCGCCCAGTTCGCCGGCCGGGCCCATGAACTGCCGGCCGGGTTTCATTTCGCGTTCAACATCTGTGCCCGCCATTGCCACGACCTCAGTCTGGTGGAGGATTGCCGCGATTTCATCGAGGCGTTCGAGGCGAACCCTATCAAGCTGGTGCTTGAGCTGACCGAGCGGGAGCTGATCGTCGCGGACGAGACCACAGATCGACTGTTCGCCGAGTTGCATGCGCTGGGGGTCTTCATCGCCATCGACGATTTCGGCACCGGCCACTCCAGTCTCGCCTACCTGCAAGCCTTCCAGGTCGATTTTCTGAAGATAGACAAGAGCTTCGTCGGCATGATCGGCTCGGATGCGCTCTCCAGCCACATCGTCGAGAACGTCATCGACCTGGCGACCCGGCTCGGCCTGCAACTGGTGGCGGAAGGGGTGGAGACCGAGGTGCAGGCCGTTTACTTGAGGGCGCGCAATGTGGCCTTCCAGCAAGGCTACCTCTATGGCAGGCCAGTGCCGATGGCGGAGTTCAGCAAGCAGCTGACAGGCTGAGTGCCCTTTCCATGGCGCCATAAAAAAACCAGCGACGATCGTCGCTGGTTTTTTTCATTCAGGGGGTACTTATAGCATGCGGGCCAGGGCGCGGCAGAGGCGCTTGATGCCCTCTTCCGTAGTGGCTTCGTCTACGCAGGAGAAACTCAGACGCAGGGTATTCTGTATTTCAGGGCGAACGTAGAAGGGTGCACCAGGGACGAAGGCCACCTTCTCCTTGATCGCCTCGTCGAACAGCGCCATGGCGCTGACGCTCGAAGGCAGGGTCAGCCAGAGGAACATGCCCCCTTGTGGCCGGGTGTAGCTCACGCCTGGCGGGCAGTGACGTGTCAGGGCGGCTTCCATGGCGGCGCGCTGGCGGCCATAGACCTCCTTGATCTTCTCGAGGTGGGCATCCAGCGAATGGTCGGTCAGGAAACGGTGCAGCACCTGCTGGCTGAAGGCGTTGCTGTGCAGGTCAGTCGCCTGCTTGGCGATGGTAACCTTCTTGCGCAGCCAGTCCGGCACCAGCATCCAGCCGAGACGGAAGGCGGGCACCACCGTCTTGGAGAAGGAGCCGAGCAGTACCGTATTGCTCGGCGCCAGCTTGGCGATGGGGGGCAGGTGTTCCCCCTCGAAGCGCAGCTCGCCATAGGGGTCGTCTTCGATCATCAGCAGCTCGTGGCGCACCAGCCGCTCGGCCAGCGCTTCGCGGTTGGCGCGGCTGTAGGAGACACCGCTCGGGTTCTGGAAGTTCGGCACCCCGTACAGCAGCTTGGCGTTCGAGCCCTGCTCCAGCAGCGCATCCAGCGCGGCCAGATCCAGCCCCTCTTCCCCCAGGGTGATGGGCCTGAAGTTCGGTTGATAGACGGAAAACGCCTGGATGGCGCCGAGATAGCCCGGCTCTTCGATGATGAGATCCTGCCCTTCGTTGACCAGCACCTTGGCCAGCAGATCCAGTGCCTGCTGGGAGCCGCTGGTGATCAGGATGTTATCGGGATTGACGCTCATGCCGTGACGGCTCAGGTAGCGATCGGCGATGTACTGGCGCAGCGGGGCGAAGCCCTCGGTGGTGGCGTATTGCAAGGCCGCGGCACCCTGCTCGCGCAGCACGTCCTGGCAGGCCTGGTCGATAGCCTTGACCGGGAACAGATGGGGATTGGGCAGGCCGCCGGCGAAGGAGATGATCTCCGGATTGGTGGCGACTTTCAGGATTTCACGGATAAAGGAAGGCTCGACCTTCTCGAAGCGCTGGGCAAAAAACGGCTGCATAGGGTTCTCTCTGACTAAGGTGGCGGTCGCTCCATTCAACCGCCAGGTTATCCGTTTGTATCAGATTTAAAAAATGAGGCAATGGCTGCAACAAAAATCCATAAAAAAGGGCAGGTTTGGCACCTGCCCGCATTTTATGGCTTCCCGTGGCGAAAAGGGCGTCAATCTCTCTGCAGGGCACGCCTGCCGCCGTTATCGCCGGATCAGAGCCCTGGCTCTTTGACGAAGAAGATCATCAATCCGGTCCTCAGAGCCCAGGCTCTTTCAGTGAAGATGCAGATCATCAGTTCAGTACTTAGAGTCCCGGCTCTTTCAGGAAGCGGATCATCAGGTCAGTGTTGGCACCGAGTTGCTGCTGGACCCGGCCCGGGAACAGCTCGGCCATCTTGTCGAGGCGGTCGTACTGGGTGTGCCAGATCTTGCCCCACTGGGTCTCGCTGTCCCGATCGCAGGCGCTCTTGCTGGCCTCGTCGTAGCAGTCCCACAGCGCCGGGTTGGTGCTTTGGGAGTAGCCGTCATAGCCATCGGCGCCATCGATGGTGAAGTTGGTCGCCTCCACGTAGGCGACCGGTACCCCCAGGCAGGCGAAGGGAGCGTGATCGGACCAACTGCCGGTCTCCCCCTCCGGATAGCCGGGATAGCTCGGGTGAATGGCGAAGGGGGTAGCGCCCTGCTTGGAGATGGCCAGCAGACGGTCCCGCACCTTGGGATCGAAGCTGTAGCGGCCCGGCTCGGCACAGCTGTACTCGGCCACGTCCGAGTGGGCGGAGTGGACATAGACGATGTCACCGCCGGCGATGGTGTCGTAGTTCACCATGGCCAGCAGTTGTGCGACGGCGGCGCCGTCCAGGCCGGCGGCATAGGCCTTGGAGCCGTTGAGGCCGTTCTCTTCCGCCCCGAAGAAGGCGAAGCGCACCGTGTAGGGCAGGGTCTGATCCTTCAGCGCCTCGGCCACCGCCAAGAGGGCGGCGACCCCGGCCCCGTTGTCGGTGGCCCCTTCAGACCCCTTCTTGTCACCCGTGCTGTCGTAGTGGGCGCCGATGAGGATCACCTTGTCGCTCTGGCCCTTGAGCTCGGCGATGAGGTTCTGGGACTGTTTGCTGGCGCCGCTCTTGGTGTAGCTGAATGGCTGGTTCTGCACCTCGTAGCCCCAGCCGGTCAGGTGATCCTGGATCCAGGCGGCGGCGCGGGTCTCTGCCTCGGTACCCGTGGGTCTGGCGCCTATGCCTTCGGCGCTGGAGCTCAGTTGCACCAGATACTCGTAAGCCTGGCTGGCGGGGGCGGGGGGCTGGGAATCATTGTCCGAGGGGTTGCACCCGGCCAGCAGGGTCGCGATGGCCAGGGTCAATACTGTTTTTTTCATACTGCAATCCTTTGTTGTGTATGGCTTTATTATCGCGTGTCAGGATGCACCTGACGCCCGGCAGATTCTGTGAAGGGGGTGGCATTTGTCAACCATGCTGGCGGAATTGGTCAGAGACGGGGATTTGTTGCGCGAAACACTTGCGCCCTGAGCCTATCTTGGGATAATTCGCTCCCCGGTTTTCACCGGCCGCTGAAATGACGCAGGATTTACCCGTCGTGTGTGGCCGGGCCGATGACATGACGAACAATCCATTTATGTCGTCTGTGACCCAGACGGATGCAATAACGAGCAATTTGATTATGCCAGTGACCCAAGATGTATTTAACGAAGACGGCAAGTTCATGCGCAAGATCCGCAGCTTCGTCCGTCGCGAAGGCCGCCTGACCAAAGGACAGGAGAAGGCCCTGGAAGATCTCTGGCCGGTCATGGGCATCGATTTCGCACCGGCCCCGCTCGACATGGTGGCGCTGTTTGGCCGTGAGGCCCCGGTGGTACTGGAAATCGGCTTCGGCATGGGCGCCTCCCTGGTGGAGATGGCCAAGAATGCCCCCGAGAAGAACTTCATCGGCATCGAGGTGCACTCCCCGGGCGTCGGGGCCTGCCTCGGCACCGCCCAGGAAGCCGGCGTCACCAACCTGCGGGTCATCTGCCACGATGCGGTGGAGGTGCTGGAGCACATGATCCCGGACGGCTCGCTCGCCTGCCTGCAGCTGTTCTTCCCGGATCCCTGGCACAAGAGCCGTCACCACAAGCGTCGCATCGTGCAGCCGGCGTTCGCCCAGGACATTCGCCGGAAGCTGGCCATCGGTGGCGTGTTCCACATGGCCACCGACTGGGAAAACTATGCCGAGCACATGCTGGAAGTGATGAGCGCCGCCGAAGGCTATGAGAATACCGCCCTGAGCGGCAACTGGGTGCCCCGTCCCGACTGGCGCCCGCTGACCAAATTCGAACAACGTGGCCACCGCCTGGGGCACGGGGTTTGGGACCTGATTTTCAAACGCGTTAGCTAATAACCCGTCAATTAACCTAAGGAGCTATCATGGCCAATCGTAGTCGCCGTCTGCGTAAGAAACTGCGCGTCGACGAATTCCAGGAAATGGGATTCGACATCAGTTTCAACTTCCCGGTCGGCACCGCCGAAGAGACCATCGATGCGCTGGTCGATGCGTTGATCGATGAAGTGATCGAACCTCGCAAGCTGGCCTTCGCCGGCTCGGGTCACCTGGCCTGGGAAGGCATGATCTGCACCCAGCAGCTTGGCAAGTGTACCGAAGAAGACCGCGCCGCCATCAAATCCTGGCTGGAAGGCAAGGGGATGGAAGCCGTGGTGGTCACCGAGCTGTTCGACCTCTGGTACGGCGAGCCCGCCTGATACCAAGTGCCCGCTCGGGCAGATAGAAAATCCCGCCGCCGGCGGGATTTTTGTCGGTGGGGGGGCTCCCTCACCCCGTTTCACCTCATGGAATAGCCAATGGTGTTGTCATCCGAATTACTGGCCAGCATTCTTGAGCAGGTTCGCCCGCTGCTGGGACAAGGCAAGGTGGCCGATTACATTCCCGCGCTTGCTCAGGTGCCCGCCGACCGGCTCGGCATCGCGGTCTGCACCGTGGAGGGGGAGCTGTTCACCGCCGGTGACGCCTTCGAGCCCTTCTCCATCCAGAGCATCTCCAAGGCCCTCAGCCTCAGCCTGGCGCTGACCCTCTATCAGGAGGACGAGATCTGGGCCAGGGTCGGCAAGGAGCCCTCGGGCCAGCCGTTCAACTCGCTGGTTCAGCTGGAGTTCGAGCAGGGCATTCCCCGCAATCCCTTCATCAACGCCGGTGCCCTGGTGGTGAGCGATCTGCTGGAGACCCGTCTCACCGCCCCGCGCCAGCGTACCCTGGAGCTGGTGCGCCGGTTGTCGGGCAATCCGGCAATCGTCGCGGATCAGGTGGTGGCGCGCTCCGAGTATCAGCATGCGGCCCGCAACGCGGCCATCGCCTACCTGATGAAGGCCTATGGCAACTTCGAAAACGAGGTGGACAAGGTGCTGCAAAGCTACTTCAATGCCTGTGCCATCCGCATGAGCTGTGTCGATCTGGCCCGCACCTTCCTTTATCTGGCCAATCGCGGGGTGCCCCTCGGCGAGAGCACGCCGCTGCTGCCGGCGCGCACCACCAAGCAGGTCAATGCCCTGCTCGCGACCTGCGGCCTCTATGACGAGGCGGGTGACTTTGCCTACCGGGTCGGCATGCCGGGCAAGTCCGGGGTCGGCGGCGGCATCATGGCGCTGATCCCCGGGGAATTGTGTGTCTGTGTCTGGTCGCCCGAGCTCAACAAGGCCGGCAACTCCCTGGCCGGTACGGCCGCGCTGGAGCTGCTGGCGGAGCGCCTGGGCCGCTCTATTTTTTAACCTTGTTCACTCTGAATCGAGACATCATCATGAAACGAATAATGGGCCTGCTACGGGCCACCCTGGCGACCTTGCTGCTCTGGTGTGCCTTGCCCGCCTTTGCCGCCGAACTGCCCCCGCTGACCCTGGTCGATGCCAAGGCCAAGGAGGCGGTCATCCTGGATACCCGCCCGAGCTATTTCTACCAGGGCTGGCCCATGGTGGACGAGCAGCAGGGTGGCCACGTGACTGGCGCCGAGAACCTCTCCGCCGAGTGGAAATACAGTGACGAAGAGTGGCCAAAGGCGCTCAAGGACAAGGGGCTGAGCCCGGACAAGCCGGTGGCGCTCTATGGCGAACCGCGCGCCGTGGCCGAGGTGGCTCGCCTGCTGCGTCAGCAGGGCATCAAGCAGCTGTTCGAGCTGCAGGGCTGGAAGGATGCGCCGCGCGAGTACCTGGCGCGCTGGCAGCAGCTGGTCTATCCGCTCTGGCTGGCGGATCTGCAGGCCGGCAAGCCGGTCGCAGCCGCCCCCAAAGGGGACTGGAAGCTGTTCGAGGTGGATTGGGGC
The DNA here is from genome assembly GCF_000764655.1 of Aeromonas aquatica. GTDB lineage: Bacteria > Pseudomonadota > Gammaproteobacteria > Enterobacterales > Aeromonadaceae > Aeromonas > Aeromonas aquatica. The sequence continues at coordinate 22,081 of NZ_JRGL01000016.1, forward strand.
GCTCCCAAGGCCTACCTGCTGAGCCACATTCCGGGGGCCGGGTACATCGACACCAACCGCCTGGAAGAGGAGCCGCTGTGGAACAAGGTGTCCGATGAGGCGCTCAAGAAGCTGTTGCTGGACAACGGCATCCGTCACGACACCACCGTCATCCTCTATGGTCGCAACACCATGGCGGCGGCCCGTGCCGCGCACCTGATGATGTATGCCGGGGTGGAAGACGTGCGGCTGCTGGACGGTGGCCTGGATGCCTGGTTCGTGCAGCACCTGCGCACCGAGACCGGCCTGACCAATACCTTCAAGCCGGCCAAGGAGTTCGGCGTCAGCATCCCGGCACACCCCGAGTACTACACCACCCTGAGTCAGGCGAAAGCGCTGCTCAAGCAGCCCGACAGCGCCCTGGTTAGCGTGCGGACCTGGGACGAGTACATCGGCAAGACCTCCGGCTACAGCTACATCAAACCCAAGGGCGACATCCCAGGGGCCAAGTGGGGTCGGGGTGGGGTGGATGCCAACAGCATGAGCGACTTCCACAACCCGGATGGCACCATGAAACCGGCCCGCGAGATCCTCAGCATGTGGGACGAGTGGAACATAGAGCCAACCCAGCAGGCCGCCTTCTACTGCGGTACCGGCTGGCGCGCCTCCGAAGCCTTCTTCTACGCCTGGCTGATGGACTGGAAGCGGATCAGCGTCTACGACGGCGGCTGGTACGAGTGGAGTGCTGACCCCAAGAACCCCATCGTCACCGGTGAGCGTCAGCCTGCCAAGTCATGAGCAGACTGCGATAAAAAGGCCGGACAGATGTCCGGCCTTTTTCATATGGGGTTTGCACATATGCTGCCGTATAGTAGTAAAGCAGAGGATTACGTAGGTGATCCTGATATTGATGGTCCGCTTATTCGGGGGCAGATGGCTGAGCTAGGCTTCAAGAAACATCCTCGTGCCGAGGATGCGGGAGGGAGAAGAGACGGTGATGAAACGACTGATGATGATCCTGGCCTGTGTGCTGGCACTGGCGGGCTGCAGTTCTCAATACATCATGAGCACCAAGGACGGGCGCATGATCGCCACCGACAGCAAACCCAAGCTGGATGAGGATACCGACATGTACCGCTACTACGATGCCGAGGGGCGGGAGATGCTGATCAAGAAGGACGACGTGACCCAGATCATGGAGCGCTGAGGCCAACGCACGACAAGAGAGGGCTGCCCGCAGGCAGCCCTCTTTACGTCAGGGTATTCACCGGTTGATGCCCGCCTCAGACATGGAGCTCCGCGACTTGGCGATTGACCTGACCGGCGAACAGCTGGTGGAAGCGGGAGTCCGGGTTCGCCAGCAGGCTGACCGGGGATCCCTGCTCCACCACGGTGCCCGCCTCCATCACTACCACCTTGTCCACCGACAACAGCGGCTCCAGGTGGTGGGCTATTACTAGGTAGCTGGCCTCCGGTCGGTAGCGATAGAGCAGCTCCGCCATCTTGCGCATGCCGCCGTGATCGAGATCCGAGGTGGCCTCGTCCAGCACGATGAGCGGGCGGCGCGACAGCAGGATGCGGGCGATGACCAGGAGCTGGGTCTCGCCGGCGGAGAGCTGCAGCTTGTCGAGATCCTCGTCCAGCCGACCGGCGCAGCGCTCGGCCAGACCGACTCGGGCCAGGGCCAGCTCCAGCGCGGCGTCATCCTGCTCGGTCAGGGGCGCGAGATTCGCACGCAGGGTGCCAAAGAAGGTGAGGGGGATCTGGGAGACGGTGTCGTACAGATCGCGCACCGCCTCCGGCGCCAGCGCCGACAGCGGCTGCTCGTCGTAGTAGATCTCCCCCTGGGAGACCGGATACATGGCCTGCAGCACCCCGAGCAGGGAGCTCTTACCCGCGCCGGTGCGACCGCAGACGCCGACCTTCTCGCCGGGGGCCAGCTCGAAGTTCACCTTGTGCAGCGCCCACTGGCTCGCCTCGGGGTAGCGCAGCCCCAGGTTGTCGAAGCGCACCCTGGGATGAGGGGTGGCGAGCGGCTCACCTTCCTGGCGCTCGCTCTCGATCTCGCTGTACTCGCGCACCCGCTCCACCGCATTCATCACCTGCTCCACCTCGGCGAAGGTGCGGATCAGGGAGTTGAGCATGGCCGAGGCGGTGAAGGCGTAGGTGATGGCCACGGCCCCCAGCAGCGAGCTGTTGCTGAAGGCCACCATCAGCGCCACGGCCCCGACCAGGGCGGCGGAGAGCAGGGTCTGGTGCATGCCGAGCCAGCGGTTGATGGAGGTGGTGGTGTACCAGCTGCGCAGGTTGTTGTCATAGTGATGCAGCACCTGATCCAGCGCGAAGCGCTCGGCCCCGGCCAGACGCAGGGCGGGGGCGCCGCGAATGGTCTCGCTTATGCTGATGTAGAGCGGCGAGCGCAGCACCGAGGACTGGCGCCGCAGCTTGAGCTGCACCGCCCGGTAGCGGCGTTGCAGCACATAGAGTGCCCAGCCTACCAGGGGGGCGATGAGCAGCAGCAGCGGCATGTTGACGCCGATCACCACCACCTGCAGCAGCACCGAGATCAGCATGGCGAACAGCCCCATCAACATGGACAGCAAGACCTCCTGGGCCTCCCCGAGGTCCCGATCGAAGCGGTTGAGGATGCGCCCCTGGGGCACCTTGTCGAAGAAGGCCATGGGGGCGCGGCTGATGCGGCCCAGCATGCCGTCGAACAGGGTCCAGGCCAGCTTGAGGCCGAGTTTGTAGTTGATGATCCGCACCACCATGATGCAGACGAGGGAGCCCGCCCCCAGTAGCACATAGATGCCGAGCAGGGTGCGCACATCCGCCACCTCGGCCTTGCCGCCGAGCCAGAGATCCGAGGCGATGCGCAGCCCCTCCTGTCCCAGGGTGAGCAGCAACGCGATCAGGATGGCGCCGGGGGCGGCCAGGCGCTGCCACATGAAGCCGAACAACCCCCAGTCCACCTTGCCCTCGACCACCTTCTCCTCGCTGAATTGCTCCGCCTCCTGGGGCGCCACCAGGGGCACGGGCTGCGGATGCTGGATGAGATCCGCCAGCTGGTGGGCATCGAGCTCCCGCAGCTGACTCTGCTCGATGCGGATCACCCGATCGCAGTGGGCCAGCACGTCCGGATCGTGGCTCACCAGCAGCCGGGTCGGGCCCGGCTTGAAGGCGAGCCCCTGCTCCAGCACCTGGGCCGAGACGATGGGATCCAGCGCCGACAACGGGTTGTCCAGCAGCAGGATGTCGGCCTTCGCATAGAGGGCGCGGGCCAGGGCGACCCGCTGCTGCTGGCCGCCGGAGAGCCGGGTGCCGAGCTCGCCCACTAGCGTCTGATCCCCGTGGCTGAGCAGGCTGAGGTCCGCGCCGAGGGCGCAGGCGCCGAGCACCCAGTGGTAGCGCTCCTCATGCCAGGGCTGGCCGAACAAGATGTTGTTGCGGATGCTGTCGTTCATCAGCCAGGGTTTGTGGCCCAGGTGGGCGACCCGGCCGTGGCGGCGGATGCTCCCCGCAAAGTCGTTGTCAAAGCCGGCGACCAGGTGCAGCAGGCAGCTCTTGCCCGCCCCAGTGGCCCCGGTGATCCCCACCAGTTCCCCCGGCTGGATGGTGAGGCTGATGCCTTGCAGCACCGGCTTTTGCTGATGCAGGGCGGTGACGTTTTCCATCCGCAGGGCGCCCAGCGGCAGGCTGGGGTCGCTGAGGTCTCTGTGCTGTTCCGGGCTGTTGAGGAATTCACACAGCCGGTTGAAGCCGGTATTGAAGTTGATCAGGGTGCGGATGAGGTAGGGCAGCCGCATCATGGGGATCCGCAGCACTGCGAACAGGGCTATGGTGGTGAACACCTGGGGCAGGGTCAGGCTCTGACCCGAGGCGAGATAGGTGGTGAAGGTGGCGAGCGTCACCAAGAGCGGGGTGCTGATCATCAGGAAGCTGTTGATGGCATCGAGCTTGAGCACCCGCCCGAGCACGCCGAGCTCCTGCTGGCGCTTGGCGTTGGCCGCGCCGGTGAAGAAGGCGCCGAGCCCGTTCTGGCGCACCAGCCGCAGCTTCTTGATGTACTCCGCCAGGATGCCGTTGCGCTCGTCCTGCTGGCGCTTGAGTTGCTGCTCCTGCTGGTTCATGCGGCGCACCATCCGGGTGGAGACCAGCAGCAGCAGGGTGAGCACGGCGAAGCCCACCAGGCCCGCGCTGCCCACCTGCCACACCAGCAGGGCTATGGTACCGATGAGTTGCAGCGCCATGGTGAGCGGCATGGCGGGATCCGCCAATATCCAGGTGATGTCCCAGACATCCCGGTTGATGAGGTTCTGTACCCGGCCACCGGCCCTGTCATCGAAGCTCTTGCCGCCGAGCTTCATCACCTTGGCGAGCAGGGATTCCGCCAGCAGGCGGCGAATGGGGACGTGCATCTTGAGCGCCAGCTGCAGGGAGTGCTCCGCCAGCATGCCGGCGGCCAGCACGGAGGCGAACAGGGCCAGGGCCAGCAGCAGCTTGTGGCCGGTGGCTGCGCCCGCGCCGAGCTGGGTCATGCTGTGGTTGAGCAACCAGGGGCTGGCCAGGGTCGCCATCATGCCGAGCAGTTGCAGCAGGGTGAGCAGGCCGATGCGACCGCGGTAATGGCGCCAGATGAAGGCCATGATGGGCCAGGGGCGCACCGGCGCGGTGGCGGTGAGCCGCAGAAAGGCATCGGCGCGTTCGTCGCGTCTGTCTTCCGGCAACAGGGGATAGAGATCGTCGAGTGTGACCTGAGGTTCGTTCAGTCCCTTGCGCAGCAGCGGGCCCGTCCAGTGATAGAAGAGACGGCTCAGCCAGCCGGCCGAGATTTCCGGGTGATCCAATGGGTGATCCTTATTATTTTGTGCTGCTTCCAGAGGATGGGGCGGCTTGTTATCCGCCCTCTATCTTATTATTGGGTATTTGTGCCTGGCCGGGATCAGCGATCCCGGTTCAGGCGGATGAGCCGGTCCAGGATCTGCTCACCGTCGGCCCGCAGGCCGTTGTGCTCGTATTCGTTGGTGATCCAGGCGCGGCTGTTGGCCAGCCCCTTGAGGGTCTCGCGGCTGTAGTCGAACTCGACGTACATGTCCTCGGCGTAGACAGCGCAGGCCACCGGCACCTTGTTGCGAGCCAGCTGCGCAGGGTCGTAGAGCGGGCCCCAGTCAGCCTTCCTGGCCAGCAGGTGGGCGGCCTCTTTCAAGGGCATGAGCTCGCGGAATTGCTCGAACATCCAGGGGAAGATCATCTCGCCGGTGAAGGCAAAGTCCTTGCCCGGTGCCCAGGCCAGTACCGGATACTCGCCCCTGACCCGCTCGGCCGCCCAGTTGCTGGCGGCGCCCTCGCAGTAGATGGATTCATGCAGTATGGCGAACACCGGGTTGGTGTTGAACGGCTGCATGGCCTGCACCTTGTAGAGGAAGGCGGGGTTGATCCGCTCGCCGACGAAGGCATCCTCCAGCAGGTAGTAGAGCTCCTCGAAGGCGCCGCTGGCGCCGAGATCCAGCCCCTGCTGCTGCAGCTGCTCCACCGTCAGGCGCTGGCCGTTCGGCAGGCGTACATCGTGGCGGTGCAGGTGGCTCGCCAGCCGGTTGGCGATGGCCTGGGCGTGGGGGAAGCGGGCGAAGAAGGCCCGGTTTTTGTCCGCCACTCGCTGGTAGGTGGCGCGATAGACCTCATCCGCGCTGCGGCCTATGGGGGCCACCCCGCCGGTGAGGTAGACCTCGTGCAGGCTGTCCGGGAACAGGGAGAGGTAGGTCAGGCTGCAAAAACCGCCGAAGCTCTGGCCGAGCAGGCTCCAGGGGCGATCCGGGCTCAGCTGCTCGCGGATGAGCTCGGCGTCCCGCACTATGCTGTCGGCACGGAAATGGCTGAGATAGTCCGCCTGCTGGTGCGGGTCGAGATGGGCCAGGGCCTCGGCGTGGATGGGGCTGGAGTGGCCGGTGCCGCGCTGATCGAGCAGCAGTATCCGAAACTCCTGCAGGGCCCGCTTGATCCAGCCGCTGTTGGCGCAGGGGCGCGGGGCACCAAACCCCGGGCCCCCTTGCAGATAGAGCAGCCAGGGCAGGTCATCGTCCAACCGGTCAAGGCGACAGAGGGTGCGGCCAAACAGGGTGAGGGTCTCCTCATCGTCAGGCTGCTGGTGGTCGAGGGGCACGCTGAAGAAATGTGGCTCGCAATGGATGCCATCCAGCACGTAATGCAAGGGGCTGCTCATCTGGGGTCTCCCTGGGGTCGGAAATCGTCGGCTTCATGATAGCCCTGGCACGCAAGCGGGTCACGCCGGTTTTCCAGATTGTTAACACCCTGATAGCGCCATCTCTCCTTGGAACCGGGGGTCGGCGCGCGAGGATATTTATTGTGTCGGGGTGATTGACGAGGGATTGCGTGCGGACAAAGATGAGCGGCCTGCCGAGGAGGGCAGGAGAGCTGACGCATAACAGGACGAGGTGGGCTCGATGAAGCCTAAATGGATAAGGTTCAGGAAAAAAAGGAAGCAGACAGATCCGGAGGGTGTGCTGCAGGCTGGGTTGCTGGTATTCAGCGCCACCTGCGGGGCGACCCTGTTGCTGGCGGCCTGTAACGGCGGCTAGCAAGAGTACAAAAGGCCCGCTCACTGTAGCGGGCCTTTTGCATGAGCATTGCTCTGGGATCAGTCGCTTGAGCGACACGGAGGGACTAGGCTGGGGCCCTTTGCTGGCGCGGGTTTGCGATAGTCTGGCACCTGCTGCTATCGTCAATTTACGGCACGATTCAACGAGGGAGGCGATCATGAATAGTCGTGAGAAAGTTCTGGCCCATTTGGCCACCGATCATCGGATGGCAGGGTTGACCGCCGGCGAGGCACTGGCCGGGATCAGCCACTCGATGAGTGCGTTCCTGCTGCAGCAGGATCAGCATTTCTTCCGCAGCCATGCCGATGATCCCTGTCATGAGGTCGCGCGGGCCTGTCATGCGGGGCACGTCTGGCACGGGGACGAGAATCGATATTAGGGAGGAAGGCGCGAGAATGGCAGATGCAGAAAGGCCCGCTCAGATGAGCGGGCCTTTCGAATTTGGCTCCTCCTACTGGACTTGAACCAGTGACATACGGATTAACAGTCCGCCGTTCTACCGACTGAACTAAGGAGGAATTATTGGTGCCCAGAGACGGAATCGAACCGCCGACACGGGGATTTTCAATCCCCTGCTCTACCGACTGAGCTATCTGGGCAACGGCGCGCATTAAACCCTTTCTGGACTGGGGTGTCAACTATGGGGTGCGGATTGTCGCATCGTTTGCTCGATATCCGAGCAACCTGGCCGCTTGTTGCCCATGTCTGCCCGCCGCCGAGGTATTGCCTCCTTGAGCAAAGGTGGTGCCTCTCTTCGGGTGGCGGTTATCTTGGCCCCTCGCATTGAGCCTGATGCGCTCTGCGAGTATGCTTTGCCGCAACCAACTGCCTGGCGGCGATCTGGGCTGACTCTGCCGCAGAGTGCCCGCCAGCAGGGTGTCGACAACCATCCAATACCGTCTGGGGTTTATATGAGTATCAACATGCAAGAGTGGCGCGAAGAGACCACCGCCATCGTCAACGAGCTGCTGGCCGACGGCAGCAATGCGGATATGGATTACGAGATTGAGCACCACTTTGCCTGCCAGGATTTCGATCTGCTGGAAAAGGCCGCCGTCGACCTGTTCAAGGCCGGTTTCGAAGTGACCGATGCCGAGGAGATGGAGCTGGATGACGGCGCGACCATCTTCTGCTTCGACGCCACCGTCGAGCGCAAGCTGGAGATCGAGCCCATCCTCGCCGACATCGAGAAGATGCTGCCGATCCTCGAGAAATACGGCGTGGACTACGACGGCTGGGGCACCTACTTCCAGGAATAAGCCGGGTCCCCTGGCCGCCGACATGCCGACATCGAGAAGATGCTGCCGATCCTCGAGAAATACGGCGTGGACCATGACGGCTGGGGCACCTACTTCCAGGAATAAGCCGGGTCCCCTGGCCGCCGACATGCCGACATAGAGAAGATGCTGACCCTTTCCCTCGAAAAATACGGTGTGGACCATGACGGCTTGGGCACTTGCTGCCAGGAATAAGCCCGGATTCAAATAGCAAAAAGGCCACATCATGTGGCCTTTTTGCTACGCGTGCTTCAGAGGACGGCGAGCAGTTGGTAGTCGCGGGCAAACTGCTCGGGGGGCAGGGGGCGGCTGAACAGGTAGCCCTGCAGCCGATCGCATCCCGCCTGCGCTAGCCACTCCTGCTGCTCCTGAGTCTCCACCCCCTCGGCGGTGATCTTGATACCGAGCTCGTGGCCGAGGCCGATGACGGAGCGCACTATGGCGGTGGTGGCCTGGTTGGTCGCGAGCCCCTGGGTGAAGCTCCTGTCCAGCTTGAGGGTCGCCACCTGCAGCCGCGGCAGGTAAGCCAGCGAGCAGTAACCGGTACCAAAGTCATCGATGGCGAGATGGAAGCCGGCCTCGATCAGGCTGGCGAGGTTGCTCTCTATCTCGTCGGCATTCTCCATCAGCACCCCCTCGGTGATCTCCAGCTCCAGCTGCCAGGGGGCGAGCCCGTGGCGTTCGATGCAGGCGAAGATCTGCTGGCAGAGCTCGGGATCGCGAAATTGCAGCGGCGACAGGTTGATGGAGAGCACCAGATCCGGCGCCGCCACTTGCCAGCGCGCCAGCTGGGCGCAGCCCAGCTCCAGCATCAGCTGACCGAGCTGGCCGATGAGGCCGAGCTCCTCCGCCAGGGGGATGAACTCGTCGGGGGAGATCATGCCGAATGCGGGGTGGGGCCAGCGGCACAGCAACTCGGCACCGTGCAACTGGTTGTCGTGGGTGCAGATGATGGGTTGATAGACGGCGGTCAGCTCGGCCGCCTTGATGGCGAGCGGCAACTGGGCGGCGATGAGCTGGCGGCGCTTGAGCCTGGCATCGAGTTCGGGATCGAACAGGGTGCAGTGCTGCTGCTGGCGTTTGCCCTGCGCCAGCGCGGCTTCGGCGTGGCTCAGCAGGCGTTCGGCATCCTTGGCCTTGCCGTGGGCGATGCCGAGGAAGACCGGGATCTGGATCCTGTGCTCCTCGACCTGATAGGGGGTCATCAACTCATGCTGCAGGTTGCGGCTCCAGTCACTTAAGGAAAGGGGGAGCTCCGGCAGCAGCAGGGCGAAGTCATCGGCCGCGACCCGGCACAGCAGGGACTGGGGCGGTGCCAGCCGCTGCAGACGGCGGGCGACCTGGCTGAGCAGGCGATCGGCGACCCGGATGCCGAAGCGATCGTTGATCTCGCGAAAATGCTGCAGATCGACCAGCAGCAGGCTGGCCTTGCGGGCGCCGAGATGACGGCTGGTCTGCAGGAAGTGGGAGAGCTTGAGCAGGCCGGTGAGGCTGTCGTAGTGCTGCTCCTGCTGCAACTGGGCCTGGGTGGTGCGCAGCCCGGTGATGTCGCGGCTCAGGGTCAGAATGCCGAGGGAGTTGCCCTCGTCGTCCGGCACCTCGACCCGGGTTATCTCCAGGTGACGACCCTGACCATGGGCATCCATCAGGCAATACTCACCGCGTCCCAGCGCCTGCTCTATGGGCAGGCGGGGGGCGACACGATGGCCGAGCGCCTCGCTCGCCGCCAGTCCCATGAAGTCGAGAAAGGCCTGATTGCAGTCGATGAGCACGCCCTGGTGATCTTCCAAACGGATGGGGTCGGGGATGGCATCGAGCAGACGGCGCTGCAGCAGCTGTTGCTGACGGAAGGTCTGCTCCAGCTCCTTGCGCTTGTCTATGGCGCTGATCATGGCGAACAGGGCGAGCGGTTCCCCTTGCTCGTCATAGAGCGGCACCTTGTGGATCTCCATCCAGCTGGTGGCATCGCCACTGTGGCAGTGCAGTTGTTGATGGAGCAGGGGCTTGCCTTCGGCCAGCAGACGCCGATCTTCTTCCCTGAAGGCGTCGCCCCAGGGCATCTCTACATCCAGTTTACCGACGAGTTCGTGGGGGGACTGCAGGCCGGCCTCCCTTGCGAAGACCTTGTTGGCAAACAGGTACCGTCCGTTTGTATCCCGGCAGAAGATATTCATGGGTAACTGGTCGATGATCTGCTGCAGCAGCGCCAGGGAGAGCAAAGAATTCACGTGAGCACTCACGGGGGAGACTTCGAGCAAATCTATGATAACAGGCCAGTTTTGTAAAGCGTGGGTTAAGAGTCCGCCATTTATGTGGATCCCTGCTGACAGCCCGTGTCGCGGGCGCCATAATAGCCGCCGGTTGGCCTCAGGTGGCCTTATGGACGAGAGAAACAGCATGAAGAAGATAATGGGGGGCGCCCTGGCCCTGCTGATGGTAGGTTGTGCCAGTGACAACAACGGCGGCGAGCAGTATCGCTATACCCCGCCGGTTGCCAAGGCGACCAACAACACCCAGGAGATGCAGATCCCGGTCGATCTGGTGTGGGCCCGCGCCGAGAAGTGGTTTGGCGATCACGGCTTGAACATCGAGAACAGCCAGCGTGGCTCCGGTCTGATGACCGCCAACGTCGAGAACTCGGCCGATGGCCTGGAGTGGCTGGATTGCGGCACCATGGGCTCCAAGGTCGCGCTGGGCAACCCGAATCTGCAGATCAACCTGATCATCACCCAGAGCGGCAACAACAGCGTGGCCACCGTCAACGTCAAGGGCAACACCCAGCTCTACTTCGTCGAGTCCTCCGGCGAACGCGTGCAGGCCCCTTCCATCACGCCGGTCTGCGTCTCCCGCGGCAGCCTGGAGCAGAGCCTGTTTGCCACCCTCGGCAACTGATCCGGCCCTGCCCGCCGCCCGTCATGTAGGCGGCCCGCACCAAACACCCCGTTGCCTGCAACGGGGCGTTTGTTTTTGGGGAGTAGCGAGCATCAAGGAGAGGGAACCGCCATTGGCGCATCCTGGCGGTTCAGGCCTGCGTGCAGCAGCAGCCAGCCTTAACAAAAACCCCGGCAGAGGCCGGGGTTTGTCATGGAAGGCTCAGCCTTGCAGCGCGCTGTCACCGTGGAACAGGACCTGCTCGCCGGACTTGAGCAGATAACCCTTCCAGGGGAAGAGCTGATAGGCGCCGCCCTGCCAGGACCAGTTGCCCTCGTCCCCCTGCCGGATCAGCCGGATCTGCTCGCCGCTTGGCAGGGTCAGCTCGGCCTCGCGCTGATCGGCGTTGAACAGCACGAAGGCGCTGCCGGTCTCGCTGGCTTCGAGGGATTGCAACCGGATGGCCTGCTCGAACAGGCGCACGCACTGCTCGGTCAGGGCGGACCACTGGTAGCCGGCGCTGGCACGGCAGCCGTGGGCATCCTGATCGTTGCCCACCAAGTGCTGCTCCGGGGTGCTGCAGGCCGCCAGCAGCAAGGAGGCGGCCATCAGGGTCAGAGTGCGCATATTACTCCTGGCCATCCCGTTCGATGACGATGTTGGAGAAACCCAGCTCCTTGAAGTAGTTCTCCCGGTAATCCTTCACGCTCTTCTTGTCGCGGCGGCAGACTTGGGCCAGCTGGGCCTCCATGGCGTGGAAGCTGGCCAGGTTGATCCCCTCGGCCGCGGCGATGGCATCGTAGATGCTGTTGAACTTGTCGTTGGCGTAGCCGATCTCTTTGGTTTTTTTGCCGTAGGTGTAAGTAATTTTAAACGCCATCGGGGTCTTCCTTCTTTTTCGCCTGCTTGCGCTGGACGTAAAGGTCGAGGTTCTCGACCTTTTCCCCTGCCCAGGGGGCGTTGCACAAGAACGTCAGGCTGGATTTAAACACTGCGGGATCCCGCCTGTTTCGCCTGCTTGCGCTGGACATACAGGTAGAGGCTTTCCACTTTTTCCCGTGCCCAGGGGGTCTTGCGCAAGAATTTCAGGCTGGATTTGATACTGGGATCCTGGGTGAAGCAGCGGATGTCGATCTCCTTCCCGAGTTGTTCCCAGCCGTAGTGGGCTACCAGGGCGGTGACAATCGCCTCCAGGGTCAGCCCGTGCAGTGGATTCTTCGGCTGCGAAGCGCCTTGCTGGTCACTCATTCTGCTGCAGCCAGCTTGGCGAAGGGTTGTCCCATGCGGGTGGTGACGCCGTTGGACAGATGAGGCTCGAAGCCCGCCAGCATGCCGGGGCCAAACAGGCAGACGACTGTGCTGCCGAGCTTGAACAGACCCATTTCGGCGCCTTTTTGCAAGGTGATGGCCTGGTCGCCGGTGTAATCCCAGCGCACCACTTCCTTCTGCTTGGTCGGCGCTATGTTGCCGGCCCAGATGGTCTCGATGCTGGCGACTATGGTAGCGCCAACCAGCACCAGCGCCATGGGGCCGTGGGGGGTGCGGAAGGTGGCGACCACCCGCTCGTTGCGGGCGAACAGGTTGGGCACGTTTTCGGCGGTGAGCGGGTTGACGGAGAAGAGATCCCCCGGCACGAACACCATGCTCTCCAGCACGCCGTCCAGCGGCATGTGGATGCGATGGTAATCCTTGGGCGCCAGATAGATGGTGGCAAAGTCGCCATCCTTGAACGGCGCCACCAGATCCTCGAAGCCACCCAGCAGCTCGCGGGCGCTGTAGTCGTGGCCCTTGGCCTGGATGATGCGGCCCTGATGGATGGGGCCGAGCTGGCTGACGGTGCCGTCCACCGGCAGCGCCAGGGTCATTGCATCTTCCACCAGAGGGCGGATCCCCGGCTTGAGTTCACGGGTGAAGAAGGCGTTGAAGCTCGAATAGTGGGCGGGGTCTTCGTGCAGGGCCTCGCTCATGTCGACCTGGTACTGTTTGATAAAGGCGGTGATCACCTTGGTGGTGAGGCTGCCGGCCTCGGCGGCCGCGAGCTTGCCCACCAGGCGGGAGACGGCGTGTTTGGGCAGGCAGTATTGACCGGCAATTTTCAGGTTGTCAGTGATGCTCATGATCTTCATCGACTTTATTAAAATGGGTTGATGGGGTCACAGCCGGGCTTGTTGCCGACCGTGGCGGGCTTCCTGCATGGTTTCCAGGATGCGGTGATAGTTGTGGAAGCGATCCGCGCTGATGGCGCCGCTGTCGACCGCCGCCCGCAGGGCGCAGCCGGGATCGTTCTTGTGGGTGCAGTCACGGAACCGGCAGCCACCCAGGTAGTCACGAAACTCGACGAAGCACCAGGTGATGCGGTCGGCTTCCAGATGCCAGAGTGCGAACTCGCGGATCCCGGGGGAGTCGATGAGATCGCCGCCGCTCGGGAAGTGATAGAGCCGCGCCGTGGTGGTGGTGTGCGTGCCGAGCCCCGAGTTTTCGGAGATCTCGCCGGTGAGCACATCCAGCCCCGGCATCAGGGCGTTGGTGAGGGACGACTTGCCCACCCCGGACTGGCCGACGAAGATGCTGATCTTGCCTTCGAACTGGGCCTTGAGCTCATCGAGCCCCTCGCCGCTCTCGCAGCTCACCAGGATCACCTGATAGCCGAGCTTGCGGTAGGGGGCGAGCTGGCTCTCGATGCGGGCGCGGGCGGCGTCATCGAGCATGTCGACCTTGTTCAGCACGATGAGCGGCTGGATCTCCACATCTTCTGCCGCGACGAGGTAGCGATCGACGATGTTGGTGGAGAACTCCGGCATCACCGCCGAGACGATGATGATCTGGTCGATGTTGGCGGCGATGGGTTTGACCCCGTCGTAGAAGTCTGGCCGGGTCAGCACCGAGTGGCGCGGATGCACCGCCTCTATGACCCCCGCCGTTGCGGCATTGAGGCCGGGACGCCAGACCACCTTGTCACCGCACACCAGGCTGCTGATGCTGCTGCGGCGCAGATTGCTGCGGTGGATGGTGCCATCGACGGCTTCCACGTCCGCATGCTGACCGAAGCGGCTGATCACCACCCCCTCGATGGCCGGGCCAAACAGGGTGTCATCGACCACGGTGCTGTGATCTTTTTGCAGCCGCCGTTCGCGGTTGGCCTGGACACGCCTTTGTTGACCCAGATTGAGTTTTGCTTTCTTTGCCACTCGATTCGCCAGTTTATGAACAGATCCAAAGCCAGTATGATACATGCAAATTGGCAAAATTCCGCCATTCCTCCCACTAGAGAGAGCAATCATGACAGTCAGCGAGCAGAACCTGGTATGGATCGACATGGAGATGACGGGTCTGGACCCCGAAGAGAACGTGGTACTGGAGATCGCCACCATCGTCACCGACAAGGATCTGAACGTGCTGGCACAGGGGCCTGTTATCGCCATCCACCAGAGCGACGACGAGCTCGCCAAGATGGATGACTGGAACGTTAACACCCACACCAAGAGCGGTCTGGTAGCCCGGGTCAAGGCGAGTGAATATGACGAGGCGCGAGCCGTGGCCGAGACGCTGGCGTTCATTCAAGAGTGGGTGCCGGAGCGCACCAGCCCCCTGTGTGGCAACAGCATCGGCCAGGATCGCCGCTTCATGGTCAAGCACATGAGCGAGCTGGAGGCCTTCTTCCACTACCGCAACGTCGACGTCAGCACCATCAAGGAGCTGGTCCGTCGCTGGCAGCCGGAACTGCTGGATCAATTCAAGAAGAGCGGCTCCCACCAGGCCCTCGATGACATCCGCGAATCCATCGCCGAGCTGCAGTTCTACCGCAGTCACGTCTTCAAAATCTGAGTTGCCGGCAAGGGCTTGGCATCCCCCGGTTGCTAAAATCGGCAGTTCGGACAGCTTTTGAGCGAACGGCCGCACAGTGACAAAAAAGCCCTTGCAATTGGAATGACTGCTCTTATAATTCGGCTCCCGTACAGTAGCGCAAGCAACCAAATGCTGTGCGGTCGTTTTAAGGTAGTTGCGGGAATAGCTCAGT
>NZ_JRGL01000160.1 GCF_000764655.1 Aeromonas aquatica
GTAATTGGGACATAGCCTTCTTATTTGGGTGCGATACGCGGGTTAGTTCTCCTTCACCGCGCTCAGCCGGGATGGCCTGAACCTGATCAGGAAGGCCAGGGTGATGACGGCGGTACACACCAGGCCGATGATGGTGGAGATGTCCATCGCCAGACCAAAGCCGATGGGCGCGTTGGCCAGGTAGGTAAACACCACGGCGGTCATGAACATGGCGGGGATGGTGCAGACCCAGTGCAGCTTGCCTTCCTTGATGAGGTAGGCGGCGGCGGCCCACAGCATGATGACGGCGGTGGTCTGGTTGGCCCAGCCGAAGTAGCGCCATATCACGTCGAAGTCGGCCTTGGAGATGATGAAACCGAGGATGAACATGGGCACGGCGATCAGCAGTCGCTTGGCCATGGGTTTCTGGGTCAGCTTCAGGAAGTCCGCCACTATGAGGCGGGCACTGCGAAACGCGGTGTCACCGGAGGTGATGGGCAGGATCACCACGCCGAGGATGGCCAGGATGCCGCCGACCGTGCCGAGCAGGCTGGTGGAGACTTCGTGCACCACGGCCGCCGGGCCGCCGCTCGCCAGGGTGGCGTTGAGCGCTTCGGTGCTGTCGTAGAAGGAGAGACCCAGAGTGCACCAGATGAGGGCGATGATCCCTTCACCTATCATGGCGCCGTAGAAGATGAAGCGGCCGGACTTCTCATTCTGCATGCAGCGCGCCATCAGCGGGGACTGGGTGGCATGGAAGCCGGAGACGGCGCCACAGGCGATGGTGATGAACAGCAGCGGCCACAGCGGCAGCTCGGTCGGGTGCAGGTTGGAGAAGTCCATCCCGGTGTTGTAGAAGCCTTTGCCGGAGACGATGAGGCCGATGATGAGACCGACCGACATGAACACCAGCAGGGCGCCGAAGATGGGGTAGAAGCGACCGATGATCTTGTCGATGGGGACTATGGTGGCGAGGATGTAGTAGGCAAAGATCGCCACTATCCAGTAGACCAGATCGGTGGAGGTAAGGTTGGCGAGCAGGCCCGCCGGGCTCAGCACGAACACCACGCCCACCAGCATCAGCAGCACCACGGCAAACAGGTTCATGAAGTGCTTGGCGGCGGTGCCCAGGTGCTCACCGACCACTGTCGGTACCGAGGCGCCCTTGGCGCGCACCGACAGCATGCCGGAGAAGTAGTCGTGGACCGCGCCGGCGAAGATGCAGCCAAACACTATCCAGAGCATGGCGACCGGGCCGTACAGGGCACCCAGGATGGGGCCGAAGATGGGGCCGACCCCGGCGATGTTGAGCAGTTGAACCAGGTAGACCTTCTTGTCCGACATGGGCACATAGTCCACGCCGTCGGCCATGGTGATGGCGGGGGTGGCGAGCTCGGGTTGCGGGCCAAATATCCGCTCGATGAACTTGCCATAGAAGAAATAGCCAGCCACTAGCAGGCCGACGCAGAGGAAGAACCAGATCATTGTTACGCTCCAGCATTGTTATTTTATGGTGTGCGCGGTCAGTCTAAGTGGGCTCTTCTGTTAACGGCAGGTAAAGGTGGTAAGCGGCGGCATGGCGACCCGAGCGGTTGCCGACTGTGAGCCGGCGCACACTCAGGCCAGGTCACTCCAGGCCTAACTCATCCTTCAGCTCCTTGAGGTAGCGACGGCTGACCGGCACCTTGGCCCCGCTTTGGGTGACGATCTGGGCCAGCTGATTCTCCAGCAACTGGATCTCGAAGATAGCGTGTGGGGCCACCAGATATTGGCGGTGGCAGCGCAGCAGCGGGGTCTTCTCCTCCAGCGACTTGAGCGTGAGTTGGGTGTGAAACAGCTCACCCTGGCAGGCGACGTGCACCCCGCCGAGATCCGAGAAGGCGTACTCCACCTGCTCTATGGGCAGCAGCCGTACCCGGTTGTGCAGGTAGCCGGGGATATGGCGAATGGCGGGCGCCAGCGCGGCCACGGGCTGCGGGCTGAGATCCTGACGCAGACGTGCCAGCGTCTTGGCCAGCCGGGCGGGCTCCACCGGTTTGAGCAGGTAGTCGAAGGCGTTCTCCTCGAAGGCCTGGATGGCGTAGTCGTCGAAGGCGGTGACGAAGACGATGCGGGGCAGGGGATCGAGCATGGCGACCAGCTCCATACCGCTGAGCTTGGGCATCTGGATGTCGAGAAACACCACGTCGGGCTTCAGCCGTTGAATTAGGGGCAACGCCTCGATGGCATTGGCGGCGGCCCCCAGAATAGCAATGTCGGCTTCGGGGCCGAGCAGCTCGGCCAGCTCTTCGCGGGCATAGGGTTCGTCATCGACGATCAGGATGCGGATCATGTTGTCTCCTTGGAAGGGGGCGAGGCGCCTTGGGGATGCTGAAGGAGACCCGGGTCCATTGCTCCGGCTCGGACTGGACGTCAAGGCCGAAGCGATCGCCGAAGGCACTCTTGAGGCGGCGGTCCACTATGTTCATGCCCAGCCCATCTCCCCCCGTCAGATCCCCCTGCCAGGCGCCGGCGTTGTCCTCCACGCAGAGCCTGACCAGCTCGGGGGTCTCCTCCGCGTAGAGGCGGATGCGGCCTTGTTCCAGCAGGGTGGATATGCCGTGCTTGATGGCATTCTCGATGAGGGGCTGCAGGGTGAAGCTCGGCAACTGCAGCTGGGCCAGCTGCAGCGGGATCTCGTTTTGCACAGTCAATCGCTCACCAAAGCGGGCCAGCTCGATCTCCAGGTAGGATTGGCAGTGCTCCTGCTCCTCCTGCAGGGTGGCCAGATCGCTCTGGCGCTTGAGGTTCTTGCGAAAGAAGCGGGACAGATGCAGCAGCAGCTGGCGGGCGCGCTCGGGATCGCGCCGGGTAATGGCGCTGATGGTGTTGAGGGTGTTGAACAGGAAATGGGGGTTGATCTGGGCCTGGATGAGTTTGAGCTCGGATTGCACCAGCAGCCGCTGCTGTTGCTCCAGCCGCCCGCTCAGCAGTTGTTGTGACAGCAGGTTGGCGATCCCTTCCCCCAGGGTGTGGTTGATCTTGAGAAACAGCCGCTTCTTGGGCTCGTAGAGCTTGATGGTGCCTATTACCCCCTTGTCCCCTTGCAGCGGGATCACCAGTACGGAGCCGAGCTGACAGGAGGGGGAGATGCTGCAGCGATAGGGCTGGCGGTTGCCATCGGCAAACAGCACCTTGTTCTGGGCTATGGCTTGCAGAGTGATGGTGGAGGTGATGGGGGTGCCCGGCTTGTGGTGTTCCTCGCCGATGCCGATGAAGGCGAGGATCTTGTCGGTATCCGTGATGGCGACGGCGCCGACCCCTGTCTCCTCTTGCACTATGTGGGCGATTTTCTGGCTGGCATCGCGGGTAAAGCCCTGAGTCATAATGCCGACGGTGCGGTTGGCGATGGTGAGTGCCTTGGCGGAGAAGACCCGGGAGAATTTCTCGTACATCCGTTGTTGGTCGCGGATCATGCTGATGAAGAGCGCCGCCCCGCAGGAGTTGGCCAGGATCATGGGGGTGGCGATGGTGCGCACCAGCTGCAGGGCCTGCTCAAAGGGCGTGGCGACCAGCAGTATGATGACCATCTGCAAGATCTCGGCGTAGAGGGTGGTGAAGAAGGCGATTCTGGGCTTGAACAGGGCATCCACCCGGTTTGCCCGCATCAGCCGCCAGTGCACCAGCCCCCCCAGCAACCCCTCGCAGGTGGTGGAGATGGCGCAGGCGAGATCGGTAAATCCGCCGAGGGTATAGCGGTGCAGTCCCCCGGTCAGCCCCACCAGAAAGCCCACCAGCGGACCCCCTAGCAGCCCGCCCAGCACGGCACCGACGGCGCGGGTGTTGGCGATGGCGTCATCGATGTCCAGCCCGACGTAGGTGCCGAGGATGCAAAAGCAGGAAAAAATAACGTATATCAAGACTTTGTGGGGGAGTCTGACCGAATAGTTGGCCAGCGGGCGTAGCAAGGGGCTCTTGGAAAAGAGATAGGCGATGACCAGGCTGACGCTCATCTGCTGGAGCAGGGAGAGGACTAACTGCATAAAAAACATTCCTCCAATCTCGAGCCAGGCCTGGGCCTCATTCGTTCGTTCTGTGAGCCGGATCGCGTTTTTCCGTACCCCGTGGCCGTGTCGCCGGGCAGTTTGCCAGAATAGAAAATTAAAACCATATAAAATCAGTACGTTAAATTGATATTTGTGTAAATGTGACGAGCTTGGTATTGCTGGAGGGAGCATGAATGTGTCCACCGGATACGCCACACGGAGGTGGCATGCTCCGCCCAGCCCTCGGCTGGGCGTTTTTCATCCAGCCCCGATAGCAGACTATTTAGAGGGGGATTTGGTAATTATTCAGGTTTGTCCAATGAGTTATCCCCAGCTTCTGGGGATAAGTTTTACCCTAGCAGTGCTGAGGCCATAAGGCTTTGCGGTGTTCTTCATAACGCATGATGGCTCCTTGTACCTAGGATTGTACCTAAATGCGTTCCCAAAGCTCATACCTTATCAGACGAAACCAGACCTATTACCTCAAGGTGACGGTTCCAAAGTCTGTCCAACATTTAACCGCAAGAAGAGAGATTGTGAAGTCACTTGGGACTGACTCCCTGAGTGAATCCCGTGATAAAGTCATGGGCAAATGGCCATTGATAAAAAGATTAAAAGCGATGAATCCAAGGAACACGACAACTCATGTTTTGCAGGAACTCTTTGAGGAACTTACCGATTTTGACAACATCGCCCTTCATGGTCGTTACCAGTACGAACCGGATACAGGTACGGTAGACCCGTATCTGGCTGTCCATATCGGTCAGTTGGGAGCCATAGAGGGCTTGATTGAGGGTGGTGCAGCCAGAAGCACAGACGATGATTTTTGGTTCACTGACGTGAGACCGGACTACTCGAACAAGAAGCAGCACATGCTTTTTGAAGAGCTCTATTCCTTCTTGTTGGACATGCGCATCAAGAAGATGATTACTGGTACTCATAGGGAACAGCTCAGGGAAGGCAGAAGGCTTCTGGAAGAAATGCTTGAAGAAGTCAATGAGGCAAAACCAGCTTACTTGTTGTCGCAAGCTTGGACAAAATTCGTTGAAGCCAATCAGGAAAAATGGGTCAAGGGCAAAAGGGAGGAAGATGCCCAAAAAGTGCTGAGCGATTGGAACGGTGATTTCAAATGGATGATGTTGAGGCTGGGTGACATTCCCGTCGAGGAGGTAACTTCAAAGATGGTGAAGGGGATGTTGGGCTTCTATGAATCCAGACCTGATACAAGGTTTACCTGCGAGAAGGCGGGGTCTGCGTATAAGCGTATGC
>NZ_JRGL01000161.1 GCF_000764655.1 Aeromonas aquatica
GGTCAATACTCTGTTAGTCCATATAAAATTGAATCGTCAACTGAGCGGGAAGCTCTATTGGAAAAAATGAAAGTGACTTTCCAGAACTCAATTTGAGTCAGATTTTTTTTAAAAAAAAGGGGGCTTCGGCCTCCTTTTTTTATTCTTAAAATTCATCCTGTAGATAATTTATTATGTTATTTTCTCGCTTATGATTCTTGATTTTTCTTTAAAGTATATTTCCACATTCTAAACTACCCCATAATTATTACCTCTATTGCAAACGAGTGCTTTATATGCTTGTTAGCTGTTGTCTATTCGACACTTTTGATCTGTTAGGTGGGATCAATTTTTACCATAGGGAGTTCGCTGATGCAGGTGGTGTAGCGGGGGCTGAGTTGCTCTCGTTTCATCATCCACTCCCGCGTATCTCGGCCCCGGGCCGCGAAGTAGACCTTGCCCAGCTTTCCCCGATTTATCTGGTCAATCACCTTCATCAGCGCCTCGCTGCGAGGGGTCTGTTGCTGGTTGGTGAATAGGTCGCCTTGCTGCATGCCTGCGGGCATGAAGTCCGTCAGCATGACTCCGCCTTTCATATAGCGGACATCATTCCGCCATATCCGGCGCAGCAGTGGTTCAACCAGGGCAAGCAGGTCCCGGGTATCTGAGGTGGGTGTCTGCAACCGGGTCGATATCTGGTTGCTGTAGTAGGTTTCCCGCTCCGAGAAGGGGCTGCTCCGGATAAACAGAGTCACATGGCGGCACCGTTGCCCCTCGGCACGCAGCTTCTCGGCGGCCCGCTCCATGTAGCCGGCCAGCGCCTGCTGCATAGGGCCCAGTTCGGTGATGCGCTCGCCAAAGCTCCGGCTGCAGATGATCTGCTGCTTGGGCTGGGCCAATTGCTCCAGCTCGGCACAGGGGAGCCCCCGCAGCTCTTGTACCGTGCGCTCGACCACCACGCCATACTGTCGACGCAGGCTCTTGGGGTCGGCCGCCACCAGATCAGCCACGGTGTTGATGCCCTGTTTGTTGAGCTTGGCGGTCAGCTTGCGCCCTATCCCCCAGACTTCCTCAACTGGGGTAATGGCCATCAGCTTGGCGCAGCGCCTCTCATCACGCAGATCCACTACGCCGCCGGTGGCGGGCCACTTCTTTGCGGCATAGTTTGCCAGCTTGGCCAAGGTCTTGGTTGGTGCAATACCCACCCCGACGGTGAGGCCGGTCCACTGCTGCACCCGTTCGCGGATCTGGCGGCCATAGGCCAGCAGGTCACCAGCCCAAGATTCCCCGAGTTCAATGAATGCTTCATCAATGCTGTAGACCTCGACGGTTGGGGCCATGCTCTCCAGGGTCGTCATCACCCGGTTCGACATGTCGCCGTAGAGGGCGTAGTTGGAGCTGAACCAGATGCCGCCCTGCTCTTCATAGACCTCGCGGATCTGGAAGTAGGGTACCCCCATCTTGACCCCCAACCTCTTGGCCTCTGCCGATCTGGCCACCACGCAGCCATCGTTGTTGGAGAGCACGACGATCGGCACCCCCTTGAGGTCGGGGCGGAACAAGCGCTCGCAGGAGGCATAGAAGTTGTTCACGTCGACCAGAGCAATGGCAGTTGGCATGGCTACCCTCGCCGGGTTTTGTGCAGGACGAAGGTGACGACACCGAAAATATCCAGCTCTTGCCCTTCTTGCAGAATGATGGGTGAGAAATCCGGGTTGGCCGGTAGTAGCGCGGGTGGGGCGGACTGCAAGATCTTGACGGTGAACTCACCATCCAGACAGGCCAGCACGATGTCGCCGTGGCGAGCAGTGATGGCGCGGTCGATGATCAGCATATCGCCGTCATTGATGCCTTCCCCGATCATGCTGTGGCCGCTGGCCCGCACATAGAAGGTGGCCGCCGGGTGGGGGACGCAGTGTTGGTTGAGGTCGATAGTCTGTTCCACATAGTCCTGAGCCGGGGAGGGGAACCCGCAGGCGGCAGGGGTGAGGAATAAAGGGAGTTCTATGATAGGTGCATCGGTCGCGTGGGGGATCATGGTAAAGGTCACTGTATGAACATACAGTGATTTTAACTGAGGGATCCGGAAAGATCACTGGTCGGCGTTCGGGTCTTGGCAGGGCAAGGGGGTTCGTGGCCAATTATGCTTGGCAGAGACTGACCTGGTGAGTTTGGGCTCTCATACGACGGAGGGGCTGCGCATGTGCATCAACTACATCCCGACCACCAAGGCGGAGCTGGTGGAATACTTCGGAGTTGATGACCCTGGGTACGATTGGAAGGAGGAGGTGTGGCAGGACTATCAGGCCCCGATCTTGATCCAGCGAGACGGACGGCGACTGGCGGTGATCGCCAGCTATGGGATGGTGCCGAAGAGGAAGGTGCAGCCTGGCAACAAGCACTACACCACAATGAACGCCAGGGCCGAGACGGTGGGTGAAAAGCCGACCTACCGCCACGCCTGGCAGCAGGGGCATCTCTGCCTGGTGCCAATGACCGGTTTCTTCGAGCCCTGTTACGAAAGCGGCAAGGCCGAGCGCTGGAGGATCAGCATGGCCGACAACATGCCCTTCGCAGTTGCCGGCATCTGGCGGGCATGGCAGGAGGAGCAGGGTTACACTTTCAGCTTCTCCCAGCTCACTATCAATGCCGACACGCACCCACTGCTGTGGCGAATGCACAAACCCGGGGACGAGAAGCGGAGCCTGGTCATTGTGTCGCCGGATGACTACGACGCTTGGTTGGGGTGCAAGGCCCCGGAACTGGCTCTAACCTATCTGGTGCACCAGCATGCTGAGCGATTGGTAGGGGCACCAAAACCGGTCCAGCATTGGAGATGAGATAAATCGAAGCAGTTACAGAATCATGGATGAGGTGCTGTCATAGAATGTTGAGTGTGATGGTAGCGTGCCTTTGAGGGCATCAGAAAGGGAGTGTGGTGTATGAAACAGTCAAATGACATCGAACGCGCTCGGGAGGATCATGCGTGGAACACTGTGGGTTGGTACGCTCTGGCTGCAGAAGCCAAAGGAGCGGTACCGATACCACTGATGTCAGCAGCCATTGCAGTGAATAATGGTGTGATGATTACTCATATCTCAAAGCAGTTCTCAGTGAAAATAACTTGGGAAAGCGTTGTTCAGTCACTAGGGGTTGCAGGTGCTCTGAATGCCTGGGGCAGATTACTGTTCATTGAGGCTGCAAAGGCGATTTCTTGGGGAACCGCTAATCCATGGGGCGCTGCAGCTCTATCTTGCTGCGGAATGGCTACCGCAGGTTTGCAAACGCTGTTGATTGGTGCTGTTGCTATCACCATTGCGAAAAATGGTGGTCAGCCATTAACCGCTAAGGAAGCCGCGTCAGTTCTCACAATGGCAAAGAAGAATTACAAGTCCTTTATTGAAGGTATGAAGGGTAAGAATCCACCCGATCCTAGTCTGGCTTGATGCAGATAACTCCACCGCAGGGTTACAGCAACAAAGAGCGTATACGGTGGGCGTTTGACAGTAACTAGCTAATTTGTGTAAATTGCGTCCCAATGATGGAAGACTGCACCCGAAAGGATGCAGTCTTTTTCTTTTCTGATTCCAAACCTCGGCTCTGCCGGGGTTTTTTCGTTTCTGGGGTGGATTCATGAATCAAGGACATGAGCAGATCGCTACCACTGTGGTCGGTGAAACTGCGAAATCTGCCCCTCCTGTAGCGGTGGTGAGTATGTCGTGGGCTGGTGTCTCTTTGAATGACTGGGTGCTGATCGCGACGCTTGTGTGGCTTTCGGTTCAGATTGGCTGGTTTATCTGGTCGAACATCATCAAGCCACGCGCCAAGCAGGTGGGGTAGGCATGACAAAAATGCGAATTGCCATAGCGGCGCTCACGCTCAGTGCAGCTGGTTTTGTGGGGATACTGAATCGGGAGGGGTGGGGGCCGGTCGCTTACCCCGACCCGGTACACGGGACCAGGCTGCCCACTATTGGATTTGGGAGCACCGAAGGGGTCAAGATGGGTGACACCATCACGCCCGTCGCCGCGGTGAACAGGAGCCTTCGGGAAGTGCGGGTTTTTGAGGATGCCCTCAAGGCCTGCATCCAGGTGCCACTCCACCAGTATGAGTTCGACGCCTATGTCGAGCTCTCCCACAACATTGGCCCCGGTGCCTTCTGCCGCTCCACCATCGTCAAGCGCCTGAACGCTGGCGACTACCCAGGTGCCTGCGAGGCGATCCTGATGTTCAATCGTGCCGGCAAGCAGGACTGCTCGGCGCCAGGGAACCGGGTCTGCCCCGGGCTCTGGAAAGACCGGCTGCGCCTCAATGCAAAGTGCAAGGGGGCGTGATGGGAGTGACTCCGCAGAGCAAGGCGCTGCTGTTCCTGGCCAGCGCCTTGGTGATAGCCGCCCTGGTGGGCGGTGGGGTAGCGATCTATCGCTCCGGTCATTCTGCTGGGGAGGAGGGGGAGCGCAAGACCTGGCAGGCGAAGTGGAATGAAGAGGCTACCCGCCTCGCTACTGCCAGGACCAAGGCCGAGCAGAAGGCCCGGGAAGAGGAGCTGCGCCGTCAGTCTGAAATCGATGAGGTGAGAGACCATGCACAAGAAGAAATCGCCCAGGCACAGGCTGATGCCGCTGCTGCTGGCATTGAGTCTGGCCGGTTGCGCGAGCAAGCCCGCCGCCTGGCAGCCCGAGCAAGTCAGTGCGCCAGCGGTTCCGGTGCTCCCCAAGGAGGCCCGGCAGCCGAACAACCTGCCGTGGTGCTCGCCGACCTGCTCAGCCGGGCTGACGAAAGCGCGGGTGAGCTGGCAGCAGCGTATGACCGAGCTCGAGCGTCAGGATTGGCCTGTGAAAGAGCCTATATCTCATTGACCCAACCCCATTAACCCAACTACCGCAATACTCCCCCCCCAGGTCAAAGGTACTCCCCCCAGCCCCCCGTCCTCGACGGGTCGGCGAGGCGCGGGTTTTCACTACATACGAAACCCCAAGAAGTGAGGTTGTTGTTTAAATGTCGGAGTCATCAGACAAGGAACATGCAGCACCTGGTTGGCTAAAGAAATCCGACATGGCAGCCAGCCTTGGAATATCAGTTCAAGCCTTTGATAAATGGGGAGTTAAGCCGATAAAGAAGATTGGTCGCAACGTCTATTTTGATGTGCGCTCGGTTGTGGATAACCGGATCGAGAACGCGATCCAGAAACACCAACCAACGGATCCCCAAGACATGGATGCGGATCAATTGGATTACCAGCGGTGGCGTCTCACCAAGGAGCAGGCCGACAAGGCAGAGCGTGAGAACAAGATCGCCGACCGCCATCAGGTACCAACCGAGTTTGCCACCTTCGCTTTGACCCGCATCGCCGCCAAGATTTCCAGCTTGCTAGACACTATCCCGCTCACCATGCGGCGCCGCTATCCAGAATTGCAGACCAAGCATATCGAAGGTTTCCAGCGCGAGCTGGTCACAGCCAGCAACGAGGCGGCCGCCATGGGTGATCTGCTGCCGGAGTTGCTAGATGAATATATCGACAGCGCAAGTAAGTAGCCTAGCGGCAGCTGTCAGTCTTGGATTGTCGGCTCTGCTGAGACCACCGGTACAGACAGCCACCGAGTGGATGGATGAAAACTACTACCTGCCAGTGGAGTCCTCCTATCAGGAGGGGCGCTGGAAGTCGCTGCCGTTTCAGGTGGCCATCATCAACGCGATGGCCAACGACGATATCCGCGAAGTCAACTTCGTCAAGTCCGCTCGGGTCGGTTACACCAAGATGTTGCTCGGGGTGGCGGCCTACCTTCTGGAGCACAAAAAGCGCAACGGACTGATCTGGCAGCCTACCGATGGCGATGCCGAGCTGTTCGTCAAAAAGCACGTCGAACCCATGATCCGGGACGTGCCGAAAATCAGAGCGCTCGCGCCCTGGTTTGGCAAGAAGCACAAAGACAACACCCTGGATCTCAAGCGCTTCGCCAACGGGCGCGGCCTGGAGCTGCGCGGGGGAAAAGCCGCCAAGAACTACCGTGAAGCCTCGCCAGACTTCGGCATTTATGACGAGCTGGCGGCCTTTGACGATGATATCGAGAAAGAGGGCTCGCCCACCTTCCTCGGTGACAAGCGAATGGAAGGTTCTACCCATCCCAAGTCGATCCGGGGGTCTACCCCCAAGATTGCCGGCCAGTGCCAGATTGAACGGGCGGCCAGTGAGTCGCCGCACTTCATGCGCTATCACGTCACATGCCCGCACTGCGGGGGTGAACAGTACCTCAAGTGGGGTGGCCCGGATGCCGAGTTCGGTATCAAGTGGGATGGTTCAGATCATCACAGCGCCTTCTACCTCTGCGAGGTGAGCGGCTGCGTGATCCGTCAACATGAGATGAATTATGAGGAGGTTGAGCGCTGGGTCTGCGAGCGAACTGGCATCTGGACGCGAGACGCAATCGACTGGTTCGACAGCAAAGACCAGCCGATCCCTCCACCCGAGTCGGTCACCTTCCATATTTGGACAGCTTACAGCCCGTTCACAACTTGGGTTCGGATCGCCTCCGACTTCCTCAAGGCGAAGGACGATCAGGGCAAGCTCAAGACCTTCGTCAACACCACTCTCGGCGAGACCTGGGAAGAAGAGACCGGCACGAAACTGGAGTGGGAAGCTATCGGTGCCCGCCGCGAGGTATGGCCATCACCAGTGCCAGAGGGTGTGCTCTACATCACCATCGGCGCCGATACCCAGGATGACCGTTTCGAATTCGAGATCACCGGCTGGGGAGAGGGAGAGGAGTCATGGGTGCTGGACTATCAGCGCCTCTATGGCGACCTGCACCGCTCCGAGATCTGGGAGCGGCTGCACGAGCAGTTCTCCCGCCAGTTCGTAAAAGCCACCGGTGAGGTGCTGGATATCGGCCTGGTGCTGATCGACTCGGGCGGCCACTACACCGATGAGGTGTATCAGTTCTGCCGCCGCAACCCGCACAGATATATCCCTATCAGGGGCGCGCCGGTGATGGGCAAGCCCATCATCACCTTCCCTCGAAAGCGCAACCGCAAAGGGGTCTACCTATCCGAAGTGGGTACCGACTCTGCTAAGGACGTGCTCTATGGCCGACTGGGTGATGTGCCTGCGTCACTGTCCGGCCCGTTACCTGGTTATCGACACCACCCGGTGGCCGAGTGGGCCGATGATTTTTACTTCAAAGGTCTCACTTGCGAGCGCAAGCGGGTGGAGTTCATCAAGGGCCGCCGGGTGTACCGCTGGGTCGCACCGTCCGGTGCCCGTAACGAGCCGACCGACTGCGCGGTTTATTCCCTGGCGGCTATCCGCCTCGGGGTGCAGCACCGTGGCTGGCGCCTGGTCGCCAAGCACCGCCCGACCACTATCAACCCATCTGCGCCCATCAAGTCAAAACCTGCAGCTACTACGGCGGCGGGTAGCAGCTGGCTGGGCACATCATCAGGAGGCTGGCTGTGAAGCTGGAAGATATCGACAGCATGATCGCGCTGTACATGCAGGCCGAGCGCGATGTGCTGGCCGGCAAGCAGGTCACGTTTCAGGGGCGCACCGTCACCTCGGAAAACCTCAATGAGATCCGCGCAGGCCGCCAGGAGTGGGAGCGCCGCCGCCAGAACGCCGTTGCTCCGCGCCGTCAACCCTACTCAGTGTCGAGGTTTACATGATCGCATTGGATAAGCTGCTCGGGTTTGTGTCGCCCGGATGGGCGGCCAACCGGATGCGTGACCGTCTGCGCATGAAAGCCTATGAGGCTGCGATGCCGAGCCGCACCCACAACGCCAAGCGGGAGCGTCGAGGTGCCAACCTGGCGGTGCAGAATTCGGCTATCAGCCTGCGTGAACAGGCGAGGGCGCTAGACGAAAACCACGACATCGTGATCGGCCTGCTCGACAAGCTGGAAGAGCGGATCGTGGGCGGCAAGGGCATCCAGATCGAACCGCAACCGCGCTCGGTGGATGGTGTGCTGATGGTTGAGCTTGCCAAAGATATTCGACGCCGCTGGGGTGCCTGGTCACTTAAACCGGAAACTACCGGCACCTTCACCCGCCCGGCGATGGAGCGGCTGGTCTGTCGTACCTGGTTGCGTGATGGCGAGGTGTTTGGCCGCCGCTTGATCGGCACCGTGGCGGGCTACAGCCACCACAGCGATACCCCCTACTCGATAGAGGTATTGGAACCCGATTTCGTCCCGTTCGACCTCAATCAGGTGGCGGACGGGATCCGGCAAGGCATCCAGCTCGATGGCTGGCGTCGCCCGAAATCCTACTTTGTGATGTTCGATCACCCCGGCGAGATGCAGGGTTATCGCTATCGCACCAAGGAGGTCGCTGCCAGCGAGATGTATCACCTGGCCTTGCGCAAGCGCATACACCAGTTGCGCGGTATCTCGCTGCTACACGGCGTAATCACCCGCCTGGCCGATCTCAAATCGGTGGAAGAGGCCGAGCGCGTGGCGGCACGTATCAGCGCCTCGCTCGCATTCTTCATCAAGAAGGAAACCCCGGAAGGTTACACCGAGCCGGATCAGCGTGATGGCCCCCAGGCCCAGCGGATGATCGACATCACTCCAGGCATGACGTTTGACGATCTGCGCCCCGGTGAAGATGTGGGGGTGATCCAGTCCAACCGCCCGAACACAGCCCTCAACATCTGGC
Source organism: Aeromonas aquatica (assembly GCF_000764655.1). GTDB lineage: Bacteria > Pseudomonadota > Gammaproteobacteria > Enterobacterales > Aeromonadaceae > Aeromonas > Aeromonas aquatica. Next base: position 8,629 of record NZ_JRGL01000161.1, read on the forward strand.
GATCCGGTCAGCTTCGTTCGTCCTGCGCTGGCACTCGCAGCCAATATTCGAGCGTGGCCCGCGACTATGACGGCACCTACTCCGCTCAACGTCAGGAGCTTGTCGAGGGATGGGAAGGGTTCGCCGTGCTGCAAGATGAGTTCGTGGCTGCCTGGTCTCGCCCAGTGTTCCGGGATTGGCTACTGGCCGAAACCCTGCGCAGCAAAGACCCATTGATCCTGCCTCCCGAGCTTGACCCGAAAACCCTGTACGACGCCATCTACCTCGCCCCCGTTATGCCCTGGATCGATCCAGAGCGGGAGGCCAACGGCTGGAAGGCAATCATCCGGGGCGGTGCCGGCACGGAGACAGAATGGATCCGGGCTCGCAACCGCAACCCTGACGAGGTGCGCGACCAACGCGTGGCCGAGTTGGAGTGGGCCGAGCAGAACGGCGTGATGACCGATACCAACCCAGCCAATGACCCAGGAGCACAACCCAGTGAAAGTGACCCCCCTGTCAGCCGCGATTCAGAGCGCGCTGATGCCAGCGCGGGCAGCCGCCAACGGCCAGTCCGGACCCGAACATGACACCCCCAACGCCAAGAGTTGGTACACCATCAACGCCTTGGTGGGGACAGTGCCCACGGTCGAGATCTACATCTACGACGTGATCGGCTACTGGGGAATATCTGCCCAGCAGTTCATTTCTGATTGCCGGGCAGCAGGGGTGTTTGAGGCCAAGCAGCTCAACATCCACATCCACAGCCCCGGTGGCGATGTGATGGACGGCTTCGCCATCTACAACACCCTTGCCCGTCTGACCTGCCAGATCGATATCTGGAACGATGGCCTGGCGGCCAGCATGGCCTCGGTCATTCTGTGCCTGCCTAATGCCACCGTGCATATGCCCGCCAATGCCTGGGTGATGATCCACAAGCCATGGTCTGGTGGGGTCGGCAATGCGGATGACCTACGCGATATGGCTGACTGGTTGGATCGCAATGAGGCGCTGTTGCTCAACGCCTATGAGAAGAAAACCGGCAAGCCCCGCGAGGAGTTGGCCGCGCTACTGTCGGCGGAGACCTGGCTCGATGGCACCCAAGCCAAAGAGCTCGGTTTTGTCGATGTCCTGGAAGAGCCAATATCGGCCGCCGCTCACGTAAATGAGAACAAAATGAACGACTTCAACGCTATGCCCTCTTCGGCCCGAACCCTGTTCGGCGCCAAGGCCACCGGCGGCAACTCCTCGGTTACCCCGCCAGTCGTTGCTCCAGCGCCAACCACTCCGAATCAGGCTGATGCGCTGGCCGCCTTCAAGGCTGCCGAGCAGGGCCGCCGCAACGAGATTCAGGATCTGTTCGCTCTCACCGGCGGCCGCTACCCCGAATTGATGGCTGAATGCCTGGCCGATATGGACACCACCCCCGCGATGGCGCGGGAGCAGATCAAGGCGAAGCTGGGTCAGCCGGTGAGCGAGCAAGGCCCGACCGGTCCCGCAGCTCATATCCACCTGGGCAACGGCAACCTGATTGGCGACTCGGTACGCGCCTCCCTGTTGGCCCGCTGCGGTCACGCCAAGGCCGAAGGCGATAACCGCTATGGCGGCTACAGCCTGCGCGAGCTGGCCCGTGCCTCCTTGGATGGTCGCGGTATTTCGACTGGCGGCCAGTCTCCACTGGGCTACGTTGGCATGGCCTTCACCCATACCAGCTCTGACTTCGGCAAGATCCTGCTGGATGTTGCCAACAAGTCGGTGCTGCAAGGTTGGGAGAGTGCAGAAGAGACCTTCGACAAGTGGACCCGCAAGGGCACTCTGACTGACTTCAAGGTATCGAGCCGTATCGGCCTGAGCGATATCCCCAGCCTGCGCCGGGTGCGTGAAGGGGCCGAGTACAAGCACGTCACTCTGGGGGATACCGGTGCCACCATCCAGCTGGCCACCTACGGCGAGCTGTTTGCCATCACCCGTCAGGCCATCATCAACGATGACCTCGACATGCTGACCCGCGTCCCGTCCCTGTTCGGCGCGGCTGCTCGGGGCACTATCGGTGACCTGGTTTATGCGGTACTGACCGGCAACGTCAAGATGCCGGATGGCAAGGCGCTGTTCCATGGCGATCACAAGAACTTGCTGGCCGGTGCGGATGCGGCGATGGGCATCAAGGCCCTCTCCGCTGGCAAGACCCTGATGCGCAGCCAGAAAGCAGTCGGCGCTGATGACAAGCCGGGCCGTGCCCTCAACATCCGTCCGGGCTATGCCTTGGTGCCGATCGAGCTGGAAGATACCGCGCTGCAGCTTATCAACAGCACCTCGGTGCCGGGTGCCGATGCCAACTCTGGCATTGCCAACCCGATCAAGGGCTTCGTGGATGTGATCGGCGAGCCGCGACTGTCCGACGCCAGCTCGCACGAGTGGTACTTGGCGGCCAAGGGGGGCGACACCATCGAGGTGGCCTATCTCGACGGTATGGACACCCCCTGGCTCGAACAGCAGGAAGGTTTCACCGTGGACGGTGTTACCACCAAGGTACGCATCGATGCTGGTGTGTCTGCGCTCGATTACCGTGGCCTGGTTAAGTCCAACGGCAAGTGATCCCATGGCCCACCCGGCGCGGGCCATCTACTGACAGCCTCAACACAGGAGTAATCCCATGGCTAAAAATTTTGTTTGTGAGGGCCGTCAAATGCCCTTCATCGCCCCAGCGGGCGGTGTCATCTCTGGCAAGCCGATCAAGATCGGCGCCCTAACCGTTGTTCCCCTTGAGTTGGCAAAAGTGGGGGAGGAGTTTACCGGCGCCCTCGGCGGCGTCTGGCTGCTCCCCTGCGACACAGCCTTGGCGGCTGGTGCTGCCGTGAAGTGGGACGGCACCAAACTGGTGGCAGATACCACCAAGGATGCCGATGATTTCGGCAAATTGGTTACCAGTGGCGCCAGCGGCTATGCCGAGGCGTTGATCGTCCAGTGAGCGGCGTGAGCGGCGGCCGGTGGCAGCGAGCTGCTGGCCGTCTTAACGTTGCTGTGGATGATGCCATGGCGATCTCCGCCATCATCGCAGGGCACCCCTTGACGGTGCTCTACGATGAGCAGCCTGATGCCTTTGCCGAAGTGGCGACTTGCTTGCGTGAGTTGGCCGTGAGCCGGCCCCCTGCGGGGGTACGTTTTCGCAAAGGGGACAAGGTTGAGATCGAGAGCATGTCGCTGGTCAGCTCCGTCAGGATATCGCCCTTCATGCGCGCCGGTCTGTTGATTATTCCTATCGTGTGAGGAAGCTATGTCCATCAAGCAGGATCTGGATAAGGCGCTGGACAACCTGAGTCTACTGCCATCCAAGCTGGTGCCAAAGGCAAGCGCCCAGGCGGTCAACCGGGTGGCGACCAGGGCATCTAGTCGGGCGATCCGGCTGACGGCCAAGGACGAACGGGTGAAGGTGCCGGCCAAGCTGCTGCGGCCCAGGGTGAAGATTTTCAAGGCATCGCAACAGAAGCCAACCGCGACGATCCGGGTGCGCCGCCGGCCTATCCCTTTGATCAAGGTGGGTGCCACTCAGCAGCGCATCATCCGCTATCGAAACACATCTTTCACCGGCATAGGGGATATGCAGGTCGGTCGCCACCGGGTGACTGGCGGCTTTGTTGCCGATGGCTCCCACGGGTTCGGTGAATATAACCGAGGTGGCGGCTATGCGGGCACCAAGCTCAAAAGTTGGCAGATCCTGCGACGGGTAGGCAAGGGGCGGCATGCCCTGGAGGTGATGCGGATCCCACTGGTGACCCCCATTACCGAACACTATGAGCGGGAATCAAAAGCGGGCATGGCCCGTGACATGCCCCGTGAAATGGAGCAGGCGCTTTTGCGACAGCTTCAAATGACATTCAAATGAGGATAGGATCGCGACTCCATACGAGGAGGGGGCATGATCTTACTTAAACTGCCGTTGGCCATCCTGATGATCGCCATGATTGCCGGCGGCATCTATGTCGGTGGCATCATTGGTTTCTTGGCCACGGTTGGAATGACCGTGGTGTTGAGCATGATGATAGGTCGCTGGGAGAGAAATCTCACCGAGCGCCGTCGGCGCAGCAAACAACCTTAAACCCGCCTCGGCGGGTTTTTTATTGGGTGACAAATGACAATCAGAACAGACATTCGCGAGGCGCTGGCCGCTCTGGTGCAGACAGCCTTGCCCGAATTGCGGGCCGTTTACCCTTCTCGGCCTTGCTCTGTGGACCCCGAAGATCTGCCGCTGGCCTTCTGCTATTTCACAGAGGGCGGCGATGGGGATTACGCCCTCGATGAGGAAGGCGAGGCCGCCCCGCTGACGGTGTCCATCTATGTCAGCGAACACAACCAGGCTGATGCTGAGCTCGATGCACTGGCTGACAAGGTGAAGCTGAAAGGGAATGAGCTTGGCGGTCTGCTCTTGGAGGGGTTATCCAGCGCCGGTTGGCAGTATGGCGCTGATGAGCAAGGCACCGGTCTTGCGTCTCTTACCCTGAACTTTAACGCAACCTGGAGTGAATAATGGCTGTTGATGCAACCAAGCCAGTCAAAGGGGCTGGCACTCAATTTTTCATGGCGGCCGAGTCGGGTGCCGCCAAGCCGAACCCTGCCACCGAGGGGACCGTCATTCGCCTGGCGGATGTCAAAGAGCTGGGCGCCCCAGAGATGAGCGCCGAAGAGGTCGATGATCCGTATCTCGATACGGATGACCCTGAGTGGAAAGAGAAGACGCCCGGCCAGATTGATCCCGGTCAGCTCTCCGTTACCCTGGCTTGGAAACCGGCCGACTCAGCCCAGAAGCAGTTGACCAATCTGCTCGGCAAGGAAAAGCGCTGGTTCTTCATCAAGTACCCCAATGGTGCCTGGGATGGATTCTATGGCTTTGTCAGCGGGGTCGGGAAAGCCATTCAGGCAAAAGAGACGATCACCCGCTCGGTGAAAATCTCGCTCTCTGGCCGCCAGTCGCCGGCTGAATCGGACTGGAACCCTGCCACATGATCGAACCACTGATCGACAGCCGCATTGTCAAACTGATCACGCCCGGCGGGATCAGTGCTGACGTCACTGTGCGGGCCTTGAACGCCCTGCAGTTGTTTGAATATCAGTCGGGCCTGGTTGACGTTGAATGGCCAGAGGCGCCGCCAGAGGGGAACGCCAGGGCGATCCACAAGTACACGCTCAAGGTGCAGAAGCTGATTTATGAGCTGAACGCGACCATGGCAGCCTTTGGCTTGCAGTACCTGCACCCCGGCAAGCCTATCGATGAGGTTAAGGCACTGGTGATGGAAAGCTACCTCCCAGACCATGCCTTGCGCTTGGCGATGGCCGTCAAGGCATTGAGCGGGTTGGCAACAGCCCCAGCCAGCGAAGGCTCGCCGGCAGCGGATGCAGATGAGCAGCGCGAGCCCGCCGACCCAAAAAAAGCCTAGCGGCTGAAAAGGCATTCATTCTAAGCCTGGCCCGCCAGTTTGGCCGAGCAGACTGGCGGCGCTGGCTGAGTGAGTTTTCAGCTGTTGAGTATCTCGATTGGGTGGCTGATTTCTCGGAACATCCGACCGATTACCGGATCCGCCAATATGAAACCGGCCAGATCTGCGCCCTCCTGTTGAATGTCCACCTCAAGTCCGAGCACTGGGTCAGCCCCTCAGAGTTTTTCTACAACCGCCCCGTCCCTGCGGTGGTTGAACAGAGCGATGAGGAGATCGCCAGCCTGGCTGCCACTATCCCCGGAATAGAGAGAACCTATGTCATCGACCCAGATTGCTGATCTGCGGGTTCTGCTGAGCGCCGATCCCAGCAAACTGAATGCCGATGTCCGGCAGGCTATGGGGGTGCTCAAGAGCTATGTGGCAGATGCGAAAAATGCCGAAGATGCCACCTTCAATTTTGGCCGTTCGTTCAATGACACCGCTGATCTGCTGTCCAATAAATCCATGGCCATCGTCCAGGGATTCAGTGTGGTGCAAGGTGCCGTGCTTGGCCTGACCGGTACGGCAGTGGGTCTTGCTGCCTCCGTCAGCTCACTGGCTGCCACTGGCCGCGAGATTGAACAGATGGCCCTCAAGGCGGGCGTCTCTGTCGAGAAGATGCAAGAGCTCGCCTATGCCACCGAACAGTACAACGTCAGCGGCGACAAGCTGGCTGACATGCTCAAGGATGTGCAGGACAAGCTCGGCGATTTCTCCGCCACCGGCGGCGGCGAGTTCAAGGATTGGATGGAAAACATTGCCCCCAAGGTTGGGCTGACTGTTGCCAAGTTGCAGCAGATGGCTGGCCCGGAGGCACTGATTGCCGTTCAGAAAGCGATGGATGCCACCAACGTTTCTGCGTCTGAACAGGTGTTCTACCTGGAGGCTATCGCCAATGACGTTTCCGTGTTGCAGCCCCTGCTGCGCAATAATGGCGCCGAATTACAGCGGCTGACAACTCATTATCGAAACCTCAACGTTGCCCTATCCCAGACTGACATCAGCCAGCTGAAAGAGCTGGATCAGAAGCTCAAGGACATCAGCCTGCGGCTGCAAAGTTCGTTCGCCCAGGGAGTGCTGGGCGCCTCCGAACAGATCGACTGGCTGACGGAAAAGCTCGGCTATGCGGTGAGTTATTGGGGCACCTTGCTAGATAGCTGGGCCGATAGCCCTCGCACGATTGACGGGATGAGCCGCCGCCTCGGCAACCTGCGCGAGGAGCTGAAGGGGCTGGATGAACAGATCAAAGAAACCAGCAACCAAAAGCAGTTTGGTGGAGTGGGATTTTTTGACGCCTTGCTGGGTGATACCGCCGGCAAATCTGCGCTGCCAGATCTGCAGCGCCAGCGTGCTGAGATAGAGGCCGAGATTGATCGGATTCAGGAGCTGTATGGCCGCAAGCGTTTAGGGATCGGCGAACAACCAGAGTACCAGCCGCCCGAACCGGTCAGCTCCCGCGACACCAGTGCCGACACCAAGAAGCTACTGGATCAGGGTGAAAAGCGGCTATCCACCCTTGATATGCAGTACGCCAGCGAGCTGGAAAAGCTGCGCCTCGCCCATGAGGAGCGGCTTGCCGAGATCGACGGCATGCAGGTTAGCGAAGCTGAATTGCGCCGCCGCGGCTATGACAGCCTGGGCGCCCTGCGTGAAGAGTACCGCCAGAAAGAAGCGGATCACTTCACCCAGGAGCAGGCCGATTACATGGCCAAGCGTGAAGAGGCGATGGCCAAAGAGCTGGAGGTTGATCAGCGCAAGCAGGATCAGTTGGCCGAGCAAGAGCGGCAGCGGGTCGAGAAACAGAAATCCTACCAGCAGCAGGCCGCCCGTGATCTGCTCAATTTCACCAGTCAGACCATTGGTCTGACTACCGACATGCTGGCGGAGTCTGGCAAAGAGCAGAGTGGTGTGATGAAGGCGCTGTTGGCTGCCCAGAAGCTGATGGCAATCCCTGCAATCTTCATCGCAGGCCAGCAGGCCGCCGCCGGTGCCGAAGCATTTGCAGCCCTCACGGGTGGCATGATTGGCGCCGCTACGGCTCGCAAGGTGATAGAGGCGCAGACCATGGTCTCTATCGGCCTGGTCACCGGCACAGCCATCGCCGGCATGGCGCACGATGGCATCGAGTCGATCCCGCGAGAGGGAACTTGGCTGCTCAATACTGGCGAGCGTGTCTACACCAACAAATCAGCCCAACGCATCGATCAGATGTATGACCAGCTGATGAGTGGTGGCGGCAGTGTCGCCGGCGGCGGTGGTGCCGTGTTTGAGCAGCATCTGCACTTTAGCGGCGACATGAACGAAACGGAGCGGCAGCAGATGATCGCCGCTGCTGCCCAACAGGGTTATCAGATGTTTATTGAAGACATCAGCAACTACGGCCAAGGCCGCCGTCTTTTGGGGGTATAGATGAACACCTATGACTGGCCTGCCGAGTTCCGGGTGCGTGAAAACTCGCTCGACCTGGAAACCATGGGGCGTGTATTCGAGTCGCCCTTTGATGGGTCAGAGCAGACGGCTACCACGCCGGGAAGCAAGTGGTTGATGGAGCTGACCATGGGCAAGATGGAGCCAGCGGTCGCCCGCCGGCTGGAGTCCTTCATCGCCAAGCTGGATGGCAAAACCAACCGGGTCCGGCTGTGGGATTTCGCGCACCCGAGGCAGCCGGTGCAGGGGGCGCCCATCGTGAGCGAGGCGTTAAACATGCGAACCGCCATGACCAGCCGTGGCTGGAAGCCATCTACCCTGGTGTTGCGTGATGGAGATTGGCTGCAGGTGGGGGATGAGCTCAAGCGGATCACGGCGGATGTTTGGTCTGATCAGTCCGGCGCGGCGCGTATCGAGTTCGCGCCCATGTTGCGGATGAGTCACCCGAGTGGCACCAAGCTGATTGTTGAGCGCCCCGTGGGGGTATTTCGTCTCGATGGCGGCGGCAAGTCGCGCCGCCCCTCCGGCCTGCGCCGCGACCTGGGCACCATCAAATTCAAGGAGAGCTTCTACCCATGATCACCGGCCTTGATCCTGATGTGGTTGCCGCGCTCAACCTGCCAAACGTGACGGCAATCTATGCCCTCAAGTTGGATCTGGTGAGCGGGATCAGCCGCCTGCACTCCGGCCTCGGCGAACTGGTGATCGGGGGTGAGGTTTATTACGGAGTCGGGTCATTGGGGGTGGTCAGCCCCCAGAAAGAACAGATCTCCACCTCACCGACCAAGCTCAATGTTTCCCTGACCGGGCTGGATAACTCGCTGCTGGCCGAGGTCATGCGCGAGCGCATCGTTGATCGGATGGCCTGGCTTTACCTGGTGGTGCTCGGCCCTGACGGCGCCCCCCTCAATGCCTGCCTGCAGTTCAGCGGCAAGATAGCCCAGACCCCCATCAAGGCGGGGCGTACCAATACCATCCAGCTCACCATCTCGAACAAGTTTGAGGATTGGCAGAAGGGGCTCAATCGGCGCAACACCGACGAGAGCCACCGCCGCCTCCATCCGAATGACCGCTTCTATCGCTATCAAAACCAGATGGCCGATCGCTCCATTTACTGGGGCTCAAAGAAAGACGCTCCGAGTTTCAACTATAAGGACTGACCGCCATGCGCCATCCAGACTGGCAACTCCGCATCATCACTACCATCCAGGCCGCCTCAGAGCGGCCTTTTTGTTGGGGTGAAAATGATTGCTGTCTGTTTGTCGCCGATGTCTGCCTTGCGGCCTGTGACAAGGATCCCGCTGCCGAATACCGGGGGCGATATGCCACCGAGATCGGCGCCAAGCGCGTGCTTGCCAAAACTCACGGCAGCATCGAGGCGGCGCTCGATGCCCAGTTCGCCCGCATTTCTGTTGCCATGGCGCAACGGGGCGATGCCCTGGTGTTCGATGGCCCCAATGGGCTGACCGCCGGGGTGATGTGGGCGGGGAAAGTCTGGGCTATGACCGAGCAAGGTGCCCGCCCCATCCCTGATCAAACCCCCCTCATTGCCTGGAGAGTTGAATAATGCCAGCCGCTGCTATTCCGCTGATTGCCGGTGTCGCGGCAGGGGCGGCCTCAACCCTGGTTGTGACCACGGCCACGGCCATCGCCATCGGTACGGCGGTGGCGAGTGCCACCATGATGTTGACGGCCAAGACCCCATCCATGGCCGACTATCGCAGCGCCAGCGAACGCAACCAGGTACTGCGGGCCGCCGCCAGTGATAAGACCTGTGTCTATGGGCGGGTGGTCTCTTCCGGCCTGCTGTCGTTCGCTGCCGAGCAGGCTGGTGAACAGGACGAGGGTGAGTTGTTGCACCTCGCCCTGGTGATCGCCGGCCACAAGCTGTCCCGCATTGGCGGCCTCTGGCTGGGTGATGACCCGATCGGTGACTTTTCGGATCTGGTCTCTTACGAGCTCCACGCCGACCGCCAGACCTGTGACCCCTTCATGTTGGCCAAGTGCGCCGATTGGAAGGAAGACATGATCGGCCAGGGTATTACCTGGTTGCGGATCTCCCTCAAATTCGATGCCCAGAAATTCCCGTCCGGCCTGCCCAACATCAAGGTGGAGAAGTTCGGGAAAGAGGTCTGGGATCCCCGCGATAGCAAGTGGAAGTGGAGCGATAACGTTGCCCTGATCATCCTCGACTATTACCGGTCGTGGCTGAAAGTGCCGGATGACGAGATCCGCATGAACGAGTTTATCGTTGCGGCCAATATCTGTGACGAGCTGCTGACTCGCCCGGATGGGACGCTGGAGCCTCGTTATACCGCCAACTTTGAATTCGACCTCGGCGAGCCTCGCGCCAAGGTGCTGGAAGCGATGCACATGGCTTGCGCCGGTCAGCCGACCTATATCGGCGGCAAGCACGGCATCATCGCCGGTGCCTATTACGGCCCCGCCAGCGATGAGCTGCGCGACTATCAGCTCGCCGGCGACATCGAGCTGCTGCCCGAGCCTGCCAGCAGCGACAAGATCAACCAGGTGACCGGGACGTTTGTGGACCCGGTCACCTTCAAGCAAACCGACTTCCCGGCGGTGATCGTCCAAGAGTGGGTGGAAGAGGATGGCGGCCTTGAGCTGCTTGAAGATCTCGACCTGCGTTGCGTGACCAGTGAATACCAGGCCCAGCGTCTGGCCAACATCATGCTGCGGCAGCGCCGCGCCGCCCGCACCCTGACCTGTCCGGTCAATTTGTCGGGCTGGCGCTACCGCCCCGGTAGTTCGCTCAAGCTCTATATTCCGGCCCTTGGCATCAACGGGCCTGAGTTTAGGGTGGTCGATTGGTCATTTTCTCTGACCAGCGGGGTCGATTTGACCCTGCGGGAGGAGTCGCCGCTGTTCTGGGCCGATGCCATCGGGAAGCCGATGGAGCGCCCGGAGATCACCGAGCTGCCCACCGGCGGCATGGCCATGCCGGATCAGCTGCGCTATGAAGTGGAGCAGGTCGGCGAGGTGCTCCAAGGGGTGCTGTCATGGCGCAACCTGGGCACGACGGCCTACAACCAGGTGATCATCCAGCGCCTTGAGCCGGGTAAACCAGCGGTTGTCGTCTTGACGGCCCAGGTGCCAGGGCAATCCTGCCGGGTCAACGGCCTGGCCGCCGGCAACTACGTGGGCCAAGTGAGGGCCATTGCCATGACAGGCGCCCCCTCACCGGTTGCCTCTGTCAACTTCGTCATTGAAGTCCCGGCCATCCCGGTCGGGGTGGAGGTTGAGGCGGGCAACTGGTCGCTGGCGTTCCGTCCCCGGTTCACCGGCGGCCAGTCCTACGGCACCTTGTGTGAATGGTGGGTGAGCACAGTCAACCTACCCCTCGCCGATGTGATGACCAAGGCCAGGGCTGGCGGGCTGGGATCTTACATGCTGTTCACTCAGCTCCAGCCCGACACCACCTATTACGTGTGGCTGCGGGCCGTCAATGCCTACGGCAAGTCTGGCCTGCTCGCGGCCAGCGGCAAAACCTCTTATGACGCCGCCAGCATCCTCGACATCCTGGATGGGGAGATCGGTGGCGAGCACCTGCGCGAGGAACTGCGCAAGCCCATCGAGCAGATCCCGGATATCGCCGGCAAGCTGGAGCTGGTCGAGCGGGGGTTTACCGATCTCAGCGAAACCGTGGCCCCGATTGCTGATCGGGTGCCGGTGATAGACCGTGAGTTGACCGGACTGGGCTCTGCCATGGTCGCGCTCGATGAGCGGTCAAAGCAGACTGAAAACCTGCTGCGGGATGAGCAGAACAACCTGGGTGAAATGGGGATCGATAACGCCCTGCAGCAAGACAAGCTGCACAGCAAGATCGACCGAGTGCAGACTGAAATGGGTGATCTGCGGGATGCCATTTTCACTGTCGATCCGGAGTCCGGCAAGATAGAAATGGATGTCGTGCGGGCCTTGCGCGACGAGACCCACGCCAGCTTTACCCAGGTCAAACAACAGCTGGACGCCGCGACCGGCACCCTGGCCACCAAGGCCGACCACGCCGTGGTAGATGCCCAGGGCGAGCGCCTGACCGAGGCCGAGCAGGTATTGGACGGCATCAATGCCAAGCTGACCCAGACCGTCACCAAGTCGGAGTTCACCACCGAGCAGCAGCGGCTGACAGAGGTCAGCAGCTCGCTCGATGCCGCCAAAGGTGAGCTGGTCCAGAAGGCCGCTCAGTCCACGGTGACCGAGCAGGGCGAGCGCCTGGCCGCCGCCGAGCAGAAGATCACCGCTAACAGCGATGCCACCTCGGCCATGGCCGAGCGGGTATCCGGCCTCAAGGCCGAGCTGGAAGGCGATGATAAAACCCTGCTGGCCAACATCACCGAAGTGGCCCGCGTCAGCACCGAGGCTGACAAGGTGCTGGCCCAGCGAGTCAGCGGGGTCGAGGTTCGCACCGGCACCGCCGAGGGCAAGATCCGGGCGCTGGAGGAAGTCGTTGAGGATGCGGGCGGGATCACAGCTGGCCGCTTTGACGAGATCGCCGCCGCCATCGACCTGACCGCCATGGCCGCCGAGCAGGCCGCCGCCGCTGGTATCGCCAACGCCCTGGCTGGTGATCAGGGTGAGCAGCGCCAACGCACGGCAGAGGCGGCGATCCGCCATGATCAAAAGGTGCAGCTCGATCAGCATCAAGCCCTGGCGAGCGAGGTCACCGATCTCACCGCCAAGTTTGAGGGGGAGCAAGCAGACACCGCTGCCCGGCTCACAGTCGTTCGGGAGGTGATCGCCGGGGTGGAGCAGTCCACCGCCAAGCAGATCACCCAGCTGAACACCGAGTACCAGGAGGCCGACCGCAAGACCAATGCCGCCCTGGAGGAAAGCAGCAAGGCCCTGAGCGATGCCGACCAGGCGATGAGCGAGCGGGTCACTCAGCTACAGGCCACCCTGGAAGGGGATGATCGGACGCTCAATGCGGCGCTTCTGGAAACCCAGCGCACTCAGGCGCAGGGTGATCAGGCGCTGGCTGAGCAGATCGGCCAGCTCAAGACCAGCAGCGGCGAGCAATCCGCACAGCTGACCAGCCTGGGCAAAGTGGTCAGCGATGGCCAGCAGGCCACCGGCGAGGCATTGCAACAGCTCACCGCCAAGACGGACAAGACTCAAGCCGCCGTGGGCACGCTCTCTGAGGTCGTTTCAGAGCAGGGCAAAGCCCTGGCAGCCAAACAGGATGACCTCTCGTCTGAGGTCGATCTGACGGCCCTGGCCAGCATCGGCAATACCCTGGCAGATGAAGAGGGGGAGGCGCGTGCCCGCAAGGCGAGCGCCGTAATAACTCAACGTCAGGAGACTCAGGCAGACGATCACCAGGCGCTGGCCCGTGAGGTCACCCAGTTCAAGGCTGATTTTGAGGGGGAGAAGGCCGACACCAGCGCCGCGCTCACGGTGGTTCGGGAGGTGATCGCCGGGGTGGAACAGTCCACCGCCAAGCAGATCACCCAGCTGAACACCGAGTACCAGGAGGCCGACCGCAAGACCAATGCCGCTCTGGAGGAGAGCAGCAAGACCCTGAGCGCCGCCGACCAGGCCATGGCCGAGCGGGTCACCCAGCTACAGGCCACCCTGGAGGGGGATGACCGGACACTCAACGCCGCGATCCTGGAGACCCAGCGCACCCAGGCGCAGGGTGATCAGGCACTGAGCGAGCGAGTCACCCAGCTGCAAGCCAAGGTGGTGGCCGATGACAAGGTGCTCGACGCGGCCATCAAGCAGAACCAGCAGGCCCAGGTGACCGGGGACAGTGCCCTGGCCACTCGCATGGATCAGATGCAAGCCACCCTGGAAGGGGATGATCGGACGCTCAATGCCGCGATTCTGGAGACTCAGCGCACCCAGGCGCAGGGGGATCAGGCGCTGGCATCGAGCATCAGCCAGCTGCAAGCCAAGGTGACGGACGGAGACAAGAGCCTCAGCGCCGCCATCCAGCAGACCCAGCAGGCGCAGGTGGAGGGTGACAAGGCCAATGCCGAGCAGATCAGCAAGGTGCAAGCCACCCTCAACAACACCACGGCCGCCGTGCAAACGGTGGCCAGCGCCGTGGCAGACCTTGAGGGAGACGTTGAGGCGGGCTGGTACACCAAGGCCCAGATCAACGGGGAGGGCGGCGGTTTCGGCCTGTCGGTCAAGCTGAATGCGGATGGGACAGTGCTGAGCACCTTTGTAATCGATGCAGATGTGTTCGCGGTGATGTCCAGGGCGGGTGGTGCCACCACCAAGCGCAACCCGTTCATCATCAAGAACGGCACCGTTTACATGAACCACGCCCTGATGGATACGGCAGAGATCGGTAACGTGATCGCCAAGTACATCAAGGTCACCAACCTGTCAGCGGTCACCATCGAGAACTCGGATTTCAAAGGCGGCAATGCCGGCTATGGACGGGGCGGGCCATATAGCGCCTGGGGCGAAGGATGGCACACCATCATCTATAACGATGGCACCATTCGGACTAACCGCCTCTATGCCGCAGATGGCACCTTTACCGGCGAGGTGAATGCCAACCGGGGCACGATGAACAACGTGGTGATCAGGGAAAACTGCCAGATCCTGGGCACGCTCGATGTGAACCAGGTCGTGGGAGACATTACCCAGCTCGTCAAAGCGCTGGCCAACTTCTCTATCCCGGCTTATCGACGGGCAAGGAATCTGGTTTGCCTAAAGCCAGTCACCGGCTATGGCAGTGTGTCGGGCCAGGGGACCATTGGCATGGTGGTGATCTGTTACCTCAACGGGGTGGAGGTAGATCGGGTGTCCCGTACCGAATACGTGGCCACGGGCGGCACCAGGTCTTTCTCAATTCAGATCCAACCCGCCTTCGATATACCGGCATACGCCCCCGCCAATATCACCTTTGGCATCGAGCCAATCGGCAGCAATTCCATTAGCTCAACCGGCTTTAGTGGCCAAGCCTCTTGGCTCACTGGCTTGAAGTAAATTTGACCCCAATCACAACCCGGCCCCGCGCCGGGTTTTTCTTTTGAAGGAACCTTGCAATGGCAGGACTTTGGCAACGCACCGGCAATGTCACGGTGACGAACGGCAGCAAGACCGTCACCGGTTTTGGCACCAAGTGGAAAACCGGCACCCTCCCGATCCAGAAGGGGCACTCCTTCTATGGCCCGGACAACGCCGCCTATGAGGTGGACACCGTGGTCAGCGACACCGAGATCCTGTTGGTGGAGGCATATCGCGGCGGCACCCTGGCCAACCAGCCATACCGGATCGACATCACCCGCACCTCGACCATCAGCCAGTTCGCCGCCGACCTCGCCTCCCTGGTGGGCAAGTACCGCGCCTGGTACGACGGCATGATGGCCTGGCTCACCGGCTCGGGGGATGTGCCTATCCTCAATCCGGACACCGGCACCACCATCACTATTCCCAGCTGGAAGAAGGTGGCCAGCGAAGGCGAGGGTCAGGCGGCCCGCGCCAAGGTGGAGGCCGACAAGGCCGTAGCCGCCGCAGCGGTGGCGGTAGATGTAGTCAGGGCAGCAGCATTACCTCTACCCGATGTGTGGATCCCCCTCACCGACTCATTGCGTATGTTCACCGGATATGGGCGGGAGGCTAAAGTCGGCGAGGATGTTGTGGCCCGATACGTTAACTTTTCTCGCGCGACCACAGCCACTTTCATCGATAAATCTGGGGGCTTGCGAGTAGCTGCTGTAAATGAGCCGAGGTTTGAAACGGAAGGGTTGCTCGTCGAGGGGTTATCAACGAACCTGACCAATTTCTCAGAGGGCTGGTCATCAAACAGTGGGGCTACAGCGGGCAATGCTTGGAGCCATACGTCGAAAGATTCAGCAGGATGGATAACAGTTAGCGGTGGGACTGATGATGGTCGCTCAGAGGGGTCCTATAGGGACTTCGCCCAGGGCGCGGCGATTCAGGGGCAGACGGCCACGTTTTCGTTCGATGTGAAAAAGGTGGCCGGGTATAAATTCCGGGTGTCAATTTTTGTCGGAGGGACCGGATCAGATGGGCTCGGCACTGGCTTGGCCGCGTTTGTGGATGGCCAAGCATTTCCTTCAATTCCTGGGCTGATAGTGAAGGATATGGGGACGTGGTTGCGCATCTCGATTACTCGCAAGTTTGGGGATGGCACGAGCATCTTTCGTCTGTATCCGTTCGGTAGTAACCCTGATTCAAACGGATCGCTAACATATCGGCGTGTACAAGTCGAAACCCAACCATATGCAACCTCATACATACCCACCACGGGCGCAGCAGCGAGTCGAGCCGCAGATGCGGTCAGCATCCCATCAGCCAGAAACATAAATCCGACAAACACCGATGTCACCTATGCAATGCAGGTGGAGTTTAGAGGTGTGCAAGTTCGTCCGTTTAGAACTGATGCGTCAATATCTCCGTCGGGCGCAGTGATTTCATCCAGCGGTAAGGCATGGTTTTTTTCGGATGCGGCAACGACAGTGCCTACATCATCGAATATGGCGGTGTTAGGGATGAATGACTTCGTTACGAACAACAACGCAGCCGGTGTCGTGGTGTGCATAAATGGGGTGCTCGGGGGGCCAAGAACTCCGTCAAGAGGGGCGGCGGAGACCAACGCCTCTACGTTGTTCATCGGCGCAGGACAATCCCTCACAGATCCGATAAACGGCCATATCAGAAACTTCCGCATCTATCACCAGGTAACCACCGATGCGCAAATTAAGGCCATCCGATGACCCGCCACTATTGCACGGGGCTTGGCCCCGTCTCACCCGACGCTAACAGCTGCTGCAAGCAGCACGACAACGACTACGGCGCTCGCGGTAAGGTTTCCCGTGTCGAGGCTGACAGGCGCTTGCGCCACTGCATGATTGCCCAGGGCAAGCAGGTGATGGCCTGGCTGTTCTGGGCCGCCTGCCGCGTGGGCGGCTGGTATTTCTGGAAGGACAAGACGAATGATTGATCTCTATCTTAAGGCCGGCAGCAAGTCGGCCATGACGCTGGCCCTCAAGGCGGCGGGCTTTAGCCAGGATCCCGACGGCGGGGCGCTCTATCATCCTGCCGCCGCGCTCGATGTGATCGGCACCATCTATGCGCCGACCGGTGAGACCGCCATGGTGGAGGGCGAGCGGGTGCCGGTGACAGCTCCAGTCCCCGGCTACCATGCCAACGTGCGCACCACATCGGAGGCGCTGGCCACTGCCCTCGATGCCCTGCGACTCTACCCCGATACGCCCGTGCGAGTGTGGGCCTGATGTGAATCCGCCCCGGCCAAGTGCCGGGGTGTCAAAATGTACGACGGCAGAAGGCCTAATCCTATCAAAGTCATATCAGGTACAAAATCTGGTACAGAATTAAAGTTGGTGGTAAGTTTTTAATAAAATTCAGATGTTTACTATGCGGTTTCGTAATCGTGGAAGTAGAAAGTGGGCTCGCTGCCGGGCTGTGCTGTTTTGCTCATGTTGCTCGAGGTGAGGTGTCCGATGGCGGCGCCATGGCGCCTGGGTGGGCGGTGCCATGCACCGCAGTTGTCAGCATGGTAAACCATAGCGCCGGCAGATCGAAGCACGGGCGTCCCGCCTGCCGGTTTAATCGGCAGGCGGCCAATATGCTACTTGGCGATATCCCTCACTTTTTGCTCTACCTGATGAGCAATGGCCTGGATATGTGCCAGTTCCAGCATGCCGACGCGCAACTGTGGCAACACCTTGGGTAGTGCCGCCGCGCTCACGACATAGGGGGCCGTGGCCTTCTGGCATAACTCTATGTACCAGCCAGGCAGCACCAGGATACCGCCCACAGGCACATCGGTGCCCGTGGCGCTATTGAGCCAGTTACGCACCGAGGTGACATTGCGTCTGACCTGCTCCAGTGGCTCGGTTTCCACATGGTTCGGGAAGTGAAGCGCATTGTTCTCCACCCTGACCTTGAACTGCTTGGTGCCGTCATTGATGGGTTTGGAACGCCCCTTGGTTTCGACCACGAAGACGCCGTTGGGGGAGATGATCAGATGATCGATGTTGAAGCCATTGAACGGAATATCGTGATAGACCCGATAGGGGTGATCCTTTGGCCTGACCAGATATTCGAGTTCCTGACCGACTGCGAGCTCGCAGGCATAACCGAGTGTCAGATATTGAAGATGTCTGACGATTTTATAGATGCGGTAGGAGAAATAGCTGAGAGTGCCAGCCGCCATTACGCCGAACATTACTAGCTGGTTCGTCGATATCCGAGTGTCATCCAGGGTGTTTTGCAACAGCGGCATCAGGGCAAACATCAACAGCATCAATGGTGTCACTACCATGGTGCCGAACAGCTCAATCTTCTTGTCATCGATCTGCTCCTGCAGGCTATGGCCCGCCGGTCTGAGCAGATCCCTGGTCAGCGGGCTGGCGTGAGACCGCTTGTACCTTTTCATGATGGGCACCATGGCACCAATCAGTAGGAAGAAGGGGCCAAAAAAGAGCAGGACGACGGCCAGCGTCGATGTGACCACAGAGGGGAGTTCCATTCCATCTCCTTGCATCGTGATATAGAGCGGGATAATTGAAGATTAATCCCTGTGCGGCGGTCCCTTTTTCTCGCTCGAACAGAGGGTTGCAGAGAAAGGATAGTGGTCGTGAGGGTCGGCAGGTAACTCATATGGCTGTGGGAACCATATAGGGCACCACGCCTAGTCTTGAGGAGCTCTGCTTAGGGGGAGGGAGATAGGCTTACCGGTGTCAGGCTATGCAGATCGAGCAGGGTAAAGAAGCCCCCTGCATGGGGATACCAGCCGCCGGTGTCGATGTAGAACACATTGCCGAGGCGGGCCGGGGCGCTCAGCGGGGTGTGGCCCACTATCAGGGCGACCAGACCCTCGATGCCGCGCTCATCCATCAGCTCGATGCGGCGGCGTGACCAGAGGCAGACGTTCTTGATGGCCCGCAGCTGGCCGCCGGTGACTCCGCCGTCCAGCCTGTCCAGCAGCGTTTGCCAGGAGGGGAAGGGGCAGTCGGCATGGAGCAGCCCGACGGGGCCGGCCGGGGTGGCCACCTCGATGGCGATCGGCAGCATGCGATAACGGGCGGCAAAGCTGTCCTGCTCGGCCCGGCTCAGGCACTGAAACCAGCTGCCCCCGTTCTGGATCCAGTTCTCCCGGTCGCAGCTCTGGTGGCGGCAGACGTAGTCGTCGTGATTGCCGCAGACCGGGTGGAACCAGGGCTTATCCAGCCAGTCGAGGGCCTCTGCGCACTCGGGACCGCGATCGGTCAGATCGCCGACGGAGAAGAGGCGATCCCGGGCCTGATCAAAGCCGGCTCTATCCAACGCCCGTTGCAGCAGCGCGAAGTATCCGTGGATGTCGCCGACGGCCAGATCGCGCCCCCGCTCGTTGAGGGGGAAACGGCTGATCAATGCTCCCTCGCTCATCTCTGCACTCCTTTCTGCACTCTTTGTCTGGTCGCCTGGCGCCGTCCGTGCCCGATACCCCGTGGCCGGTACTGACGGTTGGACTGTGGATAAGTGCAGCATGGCACGACCCGCCTCGCCGGGGTAGAGGGCTGCTTGCACCTGTCCTGCGTCTCTCGGCGAGGGCGGCCCCGTCGCGCCTTATCGCCGTCGATTTTCCGGGAATATTTCGGTGTGCTATCCCATCCTAATGAAACACCGCCATCTGCTTCACACGCTGTATCACACAAGCGGTACCACACAAGGGAGTCCCATCATGGCCGAATACAGGGTTCGTCTGATCGCCCGCCAGCCACTTGCCGAAGGCACCCTGGCTTTTCACCTCGAAAAGCCCGCCGGGTTTGACCACAAACCGGGTCAGGCCCTGAATCTCACCCTGCCAGGGCATCATGAGAACCCCAGATCTCCCGATGCCCGCCACACCTTCTCCATCGTCACGGCTCCCCATGAGGATGAGCTGGTGGTCGCCACCCGCATGCGGGACAGTCCCTTCAAGCGCGCGCTCGGGGCTCTTCCCCTGGGCACAGAGCTGCAAATCAACGGCCCCTTCGGCTCGCTCACCCTGCACAAGAGCCTGGATCGCGCCGGGGTGCTCATCGCCGGTGGCATAGGGATCACTCCCTTCATGAGCATGCTGAGGCACGCGGCGGCGCAACAGACGCCCCAGGATCTGCTGCTGATCTACAGCAACCGGCGTCCCGAAGATGCTGCCTTCCTGGATGAGTTGCAGCGGCTCGAGCAACAGAACCCGAGATTTCGCCTGCTGGCGACCATGACGGACATGGCGCACTCGGCGCAGCCCTGGCAGGGGGAGACCCACAGGCTCGACGGCGCCTGGTTGTGGCAGGCCATCAGTGGGCTGACCAAGCCGGTCTGCTATGTGTCCGGTCCGCCCCCCATGGTCGAGGCCATCAGCGAGACGCTGAAGGCGACCGGATTGGACGAGGAGGATCTGCACAGCGAATCCTTCTACGGCTACTGATAGTTGGCTGCGACAAAAGGGTGCCCGGCAGCCTGGTCTGCCGGGCACCCTTTTATCTGTTCGTACAAAAGGTTACAGAAGAAGCATGGCGGCCAGGGGAGGCGCTGATGAATCATAGGGGGCTTGAGCGAGGCCGGCAGGCTGAATCGTCAGCCTTGTTCGGGGCCCGGCCGCCCTCTATGGCGGGCGGCGGAGTGGTCTGCCAAGGTGCGTTCTCATTTGGGTTGTATTTTTTTCACCCTGGACTGATTTTGCCAGTAGTCTCAACAGGGTGTCTCCATCATCTCTTCTCGCGACAGGAAGCTTATGCGGCGTCAGCTGTTGATCTGGATTGGCCCTCTGTGCAGCTTGCTGCTGCTGGGGGTGGCATTGACCGTGCTCTATCGTTTGACTCACCTCTGGCATTGGCACGACATCCGGCTGGCTGTCTGGTCCCAGCCGCTGCCACAGCTGGGGGGTGCCCTGCTGCTGACCCTGCTCAGCTACGCCTGCCTCTGTTGTTATGACCTGCTGGCGGTGCGCATGATAGGCAAGCCGCTGCCCTGGCAGCAGGTCGGGGTGACCTCCTTCATCGCCTACACCTTCTCCAATACCCTGGGGTTTGCGCTGCTGACCGGCTCCTCGGTGCGCTATCGCCTTTACTCTGCCCTCGGCCTCGGCACGGGGGAGGTGGCCCGCGTCATCCTGTTCTGCTCCATCACCTTCTTCCTCGGCCTGCTGGGGTGGGGCGGCGGCGCCCTGTTGCTGGGGCAGGCCACCAGCCTGCTGCCCGGCTGGCCGGACTGGGCCGGCTGGTCGTTGCAGGTGACAGGCGCCCTGGCGCTGCTGGCGGTGTTGGGCTATCTGCTCTGGCCCAAACCGGCGATCGCCTGGCGTGGACACGAGCTGATCCTGCCGTCTTTCAAGCTGCGGCTGCTGCAACTGCTGATCGCCCTGTTCGACTGGATGGCCGCCGCCGCCGTGCTCTTTGTGCTGTTGCCGACAGAGAGCGTGCCCTATTCGGTGTTGCTCAGCGCCTTCGTGCTCTCCAGCCTGCTCGGGGTGCTGGCCCATGTGCCGGGCGGGATAGGGGTGTTCGAGGCGAGCATGAGCCTGCTGCTGGCCCAGTATCTGCCGGTGGACAAGCTGCTGGCGGCCCTGCTGCTCTATCGCTGCGTCTATTATCTGTTGCCCTTCCTCTGCGCCCTGCTGCTGTTTACCGGCCAGGAGGCGCTGCAGCAGCGCGCGCGCTGGCACCGGCTGCAGGGGATCATGATCGCCAGCCGGGAGTTCGTGCCGGCCCTGATCAGCATGGGAACCTTCGCGGCCGGCAGCTTGCTGCTCTGCTCCGGCATGATCCCGACCATGCGGGAGCGGATAGAGACGTTTTTACAGGTGCTGCCGCTGCATCTGCTGGAACTGTCCCACGTGCTCGGCAGCGTCAGCGGTGTGCTGCTGATCCTGCTGGCGCACAGTCTCTACCGCCGCCACGACGGGGCCTTCCGGATCACCCAGTGGTTGCTGGCGCTCGGTATCCTCTTCTCCCTGTTCAAGGGATTTGACTGGGAATCTGCCCTGCTGCTGGGCGGCTTCTTGCTGATCATCAGCCCCTGCCGCTCGCTGTTCTATCGCAAGGGCTCCCTGCTGCACGCTCAGTTCACCCCGGCCTGGCTGATGTCGGTGGGGGCCGTGCTGCTGGGGGCCCTGTGGCTGCTGCTGTTCTCCTATCGCCATGTGGAATACGAACACGGGCTCTGGCTCCATTTTTCGCCCCACGGCCCAGGGGCTGCGTCTCGTGGCCTGCGGGCCATGGGGAGCGTGGTCGCCGTGCTGGCGGTGGTCGGGGTGGCGCAGTTGCTGGCCCCCTTGCGGGTCTTTGGCAACAAGCCGAGCAAGGAGGAGTTGGCCCGGGCGCAGGCGCTGGTGTTGCGGGAAGGGGGAGGCCACGGTTATCTGGCCCAACTGGGCGACAAGTCCCTGCTGTTTCATCCCGCCGGCGAGGCGTTTCTGATGTACGGGGTCGAGGGAAACTGCTGGATAGTGATGGGGGAGCCCATCGGCCAGGCCGCCCTCGTCGAGGAGTTGCTCTGGCAGTTTCGCGAGCTGTGCGATGAGCACGACGTCAACCCGGTGTTCTATCAGGTGTCGGCCCGCTATCTGCCGCTCTATCTGGATCTCGGCCTCATCCCGTTCAAGCTCGGCGAAGAAGCCATCGTCGGTCTGCGCGACTTCGATCTCGCCGGCAGTCGCCTGCGCAACCTGCGCCAGAGCCATGCCAAGGGCAAGCGGGAAGGGTTGTCGTTCGAGGTGGTGGAGGCCGGCCAGGTGGCCGCCCTGCTGCCCGAGTTGAAGGCCATCTCCGACACCTGGCTGCAGAGCAAGCAGGGCAAGGAGAAGGGCTTCTCGGTGGGCAGTTTCGAGCCGGATTACCTAACCCTGAGCCCGGCGGCTCTGGTGCGGCACTGCGGGCAGGTGGTCGGCTTTGCCAACCTCTGGGTCAGCGACAACAGGGAGAGCCTCTCCATCGATCTGATGCGCTACAGCATGGACACGGGGGCGGCGCCCATCATGGACTTCCTGTTCGTCGAGCTGCTGTTGTGGGGCAAGGCAGAGGGGTATGAGAGCTTCAATCTCGGCATGGCGCCCATGTCCGGTTTCAACGATCACCCCCTCGGCGGTTACTGGGCCCGGCTCGGCAACACCCTGTTCACCCGAGGCAGCCGCTTCTACAACTTCCAGGGCTTGCGGCGCTACAAGGAGAAGTTCTCCCCGCGCTGGGAGCCTCGCTATCTGCTCTGCACCAGTCGGCTGGCGTTGCCCAAGACCCTGACCCAGTTGATCTCCCTGATAAGCCGCGGCCCGTTCGGGCTAATGAAGAAATAGGAGTTGGCCATGAGAGCCTTGCTGTTGTTGCTGGTATGTCTTGCGTTTCCGCTGTTCGCCGCTCCCTCATCCAGCGGGGTGAAGGCGGATCTGGGGCTGGTGGAGTTGCCGGTGGCGCAAGCCTCGTCTGCCCCCATGGTGGTGTTTATGAGCGGGGATGGCGGCTGGGCCGCGCTGGACAAGGGGCTCAGCGCCGAGCTGCAGCGCCACGGCATGCCGGTGGTGGGCTGGAGTTCCCTCAGCTACTACTGGAAGAAGAAGACGCCTGAGCAGGCGAGCGCCGATCTGGTGCGGATCTTATCGGATTACCAGTCCCGCTGGGGGCGCCAGCGCTGGCTGCTGGTGGGCTTCTCCTTCGGTGCCGAGATAGTCCCCTTCGTCATCAATCGCCTGCCACAGGCCTATCGCAATAGCCTGGTGGGGGCCGTGATGCTCTCTCCTTCGACCGCATCGGACTTCGAGATCCACGTCAGCGACATGGTGGTGCACGACAAGGCGGGCAGCTATCCCACCCTGCCGGAGGTCAAGGCCATCAAGAGCCTGCCGCTGCTCTGTGTGCAGGGGGCGGACGACGACTCCCCGGTGAAGCTCTGTCCGCACCTGCAGCAGCCGAACGTCACCGTGGTGACCCTGCCGGGATCCCACCACTTCGACGACGACTACGGGGTGCTGTACCAAAGCATCGCCGATCGGTTGCCCTGGGCGGGGGATGAGCCGGATCACTGAGCCAGCCTGGACCATCGGGTAAGGGAAGTTGACTGGGCGGGCCATTTAGCTGTCAATAGAATAAAACAACGCCAGTCAATTGACTGGCGTTGTTTTATTCTGTGATACGTCGTCTGATAGCGAGTCAATCGGCCTTAGAGCAGGTCTTCCAGCTGATACTTCTTGAGCAGTTGATCGAAGGTGCCATCGGCCTTGACGCTGTCGATAGCGGCATCGAATTGACCCTTGAGTTTGGCGTCGTTCTTGCGCAGCGCCACCGCCACCCCTTCACCCAGGGTCTTGTCCTGAGTGCCGTTGAACTGGGGGCCGACGAAGGCGAACTGCTTGCCCATCTCCTTGTCGAGGAAACCCACTTTCAGCTGCACCATGTTGCCGAAGGTGTAATCGGCGCGGCCGGACTGCAGATCCAGCATGGGGGACTGGGCGTTGACGTAGCGCTTGATCTTGGCCACGTCACCGTAGCGGGCGGTGATGAAGTTGTCCTGAGGGGTCCCTTCCTGCACCGCTATCACCTTGCCCTTGAAGTGTGCCTGGTCGTCGGCAAAGGTGGCGGCCTTGTCGCTGCGGCCCACGAAGCGGTTCTGCATCATGTAATAGACCTGGCTGAAGTCCACCTTCTGGCGCCGCTCGTCGGTGATGTTCATGGAGGACATGATGGCGTCGTACTTGCGCACCTGCAGGCCCGGCAGCAGGGCATCCCAGGGCTGGTTGATCACCTCGCATTCGGTCTTCATGGCTGCGCACAGGGCGTAGGCCAGTTCGACCTCGAAGCCGCCGAGCTTGCCGCTGCTATCGACCATCTCGAAGGGGGGGTAGGTGGCATCGGTGGCGATCACCAGGGGTTTGGCGGCGGCCTGGCCGGCGGTGGCCAGGGCCACCAGCATCATGGCGGTGTTGAGTTTCATGGTCAGTCCCTTGCAGTTGTGGTGTCTGTGGCGTCATGCCGATGGTCATGAGTTGTGTCGGCTTGCGGTGCCGACGGGTATCTTGCGATGGTTGAGGGCCGGCAACTGGCTGCGCACGTTGCGCTGGGCCGCCAGATCCAGGGTGGCGATGGCCATGCCCTGGCCCTCTTCCACCCGTGCCAGCACTCGGCCCCAGGGATCGATGATCATGCTGTGGCCGAAGGTACGACGGCCACCCGGATGATGACCCCCCTGGGCGGAGGCCAGCACGAAGGCCAGGTTCTCCACCGCCCGGGCCCGCAGCAGCAGCTCCCAATGGGCCAAGCCCGTGGTATGGGTGAAGGCGGCGGGCAGGGCGATGAAGTCGGGAGCGGGATCGAGTCGAAACAGCTCGGGGAAGCGCAAGTCGTAACAGATCCCCAAACGCAGCAGGCCCCAGGGCAGGGGATGGCTCACCACCTGCCGGCCCGGGCTCATGGTCGCGGCCTCGTCATACTGCTCCTGCCCGTTGCAAAAGCCAAACAGGTGCAACTTGTCATAACGGCTGGCGAGTTGCCCTTGGGGATCGATGAGCAGGCTGCTGTTGTGCATCTTACCGGGCTCTTCGCTTGCGAGCGGCAATGTGCCCGCCAGGATCCAGAGCCCGAGCTCCCGGGCCAGCCCTTGCGCCCATGCCAGCAGGGGATGCGCTTCCACGGGGGCCGCCAGGGCGACCCGCGCCCGCTCATCGGCTGGCATCAGGTAGAAATACTCGGGCAACTGGGCAAACTCGGCCCCTTCGGCCGCGGCCTGGCGCAGCAGCCCCTCGGCCTGCGCCAGGTTATGGGCAAGATCATCGCCGGACACCATCTGCAAGACGGCAACGCGTACGCAATCCATGGAGCCTCCTAGACGCCGCACAGGCGCTCGGCGCCTGCCAGCAGGGTGTCATCGTCCTTGGAGAAGGAGAGGCGGATGACCCGCTGATCCGTGCCGTCGTGATAGAAGGCGGAGACGGGAATGGTGGCGACCCCGTGCTCGCGAATGAGCCGCTGCACGAACAGGCTGTCCGACTCGTCGCTGATCCGCTCGTAGCTGGCCAGCATGAAGAAGCTGCCGGCGGAGGGCAACAAAGTAAAGCGCGAATCTGCCAGGGCCGAGACCAGCAGATCCCGCTTGCGCTGATAGAAGGCCGCCAGCCCCTGATAGTGGGCCGGTTGCTGCAACAGGTGGGCGAAGCCGTACTGCATGGGGGTATCGGCGGCGAACATGGCGAACTGGTGCACCTTGCGGATCTCCTCCATCAGGGGGCGGGGGGCGACGCAGTAGCCCACTCGCCAGCCGGTGACGTGGAAGGTCTTGCCGAAGGAGAAGACGGCGACGGAACGCTCCACCAGCTCCGGATAGCGGATGACGCTCTGGTGCAGGGCGCCATCGAACACCACGTGTTCATACACCTCGTCCGAGAGGATGACGATGTCGGTGCCACGCACCAGGCGGGCGAGGCGTTCCTGATCCCCTGCCTGCCAGACGGTGCCGGTCGGGTTGTGGGGGGTGTTGAGCACTATCATGCGGGTGCGGGGCGTGATGCGGGCCGCCACCTCGTCCCAGGGGATGGCAAAGCTCGGTGCCTTGAGGGCGATCACCACAGGGGTGGCCCCCTGCAGCTGGATCATGGGGCGGTAGCTGTCAAACGCCGGCTCGAACATGATCACCTCGTCCCCGGGGTGCACCAGGGCCGTGATGGCGCAGAACAGGGCCTCGCTGGCGCTGGCGGTGATGGTGATCTCCTCGCCGACATCGTAATGATGGCCGTAGCTGGTGGCTATCTTGGTCGCCAGCTGTTCGCGCAGGGCGGGCAGCCCCGTCATGGGGGCATACTGGTTTTCGCCGGTCAGCATGGCCTCATGGGTGACCCGGATGAGATCAGGATCGCAGGGGAAGCTCGGGGCCCCCTGGGAGAGGTTGATGCTGGGATGGCGGTCGGCCAGATCCCCGATGACGCTGAAGATGGTGGTGCCCACCTGGGGCAGTTTGCTGAGAATGCGGGGGGAGGACATGGCGCCATCACCGATGTGTGTGTGAAAGATGTCCCTTTTTAGCCTCGCGGGCCCTTGCCGGACAACGGATTATTCGGCATGTTATGCATGAGTTTTTCTCAAGCATGGAGCCTTGAATGTTGACCAGCCAGCCCCGTAGCCACTTGCCCCTCTACGGCCTGCAGGTGTTCGAGTGTGCCGCCCGCCATCTGAGTTTCACCCTGGCGGCCGACGAGCTGTGCGTGAGTCAGGGGGCGGTGAGCAAGCAGATAGCCCAGCTGGAGGAGCGGCTCGGCCATCTGCTGTTCGTGCGCGGTACCCGTTGCCTGAGCCTGACCCCGGCCGCCGAGCGGCTGCTGCCCTTCATCGGGGAGGGACTGGCTCGCATGGGGGAGGGGGTCAGCGCCCTGCAAAGCCTGGCCCATGAGCAGGCCATCAGCATCAAGGTGCCCTCCTGCGCCAGTCGCTGGTTGCTGCGACGGTTGCAAGCGTTCGAAGGGGAGGTGGTCGAGGTGCGCGGCAGCCACAGCCACGGCATCGATTTTTCCCGTGAGCCCTTCGATCTCGCCATCGTCTATCAATCCACCCAGGCCAGATACCCCCACAGCCAGCCGCTGTTTCGGGAGCGCTTGACCCCCATCTGCGCCCCCGCCTTCGCGGCCAGGCATCGGCTGTTCGAGCGCTCCCTCGAGGAGCTGCCCCAGTTGCCGCTGCTCCATGCCAGCGCGGATCGGCGGGACTGGCGCAACTGGTTTGGCGCCTTCCTCGATACCTCCTGGCAGCCTCAGGGAGGCCAGCTGTTCGATACCCTGGACCTGGCGATGAATGCGGCCTTGCAGGGCTTTGGTCTCTCCCTCGGGGATCCCACCATAGTGGCGGAGGAGCTCGGCAGCGGCTTGCTGGTAGCACCCTTTGCCCCCGTGCTCAGCACGGAGCATGAGTATGCCCTGCTCGCCCGTCCCGACAGCCAGCGCCCCGGTGTGGCCCGGGTCTGCCACTGGTTGCAGGACAGCCCTCCACATCCCTGATCCCTCTCTTTACTGCTGGCAGGGACCACGCTGCATCAGATTATCGATAGGTGAGGCGTTGATTAATCCGTTTGGGGCCATCAGGCAAGATAGGGTATCGCCTATCCCTGTTAGCCGGTAGCGAGGGGATGGTTGAAGCGGGGAATATGGTTGAGCCCGGAGGGTAAAAGAGATCACGAGGTGATGATGACGGGCCCGACCAGGATCGGGCCCGTTGCATTATCAGAGGGCGGCCATGGCCTCGCGCACCAGGGCGCCTATCTTGTCCCACTCCTGCCGATCGATGAGATCGCCCGGCACCATCCAGGTGCCGCCACAGGCGAACACCGAGCCTTGGGCGAGATAGTCCTTCACATTGCTCGGGCTGACGCCGCCGGTCGGCATGAAGCGGACCGGGTAGACGGCGCTCATGGCCTTGA
This sequence comes from Aeromonas aquatica, assembly GCF_000764655.1. Lineage (GTDB taxonomy): Bacteria > Pseudomonadota > Gammaproteobacteria > Enterobacterales > Aeromonadaceae > Aeromonas > Aeromonas aquatica. The sequence continues at coordinate 36,879 of NZ_JRGL01000161.1, forward strand.
GCATGGGCAGGCCGCCGGAGGGCTCGGCCGGGAAGAATTTGAGGGTGCGAAGGCCCAGCTCCATCGCCTGCTCGACCAGGCTGGGGTTGTTGACCCCGGGGATCATCAGCACACCGCGCGCCTGGCAATACTGGACGATGCGCGGGTTGAGGCCGGGGCTCACGATGAAGTCCACACCGGCGTCGATGGCTTGATCCACCTGGGCCGTGGTGAGCACTGTGCCGGCCCCGATGATCATCTCGGGGAAGGCGGCGCGCATCTGACGAATGGCATCGGCGGCGGCAGGGGTACGGAAGGTGATCTCCGCGCTCGGCATGCCGTTGTCCATCAGGGCACGGCCCAGGGCCACGGCGTCATCGGCGTTCTTGATGGCGATGACGGGGATGATCTTCAGGGTCGACAGTTTTTCAAGCAATGCTGACATGGAATGTCTCACAGGGTAGGGGTAGTTGCTGGCATCGCCAGGTGAGGAATGATGGCCCCGCGATGCTGAATGACGGTGCTGGCCAGCAGGTGGGCATAGCGGGCCGCCTCGCTTGTCGAGGCCTTGGCCAGTCGCTTGGCGAGGTACCCGGCACTGAAGGAGTCGCCGGCTGCCGTGGTGTCGATCACCTGATCCTTCGCCAGTTGCACGGCCGGTATTTCGTCACGCTTATCGCTCTGTACGATGAGGCAGGGCTCGGCCCCGCGCTTGAGGACGATTTCACCGACGCCGAGTGCTCGGGTACGTGTCAGCGTCTGTTCAACCTGAGTGTCTCCCCACAAGGCAAATTCGTCGTCCAGGGTCAGGAAGGCGATGTCGGTCAGGGCCAGCATGGCGCTATAGATCTGTTGTGCAGCCTCTTTGCTTTCCCACAGCCCTGGTCGGAAGTTGTTGTCAAAGGCGATCTTCACCCCCTTGACCCGACACAAGGCCAGTTGCTGCAGCAGGTTGGCCCGATCGGCGGGGGGGAGGATGGCGAGGCTGATGCCGCTCAAGTAGAGCCAGTCAAAGCGCTGCAACTGCTGGCAGATAGACCCGGCGTCCTCTCCCTGCAACCAGTAGCGGGCCGCCGCATCGTTGCGCCAATAGTGGAAGGTACGCTCCCCCTGCTCGTCGGTTTCGATGAGATAGAGGCCGGGCAGTTTGTGCTCGAGACGCTGTACCAGCTCGATGTGTACCCCTTCCTGCTGCCACTGGGTCAGCATGGCGTCGCTCATGGTGTCGGTGCCGAGGGCAGTGACATAGGAGACGGCCAGCTCGGGGTTGGTACGCGTCAGGTAGATGGCGGTGTTGAGGGTGTCTCCTCCAAAATGACGCACTATGCCCGCCTTGCTCTCGGATAGTTCGATCATGCACTCGCCAATGATGGCAATCTTGGTCGGCATATGCCCTCCCGTGTTGATGACACCGTCATTATATTTAATGATTTATCATCATCAAATAAAATGAAACATTATTTCATAAATATGTGATGCGACCCGTTGATGGGTCTGGCCGTATGTTCTTGATGCCAGGGGGCACTGCATGGGCAGCCGTGCCGCTCGGTTGCAAGGGGAGTGGAGTCGGTCAGCCTGGTCTGTGACCCCATCTGCAATAGACGAGGGCGATGGTGTTGTCCCATCCCTGAAACGCACCCATGGCTATGATTGGGCTTGCGTTTCAAATACACTAAAACGATGGAGCTTATAAGGAGAACCCTATGTCAGTGGTAGATACCTCGCCAGATTCCGTTTCATCGGTCCTGAAAGTTTTCGGCATCCTGCAGGCGCTGGGCGAGCAGAAAGAGATCGGCGTGACCGAGTTGTCCCAGCGGATCATGATGTCCAAGAGCACCGTCTATCGCTTCCTGCAGACGATGAAGACGCTGGGCTACGTCAACCAGGAGGGGGAAACCGACAAATACACCCTGAGTCTGAAGTTGTTCGAACTCGGTGGCAAGGCGCTGGAGCATCAGGATCTGATCCAGATAGCGGATGTCGAGATGTACCAGCTGGGCAAGCTGACCAAGGAGACCCTGCATCTGGGGGCGCTCGACGAAGACAGCATCGTCTATCTGCACAAGATTGACTCCGAGTACAACCTGCGGATGTATTCGCGCATTGGTCGTCGCCGCCCTCTCTACAGTACCGGGCTTGGCAAGGTGATGATGGCCTGGTTGCCGGAAGAGGAAGTGCGCAGCATGCTGGCCAAGGTGACGTTCGAGCGCTTCACCGAGCACACCCTGAGCAATGTCGATGAAGTGCTGGCTGAACTGGTGCAGGTGCGTGAGCAAGGTTATGCCGAAGACAATGAAGAGATGGAGCCGGGCCTGCGCTGCTTCGCCGTGCCCATCTACAGCCGGATGGGGCGCATCATCGCGGGGCTCTCCCTGTCGCTGCCCCTGGTGCGCTTCAGTGAAGAGAACAAGGGTGAGCTGGTGGGCTTGTTGCATCAGGCCGCGGCTCGCATCTCGGCCGGGCTTGGTTTTCACGACTACCCTTTTACCCCGCGCTGAGGCTTCCAGGTTTTGTGGTAGTTCATAGTCATATCGGCTGATTTATCAGCACAATATATGGCCTGAGGCCGGTGAGCACGCTGTTTGATGACGGCAATGCCACCGGCTTTTTTATTGCTGATTTAGCTTAATTGTCGCGCTGCTGCACCTCGCGCCCGATGCAGGGTCAAGATGGTGCGGCCGTTGACGATCAAAAAACTGCCTTCCAGCAAGATCCCCCCCATCGACCCCGCCCAGAGGTTGTGCGTCAGCCAGCAGAGGGTGCTGCTCAGCATGCACAGGCGCAGCGCAAGACCTTCCAGCCGAAACAGGGCATAGGTGCTCAGGGTGGTCCCGATCAGGGTCAGCACCTGGATCGGGTGCGCCACCTGCGGCATGACCAGCAGCCAGGCCATCCCCAGGAAAAACAGCATCACCCCCAGGCCGCGATAGTAACCGGAGACCCAGGTCCTCACCGCACAGAGCAGGCAGTTGATGGCGGCGGCCGTGGCGCCAAGCAGCATGAAATGCAGGGCCATTAGCACGCCGTTGAGGGTCAGGTGCAGTCGCAGCTTCCCGTCCTGGCGTTGCAGGAAGGCGGTGACACCGATGGCGCAGGCCAGCAGGCCAAGCAGTTGGGCTAACCAGGGGGCATCGAGCAGCATGAGGCGGTTTCCGTGACGATAAATGATAAAAGGCGCCTGATGGCGCCTTTCTTATGGGAGGAGCTGTTAGCGGGCCAGCCAACCACCGTCGACGGCGATGGTGTAGCCGTTGATGTAGTCGGAAGCGGCGGAGGCCAGGAACACCACTGGGCCCATCATGTCATCCGGCACGCCCCAGCGACCGGCCGGGATCCGCTCCAGGATGGCGGCGTTGCGATCTTCATCGGCGCGCAGGGCAGTGGTGTTGTTGGTGGCCATGTAACCGGGGGCGATGGCGTTGACATTGATGCCCTGGCTGGCCCATTCGTTGGCCAGCAGACGGGTGATCCCCATGACGGCACTCTTGGAGGCGGTATAAGAGGGCACCCGGATCCCGCCCTGATAGGAGAGCATGGAGGCGATGTTGACTATCTTGCCGCCCTGGCCCTGGGCGATGAACTGTTTGGCGACCGCCTGGGACATGAAGAAGACACTCTTGATGTTGATGTTCATCACATCGTCCCAGTCTTTCTCACTGAAGTTGATGGCATCGTCGCGGCGGATGATGCCAGCGTTGTTGACCAGGACATCGACGCGACCGAACTGGGAGACCGCCTGATCCACCAGGGCGGGCAGGGTATCCACCTTGCTGACATCGGCCTTGAGGCTCAGGAATTGGCGACCGAGCGCTTCAACTTTGGCGATGGTCTCTGTGGGCTCGACGATGTTGATGCCCACGATGTCACAGCCGGCTTCGGCCAGACCCAGTGCCATGCCTTGGCCCAGGCCGGTGTCACAACCGGTCACGATGGCAACCTTACCCTTCAAGTCGAATGCGTTGAGAATCATCTTGTTTCCTCTGCTGCCACCCGAAGTGGCAGATGTAAATGGGGGAAAATACGGGCAGTGCAGACTGCCCGGCACAGAATGGGAATTAGCGCAGATCCTTGACGGCCACATGATCCATGTCGCCGAACACCTGGTTCTCACCGACCATGCCCCAGATGAAGGTGTAGGCCTGGGTACCGACACCGGCGTGGATAGACCAACTCGGGGAGATGACGGCTTGCTCGTTGTGAACCAGCAGATGACGGGTCTCGTCCGGCTTGCCCATCATGTGGAACACGGCGGCATCGTCTTTCATGTTGAAGTAGAAGTAGACCTCCATGCGACGCTCGTGGGTGTGGCAGGGCATGGTGTTCCACAGGCTGCCTTCCTCCAGTTGGGTCATGCCCATCACCAGCTGGCAGGTCGGCAGCACGTCCGGCACCAGGTACTTGTAGATGGTGCGGCGGTTGCTGGTGGCGGCATCGCCGAGGGTGCTCGGAGACGCCTGCGCCTGGGTGACCTTGCGGGTCGGGAAGCTCACGTGGGCCGGGGCGCTGTTGTAGTAGAACTTGGCGGGTTGCGAGGCATCGATGCTGGCGAAGCTCAGCTCACGGGCACCTTGTCCCACATAGAGCGCCTCGGCGTTGCCGATCTCGAAGGGGGTGCCATCGATCATCACCACACCGGGGCCGCCGATGTTGATGAGACCGAGCTCGCGGCGCTCGAGGAAGTAGCTGACACCGAAAGTCTTGCCCAGCGCATCCGAAAAACCGAGGGTGCCGCGCACCGGCATGATGCCACCGAACACGATGCGGTCGATGTGGCTGTAGGTCATGGTCAGCCGATCGGCACAGAAGATCTCTTCCACCAGGAATTCACGGCGCAGGCCCTGAGTGTCCAGCTGTTTGGCATGATCGCTGTGAATGCTTTGACGAATTTGCATGGTTAACCTCAATGAGCGTCCGCACGTGTTGGCAGGCGCGTTGTCTGTAATGGAAACAATCCTATCAAAGAAAAATAAAAATCAAAACAGCGTTTTGTATTTTTGTTTTTGTGAGATTAAAATATGCATCACGGTGTGCCCAGGGTGGTTCGCCGTCGCTTGTCCCTGGTGGCTATTGTCCGACGGGGAGCTCAGGCGCCACAGGACGTTTATTGCCAATCTCACTCAACAACGGGTTTACAAATGAAGACGTGTGTTACCTCCAATCGACTGATCTTGCTGGCCGGCGTGGCCACGCTGAGCCTGGTATTGTTTGCCTTTGATACCGCTTCTCTCGGGCTCTGTGCGGCATTTCTGACCACGGGATCCTTCTCGCTGCAGGTGTTCGATATCCTCAAGACGCGGGAAACCAAGGCTATTTCCACCAAGATGTACCTGGTATTCATCAGTGGATTGGCGCTGTGGCTGACCTATGGTCTGAAGTCGGGCGACACGCCCCTGATCATGGCCAATGGCATCACCCTGCTGCTGGCCAGTGCCGTGATGTTGCTGAAATGGCGCAATGAGCGGGTCTGAGCCGGGGAAGGTTTCCTCTTTCCCCATCAGCGGCGCCTCGGGCGCCGCTTCTTTTTTCAGGCTTTCGAGCTGATTTGCGACTCAGCGACTCAGCTCACGTAAATAGGCCACACTCTCCTGCAGCTCGTCACCCGTCAGCTCCTCGACGATGATCGGGATATGACTCAGTTTGAAGCTGTCCAGCATGGCCAATACCTCCGCATAATCGATCAGGCCCTTGTCCAGGCCCACCGATACCTTGTCACGCCCTCGCAAGATGAAGTTCTTGAAATGGAACAACTGTATCCGCTCGCCGTGGGTGTGCAAAAAGCCCTTGAGGAGGGTGCGCCAGTCGGCGGCATTGTCGGCATCCAGCAGGTTGGCAAGGTCGAGGGTGACCGAGAAACGATCTCCCAGCCGATGGTTGAGTCGCGCCAGGCTATCGGCATCGTGGATGACGTGATCCCGCACGGCTTCCACCAGAAAGTCGCGACTCGCTTGCTCCAGATCGGGCTTGAGCTGCGCCAATGTCTGTTCCGCCTTGTTGAAGGCGGCAAGGCTGTGGTTGTCCGGGTGGAAGGTCCACTCATCATCGTTCAGAGAGCCGGTTTCACTGCCGATCAGCCTGATGCCACAACGCGTTCCCAAGTCAATGTTGAAGCGAGCCCGCTCCAGCTCACAAGCCAGAAAAGCGGCGTTCGAATGAACGGGATTGAAGTAGCTGGCCAGCAGGAAGATGGGCAGGCCAGCCTGCTGGAGATGCTGGATATGGGCGGCCAGAGTGTCGAGATCGCGGGCCTGATAGGCCTCTGGCCAGCTCTTGTGGATAGCCAGTTGCAGGCCGTCAATACCCGCCTCACGGGCTTGCACCACCAGTTCTTCCGGGGTTTGCCCCCTGAAGTCATGAGCGCGGGCACCTATCTTCAATGTGTGCATAAATACTCCTTGGGGAGCCAGGAGAAGCGAATGGCAACCGCACTGTCGGCGGCCTCTCACTGCCTGGAATAGAACGTCATTGTTCACCCCTGCCACGAGGTCAAGCCACCGGGACCGGGGTTCAAAAGATCTGTGTATCCTTCTGACGCAAGCGGCCATGCCACCCCGACAAGGGATTGGCATGGCCATTCTTTGGTTTGTCAGGTCAATATCAGGCTGCCGGCAACGGGGTTTCCTGTGCCGACAGTGCGGCCCGTTCCTTGTTGACCTCTTGCTCGAAATACTCGCGAACCAGAGGCGCTGACAGGCCGACCACTACCTGCAAGTTCTTGCCCGTGCGCATCACCCCAAGGGCGCCAGCCTGCTTGAGGGCCTTGTCATCCTGCACCAGGGCCTGATCCTTCACGACCAGGCGCAGACGGGTCTGACAGTTGCCTATGGTGTCGATGTTGGTGCAGCCACCTACGCTGCGCAGGATGGCGGCGGCCCTGAGGCGATCCGGTTCCTGGCCAGCCACACCCTTGCCAGCCTGTTTGTCGCGGTAATCCTGTTTGGAGTAGAGGCGTACGTCATCTTCCTCTTCATCATCGCCACGTCCCGGGGTCAGGAAGTTGAACTTCAGGATGAGGTAGCGGAACACGAAGAAGTTGAGGGCGGCAAAGCCCAAGCCCAAGGCCAGGTGGATCCAGATCAGGTGCGCGTGGTTCTTCGCATAGAAGACCCAGTTGAACAGGATGATGTCGTTCAGACCACCGCCCATGAAGCCGACGACACCGGACAGATAGAGCGCCACGCACAGGGTCGCGCCGATGAGGGCGTTGACCAGGTAGAGCACGGGGGCCACGAAGAGGTAGGTAAACTCGATGGGTTCGGTGATACCGACGGCCATGGCGGTGATGATGGCCGGGATCACCAGGGCGGCGATCTTGCGTTTCATCTTCTTCTTGGCGGTGGCATAGATGGCCAAACCGGCGCCCAGGGAGCAGAACACGCTGATGTTGCCGTACAGGGAGTAACCGGCAGCCGGGAACTGTTCAACCAGAGGCACGGTGGAGGCCGCATAGGTGGAGACGTTCTCGATCCAGTGGGTGTAGAGGCCACCGTCGACCACGGCCGGGCCGAAGAAGAAGGGGAAGTAGACGAAACGGTGCAGACCGGTCGGCACCAGGATCCGTTCCACGAAGGCGAGCATCCACATACCGAAGGCATCGGCTTCGACATAGAAGCCCTGCATGGCATTGATCCCGACCTGTACCTTCGGCCACATCAGGCAGGTCAGATACGCCATGGGCAGCATGGTGCAGAAGGCGATGATGAACACCAGACTCATGCCCTGGAAGATGGAGAGGTAGTCAGGCAATCTCTTCTCGAAGAAGCGATTGTGGATCCAGGTCACCACGCCACCGATGATGAGGGAGAAGATGATGCTGGTATCCAGCGTCTTGACTCCCCCCACCAGTGCCAGGCCGCTTGAGCCACCGACTTCCTGATTGAAATCGACCCCAAACTCGGGCCCCCAGAAGGTGAGCATGCTGTTGGTGAAGTAGTTGTATGCCATGTAGGCAAAGAAGGCGACCAGAGCGGCGCGCCCTTGTGCCGATTTTGCCAGACCCACCGGCAATGCCATGCAGAACAGCAGCGGGAAGTTCTTGAAGATGGTCCAACCGCCGGACTTGATGACGGTCATCACCTTGAAGAAGTTGGAGTCGGGATGGGCCAGATCGCCCATGATATCGGGCATGGTGAGCAAGCCGGTGAAGGCGAGCAACAAGCCGGTGAAGGGCAGGAAGGCGATGGGGACCGCCATGGCACCGCCAAAAGTCTGGAAGGCCCCCATAAAGTTCCGTTTGGACATTGATTTTTTTCTCCGAGTAATTACAACACTAAAACTGTTAGGCCAACCACTGGCCCTGCTCCAGCTCGAGCAGCAGCAACATCGTCAACGCCTGGGCATAGGGCACGGGCGCCATGGCAATGTCGCAGTAGTACTGATGATCGTGGCCAATCATGGTTCCCTTGGAGGCTTCAAGGACGATGCCGCCCTCATCGATGCGCTGCCATACCGCCCGGGCCGCCCGCAGGGCTGGCTCAATCACGCTCTCATCGAGCAGACCCAGACGGACGCCGCGCAGCATGCCGTAGGCGATCCCCGCCGTGGCGGAGGACTCTTGCGGTGAGTCGGGATCGTCGAGCACCGTGTGCCACATGCCGTTATCGGCCTGCAGCTCACACAGGGAGCGCACCTGGCGCGCCACGACTTGGGTGAGGAAGCGCCTCGTACCGGCATCCAGATGTTCCCCCATCAGATCGATGAACTCGGGGATGGCGACGGTGATCCAGGCGTTACCCCTGGCCCAGAAAGCCTCGGCGAAATGATGCCGACCGAGGTAAGTCCAGCCGTGATACCAGAGGCCGCTTTTGGGCTCGCTCAGGTAGCGGGTGTGCAGCAGAAACTGATAGACGGCTTCGTCGATCAAGTCTTGCCGCTCCAGCACTCTCCCGGCGGTACCGAGGAACAGACAGGTCATGAAGAGGGTGTCGTCCCAGAGCTGGCCGGTATTGGGTTGCTCCTTGACCACGTGCTGGAAGCCGCCTTCTTCGGTTCTGGGCAGGTTGGCGAGGAGATCGTCGGCCCAGTGACTGACTGCTTCACGCAGATCGGCGCGGCCGCTGTGGCCCGCCAGCAGTGCCAGGGTGATCATGGGCGCCGTGGTGTTGATCTGCATGGCAGGCAACCCCTTGGTGATCTGCCCTTCGTACCAGGCCAGCAGGGAGGCTTGCAGCTCGGCGTCGCCCTTGTGCTCGGCATAGCGCCAGAAGCCGTAGAGACCGACGCCGACCTCCCATTCCCACTGCTCGAACTGGATGGACAGACCCTGGCTGGCGGTCAGCTCCCCCATACCTTTCAACTGGCAGAAGCCATGGACCACCCGCTCCAGGGTGGGGATCAGTGCGTGTGGTTTCATTGTGCCTCTCCACGGTAGATCACGATGGGGTCAGATCCCGCCTCGGCGGGGAAGACGTGCGAGACGCCATTGACCAGGCAGTCACCCTGCCAGCTCAGGCGCATCAGTTCCTCTTGCGCCGTGCTGGCGATGGCGGTCTCACCCTCCATCAGACGTACCTCGAGGGTCGCCATGCGCTGACAGAAGGCGGCGAAGGCTGTCTCATCTCCGTGGCCGATCTCGATATACCAGGCCACCTGACGGGCGTAGGCGCGAACCTCGCAGCCCGCCGTCATGCCCTCGGTCACCGCCTGTAGCGGTGCCGAGCAGCCGATGGCGGCGAAGGCATTCCCCGCCCGCACTACACGGCTGTGGGGGGTGGTGATCACCCGATCGAAGGCCTCGGCCGGCAGGTAGAGGTGGGTCCAGGGGAAGGGCTCGTCCTCGGCCAGTTGATAAAGCTGCAGGACACGGTTTTCCACCTGCATCACCCGCGGCAACACGCCATTGCCGGACCAGTAGGAGGGGCGTTTCTCGCCGCCGGGTTCGGCCTCGCCCGGGTGGTTGACCCAGAGCTTGGCGTCATGGCAGGAGGCGAACTGCAGATCCACCAGATGCTGCTGGTGGCCCCGCTGGCCGCTGTGGTGATCGACGCAGCTGGAGAGGCTGACGCCGGGCTCCTTCCAGACGACGATCTTGCCGCCGCCGCACTGGTAATGGGCCGACAGCGAGCCTTGGTGCAGGGTTGCGTAACCATCGGCCTCGACCGGCGGTTGGTAATCGCTGGCGCAGAACAGCGGCAGTGAGGCGCATTTGCGGTTATACCAGCCACCGCTCCAGGCGACGTTGCCGTAGGCCGACAGCTCGGTGAGCACACCCGCCAGCAGCTCTTTTTCGTAGACCCGGCCCATGGTGCCGGTGGCGATGCCGGCCTGGTAGTGCAGGGCACTCAGCCGCATCAGCCGATCGATCAGTCCTTTGGCGCGCTCGCGCACCCAGGCATCGTCCGCCAGCTGATAGAGGGCAAACAGACCTATGTAGTCGACCGGGTAGTAGGGGGCCGAATTCCACTCGACGAAGCCGTGCTCCTCGATGGCATCGAACCACAGACCCAGGCGCTGGGCAGCCAGGGCACGTTGCTGCTCGCCCTTGCGGCCGGAGGCCAGGAACAGCTCATTCGGGAACATCTGGCCAGCCAGATACTGGGCTGCGTGGAAGCAGAGGGTGTGGTTCTCGCTCCAGAACCACATCACGTCGTTGCCCGGCTCATCCAGCCAGTAGCGGTAGCCGAGTATGGTAGAACGCACTCGCCGCCACAGGGTGGCCGGGAAGTGCTCACCCTCGTGCTGGCACCAGATCCAGAGCAGCGGCACCAGGGAGAAGTCGGAGCAATCCTCGCGGGCGCTGATCCGTTTCAGGGTATCGAGCAGCAGTTGCTCCGCGTCGGCCGTGATCTCGCCGCAGTGCAGCATGGCCAGCAGGCGGGCGGTTCTATCCATACCGTGTTGCGCGGTATAACGCAGGGCCTGCTGCTTGCGCGCTGGCAGGCTAGCCTCGGTCCCGGCCGCGCAGGGTTCGGCCATGAGGTTGACGCCGAAGCTGCGGTTGAGGCTGACACCGTCGCAGCTCAGGGTCAGGACTATCTGGTAGTGAGCGGGGCCAATCTCGGCGGGGAGGGTCAGGGTCAACGCCTGGCTGTTCGCCGCGAGTTCACCGAAGTCGACCCGGCGGGGCCTGAAGTTGTCGTTGCCCATGCCATGGATCTCGCCATGCAGGCGGACAGTACGGGCAGGGGAGGCGTCACCGAGGCGGATCCGCACCTGATTGTGCCAGGCCGCGAGCTCGGGGCGCATGCTGGCGGCCAAGCGGGTCAGGTCGTCGAGCACGGGAGCGGCTATGCCGGGCAGGGAGACACCCAGCGACACCTTACCCTGGTAGACGAGCTGCAGGGCAAAGATGGTATCGCGCTCGAACAGCTCCTCCAGGTGGATCCGCAGGTTGTTTTTTCCCGCCCGCAGCGGCAACGCCACATCGAGGCTCTGCATCTTGTTGCGGGTGAAGGGGGTAAATCTGGCAACGGCCACGCCGTCACACCAGAGGCGGGCGCCGCCACAGGTCGACAGCCGGAATGGATAGGTGCCTGCCTCATCGGCGTGCAACTCCACCTCCAGCCAACGCTGTACATGAAACGGCAGGCGATTGAAGGAGGAGAAGGAGACGACATCCCCCTCGCCAGTGAAGCTGACCTGGGTCAGTGGCAGGATCTGTGCCGGATCCACTGTCCGCTCGGCCATCTGCTGGCGGAAGATCTGCCGACAGAAGGCATCCTCTTTCGGCCCCCCGCCGTTCTGGAACCGATAGTCCATGGTCATGTCCATGGTTTCTCCGGTGAAGAACTCGGCGAATCGCTCCTCACGGGGAGCTGAGACACAAAAACGCGTGAGTGCCGAATTTGGCTCGAGCACCCAACTTCCAAGCTTCATACAACACTCCTTGAAGCTATTGACACCCATGAGGTGCTATTTATATTGATGACGCGGTAATCCCTCCGCTATTAACGGGGGATCACCGGTCACCTTGAACAGGCAAGGATTATGTCAGGCGACGGTGAGTCTCATCTTCGTGGGATGATATTCATTGCCCCTTTGACATATCCTTTTACTACTCGTTCAGCGGCTCATCTCGAACTGTGAGGTGAATAACAAGTTGAGATACTGCCTCCCAGGATCTTTTCTGAACCCAGGCATAACGACGAATAACAGCCGATAACGGGGTGAGGCCAAGTCAATATCGGATAAACCGGCATCCTGTGATCCACTGCACGTATTCCATAAACGCCAGGCGGGGCTTCGAATAAACAGGATTCATTAAATGCCTGCTTGTGCTTGCCTCGCGGAATTTATTTTTTGCGATGACGGCGGTCACCATTCCATGAATATCTGGCCCTAATGACTCTTTATGCCGGATTGCATGCGACGAGCGTCAATCCTTCCTGAACGAGCCGACCCTGCTTAGAAGATGTACTCAACCCCGACACGCCAGCGCCACTGCCAATCGTTGGGGTAGGGGCTGTCATCGGTCGGATCGTTGTAGGAGACATAACCAATCTCGGTAAACGGACGCCAGTTCTTGTTAATAGGGACGCGGATGGTGACGTTATTCAGATAGGAATAGTCTTCACCATTGAAATCAGGGTAGTCGAGCTTCTTATATTCGAAGTCGTAGGCGATGGACCAGTTCTCCGCGTTATAGCCGAGATAATAATTCAACTGGAAATAGTGACCATTTTCCTTGTTCATTTCGTCAACATAATTACGCTGACCCACCCGGAAACGTGCGGCAGTATAGAAGTTCTCGTTTATCCAATAAGTTGGCTTGAAATGAACACGCAGATCTTGCACGTCATCCGTGATCTCGGTATTGAATCCAGCCTCCCACCACCATTTATCGTTGGGCTTGGCAAGGTAGCTCAAATCATATTCTGTTCCCGTGGTGTGGAGTTCATCGAATGCCCCTTCTCCCTCACCCCCGCTGGTAAATTTGGACTCTACGCCAAAGCCCCAGCCATTATCGAAACGATGTGATACTACCAGGCGATCGCTCTGTTGATCCTGCTTCTCCAGAAACTCGTGGCGATAATTGAGGCTCCATGCATTGGCATTCATGCTGGTGAGCGCCGAGCAGGCGGCAATGGCGGCACATGCAAATTTTAACTTCATACCTTTCGATCAATCCTATGAAACGGCGGCTAATGGTGGTCCAAGTCAGATAGCGCGCTGCATGGCTACCAATCCAGGCTGGACTCATTGAGGTCGTAGTTGAACACCAAGTCGCGACAGTGGTGATGAAGTGCAGGGACGCTACCGGTTTGAGGTTCGTATGAGCACATTTCATTCTGCGAATCTTGATTTTCAAAACAACGGTTCAAATATAATGTTTTTGGCGTTTCATTTGCAATGATGGTGGCAGGATGACATATGAAAAATGAGACCTTCGTCTACATAAAATGAAATGGCGTTTCTTTTTGTGTTCAATGGGGTCTTCTATGGCATCTGTGCGACCGCAAAGCATGGGAAAGGGCCTGGGCGTCGAACGTCTGCCAACAAGAGGCCGAAGGTGGCCTCCGTTGTCCATGGCGAGAGGATGAGGCTGCCGCCAATGGCATCCTGGATTGGGATCAGGGGGTTAATTTCAGAGGGCTAGCTGAGGTGTTGCTGCCCGCAAGGATTCGTGTCAAGGGGGCGAACGTTGGGTCAGGGAAATGTTGCTGGGATGGGGGAGGGTTGCAAGCGCAGTGCGAGAGGTGATCCGGGGGGGGGGCGTTGTAACGGGGGCTTGCCTGCTCCCCCGTAACAACGAGTGGTGAGGTTACTGGTAGGCCGTCACAGACTCACGACCAAGCAGTCGGTCATAGATGGCGGCCAGCATCAGCCCCAGCAGGGAGGGCAGCAACCAGGCGAGGCCCTGCTCCGCCAGCGGTAGATGTAGGCTCCACTCGGGCAGCATGCCAGCCAGTGCCGAGCCCTTGATGCCGTCGATCATGCCAAACAGCAGGCTGATCTGCATGGTCGGGATAACGACGCGAGAGGCATTGTTCCACCAGCGCAGGGTGAAGCTCAGCAGCACCAGCACGATGCACGGGGGGTAGATGGCCGTCAGCACCGGGATGGAGAGCTGGATCAGGTGGCTCAGCCCCAGGTTGGAGACCAGGGTGGAGAAGCCCCCGAGCACAAACACCAGAGTGCGATACGAGAACGGCAGGTGGCGGGAGAAAAACTCCGCGCAGGCACAGGTCAGGCCAACCGCAGTGACCATGCAGGCGATGAAGATAAGCAGGGCCAGGAAGGCGCTGCCCATGCCCCCGAAAGTGTGCTGCACATAGGCATGCAGGATCTCGGCGCCATTCTGGGCATTGGGCACCAGCTCACCACTGCTGGCACCCAGCTTGAACAGGCCCAGATAGACCAGGGTCAGGCCCACGCCGGCGATGAGACCGGCCAGTATGGTATAGCGGGTCAGCAATTTGGCGCTGTCGACGCCCCGCGAGCGGGCTGCGTTGACGATGACGATGCCGAACACCATGGCCCCCAGGGTATCCATGGTCAGGTAGCCGTTGACGAAACCGTTGGAGAGGGGGAGTTGCTGATAGGCCTCGGTGGCGGGGATGGTGCCACCTGCGGGCCAGAGCAGCGCGGCAAGGCCGAGCACCGACAACGCCAGGATCTTCATCGGTGCCAGCACATGACCGACCGTGTCCAGCAGCCGTCCCGGATAGAGGGAGATGCCGATCACCAGGGAGAAGTAGACGACGCTGTAGATGAGCAACGGGGTCGCATCGCTGCCAAAGAAGGGGGCCAGACCCACTTCATAGGAGACGGTTGCGGTGCGTGGCGTGGCAAACAGCGGGCCGACGGCCAGGTAGCAGACGGTGGCCAGCAGCACACCGGCCCGCTTGCCGATGGGCAGGCTGAGGGCGTCTATGCCGCCGCCGACCCGCGCCAGCGCGATCACGGTCAAGACGGGTAGCCCGACCGCCGTCAGCAGGAAGCCCAGCGCGGCGGTCCAGACTTGTTCACCGGCCTGCAAACCGACCATGGGGGGGAAGATGATGTTGCCTGCGCCGACGAAGAGCGCAAAGGTCATAAATCCCAAGGCGACGATATCTTTGGGTGCTAATTGTTGTTTCATTGGTGTGTCATACCTGTCTGAAAGTGCTGCTGCCGTCAAAAAAACTGTAGCAATCTGTGTCTGCGGAATAATCATCCTGAGAAATCAGGGGAAAATATTTATTGGTTTTATATCGCTCGCCGTGGCGGCGGGTGGCAAGTAAATCGATTATCGCGTGGCAAGGCAAGTGCCATGGATTAATCAAAAATATTCCACTGGGTAATAAATTAAACAAAGAGAATGATGCTGGTTTTTCATAAAACCTCAATCTTATAGACTGCCACAAGAGGGCCTCTTCTGGGGTGCTCTGCCTCGCTATTCAGCTGCTATGAAACCATCCTGCGGGATTATCGTCTGAATCCTGCAGAGAGGGAGTACCCGCGGGAGTGAACAATCGGAGACATCTGGCAGCTTGCGTCAGCCTGCAGGCGAATCACGGTGGAAAGTCTGAGGGCAGATGTCTGCACAATCGGGAAGGACTGCGAGTCTTGGGGTGAAAAACCACTCAGGCTGTGGAGGCCGGAGACTCAGCACTGGCACGCCTTGGCGCTGGGTTGCTCTTGCCGATCACGGGCAAGTTGTCGCGGCGATGTGCGATCTGGCCACCAAGCGATCGGCAGATTTCAGGGACGCTCGCATTTTTATGGTTTTTTTTCCGGTACTGAGAAATGGGGTCAAACTGCCTATTCCTGGGGGAGATTTGGCTCTTGGGAGGCAGAAAATACGCCTCGGGTCGAGGCATTGCATGAGTCATTACCGGGGAGATGGTCGGGCACTTTACTTTTGACAATAACTGTATAAAAATACAGTTATAAATCATGGAGAGCTATCCTATGCGCCTGGAAATCATCATCGACAAGAAACATCAGATCCCCACTTCAACCATGGAGGCGCTGCGGCAGGAGTTGCTCAAGCAATTGGGCGAGCCGTTCCCCGACTTGCATGTGCGGGTCGCGCCGGGCAGCGCCATGGCGCTGACGGTCAGCCGCGCCAGCAAGGAAGACAGGGAGCGGGCGGAGGCCATGGTGCAGGAGGTGTGGGAGAATTCCGACAGCTGGATGCCCGAGGCGGAAAACGCCGACGCCTGAACGGGATAGTCGTGGTAGATGACAGTGTCTGCACAGGATGTGCGGTGCTACCCGGATCAAACAAAACGCAGCCAGGGGCTGCGTTTTTTGTTGGTGGCGTGGTCGGTGTCAGTGGGTGAAGGAATGGCTCGGCAACGCCGCCGGCTCGTTCAGAGCCCGGCCCACTGTTTGAGACTGTCTTGTTGCACCCGCTGGTTGGCCTGGGCGATGTCGCCGTTGCTGCGCAGGGCCTTGATGGCGATGGGCAGGGCGGTGCGTACCTCGTCGGCGCTCATGCCCGCATGCAGAGCCGGGTGATAGGCGAGCTTGAGCAGCACGTAATCGAGCCCGGTCGGGAAACGGTCGACGCTGTGGTCGTTGAAGATGGAGGGAAACACCTTGTCCGAGTCGTTGGGCAAGCCCATGATCTGGGTGAGCTCCTCCACCACGCAGTCCAGGAAGCGCCCCTTGTCACGGCTGTAATCCACCGGAATGATGACGGTGGCGCGGGTGATTTCATAGGCGGCATTGGTGGCAAAGTTGGCCAGGCAGATCCCCTCCTTGAGGGCGATCTTGACCGAGCCATCCTGGCCTATGGTGCGGCTGGCCCAGTGCGCCATCTGCTTGTGCCGGGTCATGATGAGGGTGAGATTGGGGTTGTCGTTGACGAGCCGGATCGGTTGGCCGGTGATCCTGGCCAGGTGCTGGCTCTGGATCCTGACCACCTCGGCCTGTAATGGCTTGTCGCCAAATTCGTTGATGAGTTTGAGGCGAATGGGGGTCTGCCAGCGCGAGAAACGCACATGCTGCTCGTGGCCGTATTCCCGCTTCATGGCGACCTCGAAGAAGCTCTGGATCAGGTAGTCATCGTTCTGCCAGCGCTCGGCTGAGAAGGCGGGCAGGGAGAGCAGCCACAGGCCCAGCATCCGGCAGATCCAGACGAGATGACCAGCTTGCCGCGCGGGGTGTCGCCATGGATTCATGTTGCCTCCTTGCAACCGGGGACTCAGCCCCTGGTGCGCTCAAGGTCGCGCCAGGTGAGCCAGAGCCTGAGATCGAACTCCAGTTGATGATAGTCCGGTTCCATATGCTGGCAGAGCTGGTAGAAGGCCTTGTTGTGATCCTTCTCTTTGAGGTGGGCCAGCTCGTGCACCACGATCATTTTCAGGAAGGCGGGATGGGCCTCCTTGAACAGGGCGGCGATGCGGATCTCGTTCTTGGCCTTGAGTTTGTTGCCCTGCACCCGGCTGACATAGGTGTGCAGCCCGAGGGCATCCTTGATCACGTTGATCTTGCCATCGAAGATCACCTTGGAAAGGGGGGAGGAGCTTTTGAGGTAGCGGTTCTTCAGCTCCATGGTATAGCTCAGCAGCGCCTTGTCACTCTGGATGAGGTGCGTATCGGGGTAGCGTTTGGCCAGCATGTCGCCGAGCTTGCCAGCCGCGATCAACTGCTGTACCTGAGCCTTGAGCGGGTCTGGATAGCCCCCCAGATAGGTCAGTTCCGCCATGATTTCTCAGCCTCCACACGAAAAAAGAGCGCCATTGTAGTCATGATGTGGCCGTTTGAACACCGCTGGCGTCTTCTCATAACCGACAAAAAGGCCGTCATCGTTGCCAATGACGGCCCTCTCTTGCTTGTCAGTCGGGATGCGCGGTTCAGCGACGGCGATAGAGGCCGGGATCAACCTCCTCATAGCGCTCCGTCAGGTATTGATAGAAGGCGAGGCTGGAGGGGGAGCTCGGCTTTTTCAGCTCAGCCGCGATCCGCTCCGGCTTGGCGATGATGAACTTGGGGTTCTGGCGTTTGAGATCGGCCAGCACTCGCTCGCGCACGTCGTAGGGCGGGTTGACGTTGGCAAAGAACAGGTAGGCGGACGCCGGCTGGCGATCGGTCCACAGGTAGTATTGCGGCTGGATGCCATCGACCCAGATCTTGTCGGTCGGGCTGGTCTCGGCCTTGATCCTGTCGACCCGCACCTGGGCCGGCGGGTTGAACGGCCTGCCCTTGAGAGTGCCCTCCCAGGCATTGTTGAGCAGCAGGGCCAGCATGGCCAGCGAGGCGAGCCAGGGGGTGGCACTGCGCACATCCCAGGCGCGCCACAGGGGCACCAGGATCAGCACCGGCAGGGCCCACAGCAGGCTGTTGCCGAGCACTTCACGCACCCGTTCCAGCGACCACTCCTTGGTGCTCCAGCCGTAGCCGAGCTGTTGGGCCAGCAGCCAGCTGGCCGTCAGCACCACCAGCGAGATGCAGAGCAGGCCGAGGGCATCGGTCTGCTGCTCGCTGCGATCCAGCAGGCAGGCGAGGGGCAGCAGGCCCAGTTGCAGATAGAGCACATCGTAGTGATCGAACACATGGCCGGAGACCGAGTTGGCGACCAGGGTAAACAGCACCCCGAGCAGGGTGGCGCACAGAACGGGCAGGTGCCACTCCTGCCGCCTGGTCAGCATCAGCACGATGAAGGCGGGCAGCAGCATGATGAGGCCGGTGCGCAGCAGGCCGACGGCGCCCACCTCGGGAGAGAAGCCGTTACCGTAGCTGCCCTCGAAGAAGATGCCGAAGGCGTAATACTGGAACTCGGCCAGCAGACCATGGTGCTGGAAGTAGGCAAACAGCGGGCCGCCGACCAGCGCCAACCCCAGCAGGCTGGAGAGGAGCAGGCCAAAGGCGCAGCGCCACTGCTCGCGCAGGCACCAGTGGCAGAACAGCACCAGATACCAGGCGCCCCAGAAGGCGCCGTTGTTGGTGCGCATCCAGGCGACGATGGCGAAGGTGACGGCCGCCACCAGTGCCGGTCCCCAGCTGAAGCGCTTGTCCAGCAGCAGGGTGATGAAGGCCCACTGGGCGATGAGGGCCAGATAGAAGGTCCAGTCCTCGGTCATGTTGCCGTAGTAATAGCGGGTGCCATAGAGCGCCAGCAGTGCCAGCATGCTGCCGAGCCGCGCCCGCAGGGAGAGGCCGAGCTGGGCAAAGGCTTGCCAGCTGGCGAGCAGCCCCAGCCAGCACAGTACCCACTCCAGCAGCCAGATCCCGAAGAAGCCACCCATCCCATAGCCGAGCGCATCGAGGGCGAAGATCATCGGGCCCTTGATGTCGATCATGTCCCGATAGAGCACGCCCCCCTCGCTCCACATCTTGCCCATGACCGCGAACAGCGAGGCATCGAAGCCCGGTGCCATGCCATGAAACAGCGGGTTGCGCAGGCAAAACAGCAGTGCCATCAGGGCGGTGAGCAGGACAACCAGTGGTTTGAGCCCCGGATTGTGGCGTTGTGGGGTAAAACGGATGCTGTTATTCATGGATGACCTGTGGCTGCGGGAGAAACGAAAAGCGGGCCTATCTTGCCGAGGCTAGCAGTTCTATGCAATGGGTGAAGGGAAGGTGCTTGAAATAATTCGTAAAAGTGTCGTTTTAGCATCTGTGGCGCGCGAGGCGAAAAGCGGGTCTAAGCGTTGCCGAGGCTAGCAGCTCTATGCAATGGGGTGGGGGGATGTGCTTGAAATAATTTATAAAAGTATCGTTTTCAGTCCTTCACGGGGAGACGAAAAGCGGGGCCCAGTGTTGCCGAGGCGCTCATTTCCTATGCATTTTGATAGTTAAAAATATCGATACACTTAAATTAATATAACTTTATGCTGACAATTGCATGTATATGCTCCTCATTTTGCTAATGAATCGCAGTATGGTGGACTTTTTGACTGCCATTGTGGCTGGTGTCGTCTCGTGGGATAAGGCCCTTCCCCCGCAAGGGGAAAGGGCCTTCGCTGATACCAGTCACCACGGGCAAGGGCCTAGCCCTGATATTCCACCAGCGCCGGCAGAGGCGCGAGTTCGGGCAGATAGCGGGCCCAGCGGATAAAGGCATCCGCCAGGGTGATGCCAAGCTCCTGATTATGCTGGGTCAGGGTGCGGGCCAGGGCTGTGTAGCCTTCCTTGCCGGAGGCGGTGTAGGCGCTGGAGACCCCCCGATAGATGGCATCCGGCTCGACCGCTTGCCACAGCCCCGGGCTCGCCTCCCATTCGAGACGGGTGATCCTGCGTCCCTTGGGCTTGTCCGCCTGATAGCAGAAGCGCACCCCGGCGGTGTAGGGGAAGCTGCCGCTGCCATTGCCGACCACGCCGTTGTTGGTGGCGTTGTCGATGGCCCCCTCCAGCGCCTCGGCGAGCTCATGGCCGTGCACCCGATAGAGGGTGAGCGGGATGGCAAAGGGCAGCAGGCGGCCGGCGATGTCCGCCTCGCTCAAGGGGCCTGGCTCCAGGGAGCAGCGCACGCCCCCGGCGTTATGCAGGGCGAAATCCACCTGGCCGACCTGCTCGCGGGCGCCGGTCAGCATGGCCTGGGCCACCAGGGGCGCCACCTGGCTGCCGGCGGGCAGGGCCGCATCGGGCAGGCGCTGGTGGTGCAGTGGCCCGGCGAGCCGGGTCACGATACGCCGGGTCATGGTCTCGAGTTCGGGCCGGTAGCGTTTGGCCAGATGTTGCTCAAGCGCGGGTGCGGGCTCGCAGAAGTGCAGCCCGGCCGGTGGCTCTGAGGCGAAGGGCCAGGGCTGCCAGGGCAGCCATTCGAGTTGGCCGGCGCTGCGTTGCACCCGGCCATTGTCGTCAAACTCCAGCTCGCAGACCCCGAGGCAGAGCGCGCTGTGGGCGGCATGCAGGATGGCGACCCCCTCGACCATCAGCGGGTAGCTGCCCTCGCTGACGAGCCCGAGCGGAGCCAAGTCCCCCAGCTGACTGTGGGTGTGACCGCCGACGATGAGGCTGAGCTCGGGGAAGCGCGCGGCCAGGCGTTTGTCCTGCTCGAGCCCGAGATGGCTCAGCAGCATGATGTGGTGGATGCCCTCGGCCTTGATCTCACTGAGGGCGGCGGTGAGGGTCTGCTCGATGCCGTGAAAGTGGGTGTGGGCATCCGGGCTCGCGATGGCCGCCATCTGCGGCAAGGTGATGCCGAGCAGGGCGAAGGGCACGCCGTCGATGAGGCGTTTGTGCCAGGGGCGGCTGGCGTCGTGCAGCATGGGCAGGCCGCGCAGTCGCAGCGGGGCGTCGGCAGGCTCCTGGCTGTTGTCGAGGTTGGCGGCCAGCACCGGGAACGCGAGTTGGCGCAGAAACTCCACCAGGGGACCGTTGCCGAGATCGAACTCGTGATTGCCGATCACCATGGCATCGGGTCGCAGCAGGCCGAGCAAGTCGGCGTTGGCCCGTCCCTTGAAGCGGTTGAAATAGAGCGAGCCCTGGAAGGTGTCGCCGCCGTGCAGCAGCAGGCAGCATTGACCTGCGGCCGCGGCGTGCTGGCGCAAGGCGGTCAGCCGGGAAAGGATGCGGGCATAGCCGCCACACTGGGTGCGCCACTCGGACTCGCCTGTGGGGAGGAAGCGCATGGGCGCGCCATCGAAGTGGGAGTGGCAGTCACTGAAGTGGGCAAGTTGAACCGTAATACTCATCTCGGTCCTCCTTAGAGACAAAAGAGGACCGAGTCTACTCCAATCACGGGGAGAGATACCAGCCCGGCGGGGACCGGGCGGGTGGCAGATCAGGCGCGACTCAGGCAGGCACCAGGATCTGGGTGGCGAGGATCACCACCACCAGGCCGACCGCGACCGGTACCGAGGTGCGCTTGACCACTTCGAACGGCGACAGGTTGCCCATGCCCGCACAGGCGACCACCACCCCGGATACCGGCGAAATAGTGCGGCCCAGGTTGGAGGCCTGCAGCATGGGGATGACCAGGTAGGCGGGGTTGACGCCGAGGCTGGTGGCCAGATGGGGGATCAGCTCCACGAAGGCATAGAAGGGCGCATTGCCCGAGCCCGTGGTGAAGGCCGCCAATGTGGTGATGACCACCAGCACCAGCATGATGACGACGCCGCCGGTGCCGAAGCTCTGGGCGAGATCCAGCAGATTGGCGATGAAGCCGAGCCCCATCAGCCCCTGGGCGAAGACCCCGGCACCCACCAGCAGCATGACCACGCCGGCGAAGGCGTCGGCCATGCTGCGCCAGCACACCTGCAGGCCATCCAGCAGCTCTTTACCGTTGCGCTTGCGCACCAGCTCCAGCAGGGCGGCCAGCACCAGGCAGATGACGATGATGGTGACGATGTCGAGCTTGGGCCCGACTTTGCCGTCAAACAGCAGCACGCCGATGATGGGGGTGAACGGCAGTATGGCGTAGAGCGCCGGCGCATCGGTGATGAGATCGCTCGGGGCGACCGGGGCGTTGTGCTCGCCGGACTTCTGGTCCAGATAGCGCTGCCAGAAGAAATGGGTCACCGCCATGGCGGCGATGGCTGCCAGCGAGATGGGCAGGGTCAGCTTGAAGGCAAACTCGATGAGCTCCATGTTGGCCGCTTGCGCCGCCATCACCACGTCTCCCGAGGTGGGGGCCAGTATGATGGCCGCAGGGGAGGCGCACACCGCCGCCGCCGCGCCGCGGGAGATCCCCATGTTGACCATCAGCGGGAACAGGGTCGCCATCAAGAGCACGCCGAGACCGGTGGCGGAACTCACCGCCAGCGACATGGCGCAGGCCACCAGATAGGCGGCGACCAGCAGGATGTAGGGGGACTTGATGATACCGAGGGGCTTGCTGGCGAGCTTGACCAAGATGGTGTTGGCGCCGATGTGGCTCATGTAGCCGGCGAAGCCGCACAGCACCATGATCAGCATGCCAAGACCACCGCCACGGTCGACCAGCAGGAAGCGCACGTACTCGAACACGTCGGTGGCCACGTGGCCGGTGGAGGCGACGCTGGCGGGCAACACGGCCTTGCCCATCAGGGCGGTGATCGCCAGCAGCAGCAAGCCGCCGCTGAGCAGCACCCCGGTGGCCGAGTAGCCCTTGAAGATGTAGCGACCCACGGCCAGGGTGACCAGGGTGCCAATAAGGAGTTCCATCATAGCGTCAATTCCTGAGTACGAAATAAGGGTTGGGGTCAGGTGGCGATCGGTCCTTGGTGGATCTGACCAGTCTCAACCTACTCCGACAAAAATCGTGCTGATTATTAGCCCTAAAGTAGTATTTTTCTTTGATCTACCTCCCCATCTTGAAATTTAACGCTCTGCAACGCGGTGGTGCTCTGCGGCTTTGTCAGGGGGCGCAGCGACAGCAGGTGACAGCGCCCAGGATCGCGGTTAATCTCCCACCCTGAGTATTAATTCATTGATTCTTAATTGAATTCACGCTGGGACTCACAAGGGGCAAGACTGCGGAAAGATGGGACTCTTCACTAAGACAGGCGTGGTGGCTGCCTTGATGTTCGCCGCCGCAAGCGGGGCCGAGCCTTCCCATTATGCCGGCGTCAGGCTAGCCCCCGACATCAAGGTGGATTTCCAGTTTTATCGGGTCTCCGGCACCGATGTCGCCGCCGTCATGAACCAGATAGCCAAACAGGGGGCCGCTCAGGCCGACGGCCACATCGGCAGGGCCAGCTATCAGCTCTCCTGGCAGTTGCAGACGAGGCCGACCGCCAGCCGCTGCGAGCTGGAGCAGAGCGGCGTGACGGCGCGCATTCAGGTGCGGGTGCCGAACTGGATGGACAAGGCCAAGGCATCCGCCGCCGAGCGGCAGAAGTGGGACAAGCTGGTGGCCGCCATGTTCGACTACGAGAGCCGCCACAAGGACATACTGCTGGAGAGCGTCAGCCAGCTTGGTACCCGGCTCGCCCAGTTGCCGGTGACGCGCGATTGCGCCGCCCTGCAGTCGCAAGGCTGGCAAGAGGGGCAGGCGGTGCTGAACAGCACCCGTGCACGCTTTGCCGCGCTGGCGCAGCAGACCGAGGGGGGTCGCAAGCTCGGGCTGGTGTGGCCGAAACCGAGCTGATCCACCTTCTTATGGGATCAAAAAACGGGCTGTCCGCAAGGACAGCCCGTTTTCATTGGCAGCGACCATGAGGGGTGGCTACCGGCTCTGGCGAGCGAGGGTTAGCCGCGCAGCGGCTTGCCCTTGAGCAGCTTGCGCACCCAGTAACGGGCGGGATGCAGCGCCTCCAGCAGGTCGGTCGGCAGCGGCAGGGGATCCCCACAGATCTCGCTGGCGACCAGCTCGCCACACAGGGGCGCCGAACAAAGTCCCCGCGAACCGAGCGCCCCTAGCACGAACAGGCCGGGGTGCAGCGGCAAGGGCGCGGCATCCGCCTGCCGGGTTCTGAGGTGGGCGTAATGCTCCTCAAGCTGTGCCAACCTGACGACGGGCCCCGCCACCGGCAGGTGATCCCGGCTGGCGCAGCGCACCCCGACGCGCGCCTCACCGCCGCTCACATCCACCTCGCTTGGCCAGACCGCCTCCGGCAGGCAGGCCTGCAACCGGCTTTGGTTCTGAGCCTGCTCCTCGGGGCTGTAGTCGGTCCCGCTCTGGTTGCGGCCGTAGCTGGCGCCGATGCAGTGCGCTCCGTTGTGGGCCGGGGTGAGATAGCCGTCGTAGCAGAGCACCGTCTTGAGGCGACTCAAACTGGCGGTGGTCGGCACATGGCTCACCTGACCGCGCACCGGATAGAGCGGCAGCTCGGCGAAGGGCAACAGCGCGGGCAACTGATGGCCTGCGGCAACCACCAGGGTGGGGGCCTGCCAATGGCGACCCTCCCGACTTTCCACTCGCCAGCCGCCCTCCAGCTCGCTGAGCGCCGTGATTTCGGCGCCGTATTCCAGTCGCAGCAACCCGGTCGCTTGCGCCTCGGCCAGCGCCGCGCGGGTCAGATCCGCCGGACAGAGCCAGCCCCCCAGGGGGTAGATGACGCCACCATGGCCACAGGGCAGGCCGCTGCGTTGTTCCACCTCGGCGGCATCGAGCGGGCGCATCAGCGCGGGCGGGAAGGGGCCCTGACTCATCTTGGCGAGCTTGGCGGCAGACTTGTCGTCGTAGCCCAGTTGCACCACGCCACCCTGTGATCCCTTATCCGAGTCCTCCCCCAGCCCGAAGGCGATGGCGTGGTGCCTGGCAAGGGCCAGCAGACGATTGCGGGCATAACCAAACGCCAGGGCATAGAAGCGGGAAAGGGCGTCGTGCTCCCCATTGAGCAGCGGATAGAGCGCCCCCTGGCGGTTGCCGGAGGCGCCGGTGGCTGGCTCGTCGCCCTCGCACAGCAGGGTGACAGCGCGGCCCCGCTCCACCAGTGAGAGCGCCGCCATGGCCGAGGCGATGCCGCCGCCGATGATCAACACCTCGCCGGTGCTGTTGGCTTCGGTGCGGGCATACCAGGGGGCTATGGTGGGCTCGGGCATCTTGCCCTCCCGCATCCCCGCCAGCATCTCCCGCTTGCTGCCGTGCCCCTTGACCTTCTTCGCACCAAAACCGGCGGCAATCAGCCCGCGCCGCACGAAGCCGGCGCAGGTGAAGGTCGAGATGGTGGCGGCGGGGCGGGCGAGGCGGGCGAGGCCGTCGAACAACTCTTGCGTCCACATCTCGGGATTCTTGGCGGGGGAGAAGCCATCCAGATACCAGGCATCCACCAAGCCGTGTGGACCCTGGGGCACCAGGGGCAGGGTGTCTTTGATGTCGCCAAACCAGAGGTCGAGCCGAACTCGGCCCTCGGCGAACTGCAGGCGGTGACAGCCCTCGATAGGCAGTGGCCACTGCTCGATGAGCGCCTGACTCAAGGACGCAAGCTCCGGCCAGGCTCCTAGCGCCTTGCCAAGGTCTGCCTGGGTGAGAGGGTATTTTTCGAAGCTGATAAAGTGCAGGCGAGCGCAGCGCTCGGGGTCGCTTCCCTGTTCCAAAAAGGCGGCCATTGTCGCCAGAAAGTTAAGGCCTGTGCCGAAACCTGTTTCGCCAATCACGAAATTGTCACTATCGTGGTGTGAAAATCGCGCCGGTAACCGGTTTTGCTGTAAAAAGACGTAGCGGGTTTCACTTAGACCGTTATCATTGGAAAAGTACACATCCCCGAACTCACTGGAGACTGGAGTTCCCGCTTCATTCCAGTCCAATCGGGCATGATGTAAGGATGTTTGACTCACGTTTTCCTCTGCTCGCGTCATAAATTCGCGGGCATTCTACGTGAAAGCAGACCAGTTTGGCAGCCGAAAGCGGGTAGACTCGGTGCCAGTTTTTCCAGACGAGATGAATTAATGAGAAGAGCAGTGATCACCGGTATCGGCGTCATCTCCAGTATCGGCAACAACAAGGAAGAAGTGCTGGCCTCCCTGAAAGCAGGCAAATCCGGCATCACCTATTCCGAGCAGTTTGAACAATACAACCTGCGCAGCCGTGTCTGGGGTAACATCAAACTCGATCCGTCTGAACTGATCGACCGTAAAGTCATGCGTTTCATGGGCGACGCCGCCGCGTATGCCTATCTCTCCATGCAGCAGGCCATCGACGACGCCGGGCTGCCGGAGGATCAGGTCTCCAACGAGCGCACCGGCATCGTGGTCGGCTCTGGCGGTGCGTCCGGCAAGAACACCTCGGAGTCTGCGGATATTGCCCGTGAGAAAGGCGTCAAGCGCGTGGGTCCCTACATGGTGCCGCGCACCATGTCCTCCACCACCTCTGCCTGCCTGGCCACCCCGTTCAAGATCAAGGGTGTCAACTACACAATCAGCTCCGCCTGTGCCACCTCTGCCCACTGCATAGGTCACGCCCTGGAGCTGATCCAGCTTGGCAAGCAGGACATCGTCTTCGCCGGCGGCGGCGAGGAGCTGGACTGGTCTTCCACCATCCAGTTCGATGCCATGGGCGCCCTTTCCACCAAGTACAATGACACCCCGGAAAAGGCGTCCCGTACCTATGATGCGGACCGCGACGGTTTCGTCATCTCCGGTGGCGGCGGCATCCTGGTGGTCGAGGAGCTGGAGCATGCCCTGGCCCGTGGTGCTCACATCTACGCCGAGATCACCGGCTACGGTGCCACTTCCGACGGCTACGACATGGTCGCGCCGAGCGGTGAAGGCGCGGTGCGTTGCATGAAGATGGCGATGAAGGACGTCGGCTCCGTGGACTACATCAACACCCACGGTACTTCCACCCCGGTCGGTGATACCAAGGAGCTGGAAGCCATTCAGACTCTGTTTGGCAGCAATGCGCCCAAGCTCTCTGCCACCAAGGCCATGACGGGTCATGCCCTGGGCGCCGCCGGTGTGCACGAGGCCGTCTACTCCCTGTTGATGATGCAGCACGGCTTCATCGCCCCCAGCATCAACATCGAGAACCTGGACGAGAAGGCCGTGGGTCTGCCCATCGTACGCGAGTACGAAACCGCCGACCTCAATACCGTCATGTCCAACAGCTTCGGCTTTGGCGGTACCAACGCATCTCTGGTGTTCAGCAAGTTCAAGGCTTGATGTTCACCGGGTTGATATAGAAAAAGGCGCCGAAAGGCGCCTTTTTTATTGGATTCTCAGTGACCGTCAGGCCGGTTCGGTCAGCGGCAGCCGCATATAGACGGCGCCATCCCCATACTCATCCAGTGGCTTGCGGGTGGCAGAGGGCATGAACCCCTGCTTGCGCCAGAAGGCCGGCGCATCCTGCACCGCCACCAGACCCACGTGCTCATAACCCTCATTGCAGGCGAACTCGAGGGCGGTCGCCAGCAGACGCTGACCCACCCCCAACCCACGGGCCTCGCCGGAGACGGCGAGATCGTGCAGGTAGAACTCCTCATCGCCGGCCAGGGTCTGCATGGGCACCGAGAGGGGCGGGGGTTGGTGGGCACGCCAGGGGTGGCAGAGCAGATAGCCCAGCACCTTGCCCTGGCGCTCGGCGACCCAACAGCAGGCCGGGGCCAGCTCGGCCTTGTTGCTCATCACCTCGAGGGGCTCGGGCTCCAGCTGGTGATAACACTCGTGCTGGATGGCCATGATGGCGGGCCAGTCGAGGGCCCGGATAGTGCGGATGTTAATCATAACCTGGCACGCCGATGCAGTGAGTCAATCTATGACGGGGCACCAGAGTAGCACAAGGTGCTGATTAATTGAACTGAAAAGGTCTGTTTGACGCCCTTTTAATCAGTTATCGGCCTGCTTGCTCACGACTTTGATCAGCTGGTAACGCACCGAGGAGGCGTCGGCCGGCACGTCGGTCAGCTGCTCCTTGGAAACTTCCAGCTCATAGTGGTAGCCGGGTTCGAAGGTGAAACCCTCGATCTGCTGGTAGAACAGGCTCCAGCTCTCACCGGGCTGGCCGCGCACCTGCATGCACTTCATGGGGGCGACACCGATGCAGTCGGCCAGCTGGCTCTTGATGTAGAGGGTTTCGGTGGCCGGGGGGCTTTGGCAGGCGCTGAGCAACAGGGCAGTCGCGATCAGCAGAGGGGCTTTCATGATGGTGTGTCCTTGACGTAAAAGGGCGCGATTAAAACCCCAAATGAAAAGGCGGTCAATGACCGCCTTTGTAACAAACCATGTCAGCGATTAAATCAGCGTTGATCGAGCGGGGTGAATTCCCGTTGGGCCAGGCCGGTATAGAGCTGACGCGGACGACCGATCTTCTGATCCGGGTCCGAGTGCATCTCGTTCCAGTGGGCGATCCAGCCGATGGTGCGGGAGATGGCGAAGATCACGGTGAACATGGACATGGGGATGCCGATGGCCTTCATGATGATGCCGGAGTAGAAGTCCACGTTCGGGTAGAGCTTCTTCTCGATGAAGTAGGAGTCCGACAGCGCGATGCGCTCCAGCTCCATGGCCACATCCAGCAGCGGATCCTTGATCTGCAGCTCTTGCAGCACTTCGTGGCAGGTCTGACGCATGACCTGGGCACGAGGGTCGTGGTTCTTGTAAACCCGGTGGCCGAAGCCCATCAGACGGAAGGGGTCGTTCTTGTCCTTGGCCTTGGCGATGAATTCGGGGATGCGATCTACAGAGCCAATCTCTTCGAGCATCTTGAGGCAGGCTTCGTTGGCGCCGCCGTGGGCCGGGCCCCACAGGGAGGCGATCCCCGCGGCGATACAGGCGAACGGGTTGGCACCGGAGGAGCCGGCCAGACGAACGGTGGAGGTGGAGGCATTCTGTTCATGATCCGCATGCAGGGTGAAGATGCGGTCCATAGCGCGTTCGACGATGGGGTTGACCTTGTACTCTTCGGTCGGCACACCAAACATCATGTGCAGGAAGTTGCCGGCATAGGAGAGGGCGTTACGCGGCTGCATGAACGGCTGACCGATGGAGTACTTGTAGCACATGGCGGCCAGGGTCGGCATCTTGGAGAGCAGACGGAAGGCGCAGATCTCGCGGTGCTCTTCGTTGTTGATGTCGAGGGCATCGTGATAGAAGGCGGACAGGGCGCTGACCACACCGCACATGATCGCCATGGGGTGGGAGTCGCGACGGAAGCCGCGGAAGAAGAAGGCGATCTGCTCATGCACCATGGTATGGCGGGTGACCAGGCGTTCAAATTCCGCGTATTGCGTCTTGGTGGGCGCTTCCCCGTACAACAGGATGTAGCAGACTTCGAGGTAGCTGGCCTGGGTGGCCAGCTGGGCGATGGGGTAACCACGGTGCAGCAAGACACCCTGATCGCCGTCGATATAGGTAATGGATGACTTACAGGCACCGGTGGCCATAAAGCCGGGGTCGAAGGTGAAGTATCCTTGTGCACCGAGTTTTCTGACATCGATGACATCGGGGCCGACAGTACCGGACAGGATCGGTAGTTCTACCGGCTCTTTTCCGGGCAGATGTAGGGTGGCTATTTTATCAGCCATAGCACGTCTCCTTTGCTCTTTTATAATTTGGTTCCAGTCCTACTTTATTACGACTTTCATGACGCTGGCAAAGGTTCTTACCCGTACCACGGCGGCTGGAGCGCCTTATTTGAACCAGAAATCCACTGCTTTGTCAATTTTTCAGGATGATCATTAATGACTTGTTAAAGTCGTTGTGGGATCTGGTTTACGGTTTTGGGTTTTCTGTGTAGCTAATTGATTGTCATTGGTTAAGGCCGCCGATATACTGCGCCACGTGGGTGATGGTCGTCGGTGTTTGAAACGCTTTCGCAAAGCCAGATGTGATATTGAAAATGTTATTTTTGGCTTTCCTGAGTTGTTTTGGTAACAAAAACCTAACAAATGCCACTCCTAGCCCTCAAAGCGTGTAAAAACAATAACTAACGTGCTCAATGGAGCTGAGTGGGCAAAGCCGTGAAAAATAAACAGAGACCTGTAAACCTCGACCTACAGACGATCAGCTTTCCTGTCACCGCCATCGCTTCCATCTTGCATCGTGTCTCAGGGGTCATCACCTTTGTGGCGCTTGCCATCTTGCTGTGGATGCTTGGTACTTCACTCTCCTCTCCCGAAGGATTCGACGACGTCGTTGCCATCATGGACAACTTCCTGGTCAAGTTCGTGTTGTGGGGGATCCTGACTGCGCTGGCTTACCACATTGTGGGCGGTCTGCGTCACCTGGTCATGGACATGGGGCATTGGGAAGAGCTGGATTCCGCGAATCAGAGTGCCCGTGTGGCCTTCGTGATCACCGCGGTTCTGGCGGTATTGGCGGGGGTACTGGTATGGTAACCAATTCTGCAACTTTCGGGCGCAGCGGTGTTCATGACTACATCCTGATCCGCGCTACCGCCCTCATCATGACGGCTTACGTCCTCTACCTGGTTGGCTTTGTCGCGTTCAACGACATCAGCTACGAGGTGTGGACCGGCTTCTTCGCTAAAACCTTCACCAAGGTCTTCACCCTGCTGACACTGCTGTGCATCCTGATCCACGCCTGGATCGGCCTGTGGCAGGTGCTGACCGACTATATCAAACCGGTCGGATTGCGCGGCGCGCTGCAATTTGCATTGGTTGTGGTGCTGTTTGTCTATCTGATGACGGGTTTCGTCGTGCTGTGGGGGGTGTAAGGTGACTATTCCAACTCGTGAATTTGATGCGGTCGTGATCGGTGCCGGTGGCGCCGGCATGCGCGCCGCGCTGCAGATTGCCCAGTCCGGCAAGACCTGCGCCCTGTTATCCAAAGTGTTCCCGACCCGTTCCCACACCGTTTCCGCCCAGGGCGGGATCACGGTTGCGCTGGGCAATGCCCACGACGACAACTGGCAGTGGCACATGTACGACACCGTCAAGGGCTCCGACTACATCGGCGACCAGGAAGCGATCGAATACATGTGCAAGACGGGCCCGGAAGCCGTCTATGAGCTGGAGAACATGGGCTTGCCCTTCTCCCGCTTCGACAATGGCTCCGTGTATCAGCGTCCGTTTGGCGGCCAGTCCAAGAATTTTGGTGGTGAGCAGGCGGCCCGTACCGCGGCTGCGGCCGACCGCACCGGCCATGCGCTGCTGCACACCCTGTATCAGCAGAACGTCAAGAACAAGACCACCGTCTTCTCCGAGTGGTATGCGCTGGATCTGGTGAAGAACCAGGATGGCCACGTCGTCGGTTGTACCGCCATCGACATGGAGAGCGGCGAAGTCGTCTACTTCAAGGCCAAGGCCACGGTGCTCGCCACTGGCGGCGCCGGTCGCATCTACCAGTCCACCACCAACGCCCACATCAACACCGGTGACGGTGTCGGCATGGCGCTGCGCGCCGGTGTCGGCGTGCAGGACATGGAGTTCTGGCAGTTCCACCCGACCGGCATCGCCGGGGCAGGGGTGCTGGTCACCGAAGGCTGCCGTGGTGAAGGCGGCTATCTGCTCAATAAAGACGGCGAACGCTTCATGGAGCGTTATGCGCCGAACGCCAAGGACCTGGCCGGTCGCGACGTGGTGGCTCGCTCCATCATGATCGAGATCCGCGAAGGCCGTGGCTGTGACGGCCCCTGGGGTCCGCACATCAAGCTCAAGCTGGATCACCTTGGTAAAGAGGTTCTGGAATCCCGTCTGCCGGGCATCTGCGAGCTGTCGCGCACCTTCGCCCACGTGGATCCGGTCAAGGAACCCATCCCCATCATCCCGACTTGCCACTACATGATGGGCGGCGTGCCGACCAGCGTGAATGGTCAGTGCCTGACCCAGGACAAGAGCGGCAACGACGTGCCCGTGGTCGGCCTGTTCGCGGTGGGTGAGATCGCCTGCGTGTCCGTGCATGGCGCCAACCGTCTGGGCGGCAACTCGCTGCTGGATCTGGTGGTGTTCGGTCGTGCCGCCGGCATGCACCTGGTGGAGACTCTGGGGTCCATGGAGCACGGTCGTGAGGCTTCAGAGGCCGACATCGCCGCCGCCCTTGCCCGCCTCAACCGCTGGGAAGCGAACCGTGACGGGGAAGACCCGGCCCAGATCCGCAAGGATCTGCAGCGCTGCATGCAGAACAACTTCTCCGTATTCCGGGAAGGGGATGCCATGGCAGAAGGGCTGGCCGAGCTCAAACTCATTCGCGAGCGCCTCAAGAATGCCCGCCTGGACGACACCTCCAGGGAGTTCAACACCCAGCGCATCGAGTGCCTGGAGCTGGACAACCTGATGGAGACGGCCTATGCCACCGCGGTGGCGGCGAACTTCCGCACCGAGAGCCGTGGCGCCCACAGCCGCTTCGACTTCCCGGATCGTGACGACGAGGGCTGGCTGTGCCACAGCCTCTATCATCCGGACACCGAGTCCATGACCCGTCGCGCTGTCAACATGTCACCCAAGACCCGTGAGGCGTTCCCGCCCAAGGTCCGGACCTACTGATTGCGGAGCCAAGTACAATGAACGTCACATTCTCGCTATATCGCTATAACCCGGACGTTGATAACGTTCCTCATATGAAGGATTATCAGCTCGATATTCCTGAAGGCTCCGACATGATGGTGCTCGACGCACTGATCCAGCTCAAGGAGCTGGATCCCACGCTCTCCTTCCGCCGCTCCTGCCGCGAAGGGGTCTGTGGATCAGACGGTCTCAACATGAATGGCAAGAACGGTCTTGCCTGTATCACTCCGCTTTCCGATCTGCTGAAGAAGGGCAACAAGGTCGTCCTCCGTCCCTTGCCCGGCCTGCCGGTGATCCGTGACCTGGTGATCGACATGACCCAGTTCTACACCCAGTGGGAGAAGGTCAAACCCTTCCTCATCAACGAGGACAAGCTACCGCCCGTGCGTGAGCACCTGCAATCCCCCGAAGAGCGCGCCAAGCTGGACGGTCTGTACGAGTGTATTCTCTGTGCCTGCTGCTCCACCTCTTGCCCCTCCTTCTGGTGGAACCCGGACAAGTTCATCGGCCCGGCCGGTCTGCTCGCCGCCTACCGCTGGTTGGCGGACAGCCGCGACACCGCCGCGACCGAACGACTGGGTAACTTGGACGACGCCTTCAGCGTGTTCCGCTGCCACGGCATCATGAACTGCGTGAGCGTCTGCCCCAAGGGCTTGAATCCGACCAAGGCCATCGGTCAGATCAAGTCGATGTTGCTCAACCGGGCTGTTTAGTATCAGGGCCTGAGGCGTCACGCGCCGGGCCCGACCTCTGGATAGCCATCCAACCCGTTGGCGGGATGGCTATTTAACCCCTACCAGCTGCGCAGGCAGCGACAAGATGTACAAGGGATAGAAATGCATAACGGCGTGATGAAGGCCTGGTTGGAGTCATCTCACCTGGCTGGTGCGAATGCAAGCTACATAGAGGATTTGTACGAATCCTTCCTGGAAAACCCCGACTCCGTGGCCGATGAGTGGCGCAGCCTGTTCCAGCAGCTGCCCCAGGTGAATGGTCATGTGGTAGAACAACCTCACTCCCCGGTCCGCGACTACTTCCGCCGCCTGGCCAAGGACAACTCCCGTTACAGTACCCCTGTCAGCGATCCCCAGGTGGATGCCAAGCAGGTTCGCGTGCTGCAACTGATCAACGCCTTCCGTTTCCGTGGCCATCAGAATGCCAATCTGGATCCGCTCGGCCTATGGCAGCGTGAAACCGTTGCCGAACTGGATCCTGCGTTTCACAACCTGCAGGGTGCAGACATGGAGGCCACCTTCAACGTGGGCTCCTACGCCATCGGTCGCGAGACCATGGTGCTCTCCGATCTCTACGCCTCCCTGAAGAAGACTTACTGCGGCA
This sequence comes from Aeromonas aquatica, assembly GCF_000764655.1. Classification (GTDB taxonomy): domain Bacteria; phylum Pseudomonadota; class Gammaproteobacteria; order Enterobacterales; family Aeromonadaceae; genus Aeromonas; species Aeromonas aquatica. The sequence goes on from NZ_JRGL01000161.1 coordinate 70,829, forward strand.
GCATCGGCGCCGACTACATGCACATCACCTCCACCGAGGAGAAGCGCTGGCTGCAGGACAGACTGGAATCCATCGAAGCCACCGGCAAGTACAGCGCCGAGGAAAAGACCCGTTTCCTCGAGAGCCTGACCGCCGCCGAAGGGCTGGAAAAATACTTGGGGGCCAAGTTCCCGGGGGCCAAGCGTTTCTCCCTGGAGGGGGGCGATGCCATGGTGCCCATGCTCAAGGAGCTGATCCGCCGAGCCGGTGAGCAGGGCTGCAAGGAAGCCGTCATCGGCATGGCCCACCGCGGCCGCCTGAACGTGCTGATCAACGTGCTCGGCAAGCGGGCACAGGAATTGTTCGACGAGTTCGCCGGCAAGCATGGCGAGTCCTGGGGCACCGGGGATGTGAAGTACCACATGGGCTTCTCCTCCGACTTCGCGACCCCGGGCGGCAACGTCCACCTGGCGCTGGCGTTCAACCCGTCTCACCTGGAGATCGTCAACCCCGTGGTCATCGGCTCGGTACGGGCGCGGATGGACAGACACGGCGACAAGGATGGCTCCAGCGTCCTGCCTATCACCATTCACGGTGACTCGGCCATCGCCGGCCAGGGCGTCGTGGCAGAAACCTTCAACATGTCCCTGACCCGTGCCTACGGCGTCGGCGGCACGGTGCGCATCGTCATCAACAACCAGGTTGGTTTCACCACCTCCCATTTCCGGGATCTCCGCTCCACCGAATATTGCACCGACATTGCCAAGGCGGTGCAGGCCCCCGTGCTGCACGTCAACGGCGACGATCCGGAAGCCGTGGTGCTGGTGACCCAGATTGCGCTGGATTACCGCAACACCTTCAAGCGCGACGTGGTGATCGAGCTGGTCTGCTACCGTCGTCACGGTCACAACGAGGCCGACGAGCCGAGTGCGACCCAGCCCTTGATGTACCAGAAGATCAAACAGCATCCGACCCCGCGCAAGATCTACGCCGATCAGCTGATCGCCGAAGGCTGCGTCACGCCGGAGCTGGTGACCGCCCAGCTCAACGACTACCGCGATGCCCTGGACAAGGGGGAGCGGGTGAGCAAGGAGTGGCGTCCGATGGAGCTGCACTCCGTCGACTGGACTCCCTATCTGGGCCACGACTGGGCCATGAGCTACGACAGCACTGTGCCCATGGCGCACCTGAAATCCCTCGGCGAGCGCATCAGCCAGTACCCGGCCACGCACGTGCTGCAGCGTCAGGTCGAGAAGATCTACGAAGACCGCCGCCTGATGGCCGCCGGCGACAAGCTGGTGGACTGGGGCTTTGCCGAGACCCTGGCCTACGCCACCCTGGTGGACAAGGGTTCCCGCATCCGCTTCACCGGTGAAGATTCCGGCCGTGGCACCTTCTTCCACCGCCACGCCGTGCTGCACAACCAGACCGATGCCAGCACCTATACCCCGCTGTGCAACCTGCACGAGAGCCAAGGTCCGTTTGAAATTTACGACTCCGTGCTGACCGAGAACGCGGTACTGGCGTTCGAATATGGCTACGCCAGCGCCGAGCCAGCCGGCCTCACCATCTGGGAAGCCCAGTTCGGCGACTTCGCCAACTGCGCCCAGGTCGTGGTAGATCAGTTCCTCTCCTCCGGTGAGCAGAAGTGGGGCCGGATGTGCGGTCTGACCATGCTGCTGCCCCACGGTTACGAGGGGCAAGGCCCTGAGCACTCCTCCGCCCGTCTGGAGCGTTACCTGCAGATGTGCGCCCAGCACAACATGCAGGTGTGTGTACCGTCCAATCCGGCCCAGGTGTTCCACATGCTGCGCCGCCAGGTGGTGCGCCCGATGCGCCGTCCGCTCATCGTGATGACGCCGAAATCCCTGCTGCGCCACCCGCTGGCGGTGAGCAAGCTCGAGGAGCTGGCGGAAGGCACCTTCCAGAACGCCATCGGCGAAATCGATGCGCTGGATCCCAAGGGCGTCAAGCGCGTGGTGTTCTGCTCCGGCAAGGTCTACTACGACCTGCTCGATGCCCGTCGCAAGGCTGAGCAGCAAGACGTGGCCCTGGTGCGGATCGAGCAGCTCTACCCCTTCCCGGAAGAGGAAGTGCGCGCCATCCTCGCCGATTACGCTCACGTTACCGATTTCGTCTGGTGTCAGGAAGAGCCGCAGAACCAGGGCGCCTGGTACAGCACTCGCCATCACTATGACAGCGTGCTGCCAAGCGTTGCCCGTCTGCGTTATGCCGGTCGCCCGGCCTCGGCCTCACCGGCCGTCGGCTACATGTCCGTCCACGCCAAGCAGCAAAAAGCGCTGGTGGAAGACGCCCTGACCCTGGAATAAACGAGTTGTGAAGGGGAGGGCGCTCCTCGGGAGCCGACCCTCTCCGACTCTGGAATTAAGCCTGCTGGCCAAGAAGTAACAAGGAACTGATTACATGACTATCGAGATCAAGGTACCGGACCTGCCCGAATCAGTGGCGGATGCCACCATCGCCACCTGGCACAAGAAACCGGGTGATCTGGTTGCCCGTGACGAAGTACTGGTTGACATCGAAACCGATAAAGTCGTGCTGGAAGTCCCCGCGCCGGAAGCCGGCGTGCTGGGCGACATCCTGCAACTGGAAGGCGCGACCGTGCTGTCCCGCCAGCTGATCGCCATCCTCAAAGCGGCCCCGGTGGCCGGTGAAGAGACCCGTGAGAAGCCAGTGGAAGCCGTTGCCGACGACAGCACCGATGGCATGAGTCCGTCCGTGCGCCGTCTGGTGGCCGAGCACGCCATCGACGTGGCCAAGCTGACCGGCACCGGCAAGGGCGGTCGCGTCACCAAGGAAGACGTGGAAGCCTTCATCAAGGGCTTGAGCAAGGCGGCTGCTGCCGCACCGGTTGCCGCCGCCCCTGCGGTGGCTGCGCCTGTTGCGCCGCTGGCCGGTCGCACCGAGAAGCGCGTGCCCATGACCCGTCTGCGCAAGCGCATCGCCGAGCGTCTGCTGGAGGCCAAGAACACCACCGCCATGCTGACCACCTTCAACGAGATCAACATGGCGCCCATCATGAAGCTGCGCAAGCAGTACGGCGAGATCTTCGAGAAGAAGCACGGCATCAAGCTCGGCTTCATGTCCTTCTACGTGAAGGCCGTGGTTGAATCCCTGAAGCGCTACCCGGAAGTGAACGCGGCGCTGGATGGCGATGACATCGTCTACCACAACTACTTCGACGTCAGCATCGCCGTCTCCACCCCCCGTGGTCTGGTGACCCCGGTGCTGCGCGACTGCGACAACATGAGCCTCGCCGACATCGAGAAGGCCATCAAGGATCTGGCGGGCAAGGGCCGTGACGGCAAGCTGACCGTGGATGAACTGACCGGCGGCAACTTCACCATCACCAACGGTGGCGTGTTTGGCTCCCTGATGTCCACCCCCATCATCAACCCGCCCCAGAGCGCCATCCTGGGGATGCACAAGATCCAGGACAGACCCATGGCGGTGGACGGCAAGGTCGAGATCCTGCCGATGATGTACCTGGCCCTCTCCTATGACCACCGCATCGTCGATGGTCGCGAGTCGGTCGGCTTCCTGGTCTCCATCAAGGAGCTGCTGGAAGATCCGACCCGTCTGTTGCTGGACGTCTAAGCCCATTGGCAGGATCAAGAAGCCTTCGGGCTTTGGAAGACCCGCGCCATGTACAGCCGAGCTACTGAGCGAAATTAGAAAGATAACGAGGGGCCCCCGAGGCCCCTTTCACAGGGGATTGAGAAACAACGAGCCCCGGACAGAAAGACCTACAACACGGATAGAGCATCTATGAATCTGCATGAATATCAGGCAAAACAGCTGTTTGCCGAATATGGCCTGCCGGTCTCCGAAGGTTATGCCTGCGCCACCCCGCAGGAAGCGGCCGAAGCGGCCGACAAGATTGGCGGCAACACCTGGGTCGTCAAATGCCAGGTCCACGCCGGTGGCCGCGGTAAAGCGGGCGGCGTCAAGCTGGCCAAGAGCAAGGACGAGATCCGTGCCTTCGCCCAACACTGGCTCGGCAAGAACCTGGTGACCTACCAGACTGACGCCAACGGTCAGCTGGTCACCAAGATCCTGGTGGAATCCTGCACCGACATCGCTAAAGAACTGTACCTGGGCGCCGTGGTCGATCGTGGCAGCCGCCGCGTGGTCTTTATGGCCTCCACCGAAGGTGGCGTGGACATCGAGAAAATCGCCCACGAAACCCCGGAACTTATTCACAAGGCGGCCATCGATCCGCTGGTGGGCCCGCAGGCCTATCAGGCGCGCGAGCTGGCCTTCAAGCTGGGTCTGGTCGGCGATCAGATCAAGCAGTTCACCAAGATCTTCATGGGTTTGGGCCAGATGTTCCTGGACTGCGACTTCGCCCTGCTGGAAATCAACCCGCTGGTGATCACCGCCCAGGGCAACCTGCACTGCCTGGACGGCAAGATCAACATCGACGCCAACGCCCTGTATCGTCAGCCCAAGCTGCGCCAGATGCATGACCCATCCCAGGATGACCCCCGCGAGGCGCACGCCGCCCAGTGGGAGCTGAACTATGTGGCGCTCGATGGCAACATCGGCTGCATGGTCAACGGCGCCGGTCTGGCCATGGGCACCATGGACATCGTCAACCTGCACGGCGGCTCACCGGCCAACTTCCTGGACGTCGGCGGCGGCGCCACCAAGGAGCGGGTGACCGAGGCCTTCAAGATCATCCTGTCTGACAGCAAGGTCCAGGCCGTGCTGGTCAACATCTTCGGCGGCATAGTGCGCTGCGACATGATCGCGGAAGGCATCATAGGTGCGGTCAAGGAAGTGGGGGTCAAGGTGCCCGTGGTGGTGCGTCTGGAAGGCAACAACGCCGAACTGGGTGCCCGTAAACTGGCCGACAGCGGCCTCAACATCATCGCAGCAACGAGTCTGACCGACGCAGCGCAGCAAGTGGTCAAAGCAGCGGAGGCCAAATAATGAGCGTTCTGATCAACAAAGACACCAAGGTGATCTGCCAGGGCTTCACCGGCGGTCAGGGTACCTTCCACTCCGAACAGGCGATTGCCTACGGTACCCAGATGGTCGGCGGCGTCTCCCCGGGCAAGGGCGGCACCACTCACCTGGGCCTGCCGGTGTTCAACACCGTCCGTGACGCGGTCGACGCCACCGGCGCCACCGCCTCCGTTATCTATGTCCCGGCCCCGTTCTGCAAGGACGCCATCCTGGAAGCCATCGATGCGGGCATCAAGCTCATCGTCACCATCACCGAAGGCATCCCGACCCTGGACATGCTGCAGGTCAAGGTGAAGCTGCAGGAAACCGGCGTGCGCATGATAGGTCCGAACTGCCCGGGCGTCATCACCCCGGGTGAGTGCAAGATCGGCATCATGCCCGGCCACATCCACAAGCCGGGCAAGGTGGGCATCGTCTCCCGCTCCGGCACCCTGACCTACGAAGCGGTCAAGCAGACCACGGATGAGGGCTTCGGCCAGTCCACCTGCGTCGGCATCGGTGGTGACCCCATCCCGGGCTCCAACTTCATCGACATTCTGGAAATGTTCCAGAAGGATCCGCAGACCGAAGCCATCGTCATGATCGGCGAGATCGGCGGCAGCGCCGAGGAAGAGGCGGCGGCCTACATCAAGGCCCACGTCACCAAGCCGGTGGTCTCCTACATCGCGGGCGTCACCGCCCCGGCTGGCAAGCGCATGGGTCATGCGGGCGCCATCATCGCCGGTGGCAAGGGCACGGCAGCAGAGAAATTTGCCGCCCTGGAAGATGCCGGCGTGAAAACCGTGCGCTCCCTGGCCGATATCGGCACGGCCCTGCGTGAAGT